>NZ_QSAV01000014.1:0-77272 GCF_003465495.1 Segatella copri | reverse complement strand
CCCAGCTACCTTTGGAAATCATTAAGAATCTGAGCAATTCAAAAAACTCAAGTTTCGCATGTAAGCTCCACACGCTCCAGGTATCAGAACACCATGGTATCCCCACATGCCCCAGGCATCAGAAGAGCATCATGTCCCCACACGCCCTGAAAGGAACTTTTGGACCTTCAGCCCGTACTTAAACCACATGCGAAAGTTCACGACTCTAATAATTCATTCCGAAGTACCAGAGAGGGATGATGATTCCATGCCCCGTCTCTATATCGTCTTTTACGATACGTCCGTTTTTTACATCCTCTATCTGCTTTTTACCTTTCTTCCTTCCGCCAATCTCAAAGGTATAATCACCAATGGTAAAGTCGGAAACCCTGGAGGAAGTAACGTCTTGTTTTTCTCTCATCTGATTGTAGAAGAAAGTTTCCCTTATGTTTCCTATGTTGGGATTAGAGGTGAGTACTGACATCAGACTTGGGTTATCGACATAAACTTTTTCCACCTTCCCCAGATTGCGCATTCCCGAAGTATCATCTCTGAGCAGACCTATCATTCCTGCACGCTCCAGATAGACGAGATAATCAGGCACGTTGTTCTTGCTTACCCCGATTTCTGTGGCGAGGTTCTCTACGCTTGGCTTGTAGGGAGCCAACCCGGAAAGAATGACGAGCATACGCTTCAGCTTGCGTGCTGTTGAAGCTTTCATATCAGCATATTGCGGAATGTCAACTTCTACCGTCTGGTCTATCACCTGCAGCATTCTTTGCGTAAAATCTCCCTCTATGGCAAATGGGTAATAGCCATGGTCGAGGTACGCTCTGAAAACAGGCAATGGATGATCCAACCCCGGAATCTCTACCTGGTGATTGAGTATTTCGTCGAGACTGAAAACTCTGGTCTTGATGCCTTCAAAAAGTTGCAGGTATTCCCTGAACGACAAGCCTTGCATCATATACATCAGCGCCCGACGACTCAGATCAGCTTCGCCCTTCTTGATATCCAAGACCGATGAACCGGTAAATATAAGGTTCAGGGATGGGTGCATGTCGTAAATTTGCTTCAGTTCTCTGCTCCAACCGGCATACTTGTGAATTTCATCTATATAAAGATGTGTACCACCCTCCTTGATAAACTCGTCAGCAAAGTCAATCAAGGAATGATTTGAAAAATAGATGTTGTCGGCAGACACATACAGGTGATGGCCTTCCTTAGACAGCTTGATGCGCTGAAGTATCATGGTGGATTTTCCAACACCTCGCGGACCAACGATACCTACTAATCGTCCATTCCAGTTGATTTCATCATATTTATATCTGATGAAATCAAGCGGAGTACGTTTCAATAACTCCGCCATGTATTCATAAAGTATATTGTCTATCATATCTTGCTCTTTTAGATGAATATCGTTTAAAACTGCAGCAAAGATACAAATAATCCCTCAATGAGGGATGAATTCTTTTGAAAAGTTCCCTCAATGAGGGATGAATTTAAGCATTTTTATCCCTCATTGGGGGATTTTTACACATTGTTATTACCAAATGAGTTCGTGCCAAACTTGGCAAAAAACGCAAGTTTGGCACGAACTCAACTTATAGTTTCAGGAGTTTGACAAACTCCCAGACTACAACGCCGGCGGTGACACTGACATTCAGGGAATGCTTGGTACCGAACTGGGGAATCTCCAGACAGCCATCGCTCATATCCACGATGTTCTGCTTGACTCCCTTCACCTCGTTACCGAAAATCACGGCGTAGCCTTTGGAGAGGGAAGGGTGAGCCTCAGGCAGGTTCTGAAGCTTGGTGGAGCCTTCTACCTGCTCGATGCTATATACAAAGTAGCCTTTCTGCTTCAACTTCTCTACCGCCTCTTCGGTAGTCTTGAAGTATTCCCAATCCACGCTGTCTTCGCCACCCAATGCCGTCTTATGAATCTCGACATTGGGAGGGGTGGCGGTGATTCCGCAGAGATACACCGCCTCTACACGGAAGGCATCGCAGGAACGGAAAACACTTCCTACATTATATAATGAACGCACATCATCCAGGACCACTATCAGGGGCAGCTTCTCGGCTTCCTTGAATTCCTCCAGGGTGAGGCGGTTCATCTCTATCGTTCTTAATTTGCGCATTATAATATACCTTTTATATATAATATAATCAGAGGCGGTTAAGCCTCTGCCTCTTTGGTCTTGTAGGCAAGGGCGTACATGCGAATCTGCTTGATCATCGCCAGAAGACCATTGCTGCGGGTTGGACTCAAATGGTCTTTCAGACCAATTTTCTCTACGAAATAGAGGTCGGCATCCATAATCTCGGTTGGGGTATGACCGCTCAACACACGGATGAGGAGAGCAATGATACCCTTTACGATGAGCGCATCGCTATCGGCAGTGAATACGAGCTTGCCATCTACATTATCGCATTGCAACCATACGCGGCTCTGACAGCCGTCGATAAGGTTCTGCTCGTTCTTGTATTTCTCATCGAGAGGAGCCAACTCGTTGCCCAAGTCAATGAGCATCTGATACTTATCCATCCAGTCTGTGAAATCCTGGAACTCCTCTACTACTTCATCCTGCAATTTATTAATTGTTGCCATTATTTTATTTCTTTAATTTCGTTTACTGTAATCAACTTATAGAGCTTGTCGTTAGGGCGTACCTTATCTGGTACAGGGATGGAAACTCTACAGCCCTGCTGCGCTGTTTCTACAGGCTTCAGGTCGTAGCGGATTTCATCGGCATGGAGATACATCACACCGGTGGTGTTACCCGTAATCAGCAGTTTCTCGCCCTTGTCGAAGGTAGATGCCTCTACGGCTACTTCTGCCACACCCAACTTAGAGAAATATTTCATCACCTTGCCCACGAGCACCTTCTTCTCGGTAGCTACGGAACCGTAATGCTTGTTCCATTCACCGAGAGTCTGCCCCTGGTAATAACCATCCCAGAAACCACGGTTGAAGACGGTGGCGAGTTTCTCATCCCACTCATCCTTCTTCTCCTCGGTAAAGGTTCCGTCGAGCACGGCAGCTATCGCCTCCTTATAACATTTCACTACGGTATATACGTATTCAGGACCACGGGCACGGCCTTCAATCTTGAAGACGCGCACACCGGCATCCATCATGCGGTCGATGAAGCGGATGGTCTTCAGGTCCTTCGGACTCATCACATACTTGTTGTCGATTTCAAGCTGGTTGCCAGTTTCGTTATCTGTAACAGTATAGCTGCGGCGGCAGATCTGCACACACTCGCCACGGTTGGCAGAGCGGTTGGCATTAGCGAGACTCATGTAGCACTTGCCCGATACAGCCATGCACAGAGCACCATGACAGAACATTTCGATGCGGATCTGCTTGCCCATAGGTCCACAGATGTTCTGCTGTTCTATCTGCCCATGGATGTGCTTCACCTGGTCCATGTTCAATTCACGTGCCAGTACGGAAACATCAGCAAAGCGTGCATAAAATTTCAAAGCCTCTGTGTTTGAAATATTTAACTGTGTAGATAAGTGAACCTCCTCGCCCACTTCATTGCAATAGCTCATTACAGCCACATCGCTGGCGATGACAGCAGAGATGCCTGCCTCCTTGGCAGCATCGATGATTTCCTTCATCGTTGGGATGTCGTTATCGTAGATGACAGTATTGACGGTGAGATAGGTCTTGATACCATGCTCGTTGCAGGTAGCAGCAATCTCACGCAAATCATCGATAGTAAAATGGTTGGCTGAATGGGATCGCATGTTCAACTTGCCGATACCAAAGTATACGGAGTCGGCGCCAGCCTGTATGGCAGCAGCCAGTGACTCGCGTGAGCCCACTGGTGCCATCACTTCAAATTCGTTTATCTTTGTATTCATGAATGCAATTTTCTAATTTCAGGTGCAAAGTTACACCAAAATGAAGACAAAACACAGAAAAATGGAGAAAAAATGACAGAAATTCTATTATATTGACAAATCAATCACGATTATTTGTCTATATTTGCCTATAAATAAGAATATATCCCTAGGATATACTTCTTTTTATTATAAATCCAATCCAGTTTTACGGCTGGTATTATTAATTAAAATTAAAATGAAAGCGTATGAAGAAAGCTTTTACCTCAGGAATGATTCTGTTCCTGGCAATGACCACAATGGTTAGTTGCACACAAGAAAACGTGATGTTTGAAACAACACCACAAGTCAAGAACCAAGAAGTAAGATTCTGCTTCTTCGAAAGTTCCATTGTGCCTATCGGGCAGGATGAAGAGAGCAATCTTGCCAGAACGAGAGCCGACGGGAGCGAGAAATCGCTCAAGGATGCAAACCTCTACACAGATCTGCAAGTATGTCTCATTCCGAAAGGAGATGAAACTACTGCCGGCTATACCGTAAGACAGGAAAACTGGGATGACGAATTCGGAAACGTCAGCCTGCAGGTGCCGGCAGGAGAATACACGCTCGTTGCCGTAGCAGCAAAAACTGATTTGCAGCAGGAAGAACGAATCGAAGTTAAATCAAGGTATGAAATGACCTTTGCCAACAATATTGTACGCGATATGGCGTATACCCTGCAGGATATCAAGGTGGAATCGGGCAGCAAAACCGTAACACAGAATGTTTCGCTGAAACGTGCCGTCAGCTGTTTTAAACTGCAAGCTACCGACCCGATGCCTCTTACTACCAATACGCAGGATATCACGATAAGCGGAAGCTGCGGTACGGTATTCAATCCTTCTACCGGATTCTGCAAAGAAAAGGCTACCATCACCCGAAGTTGGACTTTTGACCCCAAAGAATACCAGAACCCATACATCAAATTCACACTCTACACTCTTCTGACCGACAATGATGTAACCGACATTCATATAACAACTACCGGAAAGGACAAGGAAGGAAAAGCAGTAAAGACCGTCAGCTTTGACAACGTACATCTGGTCATCGGAAAGAAGACTACCTATACCGGTCCGCTCTACACCTACCCTGCCAACAACATGTCGTTCACGATTGACCAGCCGGAGATTCCTGCATCAGGCTATGACAAGGAATTTTGATAACCCATGGCGTTTTAAGAAAGATTAATGCCACAGATTAAAATCTTTTTTGTATTTTTGCGGCATGGAAAGAAAGAACATTATAACCATAGGACTCGCTCTGCTTGTATTCGCCGGTTGCGGATACAGACAGCAGCGAGCCGGTATCTCAGAGACAGGTGGAGGCGAGGATTATCTTCCGGAGCATATCCACCTGATCAGTACTACGCCCGTCAAGGACCAGGGCAACAGCGAACTCTGCTGGGCATACGGCATGCTTGCCACCATCGAAAGCGAGCACATCATGAAGGGGGATTCCGTGAATCTCTCCATCGCCTACATAGCCCGCATGATGCTGGAAGAACAGGCACTGGAATATTACTTTGCACAAGGAAAGAAGAACATCAGCCTGCGCGGTACTGCCCCGATGCTGATACATTATATAGATAAGTATGGTGCACAACCTTACGACAGCTATGAAGATCCGAAGCACGTGAACTACAAGGTGCTCTGCCGCAAGGTGCAGAAACTGTGCGATGGCGCCATCTTGAAGAAAGCGGGCATCAGCCAGCTCAAGGAGGAACTGAACGACCTGTTTGACGCAGAAATAGGCTACATGCCTGCCAAGGCCGTACACATGCTGGGTGCCGAATATACCCCTCAAGAGTTTGCCCACAGCGTATGCTATCCCGAGGAGTATGTATCGCTCACCAGTTTCTCGCATCATCCTTACAGAGAATACTTTGCGCTCGAGATTCCCGATAACCGGATGCACGATGCCTATCTGAACCTTCCGCTCGACGAGCTGATGCTCCACATCAGGAAGGCGGTAGAAAAAGGACACCCGGTATGCTGGGAAGGTGACATCAGCGAACCTGGCTTCAAGGAACCAAGGAAGAACTGTGTAGACATACAGCCAATGGAACGCCCCGTGACCCAGGCATCGCGACAGAAGGAGTTTGAACAGCTTCGCACCACCGATGATCATGTGATGGAAATCATAGGTACCTTCATGAAAGGCAAGCAGAGATTCTACGTCTGCCGCAACTCATGGGGCAAGAACTGGGGCAACAAGGGACTCATCTACCTATCGGAAGACTATCTGCGCCTCAAGACCATCGCCGTGTTCATGAGCGAAGAGGCATATATAATAAGGTATAAGCTCCCAAACAGGCTTCAGACATAAGAAATGTGTTAAAATGGTTGACATACATCAAATAGCTGTTAAATAGCACGTGTGTGCGCACACACATAGTTGATTTATATCAAAAAAGAGGCTTTTTTATGTGATTTTCTCTTAAAACATTTGGTGGGTTCGGAAAATCGTCGTACCTTTGCATCGTCAATAAGACAAAAAGGTTATTAGGTTTTTAGGTTAAGATTGTTAGTTGTTTTAGGTTATTAGTTAGTTTAAAGGTAAATTTAAGATTGTTTATTCAGAGAAACGGTATTAGTTAAGGTAAAGAAAAGATTGTTTATTCAAGGACGACAAAAAGTTTAGGTTATTAGGTTTTTAGGTTTAAGATTGTTAGTTGTTTTTTTATTAGGTTTTAGTTTAAAGGTAAATTTAAAGATTGTTTATTCAAGGACAACAGGATAATTCAACAGGTGAGTTGAAGGTAAAAAGATCAAATGTATGGGATAACCAAAGATGACGCCTGAGCAGAATTGCTGCTTCGGGCTTCGTAATGGAAAGGGTAACAAAAAACCCTTGAGTTATGAGAAATTTGGGAATATCGTATTAGAAGAGCGCAATTTCGAAATCATTCGAAGTTGCGCTCTTTATTTTACCCCCTAGGTAAAGAAGCTAGGACATATGTATTACTACATAAAAACTTTGCCAAAGACTATAGCCATAACTCCTTAAAGTACTTAACTCATTTACTCCTAGACTGGAGAAAGTTCAGTTTGAGAAAAAATAACCGCCAAATTATTTTGTTTTACCAACGAAAAGTCGTAATTTTGCAGAAGATATATAAAGATAAGAAATTATGGCAAGACATCCTCTCTGGAACGAAGAATACTGGCTCCTGCTGTTGCAGCTGTACCAGAAGAAGCCCATGGGCGTGAAACCTCTCTATTCGAAAGGGATGGTCGACTTGAGCTTGGAACTGCATATTCCACCTGAGTTTCTGCACGAACAGATGTTCAAACTCAGAATGGTGACTCCGAGAATCAAGCGACTATGGGAAAAGTATGCCGATAAGCCACAGAAACTGAAGCGCGATATACAGCGCATCAGACAGATGAACGGCTGCGGAAACGCCATACAGTTCTTCGAGGGAGTGGAAGTGAAGGAAACATTCGAGAAAAACTGGGAACCACTGGAAAGTGAACCATCGCTCACCCCCGTAAAACTCATCATCATCCTCGATCTCTACTTCCAGCTTACACCAATCACCATGGTGCCGGAAACACCGGAAATCATCGACCTGGGAAAACTCATCAGGACATCACCGAAGGTCATTGCCGAGGCGATGGGCGTATTCATGTACTGCGACCCCTATCTCAACCGCGAAGATATGCTGATACACCCGCTGCTAGAAGCATGCAGCGACATCTGGCACCAATACGGAAACGGAAATCCAGACAAGCTTTACCAGCTTGCCAACGAACTAAAAGAATACTTTAAGTAATTATGGCTCAAAAACTCATACAGACACAGGCACAGAAGTTACAGCAACTTCAAAGACTTTCAGCCCAGCAAATGCTGCAGGTGAAACTGTTGGAAATGCCGCTCACGGAACTGGAAGACAGTATCAATGCAGAACTGGACGATAATCCCGCTCTGGAAAGCGAGAACCCAGACGACATGCTCAACGAGAATGTCGCCAATGATGATTCGCCCGCAGATGATGAGTACGACAACAGCAGCGATGAGGATGCCTACGAGGCTGAATCTGAAAAAGAAGAAAGAAAAGACGAACTGGACCAGGCACTGGAAAGCATCGGAAAAGACGACCAGATGCCTGACTACAATACAGACAGATACAACAACCAGGACAGCGCTGACTACGAAGAAATGGTTTACGGTGACACCACCTCTTTCTATGATAAGCTGAAGGAACAGATGGACATGCAGCCGCTCAGCGACAAGGAGAAGGAAGTAATGGAATATCTCATAGGTTCACTGGATGACGACGGACTGCTCCGCAAGGACCTGGACAGCATCTGCGATGAACTCGCTATCTATCACAACATCGATGTTACGGAAAAAGACATCGAGCACGTGCTCCACATTCTACAGACCTTCGACCCAGCCGGTGTAGGAGGAAGAAGTCTGCAGGAATGCCTCCTGCTGCAGGTTAAGAGACTGCCAAGAGGTGTGCTCCGCAAGACAATGGAAGAGGTGTTTACCGACTATTTTGACGAGTTTACCAAGAAACATTGGGACAAGATCAAGGCAGGACTGGAACTGAACGATACACAGGTAGAAACCCTGCAGGCAGAAATCAGAAAGCTGAACCCGAAACCGGGCGCATCGATGGGCGAAACAGAGGGAAGAAACATGCAACAGATTACCCCCGACTTCATCATCGACACCAATGATGACGGAACGATTACATTCTCGCTGAACCGTGGCAACATTCCGCAACTGACAGTTTCGCCATCATTCACCGACATGATTGACACCTACAGGAAGCATAAAGACAAGATGAGCCGGAGCGACAAGGAAGCCCTGCTCTACGCCAAGGAAAAGGTGGACAAGGCACAGGGATTCATCGAAGCCATCAAGCAGAGAAGACATACCCTCACCGTCACCATGAAGGCAATTATCGACATACAGCGGCAGTTCTTCCTGGATGGAGACGAGGCTGACCTGAAACCGATGATCCTGAAGGATGTAGCAGAACGCACGGGACTGGACATCAGTACCATCTCGAGAGTGAGCAACGTGAAGTATGCCCAGACTAAATGGGGCACCTTCCCGCTGAAGTTCTTCTTCACAGACAGCTACACCACTGAAGACGGCGAAGAGATGTCTACCCGCAAAATCAAGATTGCCCTGCACGACATCATCGAGAAAGAAGACAAGAAAAAGCCGATCAGCGATGATGCACTCGCCAAACTGCTGAAGGAGAAGGGATTCCCTATCGCACGACGTACGGTGGCAAAATATAGGGAGCAACTGGGCATACCGGTGGCACGACTCAGGAAATAAGATAGTGGTATGAGTCAGGAAGAAACCGGGGCCCACCACAAAATATTTGAGAGATAAAAAGAATATATACGTTATTAGTGTTATGAAAGAGAAGAATATCATATTGACAGCACGCATCATGAGCATGATCTTCACGCCCTTCTATCTGCCGATGGTAGGACTGATTGCTCTGTTCATCTTCAGTTATATGTCGCTGTTACCGATAGGATACAAACTGGTGATGCTGGGCATGGTCTACCTCCTGACCGTCGTAGCTCCATCACTACTCATCCACCTCTACCGCATGGTTCAAGGCTGGACCTCGCGTGAGCTGGGCAAGAAGGAGCGTCGTATTGTGCCTTACATCCTCTCTATCGTATGTTACTTCGGCTGTTTTTTCTGGATGGAATACCGCAATACGCCTCGCGTCATCAGTATCATCGTAGTGGTAGCGCTGGCGATACAGATGATTTGCGCCTTCATCAATGTATGGTGGAAGATCAGCACCCATACGGCAGCCATCGGAGGTGTGGCAGGAGCTCTGGTGTCTTATTCTGTAGCCTTCAATTTCAATCCGCTGTGGTGGCTCTGCCTTGTGCTGATGATGGCAGGCGCAGTAGGAAGTGCCCGCATGATACTCCGACAACATACGCTGTCACAGGTAGTTACAGGATTTCTGATAGGCACCGCCTGTGCTATATTGGTAATATAAAGTTTATAATAAAATATAAGAAGAAATGAAACCATTAGTAAGCATTATTATGGGCAGTACAAGCGATCTGCCTGTTATGGAAAAAGCATGTAAGTGGCTGAACGACAACCAGATTCCTTTCGAGGTTAATGCCCTTTCTGCTCACCGCACTCCAGATGCAGTAGAGTCATTCGCCAAGGGAGCCAAGGAGCGTGGCGTGAAGGTTATCATCGCCGCTGCCGGTATGGCTGCCGCCCTTCCTGGTGTTATCGCAGCATCTACTCCTCTGCCAGTAATCGGCGTGCCTATCAAGGGTATGCTCGATGGTCTTGATGCCATGCTCAGCATCATCCAGATGCCTCCTGGCATTCCTGTAGCTACTGTTGGTGTGAATGCGGCTCAGAACGCTGCCATCCTCGCTGCTGAAATGATTGCCCTTGCCGATGAGGAAGTGGCTCAGAAGGTAGAGGCTTGGAAGGCGGGTCTCGGTGCCAAGATCGAGAAGGCCAACAAGGACCTGGCTGAGATGAAATACGACTTCAAGTGTAATTAATCTAATATTGTAATATGCCCCATTCTTTTGGGGCATATCTTATCTTATATATTATGGTAGATTTATTCAATTATACCCGCCGGGCCTCTTCTGTGGCACATATCGGAGCCCTCGGCCTGGGTGGCGATAATCCTATCCGCATCCAGTCGATGACCACCACCAACACCAATGATACCGAGGCTTGCGTGCGACAGGCTGAGGAGATTATCAAGGCTGGTGGCGAACTGGTGCGCTTCACCACTCAGGGTTCCCGCGAGGCAGAGAACATGAAAAACATCAATGCCGGCATCCGTGCCGACGGCTATCAGACTCCGCTCGTAGCCGATGTTCACTTCAATCCTAACGTTGCCGACGTGGCTGCTCTCTATTGTGAGAAAGTGCGCGTCAATCCTGGCAACTACGTGGATCCTGCCCGCAAGTTCATCAAGCAGGAATATACCGACGAGGAGTATGCCCACGAACTTCAGAAGATTGAGAATCGCTTCGTACCTTTCCTCAACATCTGCAAGGAGCATCATACTGCCATCCGCATCGGTGTGAATCATGGTTCACTCTCCGACCGCATCCGTAACCGCTACGGCGATACGCCAGAGGGCATCGTAGAGAGCTGTCTCGAGTTCCTGCGCATCTGCAAGAAGGAGAATTTCCACGATGTGGTTATCAGCATCAAGTCATCCAATACCGTTGTGATGGTTCGCTCCATGCGCCTCCTGGTAGAAGAAATGGAGAAGGAAGGCATGAACTACCCACTCCACCTCGGCGTAACCGAAGCCGGCGAAGGCGAAGATGGCAGAATCAAGAGTGCCGTAGGTATCGGTGCCCTCCTGGCTGATGGCATCGGCGATACCGTTCGTGTAAGCCTGAGCGAGGAACCGGCTGCAGAGATTCCAGTGGCACGCCATCTGGTAGATTACATCGGCAAGAAGAAGGGGCATCTGATGATTCCTGCCACAGCTTGTCCTTCATTCGACTGGCTGCGCCCTACCCGCCGCGAAACCGTGGCTGTAGGCAATATCGGCGGCAGCAACGTTCCGGTGGTTATCAGCAACCGAATCAACGGCGAGAGCACCGCTTGTGAGAACAAGGATGCTACTCCAGACTATATCTACATCGGTGGCAAAATGCCTAAGCAGTTTGTGGCTGGCCAGAGCTACATCGTAGATTACAATGTTTACGAGACGCTGAACAGCAAGCCAGAGACTACTGGTGCCAAGCTCTACCCTATCTTCCCTGCCATGGCAATGCCGCTCATCGCCAGCATCAAGGCAGACGTCAAGTTCCTCACCCTGCAGTTTGGAACTCCTGCCGATGAGTATATCGCTTGCCTGAAGGCTCATCCTGAGGTGGTGGTTATCTGCGTAAGCAATCATCAGAACCGTCTGGGCGACCAGCGTGCATTGGTTCACGAGATGATGAATGCCGGCTTGAAGAACCCTGTGATCTTTGCCGAGATGTACCAGCACAGCAAGGAGGAGAAGAGCGACTTCCAGCTGGAGGCTGCTGCTGATATGGGAGCCTTGATGATTGATGGTCTTACCGATGGTATCTGGCTGATGAACAATGGAGACATCCCTGCCCAGACAATAGATGAAACCGCTTTCGGAATACTTCAGGCAGCCCGTCTGCGCACCAGCAAGACCGAGTATATCAGTTGTCCGGGATGCGGCAGAACCCTCTACGATCTTCGTGAAACCATCGCCAAGATCAAGGAGGCAACCAAGCATCTCAAGGGTCTGAAGATAGGTATCATGGGCTGTATCGTGAATGGCCCAGGCGAAATGGCGGATGCCGATTACGGCTACGTAGGTGCCGGTCCTAACCGAGTAAGCCTCTACCGCAAGCAGGTTTGCGTAGAAAAGAATATTCCGCAGGAGGTGGCAGTAGAGCATCTACTCGCCCTCATCGACTCGGACAAGCAATAATATTTAGGCACGGATTACACAGATTACACGACTCTTTATTAGAGATTATGATATGGTTTATTAGCAGTTGCGCCATAAATCCGTGTAATCCGCGTAATCCGTGCCTAATTTATACCCGCCCCTAATCACTCCCCGTTCCTAATCCATAGTGCCTTCAAAAGTTCAGGAATGAATGTTATCTTTAAGTTAATCTCCACCTCTTTATATGGCTCTTTCACAAAAAAAATGTATCTTTGCAACTGTAATCATCAAAAACTGAAAAGATTATGGCAAATACTAAACTGCTCCTGGTAGAGGATGATGAAAACCTCGCCTATATGGAGAAAAGTTGCTTCGAAGATATCATCGGAGGATATGAGGTGAAAACCGCCGTTAACGGCAAGGAAGGACTAAAGGTGTGGCAAGACTTTCAGCCCGATGTTATTGTATCTGATATCGACATGCCCATCATGGACGGAATAGAAATGGTGAAGAAAATACGCGAGGTTGACGGAAAAACCATAATTCTGTTTACCACCGGACTCACCTCGCCGAAAGACCTGAAGGCAGGTTATGCCGCCGGAGCCAACAACTATGTGAAGAAGCCGTTTATTCCGGAAGAGCTTGATGCTCATATACATAGCCTGCTCCAACTGAAAGCCGGAGCTCGCAGCGAAAACGCCAGCAACCAGATAAAACTGGGTAAATACATTCTAGAAGCCGACCATGCTACTCTGAAAGATACGCAAGATGGTAAACAGAAAATGCTCACCGCACGAGAGGCAAAGATTCTGGAACTGCTGGCAGTAAACAAAAACGAGGTGGTGCGCCGCGAAGCCGTATTGAGCCGGTTCTGGGGCGTGGAAGACAAAGACTATTTTGCTTCCAGAAGCCTCGATGTTTTCATCAAGAAAATCCGTACGGCGCTGGAAGACGAACCGGGCGTAGAACTGAAAACCATCAGAGGTGTGGGATTCAAGCTCATCGCAGAATAAGCATCCCCCACCCCCCTCTAATAACATCATACGAGAATCAAATTAGAATAAAGAAAAAAAGACAGAAAAGACATCATCATGCTGAAAGCGATATTATACTACATACTATTCCTGGCGGAATATCTCATCACCATCTTCATAGGAGGATTCCTGGTGGGATTCTACCTGGCCATAAACATCCCTTCGGGCTCCCACAGCCAGCAGATAGAAGGTCCGGAAGAATCCATCTATCCATTCATACAGGAAGAATCCATCTATCCATTTATAATGGTCATCGGATTTCTGGGCATACTCATTGTATGGTTTACCTTCGGACATTACAAATTCTCCAGGTTCTCGCTTGGAAAGGTGATTCCTGCCGACAAATGGAAGGCAATGACCATTTGCACCATGCCGATTCTTGGCTTTACCATGGTCTTCTATTCCATCATGAACCTCTTCCATCTCGACTTCCTGCCCAAGCAGATGATGGAGATGAGCTATCTCGGCTTCCTGCCTTACAATATCATCGGATCGTTTATATCAGTCTATATCTTCTACGGCGCCATTCAGGAGGAACTCATCCGCTGCGGCAAGAAGAGATGGGTGCAGCTGCTCACGCTCTCGATCATGATGCTGCCTGCATGCATGATGTCGGTAACACCCAGTGGTGATATCAATGTAGATCTGACCGTGATCGGTTTTATCACCCTCTGCTACTGCAGCTGGATATACGGCAAGACACGCAGCACCATCATTCTCTTCGTGCTTTATTTCGTATCCAATCTGGTTCCCTTCCATTTTGAATCGAAAGTGCTCGGCATATTGCTCCTGATAGCCGGTACGGCATTAACCATAGGCGGATTCGCTGCCCTGAGCAGGAAACTGCCTGAAATGCTTGTGAAAGATGAAAACGAATAGAACCAAAATACTCAGCACCACGGCGCTGATAGCCGTGCTCTGCATGCAGCTGTTCTGGATGTGGAACTCCTTCGAGATGACCGTTCACCAGATGGGGTTTGAAACACCCTGGAACCTGGCACCGGATGTCAGGGCACAGGCCCTGCTCGCAGCCTTTTACGAAAGCAAGTTCACCGTTCTCACCTCTCTCCTCACCACGGTGGTCATCATCCTGAGCCTCATCGACCAGATTAATTATATTGATGAGCAGGAAAGGGTGCGACTGCTGCGCGAGGACTTCTCCTATGCGATGGTTCACGATATGAAATCGCCCCTTACCTCCATCATCATGGGAACCAAGTATCTGCACAGCGGCGTACTGGAAAAGAAACCGGAAATGAAGGAGAAATACTTCTGCATCGTAGAAGACGAGGCACAGCATCTGCTTGCTCTCATCAACCGCCTGCTCACCATCTCGAAACTGGAGCACGGCAAGCTGCATATTCAAAAGGCGGAAGTAAATTTGGAAACGATGATAGAGGATGTGGTGGATAAATACAAGGCGAAATCGGCGAAACCGATTCATATCACCACCCACATAGGAGCCACCACCGCCCTGGCCGACGAGGAATATCTGAAGGAAGCCATCAGCAACCTGGTGGATAACGCCACCAAATACTCTAAGGAAGAAATCAATATCCAGATTTCCACCCTAGAAAATGATAAGAACGTATATATCAAAGTATTCGATGAAGGTATCGGCATTGCCAAAAGCGAGCTGAAAACCATCTTCAACCGCTTTGAGCGTGCTGCAGAGCACGAAAAGGATGCCAGGAAAACCCGTGACGGCTTCGGTATCGGCCTGAACTACGTGCTGCAGGTAATCAACACCCATGGCGGCAGGATAAGCGTAAAAAGCGAGAAAGGCAAATGGTCGGAGTTCACCATATCGCTGCCGAAATAATCTGCTTGCACAGCCATATTAATAACAAAGCTCCCGATGCATCATGCACCGAGAGCTTTGTTTTATCTTATTTCACGATAGAAGAAACCGGATTTCTCACACCCTTCATTCCTACGAGGAATGCCTTGGCAGCACCAAACTTGAGGAACATATCCAAACGGATAGGAATATGATTCTCATCATCGGTTACATAGAAATCTACGATTCTCTTATACTTGCGATTCTCATACTCCATATAGGCAAGGCGCAGGCAACGGTACTTCACACCATTATCTGCCTTGATGGTAACCTTACCATCAAACTTTATCTGAGCTGGAGTGCGGTTCTTTCCATCAGCAATAGGGAATTTTACGGTATAACCCTTCTTCCAGTTGGCAGGATTGAAACTGCGGGCACGCAGGAAGATGTTCATCATGTCAAAAACACAATCATCGTAGGTGGCATTCTTCCATACATGCTTGCCATCATGCTGCTGACGGTGCTGCTTGAGATGACACCTACCGCCAGAATAGCTGTAGAATACCTCATCTACCGTATAGCGCTTGCCCTCGTGAGCTCCCTTACGGAAATACATAGGCGCCAGATCAGTGCCGCTGTAGCAGAGCAGAGTGTCGCGAAGCACAAAGATATCATCTACACGCTTATTGCCTCTTGTAACAAGAGAACCGCGATAAGCAGGCTTACCATGACGGGTGGTTTGGACGATAGACATACTGGCATTACCAGCTTTTACCCAAACAAACTTCCAATTGTAATACAGATTGTAAGTAAGGAACTCACCCGACTTGAAGGCTGTATTACGGAAGGTACACTGGGCAGACACCGTAGTGCTGACCAGAAGTAGCAATAATGCAATCCCGAATGATTTGATCGTTTTCATAACTCTTTATAATTTAGGAATGTACTCGATGCCAAGTTTCTTGGCACGTTGCGCATTCTGGTTCTTAACTTTCTTTTCTTTATCAGGCTTCTGCTTGGTAATGGCACCAGGCTTCTGGCGGGAAAGTTCACGGGCCGTAGGATCCCAACTCTCGGTTAAATCCCATTTAGCCTTGCATTCTATCACGTCTGGATAGTAATACACCTCTTCTGCCTGTTCATCCTTATCATAGCAGCCTGTATCCCACTTGCCGTTGCCGTTGCGGTCTACTATCAGACGCATGTAATACTTCTCCGGCTTGAGATAATAGAATTCGGCTACTCCGTTCACTGCCTTCACTTCTTTCACCACCTGATCCTGCGCATTGAGTAGCTGAACGAGGAGCGGATGATTGTCGAAATCGTGCGTTACATTAATAAGCAACGTGCCGTAAGTATCCAGGGAATTGACCTTGAAACCCTGTTTCACAGGTTTAGATACAAGTCCGTAGATGTCCTGGAATGCGGCAGAATCAACCTCCAGACTATATTCTATGTCCGGACGCCACTCGCCTCTCAGAATATACTTGCGGTTGCCCAGCGGCTTAAACTCCATCGGCGCCCTATACCATAGCGTATCATGCTTGGCATAGAGATGAATGCCTGCTGTATCGGCTTTGGCAAGCGGCGTATTGAAGGTGAAGATAACATTCTTGTCAGGATCGAGCTGAGAAGAGACACTCATCTGAACATCAAGCGGTTTTACAGCCATCACGCTATCATAAGGTTCACCCTTCTTCTTCAGTTTTTCCTGCTTCTTGGTCCATTTCTCCAGTTCCTTAGCCTGCGCCTTCATACGCTTTTCGTAAGGTTCCTTCGAAAGAATTTCGAGCGTATCAGTCTGGTTGCGGAGCACGCCCGTACTGTCTGTTATACGGTAAGTAAGCTCAATATTCAGCGTATCCTGATTGACCAGCGCCGTATCCTTGATCCAATAGGTAAGCGTATCGTTCTTCTCCGATTTTTCCAGAATAAAGGCATCTTTCTCATTAAAATTCAAGCCCTTGATCTGTGGCAGGATAGAATCACCATAACTGTAATAGAGCGAGAAGCAGTTGGCCTTCTGACGCTCTGCCTTGAGGAAGAAGCGGTCGGAAACCTGTTCGGTAAAGGCACGGAGCACTACATTATCCGGTAGAAAATGAGTATAATTAACCTGATCTATCGACTTGATATGCAAGGAATCAATCCATGTAGTATCCTGTCGTACATCCGGCTTGCTTGACGGCACGATAATATCATGAGAAAAAGCGAGTTTTTCGCTTTTCTGGCTGAACATATAGTTGCCATCCATATCCTGCAGGGCATAGATGCGGTAAGAGCCCGGAGCCACACCTTTTATGACGAAGCGACCACGGCTGTCGGTACGGCTTACACGCAGCATAGGCTTGGTCTTGAAGGCTGAATCGGCATGATCAGCGTAAAGACCTACCAGAATACCCTTGATAGGCTCCAGATTCTCTGATTCGAGCACATATCCCGACACCTCCATCGTATCGATGACCTCGCCGGTAGAGAAACTGTAGGTATAGTTTCCCATCGGATTGTCCTCGTTATTATCGCTGATGGCATCGGAAAAGTCGATGGTATAGGTAGTATTCGGCTTAAGCGAATCTACCAGAGAAATCTGAATATGCTTGCCCGAAGCCTTGATTTCAGGCACTTCGAGCTGCGGAGGCGAAACAACCACTTTCTCGGTAGGATTATCTACCTTGATATATTCGTCGAAATAGATATTCACCTTCTTCTGCTTCACATTTACGCCCTTATCGGCTGGCGAAGCTCCAATCACCTTAGGAGGAGTTTCGTCGAACCAACCACCATCCGGCTGTCCCATCTTGGCACAGGATGCCAACATGAGGAAAGCTAAGACGTAGAAAGGCAGAAACAGTGAATTTGCCTTCAACTTGTTCTTTATGTCGTTCAATTGAATCATTCTTTATATCTTCTTAATATCGCAGCATCACTTCAACTTCAGGCGGAAGAAGCATGCTGCTTGTTTTATTTGTTCATCATGAGCATCTCATCAATGTTCTTGCGGCTGTTGCTCAAGCGTGGAATCTTATGCTGTCCACCTAACTTGCCCTTGCTCTTCAGCCATTCATTGAAGAGTCCCGGCTTGGCCTTCACTATCTCCAGATGCTGGAGGGTAACGTCGTGAAAGCGCTTGGCCTCGTAATCGCTGTTGATTTCCTGCAGCTTCTGGTCTAACAGACTGGCAAATTCATCGAGGCTGGCTGGCTCCTGAGAGAATTCTATGAGCCACTGGTGACGGCACTTGGCATTACTGTCCATATAAACCGGCGCAGCGGTATAATCAGAAACCTGAGCACCCGTCTTCTCGCAGGCATAAGCCAATCCCTTCTCGGCATTATCCATGATCAGTTCCTCGCCAAATGCATTAATAAAGTACTTGGTACGGCCGGTAATGACAAACTTATAAGGATTCTTGCTGGTAAACTGAACCGTATCGCCGATGAGATAGCGCCACAAACCACAGGAAGTGGTGATGATCATAGCGTAGTTCTTGCCTACCTCAACACCCCAGAGAGGCACAACGGTAGGATTCTCGCTGCCGAATTCGTCCATAGCGATAAACTCGTAGAATACATCATAATCTATCATAAGCGACATGGCTGGGTCTGCCGGATCATCCTGCAGCCCGAAGAATCCCTCGCTGGCATTATAAGTCTCCATATAATGCATGTTCGGCGAAGTGATGAGCTGTTCATACTGCTTGCGGTAAGGAGTAAAGGCAATACCGCCATGGAAGAATACCTCCAGATTAGGCCATACCTCTTCCAGATGCTTCTTGCCGGAAAGTTCCATGACACGCACCAGCACACTAAGCATCCAGCTAGGAACACCCGAGATATTGGTTACGTTCTTATTCATCGTTTCGCGGGCAATAAGGTCGCGTTTCACTTCGAAATCGCTCAGGAGAGCGGTTGACTTCTTAGGAACACGCACCAGATTGGCAAGCGGATTGATATTTTCGATGAGGATAGCACTCAGGTCACCCACCAGACTATCCGACACATTATAGTTAGGCGAATGGCTTCCACCTAAGATAAGGCTCTTGCCATCAAAGAGTCTGCTCTTCGGATTATTGCGCAGATAATAGGCTACGGCATCAAAGCCTCCGGCATAATGAATGCCATGCAAGCCATCATGAGAAACCGGGATAAACTTACTCTTATCGTTGGTGGTGCCAGATGACTTGGCATACCATTTTACCAGTCCCGGCCATAGAATATCCTTTTCGCCATGACGCATACGGTCGATATCCCCCTTCAACTCCTCGTAGGTATTGACAGGAATATTCTGTGCAAATTTATCATAACTGTTGGTGGTATTTAATAAATGCTTGACACCATATTCAGTATTTTTTCCTTTATTTATAAGGTGCATAAGCACTTTATGCTGCAAATGTTCTGCATCATAGACATACTTCTCCAACTCCTTCTGCCGAGGTTTGAAGACGTTACTTACTATCGTTGTTAAACTCATATCTAGATATATATCATTTAAGTAGATGCAAAAGTAAATCAAACTTTTGATATAGAGAAAGTTTTTACTATTTTTTAATACAAAAGGGTAAGATAAAGTATACAAAAAGGAAATATACAACACAAAAGACTCCCATAAGTGGCGATATTTACCATCTCATGGGAGTCTTCTATTAAATCGTATTTCCTATCCGGAAAGAGATACAGTTTACTCACCGTTATCGAAAGCAGCCGCTTCGGCAGCGGCAATAATCTCTTCTCTTGATAATTCCTTAGGCTGAGCCGTGATGTCGCTCAAATCGAACTCATCACTCTCCTTCTTTTCCTCCTTCACCTCGACCTGCATTTCAGTTTCCTGGGCAGTTTCGGCAGATTTCTCTGTGAAAACCTCCTCTTTGAAAACATTGATGTGCTTCTCCTCTACCGGTGCGTTTTGTGCATCAGCATCCTGCGAGATGATGAAATCGTCTTTCACGTCTGTGTTAGGCACGTTTTCAACAGGTTCCTCTTCCATCTTGGTGCGGTTAGCCTTAGCTGTGAACACAGCATCAATATACTGTGGTTCTTTGCGCAGTTTTTCCAAGCTAGTCTTAGAAGCCACCTGCTGGCTTTCCTTCTTGGAATAGCCCTTTCCTACTCCACCTTCAACACCTTCGAGTACAACCTGATAGGTGAAAATCGGGCTACCATTCTTGTCTTTTTGCTGGTCTAGCATAACGAAATCCAGCTTCACGCGGTTTTTCTGGCTCCATTCGATGAGTTTGCTCTTGAAGTTAACCTCCTTATAAGCCACCTTATCGATGTTTATCATTTGTGCCAGAATACGTTTCTGCATAAAATACATGCAGGCATCGTAACCACGGTCCAGATAAATGGCACCTACCAAAGCTTCGAACGCATTTCCTCCCATATAACTGTTATGAGAAGAACTGTGGCCATTAGAAAGAATCAGCTGGTTGATGCCCATTTCCTGTGCCAGTTTATTCAGCGTATCACGCTGCACTAACTTGCTTCGGGTATTGGTAAGGAATCCCTCACGCTTGCCAGGGAAATGCTGGTACACGATATCTCCTACTACAGCATCCAAAACCGCATCACCCAAGAACTCCAACCGCTCGTTGTTCACTGGTTTTCCCTTAGAATTGCGGTGCATGATGCTCTTGTGCAACAGCGCCATCTTGTAGTAGCTGATGTCGTGAGGATAAAAACCGAGGATTTCATATAAAGACAAATAAAGCTCTTTATCCTTGCGGAAAGAGAGCTTTATCCTATCTATAAAATTATTCAGCATACTTCTTGAATACTACACAGCAGTTGTGACCGCCGAATCCGAAAGTATTACTCAATGCAGCACGAACCTCACGCTTCTGAGCTTTGTTGAAGGTAAAGTTCAAGTTGTAATCGAGCTCTGGATCATCATCACCCTCTTCGTGGTTGATAGTAGGAGGAACGATATCGTTCTTCACACTAAGAACACAAGCCATAGCCTCTACTGCACCAGCAGCACCAAGGAGGTGACCAGTCATTGACTTGGTAGAACTGATGTTGAGCTTGTAAGCTGCATCACCGAAGACAGCCTTGATAGCCTTAGCCTCAGAGATATCACCTACGTGGGTAGATGTACCGTGAACATTGATATAGTCAATGTCCTCTGGCTTCAGATTGGCATCAGCAAGTGCACGCTCCATAACGAGCTTAGCACCAAGACCCTCAGGATGAGATGCTGTGATGTGATAAGCATCGGCACTCTCGCCCTCACCTACCATCTCAGCATAAATCTTCGCACCACGAGCCTTAGCGTGCTCAAGTTCCTCGAGAATCAAGCAACCTGCACCCTCGCCCATGATAAATCCATCACGGCTTGCGCTGAACGGACGTGAAGCATGCTCTGGGTCATCATTACGTGTTGACAATGCATGCATAGCATTGAAACCACCTACGCCACAAGCGCAGATAGCAGCCTCTGCACCACCGCTAACGATGATGTTTGCCTTACCCAAACGAATCAGGTTGAAGGCATCAGCCAATGCATTGCTTGAAGAAGCACATGCAGATGTAGTAGTGTAGTTTGGTCCGTGGAATCCAAAGTGGATGGAAATCTGACCTGAAGCGATATCTGCAATCATCTTAGGGATGAAGAATGGGTTAAACTTAGGACCATTCTCCTCGTGAGTACCATAGTACTTCACCTCATCCTCGAAAGTCTTGATACCACCGATACCTACACCGAATACAACGCCAACGTTGTTCAAGTCTTCCTTCTCAAGATCGATATTAGCATCCTTTACACCCTGCATGGCAGCAATCATAGCCAACTGGGTATAACGGTCAAGCTTGCGAGCTTCCTTACGATCAATCCAATCATTGATGTTCAGGCCTTTAACCTCGCAAGCGAACTTGGTCTTGAAAAGGGTTGTATCGAAATGAGTAATAGGCGCAGCACCGCTCTTACCAGCAAGGAGGCTCTCCCAAGTTTCCTCAGGAGTATTACCAACTGGAGTCACAGCACCGAGACCTGTTACAACAACTCTCTTTAATTCCATTTAGTATAATTTAGCTGCTAAATTACTTAGCGTTCTCCTCAATGTAAGAGATAGCGTCACCTACAGTAGCAATCTTCTCAGCCTTATCGTCTGGGATAGAGATAGAGAACTCCTTCTCAAACTCCATGATCAACTCTACAGTATCCAAAGAATCTGCACCAAGATCATTTGTGAAGCTTGCCTCTGGCTTAACTTCAGCCTCATCAACACCGAGTTTATCAACGATAATTGCCTTTACTTTGCTTTCAATTTCTGACATAATTGTAACTTTTAAAATGTTTATAAATCAATTTCTAATTAAAAATCTGAGTGCAAAGGAACACTTTTTTTTTGAGATAAACAAATATTTTGGCGAAAAAAGTGCATTATTGTGCACAAACACCCCCTAATTGTGCATATTTTTGGCATTTTTTTCCATTTTTGTTGGTCGTTTCAGATTATTTTGTTACTTTTGTACGGTATTAATTAAACATTTAAATCCATTATGACATTTACAGAAAAAGCCAATAAGATATTTAATCAGGCGATAGCCGATTATCATATCAAAGACAACATTGATACACCAATCAATAATCCATACCAGGAAGGTAGTATCGAGAACTGCCTTTATCTGAAGTGCTGGATTGACACTGTACAGTGGCATTTCGAGGATATTATCCGTGATCCTCAGATAGACCCGGCTGAAGCACTCGTATTAAAGCGCAGAATCGACAAGAGCAACCAGGACAGAACTGACCTCGTTGAGCAAATCGATACTTACTTCCGCGAAACATACAAAGACGTGAAGGTTCTGGATGATGCACGCATCAACACTGAGAGTCCTGCATGGGCTGTTGACCGCTTGAGTATTCTTGCCCTCAAGATTTATCACATGAAGGAGCAGGTGGAACGCCCGGAAGCTTCGGCTGAGCACAAAGCGAAATGCCAAGCCAAACTGGATGTACTCCTGGAACAGCAGGTAGACCTTTCTACAGCTATCGACCAACTCTTGGAAGATATCGAGGCTGGACGCAAATACATGAAGGTTTACCGACAGATGAAGATGTACAACGATCCTTCAACAAATCCTGTACTCTACAAGAAATAAAAAAAACAGAATAGGAGAGCGCATATACCTTATTATATAATAAGAGGTATGGCTCTCTTTTTTCACCTTATATTATATATAGAAGAAAAAAACGATGAAAACTGAGCATATCCTGGTAATTAGATTTTCAGCCATGGGCGATGTAGCCATGACCGTACCTGTAATTCAATCTTTGGCCAAACAATACCCGAAAGTTAGAATTACTGTGCTCAGTCGTCCCTTTGCCCGTCCTTTCTTTGAAGACTTGGCTCCTAACGTTGGCTTTATGGAAGCTGATATAAAGGAGGAGTACAAAGGGGTGAAAGGACTCAACGCACTCTATCGCCGATTGATAGCCAAACAGTTTACAGCAATTGCCGATTTACATAGCGTGCTGCGTTCCGATTATCTGCGTATGCGCTTCAACCTGGATAACTTCAAGGTTGCACATATTGACAAACATCGCAAGGGAAAACGCAAGCTGGTAGCTTCTAATGGTAAAAAACTTGTGCAGCAACCTACATCGTTCCAAAACTATGCTGATGTTTTTGCACAACTTGGATATCCTATCCACATGGATTTCACATCTATCTATGGGGATGGAAAACAAGGAGATTTAAGTATCTTACCACAGGAGGTGTTCGGAGTAGGAGAGAACGCTATCTCACTAGAAGACAAGCACATAACAGATCCGTGGATTGGTATTGCTCCCTTCGCTGCACACGAGGGAAAAATATATCCGATACAACTGATGGAAAAAGTTATCCAGCGACTTATCCACAATCATCCACACGCTCATATCTTCCTTTTCGGTGGAGGTAAAGACGAAACACCAGTGATGAACGACTGGGCTGAGAAGTATCCACAGCTCATTAACGCTTCTTCTCATCTTAACGGATTGAAACAGGAACTCATCCTGATTAGTCATCTGCACGTTATGGTGAGCATGGATAGTGCCAATATGCACTTGGCATCGCTTGTAAACACTCCTGTAGTAAGCATCTGGGGAGCTACCCATCCATACGCAGGTTTCATGGGCTGGCATCAGGATCCTGCCAATGCCGTACAGCTTGACTTACCTTGCCGCCCTTGCAGTATCTATGGTAACAAGCCTTGCGCTAGGGGAGACTTCGCATGTATGAAGAATATCTCTCCTGAACTGGTAACAGAAAAAATTGATTCTGTTTTGAACAAAAGATAGGGAATCAGAACTTCTATATATAATAATATATCAGAAACCTATATATAAATAGGTATTGAATAGAAAGAAACAGATGAAAATCCTATAACCAAAACCAACCATATAAATAACTCAATCGAGTAGGAGGAAAACGAAGTAGTTTTTCTCCTACTTTCGTTTTCCGACCTCTCACACCACCGTACATGCGGTTCCGCATACGGCGGTTCCTATTTTGGGTGCCATTCGATGTATGAACCCATCAATGTAGCATAGCCTGCCATGCTCAACTTTTCGTTGGTTATCGCACGACATAGTATGTAACTGCCAGCTATGCGCCAATACCCCAGACGACTATTGCCCCACATGTAAGCCTGGTATTTATCTATACCACACTTTATCAAGTTGGCAATTCTCGTTTTCACTCTCTTCCACGACTTCCATATACACATACGTAGCCGTCGCCTTAGCCACTCGTCAGTTTCCATGAGGAAACGTTTCATGTTGGCAAGGTGATAGAAACCTACCCACCCCCTTATGTACTCTTCAAGTTTTTGCTTCCTCTTGGCATATCCCCAACCATTGCTTCGGGAAGTCAACTCCTTGAGTTTGGCTTTCATCTTGGATTTGGCTTTTGGGTGTACCGTGAGTTGGCATTTGCCTTTCATTACATAAAAGGAGTAACCAAGGTATTTCACACCTTGCACATAGGACACAACCGTCTTGTCCCTGCTTACCTTCAGATGAAGTTTTCTTTCGATGAATCGGGTTACGGATTCCTTTACACGCTTGGCTGCACGCTTGGACTTACAAAATATCATCAAGTCATCGGCATAGCGGACAAAAGGGAGACCTCGGCTTGTGAGTTCCTTGTCCAACTCGTTGAGCATGATGTTGCTCAAGAGCGGACTTAGAGGTCCTCCTTGGGGAGTACCTTCCTCACTTGCCTCGAACATACCTTTGTTCATCACACCACTGCGAAGATATTTGTGAATAAGGCTTATCACCCTATCGTCCTTTATCGTGCGGCTGAGGATTTCTATGAGTTTACTGTGGCTCACCGTGTCGAAGAAACGTTCCAAGTCGAGGTCAACCACATAAATGTAGCCATCATCGATTATTTTCTGAGCACCTCTTAGGGCATCATGGCAGCCTCTTCTCGGACGGAAGCCGTAGCTTCTTGGAGAGAATTGACGCTCATAGATGGGAGTTAGGGTCTGGTTGATGGCTTGTTGAACCAGACAGTCTATGACCGTGGGAATGCCCAACAGGCGCATCTTGCCATTGTCTTTGGGTATCTCTACCCTTTTTACTGGGTTCGGACGGTATGAACCGTCAAGCAAGGAACGGATTAGGGCATCCTTGTTAGCCAAGAGCCAAGGGAGCATTTGCTCACATGACATCTTGTCGATACCGCTACAGCCCCTGTTACGCTGCACTGCCTTGTAGGCTTTGAGTAGGTTATCAGGACTGATGATGCGCTCCAACAGGTGTTCCTTGTCGAATGGTACTTCCACGATGTTGTCTTCACATATCCACATGAAGGTCTGCGCTCCCACATATCCTTCGGATTCCGTCCTATCTTTCTGTGGGCAGCCCTTGACTTCTGCCAATGTTTTCTGCATTCTTTCCTTCATAAGGTACGTTTCAATTACTATCGTTTAATTTATAGGTTCTGCCCTTCATGGAGCGTTATCCAGAACTCCACTACTATGGCATCTGCTGACTTCTCACAGCAAGCTTTACTCCATGACTTTCGTAAAGGCAACTAATCGCCATGTCCGTGAGACCTCCTCGGATAAGGGCTTATTCTTTCCATCTTATACCCACTTCATTTACACCAACCATTCCGAATAGCTATAGGACTTTGATTTGTGTGGCAATCTCATCCATGGTCAAATGCCTTATATGAAGTTTCTCTACGTTAGGTCAGATGTTTGCCGCCAGCTTCTTTCAGATTCCATCTCGCAGTGGACACCCTTGCTATTGGCTATACAATTCCCGCTATTAGGGCTTGTTAGGGACTTGCACCCATTAGAATAAGCTCATGCCGAGCATACGACCAGAGAGCAGAATATCCTGATGGATTTCTGCTCTTTTTTGTTTTCCACAAAAGCGTGGATAAGTGTACGGAAAAGCCCAATAATAACTTTTTAATAAGTTTGTAAATATCCACACATACCTATCTCAAACCAACAAAAAGAGGATATCCACATAGATATTATTAAGTTTTTAGAAACTTTTTCGCAGTTTTTGACCGAAAAAAGATATAAACTTATTAACTTTGCACCGAATTGGGGAAATGTTGATAAACCGGTTAATGCATTAAGAGACAAGAAAAAGATTTCAAAGGTCTCTGCGGATAAACAGGAATAAGACTTGGATAACGAAATACGCAAGTTTTTATGCAGAATGTTATCCACTTATCCACGGCATATCATCATCTCTATATTCTCTTTTAAAAAAATAAAAAATAAGAAATATAATATGAATGTTATGGTGAAAAAAGAATGGATTGAGAAAGGATACGTTGACGAACCTGTTGACGAAGCCTTGGACTTGAAAGCTGAAATCAGAAAGCTTTGCAAGGAGAAAGATGCTATTATCCTCGCCCACTACTATACGGTAGGTGCGATTCAGGACATCGCCGACTTTGTTGGCGACTCTCTGGCTTTGGCTCGTAAAGCTGCAGAAACCGATGCCCAGCTAATGGTTATGTGTGGCGTGCACTTCATGGCTGAGACATGCAAACTCTTGAGTCCTGACAAAATTGTGATCTGTCCTGACTTGAATGCTGGTTGCTCGCTTGCTGACAGCTGTAAGGCTGAGGATTTGAAAAAGTACAAGGAAGAGCATCCAGGATATAAGGTTGTGAGTTATGTAAACACCACGGCTGCAGTGAAGGCGCTAACTGATTGTGTAGTGACAAGCGGTAATGCCAAGAAGGTGATTGACAGTTTCCCACAGGACGAAAAAATCATCTTTGGTCCAGACTATAATCTCGGTAACTATATAAACAGCATTACAGGCCGCAATATGTTGCTTTGGAACGGTGGCTGCCATGTACATGAGAAATTCTCTGTAGAGGCTATAGGTAAACTGAAGCAGAAGCATCCTGAGGCTGTTGTGATGGCTCACCTGGAGTGTAAGGCACCAGTACTTGCTGTAGCTGATGTAAAGGGCTCTACAGCCACCATGTTGCATTATGCCCAAGAGCATCCTGAAATCAAGGAGTATATTATCGCTACAGAGGCTGGTATCCTGCATGAGCTGGAGCGTAATTGTCCTAACGTAATTTTCTATCCCGTACCTCCAGAGGTAAGCGAGGGTGGAGTAGGTTGCAGCTGCAATGAGTGTGAGTATATGAAGATGAATACGCTCAAGAAGATATATAATGCATTGAAATTTGGTTGGCCAACAGTTGAAGTGGCTCCTGAAATAGCGAAAAAAGCGGTCAAACCAATAGAAAAGATGTTATCACTATCGTAGAATGATGTGGTGAAAATTATAAGATTAGTGGTAAAATTTGTTTTTTTATGGGTGAAAAAATCATATTTCGCTACCATAAAATGTATAATTTACGACTTTATAGACAAAAATCGTCGTATCTTTGCATCAGTTAAAACAAACGGACGTTGTGAAACGTCATTTCATCATCTTTTACTTATACAAATAATATTAGAAAATTTAATCTAATTATAAAGATAGAGCGTTCAAGTGATTTGAATGCTCTATTTTTGTTTATATAGGATTTTCTCTTATTCCTCTGTATGCTTATCCGGATGGGAGAAATCTTTATGCCTTCATTCATTTATTTCTTGATAAGAAAGAGAAGTGCAATTCGTCCTACGTATGTACTTATCATCTTTCTGAACATCATATATTTCTTGGTATATTCTTTGTTCGGAAGAGGATATAATCCGTGTTTCCTTAATTCTCTGATCGCATGATTCAAGGATATCAATGAATGCTTCAAACGGATATTGTTAACCAGATAATCCATCGAGAGCTGGGCTATACGGCGGTTGAGTGCCTGGCGCTCTGCTACAGGAACCGTATCGAGCAACTTCTGAAGATGTAGAATCACCTCCAGTTTATTGTCCATGTGGATATCTATCTTATCCTTATTTTCTAATTCGCCAGGCGCGTATTTATCCACTCTATTATAATAAGGTGAGGTCTGAGTCTTGAATATTCGTTCTGCCCGTAAGAAGAGTTGTGGTGTAAATTCCTCGTCCTCGCCAAAACTGATGTTTGGTGAGAACAGCAGGCTCCCCACAATGGCGCGGCGGAATATATAGGAACAGGCTGAGCCTAAAAGGGTATTGTTGTTGAGGTATTCTGTGCCGCTGATTGGGGTAGGAAGTTCGTAAGACGGTTCTCCTGTATCATCCTTGCTGAAACAGAATGTAACGATATCTGGATTATGGAATCTCACGATGTCAAGGCAATGTTCATAGGTTGGCTGAAGAAGATAATCATCTCCTTCTATAAACTGGATGTATTTTCCTTTGGCTAAGTATATGCCATAGTTGCGTGCCATACTGCTGCCTAAGCCTGGTAATCTTAAATAGAGCAGGTTATCCAGCAACTCTTTTATCTGGCTGGCTACCAATTCTTCGCTACCATCATCAACGAGAATTATTTCCCTCTCTTTGGCATTGAGCGAAAGCTGAAGGATACTATTGATGCATTCTACAAGATGTTCCTTCTGATGGTTGCTTGTAGTAATGATGAAACTCACCAATGGTGAAGATATCTCTGATATTAATTCTTTCTGCATAAGTTATTCTTTTTTATGACTGCAAAGATAATAAAAAGATTTAATTTACGTATTAATAGTAGTACAAAAAACATAAAAATGGAAATAGTTTGTTCTACTGATAGTAAATATATCATGCCGACCGGTATCATGTTGACCTCTTTGTTTGAGAGCAACAGAGGAGAAGTTGTCAATGTACATCTCTTGCATGATCAGAATTCTGCTGCATTATTGAATCTTATCAGAACCATAGCTGCCCGTTATCAGCAAACAATTCATTTCTATCTTATCAGCGATGAGATTTTCAAACATTTTCCAGTTGGTCTGGATTTTCAGGTAGATCATGTAGGAACTTCGTTTGCTACTTATTATCGTTTATATCTTACGGAAATTCTGCCTGCTGATATTGATAAGGTTATCTATCTAGATGGCGATATTCTGGTTGTGGATAAACTTGTTAAATTGTGGAATACTTCTGTTGAAAACTATGCAATTGCTGCTGTTCCAGATAGTTATAATAATAAGATAGAACACTATAATCGCCTGCGTTATCCCCAAACTTTGGGATATTTTAATGCAGGTATGTTAGTTGTCAATCTGAAATATTGGCGTGAAAAGCAGGTGCTTCTCAAATTCTTTGATTATGTGAAATCTAATACGGAAAGGTTGAGATGTCATGATCAGGATGTACTGAACTATCTGTTCAAGGATTCTAAGTTGGTATTACCTATCAAATATAATGTACTGAATGAGTATTGGTTTGATTTGCGTTATTCTCTTATCTCCTGGGAATTTGATGAACAGATATTGGAAGCTCAGGCTCATCCGGCCATTATCCATTTTACGGGTATTCCTAAACCATGGTATAAGAACTGCAAGCATCCATGGAAAAAGGAATTTGATAAGTATAAAGCGATGAGTCCTTGGCGTGATGAAAAAGAAAAGCGCTGGATGCCATTGAAGTTCTGCCTGGAGAAAATGGCCATAAAACTGGTGGTAAGCATGGGACTGCGCAAATCTGATTATATTGTAGAAAATAGGTATATTGAATTGTCTTAAGTTTCTTATATTCAAGTATCTTATAAATAAGTATCATATAAAGTTATGAAGATTCTGTTGGTTGGTGAGTCTAGTTTGCTACATAATACTCTCAAGAAGGGATTAGTAGAACTTGGACATCAGGTAACGCTGATGTCCGACGGCAATGATTGGCACAACTCTCCTCGTGACATCGACTTGCGCCGTAATATGGAGCGTTATGGAAGATGGAGCGGGCTTATGGTGTTGTGGAAAATTGTCTGCAATCTTCATAAGATATGTGGAAATGATATTGTTCAGGTACATAACTATCAATTTGTGCCTTTGATGGGGTGGTGGAACATGCTGATATTCTGGTTTCTCAAGCTTACCAATAAGCGAATCATTAAAGGCTGTTTTGCCGATGACCCACATCTGTTCAGACAACAGGCCAAGGGTATTCCAGCTTATTCTGATACTTTTTGGAATGGTAAATTACAGAATATCGAGGAGAATAAAGAACGTATGGCTTTTCATTTCATGCCTCAGTTTGATAAGTGCTGGCATATTGTATCTTATCATTCTGATGCTTTGATAGCCTGTCTTTATGAATATTACCTCTGTTACGATGTTTCTGAATTTCATAAAAAACTCTACTATATTCCTCTCCCTATGATAATTCCTGCTATAGATGAAAACAGGCAGAAAGGGAATGGTGAGGTTATCAAAGTGCTTGTAGGTTTACAACCCAAGCGCGAGTATCTGAAAGGTGCTTTAAAGATAGCTCATTTTGTGGAAATTCTGGCAAAGAAAAATCCTGGTAAGATAGAACTCAAATATGTAGAAGGAGTAGACTATGATGAATATTGCCGGATGCTGGATGAAGCAGATGTTCTGGTAGATCAGTTTTACAGTTATACTCCATCCATGAATTCGTTGGCAGCCATGGCACGTGGTACTGTGGTTATCGGTGGAGGAGAGGAAGAATATTATGAGTTCATTGGTGAAACAGAATTACGCCCTATCATCAATGTGAGTCCTGAGTATTCAGAATCTCAGAATGTGGCAATCATCGAGCAGGCTTTTTTCCTTCCTGGAAATCTAACCTCTCTCTCGCACCAAAGTATCTCTTTCGTTATGAAATACCACGATTATAGGAAGGTGGCAAAAGAGTATGAACAATTATTTATTTCACTCATGTAGAAACATAAGTGTTATATAATTGTTCTATAAGTTTTACCCATTTAGGAAATATCTGTTCACGATAGTATTGTTTTCCTACTTTTATAGCATGGATTCCAAATTTTTGTCTCAGGTTTTCTGAACTTATCATTTGTATGATTGCTTCAGAAAACTTATTTTTATCCCCTTGTGGTATTAAAAAACCATTATATCCATTGGTTATAATATCTTTTGCACCATATTTAAAGTCAAATGCTACAGTTGGTATTCCGCAGGCTTGCCCTTCGATAAGAGTTATGGGTTGACCTTCATATCTTGATGGTATAACTTGAATACTATAATTAGGATAGATATCCCATATATTATCGGTTCTGCCACAAAGTATAATTTGTTCTTTTAGATTGAGAAAATTGATTTGTTGTTGTAATTGTTCATAGCAACTACCTTCTCCATAGATATGGAGTTGCCAGTTTGGATATTTTTTTGCAACTTTTTTCCAGCATTCTATAAGAACATCAAATCCTTTAGCATATTCTAATCTACCAACAGCTATTACTCTTTTGGTGTCATAGTTTTCCACTAGTTTATGGGGTGTGTTGATAAAATTGGGTATAATACTTATTTTTTTTGTATGTTTATATTCTTTAGCGTCACCTTTAGTTAAGCAAACTACTTGATCGGCCGCTTTTTCCATAAGAAAAAATAATTTATGATAAGGAGTAAATGAACGAGCAGAATGCGACTCGTATACTTTTTTTGCTTTTGTTTTGATTAAGGGTAATAAGATAGCTCCCAAACTCATAGTATAGAATATGAGTTTAGGTTGGATACGATTGATAATAGTTTGAAATTTAAAGATAATTTTTCCTATTGTTATTATTCTAAAAAGAGTTTTTAATAGAATAGAATTATTTTTGGGAGTGAACGGAATTTCAAGAGAGATGAAATCCACGCTTTCCTCTAGATGGTAGCTTATAGGATGCTCATCATGATATATGGAAACAATAGTAACATGATGTTGAAATCTTGAGGCTAAATAATTAGCCTTTTCAGCAATAATTCGTTCTGCTCCACCTTTTATTGAAAAATCTTCTATAACATATACTATTTCCATTTTATATAATAATAATGAGATTTATTTATTCACAAAAATACGATATTTCAATTTATCTACCAAAAATACTTGTTATATTTAATAATTCTTATCATATACTCCTTGCTATTAGCAATAAAACAGGATTATTTTCGTTTAAATAGTATGATTATACAAGAGCTGTCTATACTTATTCCTGTTTATAATGATGAAGCCACTTCGCTGGTAAAATCTCTTCATAAACAAGCACAAGCTGTTTCTGGTTTGTGTTATGAAATTATTGTTTTTGATGATGGTAGTACTAACAAAAAAACTATTGAAAATAATTATTCATTGACTCTTTTGCCAAATTGTCGTTATATATGTTCAGAACATCATGATTGTCGTGCTGCGATGCGAAATTCATTAGTTAGACAGGCAAAGTATGAGTGGCATTTAATGATAGATGCTAGGTTGATATTAGTGAATAATGATTTTTTGATACGTTATCTTAGTTGTGGTGTTCGGGTTGGAGAAGTTGCCTGTGGAGGAGTTTGTGTGGATGGTGGTTCTCTTACTGTTCAATTATGTCGTGAGAATTTGCGTTTTAGATACGAAAAGCATGAAGAATCTAAACATTCATATATAGTGAGAAAGTCTGAACCTTATAAATCCTTTCGTACAACCAATTTCTTTTATCATAAGTCTGTATTGGAACAAGTTCCTTATAATGAACAGGTTAAGGGGTATGGTTATGAGGATGTTTTGCTGGGAAAGGCATTAAGTGAAAAGAAGATAAAAGTAACCCATATTGATAATCCTGTTGCCTATACTGAGTTTGAGGAAAATCTGGTTTATCTTCGAAAAATAGAAGAAGCATTACGTACTTTGCATGCATTTGAAGGAGAGTTGAATGATTACTCTCCATTATTGCATGCAAGAAATATCTTGAGAAAGTTTCATCTTCTGGGCGCTTTCCGAAAGTTTCATGCTCTCTGTAAAGGTTGGGAGCTTATGAATCTTTGTAGCAATATGCCTTCTCTTTTCATATTTAAACTCTATAAACTAGGCTATTACGTCAGCCTTTAAGTTTAGGAAGAGATAGAATTGTTATTGCAAATGGAATGGCTGCATCTATATAGGTTATGTCGTAGTTTGAATTAAATATATCTGTCCAATTCCCATAAATATACATAGAATATCCATAGGAGATTATTGGGATGAGCAGTAGTATTATAACAGAATATAGAACCTGAAATTGGTAACTACCTTTCCAGGTTAGTGACATGGTAAGAGTTATTGTAACAAGGAATATTGTTGCAATAGGGCTACCTTGTCTAAACTGTAAGGAAAAAGGATTATTTTCAGCTCCAAATAACTCCTTGGCATCCCATAATATTAATGGTAGAAATGTCATTGCAAATACTCCCACAATAAGAAGTGGGATAAGAATCTGCTTCTTTACTTTTAATTTTATATAGTATGGAAAAAATAGAATGAACAGAGGAAATGCTACGCTCAGTCTGGTAGATAACCATAAACCTACACACACAGACAGAATCCATGGGTGCTGTTTGAAATTAATTTGATAGACTTGCAGTATATTGATAAAAGCTGCTAGCAGAAAGAAGTTTGATATGAGATCGCTTCTTACAGCTACTTCATACCAAAGGTTAATAGAAAGGAACAATAAAAGTGTAGCCTTGATGGCTGCTTTGTAACCTGATAATAACTTAATACTGTAGATAAATATCATGCAAGTGAATATTTCTGATAATCCTACGTTCTGTAATAGATAGAATGGTATATGGAATACCAGCCATATAGGAAATGGTGATGCATTTCCGCCTAGATGTGTTTTGGCAGAATACGGAAATTGTCCATTGAAAAGATTTTGGATAGGATAAGCTAAGGCTGACCATCGATCAACTTTGTTGGTCAAAGGGTCAAAATGGTATTGTACTATCAATAGTCCTATTACAAGAACTGTAGTTGTTGCAGCAAACAGATAGGGTAAATATTTGTTTATTTTTTTCTCTTCTTCTTCTTTTGTTGCAAAGAAGAGTAGACCTAAAGCCAAAACTAAAGCGTATCCAATACAGATGTATCCATAGTGTTCTGTAACTCTCATACTATATTTGCACATGAGTGTATAGCATATCCCTATATAGAGAATGCCTGTTAAGCTATAAATGAAATAGCTTTTTTTACTTAGAAGCTGATTGATTCTTCTGAAAATAACACTTATGATAATTGAATATGCAGAATAGATGAATATGGATATAATACCAGTGATGGCTGGCATGAAGTTGTAATGAACTATATATAATTCGTAACTGATTTTACCTAATTTATTGAATATACCAATTTTTTTTAATAGTGGAAAAAGGAAAGGTGCGGCTATGATAGACATAGCTAACGGCAGTTTAATGTTAAGCAGTATAACATTAAACAGTATCGATCCCTTTATTTGCTGAATAGTTGGTATTTCTTTGATTAACAGGAATATAATTCCGTATATTACGCTTAGGAAAGTATACTTCAATACATGCTTTTTGTTTAGTTTGTTCAGCTTCCCAACATATTCTGATGCTAAGTATCCACAGAAAAAGGAGAAAGCTTGTTCACTATATAGTTGTTGCTGGAATACATTATATATTCCAAAAACAAAAAGAATGTATTTCGTATTTTTCGTAAAAAATCTTCTGCTTATCCAATATACAAGATACCATCGTATGATATAATCGACGAACCAGAGATCTGAAGCGTAAAAAGTCAAATTCTTTAGAAGTTGTACTGAATTAAAATGTTCAACGAATGGTAGTTGAAATAAAAAGATAGTCCAGCATGGGATGATTACACGAAGAAATCTCTTTTTCCAAAAGTTATTGATGCCATTTATTTTATGGCTTTCATTAATTCCAAATCCTGAAATAAATAGGAAAACAGCAACAGCAACGCTATCAAAAATATTAAAAAAGCGAAGATAGTTCTCTAACTGCATAACAAAGTGCATCAGCATGATTAATAATGCTGATACACCTTGCATCCATAAAGTATTTTGACGTGATAATATATTATTTTCTGTCATTGATAGTCTTTTATCTAATAATAGCTATTTTACAAACAATTCCCTTTTCACCACTCTCTGTCGCAGTTTCTACCATGTAGATACCGCTGGCTACTTTCTTGCCGTTTAGGTCACAACCATCCCAGGAATAACTGCCTCCTGCACTTCTGCCTTCGTTTATTAAAGTTCCATTTGTTGATACAATTTTAATATTAGCATTGAAAGATAATCCAACGATGTTTATTTTGCCTGTATAATCTGGTTTCACCGGGTTTGGATATGCATAGACATTATCTTTGGTCATTTCAGAGTTAGAACCGACAATTCCATTATTGAAAGAGCACAGTCCTTTATCTGTAGCAAAATATACCTTTCCTGTATTGTTATTGACAGCAATACTATATACGATATTCGATATTAATGGAGAATTATCTGTATCAAAATGATAAATTTGTGTATTGCAATCATCACTAACCAAATATACTCCATTATCGGTACCGAACCATTTCTGGTTTGCTCCGTCTACTGCTATACAACGTATATTACTATTATCTAATAGATAGTCTGCATAATTAGTATTATCATTACGAGGTACTTTATGTTGTGTAAATATATTGTTACCATTTTTGATGTCTGACATTGAAAGATAAAGAGGACCAGATGTTGTTCCTATCCAAATATTACCATTTCTGTCTTCTGCCAAACAATGTACGTAAATTGGAGTAATGTCTCTTCCATCCTCATTGGTAAATGTAGGTCCATACATTGTTAATTCATCTGTATTATAGTTATATTTATATAGTCTATTCTTTTCATAATAATTGTTTACAAACCATATATTCCCATTATTCTTGCCGATAATTAATCCTGTTAGATTATATCTGTCATTAGAACCTATTTCCGAATGAGGATAGTGTTTCCATTCTTGTGTAGTTTGGTCAAACGATAGAATAGAATTATCTCCTAAGCTATTTAAAAGCCATAATTTTCCTCTTGCATCATATTTTACGGATGAAATAATAGTATAATTATTACCCAACGGTGATGTAATAACGCTTGTATTGTCTTTATTGTAACACTTTATGAATTTTCCATCTTGAAATTCATATAATCCAGCCTTTGAACCTACCATGATATGTCCTTCTTTTGATGGGTCAAAGTCAAGATAGAGCAGGTCTCTGTACAGATGGCCTAATGAAGCATCTGAAGGTTGCTCAAATTCTTCCCATTTTTCTCCATTCCAAACATGCACTTCTCCCATGTTATTACAGTCTTTTTCTTGTGACCAAGCACCCGCTACTGCATATAATTTATTTTTATTAATGTATAAACGGTAGAATTTATTAGATGCAGGACCATCAGGAATAATACCTTCCGTTTGATATATTTTTTCCTTATCAGTATTTAAGGTATAGTATGTCAATTTGCCTTCTTTTACCGTCCACCAATATTTATTAGTTGTATCATAGACGTTAGTAGAATTTATTGTTTGTTCTTTGAAATTACCGGCTTTTTCCCAATTATTGTTATCTAACAAGTTATTCTTTAAAACTCCTTTATATAAGCCAGCTTCTTTCGAAGCTGCATAAAGACAGTTGTCTTCTATATAACTATAGTTAACATTAAAGCCCAACTTGTATGTATCGAGTATTTTTCCTTCTTTTGTATCTAGTTTAATAATTCCAAAAGAGAGAGATAAATAAACATTTGCCCCACTTATATTTATATGGTTTATCTGTTTATTATCTGTCATACTTTTCAGATACAAATCAGGCACATTAACTACATTTCCATTGGCATCCAACAGGTCAATATTGCCATTGGTATATGTAATTACCAATTTTTTGGTAGTCTTATTCCAAGCTATATGATTAATATCAAAGTCGGAAAGAGTGTTTGCTTTATCGTATGTAGTAACTGAACCATTTTTTATATGATAAGAAAAAAGTCCGTTAGATGCTAAGGCAAACACTAGGTTTCCTGCTGGCTCGATTTCTGTTATATCATTATAACTGGTGTATATTTCCCAACTTTCCTTATCTGTGGCCGATAAGGGAAGTACCATGAATAGTATTGTAATTAATAATGTTATTGTCTTCATTGTCTGTTATTTTAAAGCCTAATACTATATTAACTGCAAATATAATTATTTATTGTTTTTATAAACAGATACTTATAGATATTTTTGAAGTTGATGCTGGATGGGTAAAACGATAGCTTTCTTTGCTATCCATGCTGTGAGGATAATAAAAGCGAGGGATAGGATGAATTGGAATTCTTGATGTGGATTTCCTTCTCCATATCGTTTAAGAAATATACTCTGTATGATGCGAAAGCAGAGATTATGACAGAGAAATATTTCAAAACTGATGCTGCCTAGCCATAGCAAGAGTTTATTATGGAATATCCTAATAAAACAACCTTTACCTTGATCTCTTGCTGTAAAATAGAACACGGTTATGGCTGATGGTATCCAATAAATAATGGCACAGCGAATGTTCGGATTGCAATGGATTGATAGGAAATACATTGCGATAAACAGCAATACCACTCCCATATCCGATAGGTTTACTTGCCAGAAAGAAGTTGAGTTTGTTATCTTATCTGCTATTTTTTTACCTTTTTCTGATCTGCATACTTTATATAAAAGGATACCTATTATGAAATCTATCATTCTGAATAATGGGTGGGCATAAATGTAGCCGGCTGAATAATCTGCTTGTGCACAGAGCGAGATACTGATATAAACTGCCATATATATACTTATTGTTGCTAATAAGTATAACCAGAAATGTCGCATAATCCAAGCGTATAAATACTTAAATATAAGATAGAAGAAGATAAGATCAGAAATAAACCATGTAGCTGCATTGAGATGAGCCATAAAGTCATGTGCCGGATACCAGGTTTGTATCAACAGCGAATGGGATAGAATCTGATACCATGGTAATATACGCCCTAATCGCCAATCCATTAATATGAGAATGGCGAGAATCAGAATATGAAGAGGATAGAGTTTGATGATACGGGAAAGGAAAAAATTTCTGTTTCCCAATACTTCTTTCTGTAGTTTTTCTCCTTTGCTTAAAGAGAGTACAAAACCACTGATAACAAAGAAAATGGCAACAGGAAACTCGCCCAAGTAATTGATTAAATCTTGGGATATGGGTAGGGTGGAATGCGAAATCACAATCATTAGGATAAGAATGAATCGCAGGGAATTGAGTGTCCTGATCATGATGCCTTTTCTTTGTTATAATGTTATTCTATTCTGTATTGAACAAGAATGAATATTATTTCTTTTTCAAATACTCTGCCAATTTAGCCACGGCTCTGGCTCTGTGGCTGATGCCGTTCTTGATTTCCTCACCCAGCTCAGCAAAACTCTGGTCATATCCTTCCGGAACGAAGATTGGGTCGTAGCCGAAGCCTTCGGTACCATGCTTCTCGGTGGCGATATGGCCGTTTACGATACCTTCGAACTGGTGAATTTTCTTGATGCTGGTGCAGCCGCAAGGACATACATCCTGCTTCTCGATGTAGCAGATAACGGTGCGGAAGCGGGCCTGGCGGTTTTCCTTACCATCCAGTTCTCTCAACAGCTTAGCCATGTTAGCCTCACTGTCGTGGTCGGTACCCTCGGCATAGCGGGCACTATGAACGCCAGGGGCACCATCAAGTGCCTCTACCTCCAGACCGGTATCATCGGCAAAGCAACTTACGTGGTAATGGTCATAAACATACTGCGCCTTCTGCAAGGCATTCTCTTCCAATGTGTTGCCTGTTTCAGGAATATCCACATCGCATCCTATCTCCTTCAGCGATACAACCTCGTAGTCGCTGCCCAGGATGTCGCGAATCTCCTGGAGTTTATGCTGGTTATTTGTTGCAAAAACTATCCTTTTCATAAGTTTATAATTTATAGTTAATAGTTTATAGGGCATTCTTGCAATAGTGCTTCTTGCTATACGGCGAAGCCGCTATAAACTTTTAACTTTTAATTGTTTTAATGTCTTTATCTTTGATTTTCACCTTCATCTCATCAAATCCCTCGCCATACACACCGATTACGGAACTCTGACTTACAAAGGCATTTGGGTCGATGATCTTGACGATACGGAAGATGGTGACGCTCTCGTTCTTCTTTGCTAGGATACAGAGCACCTTCATCTCGTTGCCCGTGTACCAGCCATGGCCATCGAGAATGGTTACGCCATGATCCATCTGCATACCGATGGCATTGGCTATCTCCTGATATTTCTTGCTGAATATCATAAACTGCACACTTTCTCGCTTGGCATTCATCACATAGTCGAGTACCAGGTTTTCTATCACCATCGTACAGAGACCGAATACTACCTTTCTAACAGCGTCTATCGTGGTAAACTCTGGTTTTGCATTGAAGACGAAGAATGAACTGCCCACGATAAGGAGATCCACGAAGATAAGCACACGGCCCAGCGAGATGTTGTGATATTTGTTGACGATGGCAGCAATGATATCCGTTCCACCTGTACTTCCATTATGCAGAAAGACGATGGCGAGTGATAAACCCGTAAACAGACAGCCGATGATGAGCGACATGAAGTCCTGTCCCTCTCCCAATATCTGCACCATCTTGCCATCTTCACCTATCATCCAGTCTTGCGCCAGAGCCAGGAATAGGGAGAGCATGATGATGGCATAGATGGTCTTCACCATGAATTTGAATCCCAGAATCTTCAGCGCGGCAAGCAGCAAGGCGGCATTGATGAGAAAATAAGACAAATAGATAGGTATCCCCGTGCCGTAGTAAATCACGGCTGCGATACCCGTTACGCCACCCGTTACTATCTGGTATGGAAGCAGAAAAATGGTCCATCCAAATGTGTAAAGCAAGAGTCCAAGAGTAATGTAGAAATAATCCTTGCACTCATTCTTAATTGTTTGACTGATTGCTATTTGCATAATATTTTCCTCGTATTTTTAAAGCACAGAAGGTCGCCCATTTTTAGATGAGACGACCTTCTGTATATTATCTATAAATTACTTTTTCAACACAACGTTGACAATCTTCTTTGGTACGATGATCACCTTCAACACGTTGAATCCTTCCAAGTACTTCTGGCTCTTCTCGTCTGCCAATACCTGCTTCTGGATTTCCTCGTTAGGAGTATCCACAGGGAAAGTCATCTGGAAACGAGCTTTACCATTAAAGGAAATAGTGAGCTGCATGTCGTTCTCCTTCAGATACTGCTCATCATACTTAGGCCATGCTGCATCGCAAACGCTGCCCTGCTCGCCAAGTGCTGCCCACAACTCTTCTGCGATGTGTGGAGCGAATGGAGCGATGAGGATGACGAGATCTGTCAGGAGTTCCTTGTTGCGGCACTTCTGCTGACCGAGTTCGTTCACGGCAATCATGAAGGCTGAGATAGAAGTGTTGTAAGAGAACTTCTCGATATCCTCGCTTACCTTCTTGATGAGCTTGTGAACGCTCTTCAGGCTCTCTGGCTTCGCTGCCTCGTCGGCTGAAGGAAGGAAGTTGTCGGTGCGGTTCTCGTAGAACAGACCCCAGAACTTCTTCAGGAAGCGGTGGCAACCGTCGATACCATTGGTATCCCAAGGCTTGCTTGCCTCTACAGGACCCAGGAACATTTCGTAGAGACGCAGGGTATCAGCACCATACTTCTCGACAATCATATCTGGATTCACCACGTTGAACATACTCTTACTCATCTTCTCGATAGCCCATCCGCAGATGTACTTGCCATCCTCCAGGATGAACTCAGCGTTCTGATACTCAGGGCGCCAAGCCTTGAATGCCTCGATATCCAAAACATCGTTGCTTACGATGTTTACATCTACGTGGATAGGAGTTACGTCGTAATCCTTCTTCAGATTCAAACTTACGAATACAGGAGCCTTGTCGTGGTCATCGCTGTTGATGCGGTAAACGAAGTTAGAACGGCCCTGAATCATGCCCTGGTTCACCAGCTTCTGGAATGGCTCTTCCTTGCAGCTTACGCCGAGGTCGAACAGGAACTTGTTCCAGAAACGGGAGTAAATCAAGTGACCGGTAGCATGCTCGCAACCGCCTACGTAGAGGTCTACATTCTGCCAGTACTCATCAGCCTCCTTGCTTACGAGTGCCTCATCGTTGTGAGGATCCATGTAGCGCAGGTAGTAAGCAGATGAACCTGCGAAACCTGGCATGGTGTTGAGTTCCAGTGGGAATACGGTCTTGTTGTCTACGAGGCTCTTGTCAACCACCATTTTCTTCTCGGCATCCCAAGCCCACTTCTTAGCGCGACCCAATGGTGGCTCGCCAGTTTCTGTTGGCTTATAGGTCTCAATCTCAGGCAATTCGAGTGGCAGGCACTCCTCTGGAACCATCTGTGGCATTCCGTCCTTGTAATATACAGGGAATGGCTCGCCCCAGTAGCGCTGACGGGAGAAGATGGCGTCGCGTAGACGATAGTTTACCTTTACTCGGCCGATGCCCTTCTCGGTAACAAACTTCTTGGTAGCTGCGATAGCCTCCTTCACGGTGAGTCCGTTCAGAGAGAAGCCATCCATGCTGCTCTTGCCTGCTACAGGTGAGTTGGTTACGATACCTTCCTTGGCATCGAAGCTCTCCTCTGAAACATCAGCACCCTCGATAAGAGGAATGATAGGCAGGTTGAAGTGCTTGGCAAAGGCGTAGTCACGGCTATCGTGAGCAGGTACAGCCATGATGGCACCTGTACCATATCCTGCCAATACATATTCTGAAATCCATACTGGAATTGCCTCGCCAGTGAATGGATTGATGGCATAACTTCCTGAGAATACACCGGTTACGCTGTGGTTAGCCATACGGTCCAACTCGGTACGCTTCTTCACGTAGTCGAGATATTTCTCCACCTCTTCCTTCTGCTCGGCAGTAGTTACCTGCTGAACATATTCGCTCTCTGGAGCCAGAACCATGAAGGTTACGCCAAACATAGTATCGGCACGGGTGGTGAAGATGGTGAACTTCACGTCGCTGTCCTTTACAGAGAATACTACCTCTGTACCCTCAGAACGGCCAATCCAGTTCTTTTGGGTTTCCTTGATACTATCGCTCCACTGGATGGTCTCCAATCCGTCGAGCAGACGCTGAGAGTAAGCAGATGTTCTCAAGCACCACTGCTGCATCTTCTTCTGGATGACAGGATAACCGCCACGCTCACTTACGCCGTTTACTACCTCGTCGTTGGCAAGCACAGTACCCAGGCCTGGGCACCAGTTTACCATCGTTTCACCGAGGTAAGCGATGCGGTAGTTCATCAGAATCTGCTGCTTCTTCACATCGTCGAAGCTGTTCCACTCCTCGGCAGTGAAGTCAATCTGCTCGTTCTGAGCCACGTTCAAGTCAGCAGAACCCTTCTCCTCGAAGCGCTTGATGAGCTTTTCGATAGGCTGAGCCTTCTGGCAGCCGTTGCAGAAGAATGAGTTGAACATCTTCTGGAAAGCCCACTGAGTCCAATGGTAATACTTAGGGTCGCAGGTGCGGACCTCGCGGTCCCAGTCGAAAGAGAAGCCGATTTTGTCGAGCTGCTCACGATAGCGGTTGATGTTGGCTACGGTAGTAACCTCTGGGTGCTGACCTGTCTGGATAGCATACTGCTCTGCAGGCAATCCGTAAGCATCGTAACCCATAGGGTTCAGTACGTTAAATCCGTTCAAACGCTTGTAGCGTGCATAGATATCGCTAGCGATATAACCAAGTGGGTGACCTACGTGCAAACCTGCTCCTGATGGATAAGGGAACATGTTGAGCACATAGAATTTCTTCTTGTTTTCATCCTCAGTCACCTTGTAGGTCTTGTTCTCGACCCATTTCTGGTGCCATTTCTTCTCGATTTCTCTGAAGTTGTATTCCATTGTTTTATCTAATAATTATGTTTCTTTTCTTAAATATAATAAGGTGTAACCCTATTCAAGGTGCAAAATTACATTTATTTTGGCACATAACAAAATAAAATGCAAGTTTTTTATGAATTTAATGTCTTAGCATGCACACACTTCATATTCTTTTCCAGCTGGGCGGTAGAGCTGGCTCCTACCAATACGCTGGTTACACCTTTCTGCTGCAATATCCAGGCAAGTGCCATTTCGGCGAGTGTTTCGTCTCTTTCTCCTGCTTCTGCGTTCCATTTCTTGAGCTGTTCCAGCAGTTCTGGAGTTAGAGCAGAGTGTTTCAGAAAATGCTCTTTTGCCATACGGCTGTCTGCTGGTATTCCGTTGAGATATCGGTCGGTGAGAAGTCCCTGTGCCAGAGGTGAGAACGAGATGAAACCGATGCCGTTTTCTGCGCAATAATCTAAGGTTCCATTCTCTTGTGGCGCATGGTCGAGCATGTTGAGTCTGTCCTGAAAAATGAGCAGCGGACTGTCGCGCTCCTTCAGATATTGGTCAGCAAACTTCAGGGCTTCCAGTGGCCAGCGGCTGATGCCGAGATAAAGAGCCTTGCCTTGCTTCACGATGTCTACCATGGCTTGAAGGGTTTCTTCGAGCGGTGTATTCGGATCGTAGCGGTGGCTGTAGAAGAGGTCAACATACTCGAGATTCATTCTCTTGAGACTCTGATTCAGACTGGCCATCAGATACTTACGGGAACCCCAGTTGCCGTAAGGACCTTCCCACATATCATAACCAGCTTTGGTTGATATAAAGAGTTCATCGCGATAGGGTTTGAAATCATCTTTCATCAGTCTGCCCATCGTTTCCTCTGCACTTCCGTATGGAGGTCCATAGTTGTTAGCCAGGTCGAAGTGGGTGATACCATGGTCGAAGGCATAGTGAGTGATGGCACGACTTCTTTCGTAAGGATCTACCTCTCCGAAGTTATGCCAGAATCCCAAACTTATTTTAGGCAGCAAGATACCACTCTTGCCGCATCTCTTGTAGAGCGCTTCTGCATCGCTATAGCGATTGGCGTCAGCATGATAAATACCTTTAATGTCCATTATTCCTTATATTTTTTATTACGGCGAAGAGCCAGAAACTCTTCACTCTTCACCTTTCCTTTGTAAATGCCTATAACCAAGGCATTTGGCGTGGTGAAGAGTTTTTGTTCACTCTTCACCCACTCTTCACCACTCTTCACCGGTATGTGGTTAGGAGCCTGCCGGCTCTTCCTTTTCTACATCGCAAAGGTAATAAAAATATTCAATATAATCGTTGTATTGAATAAAAATTATATTTTTTTCGATATGGAAGAGTAAGTGGGGATGTAGTAAAGGTCGATATAGAGATTGGTTATGGAAAAAACATTCTGTTTGTTATATGTTTGATATACTTTATCAAAATACACTTTTAAGGACGACTTTTTGTACTCTTTGAAATAAAAAATGTATCTTTGCATTCAGAAATATCAAATAATCAGATAGTTATGAAGAGAAATGCCATCAAATACCTATATCAATGGAAAGCAAGCAACGACCTTTGCAGGCTAAGAGTTTGAGGGTGTTTGTAGAGCGCAATCAGGGATTGAAAGGTATGCGCCTATCCATGTCACCTTATAGAGAGCAGGATTGGCTTGCCAATTATCCATTATATTCCGTATCTGCAATATTTGGATAAAAATCGAGTTCACAAGGTTGTGGACCACAAACTTGTGAACTTTTAATATTATTTTGTAAATCAGGTATTTAAATGACGTTTTATGCATAAAACAAGCCTGAATCAGAGGCTTTTCTTATCAAATACACCATTCATTGTGATGCAGAGATGCTGGAACTTGCTGAGGAGCTTGTCTGACCATTTCGTCATGTTGTAAAGGTCCTTGATTTCCTTAAACTTCTTTTCCTCCCATTGCGGATAATCTATCTCTGAGAAATAACGGCGGTAGTCGCGGAGATTGTCGCCTGAGAAATGGAGATAATCGTCGATGTCGCCAAACCATTCGGGAGTCATCATCTGGGTGGCAAAGGCTTCGAAGTTCTGGTTGTCCTGAAGCATGCAGTTGTGATTCAATACACACCATACGCAGAACCAATGGTTCTTGCGGGTAACAAATTTCAACATATTGGCTATCTGAGCCTTCAGATTCTGCATGTCGATGTATTTGCCGTCTTTTACTTTGTAGAAAACCTCGTTGGGAAGGGTTTCCGGAATGCCTTCGGGATGTTCCAAATCGTAGATTTCCTGCTCGATGATGTGCCATTTTACGGTGGCTGATACCAGCTTGAGATATTCTTGTGCTGTAAAATTGACGTGGGCAAGCTGGGCGCCCAGCAGTTGGGTATCTCTTATATATTTCATAAAGTCGAGGCGCAGATTTTCCGGTACCTCGTCTTTTAGCGTTTTTCTTACTTCCAGCAATTGGCTGACGGAGAGCTGCTTTCCGTTGTTATCATATTCCAGGGTTGTAAAGTATCGGTCTATGTCGCTGATGCCCTTTGGTTCTTCCTGATATTCCTGTAGCGACATTTCGAAGAGGCGGGTGGTCTGCTCTTCGCTCATGGCGAGGTTGGTGAAATGGCTCAGCTGGCGGAAGTGGAGCATCAGATAACAGGCCATGCTGTATAGCTGGAAGAGATTCCAGAGGCGCTCTACGGGTTTTACGCCGGGGATATGAGTGGGTTTTACCTGGCGTAACAGTTCTTTCTGGAGTTTGGTTACTTCGTTTACATCGATAGTACTTCCTTTGCCCAGTTCATCGGTTTCAAAAAATTCGTTGAGTTTCGGCAGGATGCGGGTCATATCCAGCGGCACCACTTTCATCCGTTTTCCTTCTATCTGTTTTCCCTTTTTCATGTCTTCCATGATATGCGCCATCAGGGGTGTAAACTTCTGCATTACGATGATGCTGATGCTTACTTCATGGGTTTCGTTCTGCTCCTTTCGCTGCTTGGCTATGTCGTTGTGCTGCAGCACCATATCTTTCTCTGCCATATAGCAGAGCCGGGTGGCTTTGGTGCAGAGCGAACGGATATCGAAGGTAAGTTCCTGCGGACTGTAATCTTCCCATGCATCTACCAGAATGCTGAGCATTCGGCAGAAGTTGTCGAGCTGTCGGTCGAAGACTTCGTAGCTGAATTCTATTTCATCTTTATCTTCATTCATTGCAGTTTGTTTTTAAGAAAAAATACACTAAAATTTGCCGAATAGCTTAAAATGAGCTATTTTTGAGCTTTTCACCTCAATATAGGTGATGATTTGGCAATAGTTTCAACTTCTGCATTATACACAAGTTTGCTTGTCAAACAACTCTTTTCGATGGCAAAGGTACAACAATTAAATGGATTAATGAAAATCATATCTGTTTTTTAGATTTTATTTTCAGTTGATGTTCGCTTTACTCCAATTCAACCATTGTGTGTTCTTTATGTGCAATTTATCAGCTTTCAAAATGTTACAGCATAACTATACCTACTATGAGAAGAGTATTCAAGGCTCTTGGTGTAGTAACTGTTGATTTAGGTTTTACAGGAAAAGTGGCATTATAGTAAAGACAAAAGCTATGCATACAGCTTTAGAGATGAAAGGTATTTCAACTAAGACCATATGCACAGCATGCTATCATTTAACAATAGTAGTGTTCTGTACCATAAAAGAGTAATTTAAGCCAGTATTTCCTGTTTCAGTGCTTTTATTCGTTTTTCTATAATACAGTCCCATAATTTTGAACCGCCCAACTCTGAGGCAGGGATATATTCACCATACCTTTCGAGAAATTCCTCATTGTAGGTAATAGAATCGTCACCATATCGATCTATTATGTATGCCCAATTCCATCTGTCAGCATACTTGATTAAAAGTTCGTGGGTCATATCGATACAAGACTTGTCTGATAGCACTTCCCAATCCCAACAATCCTTAAATGTCTCTATGTTATCTTCTGTAAACAATAGTGTACTACTGTTTGATGTCAATTCGTGCCAGTCAAGTCTGTGCTTGAATTTTTCAAGTAGGCTTTTGGTCCACACTACATTGTAGTTTCTTGAAATTTCTTTCCAGTCCACATAGTTCATATACTTCTCAAGCAACTGTTCTGTCCATGGAAAGTCTTTGGAGAGTTCTTTCCATGCAGCATCGTCCATCATACGAGAAACCAACTCTTTGTTTAACTTATCATTTGCCATATCTTTGAAAATTTAATTACGCTATTGGGTGCAAAGGTATGGCTATGGTGCCCCATTATTTATGACAGGTTAGAACTAAATTAAAATTCATTGAAAGTTTTATTGTTGATTCAATATGTTGATGACTCTCATTGCACCGTGCCTGTCTTGCCATATTTTTCCTTCAAACTGTAATTGTCTTTGATGGTATTCTGTATTCAGAACACCATCAAAGTCAAAAAAGATGATTTTAGCAACTTTCTTTTCCATAAGTGATCTTAGGAATTTTATGTTTCTTCATTTCAGTGTTATTGTCCACCATATTATATAAACACATGGCTGCATAGTAGGCATTTGGATGTTGTGGAAGCATCATGAAAGGCAGGCGATTGTCCCATGCTTTTACTGGTGTTCCAAGAATCATACTCCAAGGGCGTTCATACAAATAGAACTCTTCTTCGAGAGCCTGACTTTCTACTATTTGCCCCGTCCTTTTGGTTTTAAACTTATGTGCAATAACTACCCATGTTCCTGACGCCCACATAAAACCATTTTTGTATGGGCACGGAGTGACGTGACGATATGCTTTAAGCAAGGCATAGACTTTGTGCAATACCGTGAAGTTATTATTTACCTTTGAATCTTCGTTTTTCTGTTGCAAGCATGCCAAGACATCTTCCCAAGTGCTGTTCTTTATATAAAACAGCAACGTAGGCAAAAGCGGCTCTGTCAATTGGTTAACAAAGCCCTCACTCAATAATCGACCTGCATTCAAACGAACGATTTCATGAAATCTCCTTTTTGCTTTAGTTCCCAGCCTTGTTTTTCTTATGCATATTAAACTGAATGGAGGATGCTTCACTGCTTCTATCTTTTGCAACGGATTGTTAGAACAATCAACGATTGTAAGCAACGGATTCTTTCTGAGGTTGATTCTTTGCAGCCTATTTCCATGTACATCAAGCACAGAGAGATATTCAGTCTTGCTTAAAGACATTTGTTTCAACATTTGATTTGGACACAATAGATGCGTCAATCCCTTACAGCCGGAAACATCTATTGAGCATATTGCCTTGTGAGAAACAATATGGAATCCCGTCAATACGTTCTCCTCGTCTGTTTTTATTGTAATACAGTAATAACCTGGCGATTGATATGAATGTCTTACCTGTCCCCAGTCATCCACTTTCCATTTTACTGATTCAGTTTCACCATCACCCCATTCAATTGTGACTATTGCATTCATCATGACCTTCAACTGAAGAACCATGTCGTTACATTTTTGGCAAGTCGCAAGTGTCAGACAGTCAACTATAGGGTTGAGCTTCTTCTTCATCTGTCTAAAAGCAATCTCCAATCGAAGTGGAAACAAGTCTTTCGGCTTATCTCTCCTGTAGAAGCTGTACTTGCCATACTCGCGGCTATCAATATTTTTCCTATAGTACCACATCGCTTCTATATAGTTATGCCTTTTCTCTGCCATTCTTCCCAACTGGTATTGGGCTCTGTTTCCCCAGCAGTAACCATTTTCAAGCTCTTTGTAGTATTGAGCCCCTTTGTCGAGGTTTTGCTCTACACCTAATCCATAGGTATATAGATGAGCGAGTTTGTTAGTGATTTCTTGCTTAATCGCCCAATCATACCATTCGGTTGTCTGCATTTTCTCATGCAAAGCTTTAAATAAAAGAAACGCCTTGGAAAATTGACATTTATCGAAGTAGTAAAGTGACACACGTTCCATGGAAGGAATGTCGCCTTTAGCCGCAAGATGCTCCAACACTTCCAAAGCCAAACTGTTACCTTCCTGAAGATGGTAGAACAGAGGAAAATGGAAATTGCGCCAATAGAAAGCGTCATTGCGAACAAATGGAGAAAGCGGATTGTAGGGTTCGGTTTGTGCAGGATGATTCATCAAGTGTTCAAACCAAGGATGGCGCATCATGTCGGCAAACGTAGGATGCTTGCCAAAAGCATCTTCACAAATGGTCTTCGAACATTCCGTGCATCCCTTTCCTATCACAAAGTCCAGCAGAATCTCCTCCACCAGATAACTATCAGGCTCTCCTGTCAATTCGAGAAGATAGGACAACAGCTGTCTTACTTCGCTTGAATCCTTTGAAAAGTTCAACTGCCTGACGGTGTTGTAGAACAGTTCATCTTGGAGGAGAATTTCATCGCTAAGGCTTTTGTCTCCGTAAGCATTAACAACAAGAATCTGACGAAGTATCATATTGAATGTAGGAATACGCAAAGTAGATTTATCCAACTCTTTGTTTGATTTATCATTAGTCATATCTTTGAAACTTTAATTGTTTAACTGAGTGCAAAGATATGGCGATGGTGTCCCACAAATTATGACACGTCGAGACTAAGATTAAATTATTTTGCTTTTTATTGCCGATTCAGAATACCAATGGCTCTCATTGCCAATTCTTCTATAATACCATCGTAGGGATTGGTTAAAATGAAATGAGGAAGTTGAGATTCCAATATAACATACTCATCATCAATAATGACATACGGAACCTCTTGCATATTATTCTCATGAAGCCACGAAGCTATTTCCGCCCCTTTACAATGAAGCATAGAAGAATCTAACACATCCAAGTCTGTCGAGAGCAAAATGTTATCACTGATAGCAGACGGAGTTATACCTATTACTTTTCCTGGCAATTGTCTGTCTTTCCACATGTCTTGCATTGCCTCCAAACCGAGATATTTCCATGAGGATTCTATTACGATGTCCGCATGGGTCATATCTACTATGGTTTGCAGTTGTTTCACGGCTTCTGGGTCAAAACAAGTTCCATATTTGTCTTGCCACGCTTTCCTTTCATACAGTAATTGTCTTTGATGGTGTTCTGTGTTCAAAACACCATCAAAATCGAGAAATATAATCTTAGAATGATTCATCTATTTATTGTTGAAAATATCATCGAGATGCTCCTTCATATCATCAAAGATGGCATGATAGTATTGCCATTTTTCTGCGTCTTTTATACCTCTGTCTCCATCCTTGGTCGCTGTAGGATGATAGGTCTTGTAAGCAAGGCTGACGCCTTCAATGTCAAGTTTTGCCACTGCGTCAATATCATTTCCTGCCAAAGGAATTGGCGAACCCTTTACGTTGAAGTTCTCTTGGATGTAGCTGTAATAGGTGTTTTGGCCAGGACCAGTCAGGAAGATGAGAACATCAGGCTTCAATATCTCTATCTCCTGAGGGATGACATGGAAGTATTCTTTCTCCAAATCATGAATGCCAGAATCAACACCCTTGCGTCCACCTACAGACAACTTTGAAATGTTGTTCCAAAGGTATGCTACTTTCTTGTCGGAATACTGTTCGCCGAGAACGAAGTCTTTGATACCCGACATGATACCATTGAATCCCATGCTGAAGAACTTATTCTTAGCCAAGTGGTTGTCAGAATCTGTAAGGAAATATTCCCCTTTATAGTTGTCAGAATAAAAACGTTGGTATAGTTCTACGAAATCATCAGACTGTACTTGGGAGCCATCATCCAATATTGGCATAGGCCAATTGAGAGGCTCCTGCCCGAACACCATGACTTTCAAGTCGGCATCAGTCCACCAACTTTCGTCAACATAACCTCCTTGGTTGTTATGTTCCAATGCTACACCCAGCATAAAAGGTGCTTGTACCTTGATGCCTTTAGCATCCAACTGTTGTTTCAGTTCATTCCACTTTGGCTCATATAAGTTAGCCAGTTGTTTTGTTAAATTGTTCATAATTAATATGTTTTATAATTAAACTTTTGGTTCGTACAAGTATAGAACCTCTACAACATTGTCTGTAGAGTTTTGGATAGACCACTGCAAACCAATATCTTCACCCATTTCGTCTAAATTTTCATTAAACGTATTCATGTAAGAATCTGCAAATTCACAATTCAGTTCGAAGCATAGACCATAATATATAGCTTTTGCGTTAGAATCAATTGTGACTTTCTTCCCGATTTCAGTAGAGACAGCTCTCACAAGTGGATATGGAACGCTGTATTCTCTGAAATCTTGTATGAAGAAAGTTATCCTACTTGGATTCACCAAGTGATGATGTATAAAATTAAGAAGTACTCCTACAGATTCCTTGTCTGTCATGATATAATTGTCCCATAGTTTCTGTAAATGCTTGTAATTGGCACATGGATGCAAATCTATCACAAAGCAAGTCTTGGGATGCTTCATTTTTGCAACTATCGCATTTATTTCATTGAGATAAGCTTCTGCGTCATCAGTCAGAATTACAACCCAATCTGTTCTTGAATCCATGGTTTCTAATGGTATTGTTTTCCAGTTTTCTGAACTGACAGTATTAGCCTGGTCACCGAACTTGAAGATAACTTCTTCTTCGATGGCCAGGTTTTCCTGGACTAAACGGGTATCTTCATCCGTATAGGAAAAAGCGTACCGGAATTTCCAAATAAGTTCTTCTTCTGAAACACGTAGCTCCAGGGATTCGGAATCACCTCCCATTCTTTTGACAAGTTCTTTTACAGGCTTCAGGCTACCTTCCAATATAGTAAAATAGATATACCATTCTCCTTCTATACATGAGAAGTTGATATACGTGGGAATCCCATCGTAGCTAACTTTATATCCGTAATTGTCCACGTAGGGTATTCTGCCATCGAAGTTTGCTTTAATCTCCGAATTGATCTCATCGATGATTTTCTTTCGGCAAGAACGCTCGTATTCTTCCAAAATCTCATTTTTGGCATTACTGATATCTGATATGGCTTCTCTTAGTGTACAGCATAGGTCATCCAATGCAGAGCATTTAGCTCTGACAGACAGTCCTTCTAAGTTTTTGAGCTCTTTGTTAATATCAAATCTTTCCATAATCTAGATTTTGTTAGTCGTTTTCATATAACTCCCACAAGTCACTTACCCAACCTTTCATGGTCTGTCGTAGGGATTGTGGTTCCAATACCTCTATCATATTTCCAAAATGTAACAGTTCCATGATGAAATCATAGGTAGGTCGCAATGTCAGTTCGAAGTCTGCGTAGTCCTTGCAGGTGAATATCTCTTTCTGCGTAGAATGCAATGGCAGAGAACGAAGATAATGCTGATGTTGCCTATTTGCCCGAACCACAATGCGTTGCAATGGGATGGTCTCGTCTGTTACTATTCCATAGAATGAGGAAAAATAGGTGTTTGCATCAAAATTCTTGGGCATCGTGAAATGCTCTTTGGTTTCCTCAAAATTTTCCAAACGGTCAAGCCCATAGATACGCAGATTGTTATCAACGAGATTCTTCGCCAATAAATACCATCTTTTTTGGAACATCTTTAGGCAGTAAGGTTCTACAGAAAACGTATGAGAGGAGCCATGTATAAAACTCTTGTACGTCAACGTTACCACTTTATTACTCTTCATCGCCTCTATGATGTCTGTCAAGTAGTTACGGTTAGATGGTATTTCTTCAACAAGAATTCTGTCTTTCAACTGAGTGCTTTGCGACAAGGTATTTGCTGTAGAATATGTATCCAGTAGCCAACGGACCAGCCCACCTTTACTCAAACATTCTGGATTGGAGATGTAATACCGGTAACCGCCTTTTAACCGGCATTCAATGTTCACGCCGAGTATCATCAGAATGTTTCCTTTCCACCGGTCGAAGGTTTGCCGTGGCAAAGGCTCTCCATTGCTGATGTTCTCGTCATGTATCCACTTGTCGTTGAGTTCTTTCAGCGACAACCCTCTATCTCCTTTGTTATAGAGTGTTCTTACTATCCAAATATATTTCTCCAATGCAGTCATATTTTGAATCTTTTTATATGGAAAACGTTCTATACTCTTCAATATTGTTTGAAGTCATTTCTTTATTCGTAATAAGCCACATCTATTCTTATTTCTTTACCAAGAGTATTGTCAAGTCTGTGACAAAATATTTTAGGAAGCAGATCCACAAAAAAAACTCCTGGCGCATAATCGCATGTATAATGCCTTATAAGGTATGGTGCAATTTCGTCAAACGAAAGCGAGTCTAGTAATTTTTTTAATGTCATAATACAATTATTTTTTATTTCGGCTGCAAAATTACGGCTAAGGTGTCTCAATTCGTGTAACACGTTTGCTAAAAGTTCTATTTATACACCCAAATTACAAAGTATTAATTGTTGTCACTATTTAGGCAAATTATCTTCTACACAAATGAGCGAATTCGAAGCAAATTATCCAGATTAAGACAAGGATTTTGGAGAAATTCCCCATATTTTTCCCCGTAGCCCCCTTGTTTCTTCCCTGATTTCAGAAAAGTAGCGGGAAGGTGGCGGGGAAAATTTGGAATCGGCGAAGGGAAGTATTAACTTTGCAATCGAAAACGAAAGAGCGGCGAAATGCTGAGCCATGAATGAGCTGAAACTCTTCACTCTTCACCTGAAGCCCGGAAATGCCCATAAACAGAGGGGGTTCGAGGGGTGAAGAGTCAGAGACAACTCTTCACCCACTCTTCACCACTCTTCACCTTATTATATATAAGGGCTAAAAGAATGAATATTATTAACTAAAAAAATTAATATATGAACAAAGTTACAGCTTTATCGTCATCAGATAAGATGACAAACGAAATTTCTGCACTCTCTCTTGTTGAGAGTTTTCTCGATGAGTATTATCTCTTCCGTAGAAATGTGCTAAGTGGTAAAACCGAGTATCTCACTCTCTCAAAGAATGAGGACGAAACAGAGGAGCCCGTAGAAGAGGAACCGGAAATCGGTGGGGAAGAGGAGGAATCTTCTGACTCAACCTGGAAGGTGCTGACTCCGGAGGCTTTCAATTCCATCGTCCGTCACGCCAAGCGGTTGGGTGTAGGAGGTAAGAAGTCGCCCCGACAGGATATTGAGGAGTTCGTACGTTCTGAAGAGGTTCCGGAGTTTGACCCTATCAGGGAATATCTCGAGAACCTGCCGGAATGGGATGGTAAGAATCATGTGGCTGAACTCTTTGGCAGGATTCCGGGGCTTACAAGTGAACAGTTGGGATGGTGCGCCACCTGGCTCCGTTCAGCTGTCGCCCACTGGTTGCAGATGGATATGTTTCATGGCAACGAAACCACTCCTGTGCTTATCGGCAAGCAGGGTTGCGGCAAGAGTACCTTTGCCTATCGCCTGCTGCCGGATCATCTGCGCCAGTATTTCCTCGACCACATCAACTTTGCCAATAAGTTTGACTCCGAGATGGCGCTCACTCATAATCTCTTTGTCAACATAGATGAGTTTGCGAATATGGGACCATCGCAGCAGGGCAAGCTGAAGCAGATGCTTTCGAAGGTGAAGGTGAACGGGCGTCCTATCTTCGGCAAGTGTCAGGATGACCGTTCACGTTATGCTTCCTTCCTGGCAACCACCAATGATGAGCATCCGCTCTGCGACCCTACGGGTAGCCGCCGCTTCGTCTGTCTGCACATTCCGGCAGGTGAATATATCGACAACGGTTCACCCATCATTTATGACCAGCTCTATGCACAAGTTATGTATGAGCTTTGCCATAAGAAGACGCCTTACTGGTTTACCAATGCCGAGGTGGATCGTATCCAGAAGTGCAATCTTCCTTTCTTCAAGGTAGATGATTTTGAATCGATGCTGAAGAGTTGCTTCCGTGTTCCTGAAGATAATGAAACGGGCGAATGGCTCATCTGTTCGGATGTTTTCGAGGTTCTGCACGAAAGATTTCCGATGCTGATAAGCAATCTGAGTACCAAGATTCGCATAGGCCAGTCGCTCAAACTTCTGGGTTGCAAGATGAAGCATACCAAGAAGGGTCAGGCCTATCTGCTTGTAAGAATCTGAAAATATAGCTAAGCGGCAGGCGGGTGAAGAGTGGTGAAGAGTGGGTGAAGAGTGAGAAACAACTCTTCACCCCTCGAATCCCCTCTGTTTATCGGCATTTCCGAGGATTAGGTGAAGAGTGAAGAGTTTCTCGCAGTTCCTTTCTTAAAATTCTTTCTCAGGCTTTTCCGATAGCTGTCTGGCTAGAACAGCCCACTGTTCTCATAGCGACTAGTTGGCTGTCTGTGGTTCGCCAGTTTCCTGTTTGCCGATAACAGCCCCTCAATCTTTCGTAGAAAAAATTATTTATCCAACTAAAAAAGTAATGAGTATGAACAATATTTCAATCCATTCCATTGATACGGTATGTCTCAAGGAGGCGTGTCCGGTACATCATTTTTGTGCTCGTTTTGAGCGTTATCAGAAGTTGCGTAAGTCGGAAAAGGTGTTCAGTATTCTGAACCCGGACCATATAGCCTGCAACGAGCAGGGCTGCGCCTATCGTCTTCAGAAGAAGATTATACGCATGGCACGCGGATTCCGCCGCATGTTCGGCACGATACCTTCTGCCAATACGCCTCATTTCTGGCACTTTTCGCCCTATATCAGCGAAAGCACCTATTGCAAGGCGAAGCGCGGCGCCATCCTCATCGCACCCGATATGCAGCAGAAATTACTGCGTCTCTTCGAGCAGAATGGCGCCGATATCAGCATCGGTTTTGATGAATATGTAGAGCAGGAGGGCTATGAAGAAGTAGATACCGCAAACTGTAAAAAAATATAATTTTTGCCATCTTTTAGCGGTAATGAAACAGATTTTTATTACTTTTGTTTTCTGAATTTTACAACTAAACAATAAGAAATAGATTATGCGTGTTATTATCGAAAAAGATTATGAGAAGTTGTCAAAGTGGGCAGCTGATCATGTAGTTGAAACAATTAACAGATTTCAACCAACTGCTGAACGTCCTTTTGTTCTGGGTTTGCCAACCGGTTCTTCACCTCAGGGCATGTATGCCAATCTTGTAAAGGCGGTAAAAGAAGGCAAGGTTTCGTTCAAGCATGTCATCACCTTCAATATGGATGAATATGTAGGTTTGCCGGAATCCCATCCTGAGAGCTATCACTCTTTCATGGCTACCAATCTCTTCAATCATATCGACTGCCCTAAGGAAAATATTCATATCCTGAACGGTAATGCCGAGAATCTGGAAGAGGAGTGCCGTCATTATGAGCAGATGATAGAAGAAGCGGGTGGCATCGACCTCTTTATCGGTGGTATCGGTCCTGATGGCCATATCGCTTTCAACGAGCCATTCTCTTCTCTTACCTCCCGCACCCGAGTAAAGACGCTCACTACAGATACAAAGATTGCCAACTCCCGTTTCTTCGATAATGATCCTGAGAAGGTACCTAGTCTGGCTCTGACCGTAGGTGTGGGTACCGTGATGGCTGCCCGAGAGGTAATGATTCTCTGCAACGGTCATAACAAGGCCCGCGCCCTGCAGGCTGCCATCGAAGGTCCTGTTACCCAGGCTTGGACCATCAGCGCTCTGCAGCAGCACCAGCATGGTATCATCGTTTGTGATGAGATTGCCTGCGATGAACTGAAGGTGGGTACTTACCGCTATTTCAAGGATATAGAAAAGGATAACATCTAAGTTATCTGATGCCTATAAAAAAGAATAAGGATGATGACTATTCGTCATCATCCTTATTTTCTGCTATTACCTGAGGACCGCGAACCTTGTCCTTGAGGCCCAGACCCTTCTTGATTTCTATATTTACTCCATCGCTCAAACCGGTAGTTACCTGTTTGCGCTCATAAGTCTTCTTCTCGCCGCTACCTTTTATGATATATACAAAGGTAGAATCGCCGCTAAACTCAATGGCACTCTCCGGAACGGTGAGTACATGGGTAGCCTTGGCCAGTACAATCTCGGCATTGGCGCTGTAACCGGAACGAATCTTGCCGCCCTTGGTAGAACGGATGGCTGCCTTTACCTCAAACTGGTTGGCACCATTGTTTTCTACAGCCTTAGGAGAGATATACTCCAGGTTTGCCTCGAAGTTGAGGTTCTGCAAGGCTCCGATGGTAATCTTCATCGGCATTCCTGTAACGAGACTTCCCACTTCGGTTTCATCGATATTGCCACGGAAGATGAGGTCGTTCATGTTGGCTACACTGGCGATGGTAGTACCATCGTTGAAAGTGTTGGCAAGAATCACCGAATTACCCACCTTGACCGGAATATCGAGGATAATGCCTGAGATGGTAGAACGGATGAGGGTGGAAGAAGCGCTGGCATTGCTCTTGCTTACACCATCGTGCACCACCTGGAGAGCATCTTCAGCAGCGGTAACCTCCTCGCGTGCCTGTTTCATCGCCTGCTTTACCTTATCAAACTCATCGGCGCTGACCAGATGTTTCTTGAAGAGCTGTTCCTCACGGCCATAATCCACCTGTGCCTGTTTCAGGTTGATTTCAGCAAGGCGCACGCGTGCTTGAGCCGAACTGAGCTGTCCCATATCCGGAATCACCTTTACCTTGGCGATAACCTCACCCGCCTGAACATAATCACCCGCTTCTTTGCAAATCTCGGTGATGATACCGCTAATCTGAGGCTTTACGCTCACCTCGTTGCGAGGCTCAATCTTGCCCGTGATGACGGTAGTTTTCAAAACATCAGCCATCTTAGGAGTAAACTCAGTATACTCCACAGGCTTCGGCTGCGATTTCTCATAAAGGAACACGAAGGTTCCGATGAAAATCAAGGCGACAATCGCCGCAACAATCAACTTTGAATACTTTTTATACATTGAACTTTGAATTTTGAACGTTGAACTTTATGATTACCTGATGAACTCTGAGATATTGACTTGAAGCATTTCATAAAGTTCAATGTTCAAATCTCAAAGTTCAAAGTTATTTATTCGTCTCTCATTGCATCTACCGGTTTGATGCTCATGGCTCGCCATGCAGGGGCGAGTCCGGCTAGGCCGCCAAGGATGCAGATGAGGATGGCAGAAGAGATGGCCGTCCAGAAATCTACCTGGAAGTGGGCGGTAAGAATGCCATCCGTGGTACTTCCTACTTCCAGCATCTGCAGGATGGCAACACCGAAGAGAATGCCGCTCATGCCGGCTACCAGGGTGAGGAGAATACTCTCGGAGATGATTTGCGAGAGAATCATCTTAGGCGTGGCTCCGATGGCTCGGCGGATGCCTATCTCGGTGGTTCGCTCCTTTACCGTTACCATCATGATATTGGAAACTCCGATGGCGCCGGCGAGAAGGGTACCGATGCCTACCAGCCAGATGAGGAAGTTGACGCCCTTGAACAGGTTGTCGAGCATCTGGAAGAGAACTTCGGTATTGAACACCATAATGCCCTTTTCGTCCGTAGGGTCGATGCTGTGGGCTCTTGCCACGGTTTCTCTCATCCGCTGGGCAATGCTGCTCATCACTACGCCCGGTTTGCCGGTGGTGGCTATGATGTCTACTGCCTTACCCCGGTTATAAGCGCTGCGCAAAACCGATTGGGGCAGGGTGATGGTTTCATCGGCACGACCGCCGAAGTTCACGCCGTTGCCCGAGCGGTAATCTACGCCTATCACCATATAATAGGTAGAGTCTACTCTTACGCTCTTGCCGCACGGATCACCGCCGCCAGGAAAGAGATTCTTGTAAATCTGTTTACCGATGACGCAAACCTTGCGCTGCTGGCGCACATCCATCTCGTTGATGTATCTGCCGTAAAACATCTGTGGCGCAGAAACTTTGGCGTAGTCAGGATTTACGCCCTGGGTGCTGCCGCTGAATTTCTTGTCGCCAAATACCACCGACTTGTTGCCGCCGAAGAGCAGCGGGGTAATGACATCGAGTTCGGGCACCTGGTGGCGCAATCTGTCCAGGTCTTTCTCTTCCATCTGCCAGGAGCGCCCCTTGTTGAATCCCTTGTAGGGTTTGGTGGTGTTCTGCGCCCAGATGATAGCGGTGTTGGTGGCAAAGCCTGTGAAGTTGTTTTGCAGCATCTCCTTCAGTCCCTGTCCGCCACCCATCAGGGCGATGAGCATAAACACGCCCCAGAACACACCGAAGCCCGTAAGCAGACTGCGGCTCTTGTTCCTCGTGATGGTGTCGAGAATCTCTTTATATGTATCTAAATCTAATCGCATAGCCTATTCTATATATATAATAAGGTGTAAGCAAGAATGAATTCAACATTCAACACTTAACATTCAACATTTTGCATTACTCCGCTCTCAGCGCTTCTATCGGTCGGATTCTTGCAGCCTTGATGGCTGGGATGAGTCCTGCGATGGTGCCTGCGATGACGATGGTGATGGTGGCGCCGATGCAGGTGCCGAGGCCCACCGTAGGGTTCACAAACATGGCGGCTTTAAACAGTCCGGTATCTACGGTGGTGTGGCCGATGGTTGCGTCCATGATTTCGTTTGCCGCCACGCCGCATACCATTCCGATGTAGCCGAAGAACGAGGTGATGATGATGCTCTCGGTGATGATGAGCTTCAGTATCGACCAAGGTTTGGCGCCGATGGCTTTTCTTACGCCAAACTCTCGGGTTCGCTCCTTCACGGTGATGAGCATGATGTTGCTTACGCCCACGATTCCGCTCAGTAGGGTGAACAGACCTACTATCCAGAGGGCCGTCTGCATGATGGCGATTCCCTGGTTCATCTGGATGTTGTCCATGTATCGGTTCCAGAGCCAGATGGTTCGCTCGTCATCAGGTGCTGCCTGATGGTTGTTGTTGATGCTGGCGCGGTAGTTCTTTTCAAACTGCTTATTGTCCTCCCTGGTCTTCAGATTCTTGATGGTAAACTCCAGACTTCCCGCATCATCGCCCTTGGCGTAGATGGTCTTTATGGTGGAGTAGGCGATGAAGGCTTCGGTATTATTGCGCGATTCATCATCCTTGTAGATTCCCACCACCTGGAAGTTGAGGTTGCTGATTTTTACGTTCTTGCCCACCAGCGAACGGTAGTCTTTGCAGAGTTCCTTGGCCTGGCTTCGGCTCAGCACCACATTCTTGCGCTGCTCCTTCATATCGATTTCGTTGATGAATCGTCCGGCTATCATCTCCGTCTTGTCGATTTTGGGATGCGTAGGAGCCACACCCACCAATGACTGGCTTGCCACATAATTATCGCCGTAGTTGATGTTCACGTTATACTGTTCCAGTCTTCCGCCCACATCATCTATGTATTGACCGTAGGTCTTGTTGCTGATGAGGATATCCTTGTCGTTGAGCGTGATGCTTCTGCCTTCCTTCAGTCCCTTGTAAGCCTTGGAGGTTTCGCCCGGGAATACTCGCATGGAGTTGGCAAGGAATCGGGTGCTTTGCTGCAACTGGGCATTAATCAGTCCGTTTCCGGCGCCCAGCAGGAATATCAGCATGAAGATTCCCCAGGCAACGGCAAATCCCGTGAGCGAAGTGCGGAGCTTGTTGCGCTTCGACGTGCTCCATATTTCTTTGATTAATTCTCTCATGTTCCAAGTTCAAAGTTATTTCACGTAGTCTTTCGATACGAGATGATGGTCTCTGTTGTCTTCGATGCTTCCGATGAGTCCGTCCTTGATATGGATAACCTTATCGGTCTCGTTGGCAACACCGCTTTCGTGGGTTACCACCACGATAGTCATTCCCTCTTTCTGGTGCAGTTCCTTCAGCAGGTCCATCACTTCCACGCTCGTTTTGGAGTCGAGAGCTCCGGTAGGCTCATCGGCAAGGATGATTTCGGGTTTGGTGATGAGGGCACGGGCGATGGCTACACGCTGCTTCTGTCCTCCCGACATCTCGTTAGGATAATGGTTGGCCCATTGCTTCAAGCCCAGTTTTTCGAGATATTCCATCGCCAGTTCGTGGCGCTTCTTGCGGCTCACGCCCTGGTAGAAGAGTGGAAGTTCTACGTTTTCTACCGCTGTCTTGAACGAGATGAGGTTGAACGACTGGAAGATGAAGCCGATCATCTTGTTGCGGTATTCGGCAGCACGGGTTTCCGAGAGGTCTTTGATGAGCACATCATTGAGTCGGTATTCGCCCGTATCGTAGTTGTCGAGAATACCCAGTATATTTAATAAGGTGGATTTTCCCGAGCCGGAAGCACCCATGATGCTGACGAACTCGCCACGTTCGATGTCGAGGTCGATGCCCTTCAGCACATGGAGTGGCTGAGCACCCTGATAGGTCTTGTTGACGTCTTTTAGATGAATTAATGACATATTACTTTCGTTTTATGGATATCAATTTAAACCATTAGACGCTTGCAACTTTCAGAAAGTTGCAAGCGTAACTCTTTTTTTAAAACGTTATTACATACACCTTATTATATATAAGGCAAAAACAGAAGCTATAAATATATATTTGAGGATGAATAGTGTCATCATATCTTTATCTTTTTGAGATTCTTCTCCAACTCTTCCTTCACTTCATCGATGGAGATGTCGAGAAGCTGCATTTGTCGGGCGAGTTCCGGGAGTCTTTCTTTCATAAACTCCTTTTTGCGGGTCTTTTTAATCTGCTTCTTGGCTCCAGCGGAAACAAAGTAGCCTAGGCCTCGCTTGTTGTAGATAATCTCATCGGTGGCAAGCAGGTCGTATGCCTTCACGGTTGTGTTGGCATTTACCTCCAGCAGCACGGCGTATTCCCTGACGCTCGGTATTCTCTCGTCTTCCTTGTACTTGCCCGCCAGAATCTCATCGCTCAGTCGCTCGGCTATCTGTACGTATATTGCTTTATCATTACTGAAATTCATAATCTTCAAATTTTAATTCTTAGATGTTGATCCACTTGTTGCAGATAACCTGCATACGGGTGAAGAGCTTGTAAGATGCCCAATAGTTGAAGGCAGTCAAAGCAAGAAATACTGCAGACGAGGTGAATACAGCACAATATTGAGCAGAAGAACCCTCTTCGATGTGCAAGGTTCCTACGAAATCAAGCCATCCGGCTTCACCCAGTTCGTTGATAATATAACCCAAAATCAGACAAAGTGCCAATCCCGTACATGCTGTCAGAAGCACAGGAAACTTACGGTAGAAGGCTCCTCCCAGGGTTGCGAAGGAATGGGCAAATATCAGGAAGGAGTAGAACTCCAGAATTGTTTGCCAAGAGTTGTCTATTGGGGAAAGGGCAAAAATGGTGTGGCTGAGTACTGGCCATGTAAGGCTGATATGGAAGCCTGGAGTGATGAAAAAGCTAAAGATGAGCTGGATAACATCTGAAATGACCAAGGCTCCTAGCAAAGTCACAAGACCACCAACGGTAACAACCAGGAATCGAGCCACATATTTTTCCAGGTTAGTGGCAGGAAGCATCAGGAAACTTTCGCGCTGTAACTTGGTCTTCATGTTTCTGAAGATGCAAGATGCCAATACGTAAATGACCATAAAAGAAATGAATCCAAAGAACATATATGCGGATTTCTTATAACTGTCGGTCATGGCATCTAGTTCATGGGATGCTGCAATAAAGCCACTAATTTTGTAAAGCCGGATGATGTTTGTGATTGAAAAACAGATGGCGAGTCCTGCAATAACTCCCAAATTATGGGTCCAGTTGTTTAATACATCCCAACGGATAATCATTCCTAATCTATGTAAATCGAAATTCTTTTTCATAATCGTCTAATCATTTAATCGTTTAATTTTTTATTAATCACTGCATTGAAGAGCAATTCCAGGTTCATCTGTGTTTCCTGCTCACCCTCCTGTCGCTTGCAGATGGCGGCATTGCCCTGCAGGGTTGGCTCGGCGTAGAGCACGGTGTCGTCCATTTCCTGTGGGTTGCGATATTCGAAGGTGTATTTCCCGCAGATTTCTGAAACCGATGCATCGAGCAGAAGCTGGCTCTGGTTCATGATGATGATGTGGTCGAGCAGTGACTCTACATCGTGCACCTGATGAGTTGAGATGATGAGGGTGCGGTCTTCCGTCATGTTGTTGGCGATGACCTTACGGAACTGGCTCTTCGATGGGATGTCGAGACCATTTGTTGGCTCGTCCATCAGAAGAAAGCGGGTACCCGTGGCGAGTGCGAAACTCATGAATACCTTCTTCTTCTGTCCCATCGAGAGTTCGTTCAACTTGAGAGAGAGTGGTAAATCAAAATCCTTGAGGCAACGGTCCAGCACTTCCTGCGAGAAGTTAGGATAGAACCCCTGATTCATCTTCACGTAGGTGGCGAGGGAAACGTTTGGCAGTTCAAACTCTTCAGGCACCATGAAGATGTCCTTCAGCATCTCGGCTTTGCGATCTTGTGCCGAAATGCCATCCACGAGAACGGTACCTTGTTGCTGGCGGAGCAATCCGCTGATGAGGTAGAGCAGGGTGCTCTTGCCTGTACCGTTCTTACCAAGCAAGCCATAAATATTGTTCTCCTTGAGTTCCAAAGAGAAATCTCTAAATACAAGGTGCTTGCTACCTGGGTATCTAAAATCAATGTCTTTAATCTGTATCATAATCTTTAATGTTTTAGTGTACTACTTCAATAGAACACTGCAAAGGTATGCTTTTTCTCAATAAGTTCCAAACTTTTGGGCAATTATTTTCATACTTTAACGTAATGTTAACAATATCACCTTATTATAAAAAGCAAAGGCACCGAAAAGCCTTCACTTTTCAGTGCCTTTACACTTTAAGAGATTTCGAGTTTGAAGCCCATTTTAGGGACAGTTATGATATTGATGCCTTTATCTGCAACAAATATCTTGCGCAGTTGCGAAATGTAGTTGTCGAGACTAGCATCGGAGTCATTCCCGTCTGGCCAAAGTTCGTGTTTCAATTCTTGTCGGGTGACCGTTTCGCCTTGATGTTCCAAGAGGAAAACAATGACTTGAAATTGTTTCGTTGTAAGTCTGTATTCTGTTTTATCATTTAAGGATAGCTCCCTTGTCTTGATATTGAGTGAATGTGTTCCTATGGATACGATGGATGCTGCATCTTTTTTATTTTCAATATTGGCAAATCGCAGAATATAGGCTACAAGTTCTTCTATTTCAAAGGGTTTTTTAAGAAAGTTGACAGCTCCCTCTCCAATGGCTCTAGTCAAATATCCTGCGTCTATATGTGATGACATGAATATAACAGGTATGTTGGGTGCATATAGTTTGAGCTGTTGCATTTGGTCGATACCATTGTCTTCTCCGATTTCTACATCAAGCAATATGATGTTAGGGGATGCTGATTGTATGGCAGACTGCAGACCTGTCAAGGAGGTTTGATAGATAGGTTGCATGCCTAGTGCATCCAGCCCTAGTGTAAGAGTTGCGCCTAATATAGCATCGTCATCAACGATGAGAACTTTTATCTTGTCCATGATGTCTTTTTATTATGTTTTAAATTGAGGGAATATTAAAGATAAATTTGCTGCCTTTACCTACTTCGCTTTTAACTAAAATATGGCCTCCATGTGATTCTACTACATATTTTACAAGTGCCAATCCGATGCCATGCCCTCTAGGTCCATGCTCATGTGGTACTCGATAAAACTGCTTGAATATCAGTTTTTGATCTTTCTTGCTGATGCCCCATCCGTTGTCTGCTATGCAAACCTGTAGTCCATTGCTGTCTTTTTTGATGGAAACATTAACAATAACGCCTTTGTCTGCATATTTTACAGCATTCTCCATGAGGTTTCTGATAACGTTGAGCAGGTACATTTTGTCTGCGTTTATGATAGAGTCGCCTTTTACATCGTTGTTGTTGATGGTAATAGTATGCTCTTTGTCCTTGTAGATAATGTCAATATCAGACTTAGCCTGATTTGCCAACTCAACAACATCAACCTTTTCGGGATTTAAGATAATCCTTCTTCCATCACTAGCTGTGGAAAGGATAGTCTCTATGTCGTTTACGAGCAGTTTGGACTTGTTGATTATTTGTCCAGTTAGTCTTTTAGTTGGCTCATCCATGATTTTGAGTTTGATGACTCCCATAAGTGCAATGATGCTATTGATTGGAGACTTTAAATCGTGGATAATACTGTTTACGGTTAATGCTCTGCTCTTTAGTAGTTCATCACGTTTTTTTATCTCACGCAGTTGGTAGCCAATGCAAATAGCTGCTATTATAACGAAAAGGACAGATAAGACTAAAGCCCAAAAAGATTGTATGATGAATTGTGATGGAGTGATAAGTATAGCAACTCGTATAAAACGTGGTTTGGCAAGATTGACAGCCACGTCATTAGATATGTGCCAATTACTTATGTCTTCTTCCTTGCATCCAGCAAACTTAATATGCTTTTTCTTATTGTCAAGTAAATATATGATATGCTTGTATTTTGTCTTCAGATTCTTTGTAAATACTGTGTCTAATGTGGAAAGGTTGATATCATTTCCTTTTTCCAGATTATGGTCTTGCATTGTGAGATTGAGAATGTCAGTGGAAGAGCGAATCAATCCTTTTCTTTTTAATTCTTTGGCATCAAAAACTCTCAGGTCGATTTCCTTGTCTCCATTTGTTATATTTCTTTCATTTGGTGTGCATTCTTTGTATATGAAATGTTGTTCTCCCAGCTTATCGGGTTGAATAGCTTTTCTGTTTCTTAAATTTAGTTCTTCGTCTATGGAGCTGTATAAGGTTTCATTTATCTTATCCATTTCCTCGAATGCATAGTTCTTGTATTGCAAGAATATATTAAATCCTTGCAGGCAAGTAATTGTAATGATAGCAATTAGCGAAATGATATGTACTTTCTTCATATGAATGCTTTTTCGTGCAAAGGTAATTAAAAAAAAGGAAACTGCAAATGATTAATGCTTGTTTTTTTGCTTTAATATAATAATGTGTAGTGTGTTCTAATAAAAATGCAGGCAAAATATTAGAAAAACATTAGTTTTTCGTTAGAAATGATATACAGAAAAGTCTGTACCTTTGCAGCCGTAAAACAAAAATAACAGAAATATGAAAATAGAAATATTAACAAAAGATGAAATGTCACAGGTCTATGGAGGAGGCTATTGGGTGACATTAGGGAATGGAACCAAAATTTATATTCCTGATGGTGATGAGATAGGTGATGAAGATGAAATAATCTTCCTTTAATCATTGTATAATAAGTAATATTGACCGGTTATATAATTATTAGAATTCTGACAAAAGAATTAAATGTTAAATTCTTTTACGAATTGTGATTAGAAAGTTAGTAACAATTTTTAAATTTGAAAAAATGAAAAAGAAAAATTTGGTAAAGTTTAATGAGTTTGAGATTGAAGTGTTGTCTTCAGAAAGTTTGGCAAACTGATGAAGGGAAGATTGGTCTTGAAAGTTTGTGGAATGCAATAAATAAGATTAATCAGGCGGGTTTCATGTTAAGCTCAATGGCCTTTACTCATACTTATTGTGGTTGCGAGGCTGATAATTACAATCAGGCAATAATTAATTATGATGGTAAGATATTCAAATGTACAGCAAGAGATTTTAGAGAGGAATATCATTATGGATATTTGGCAGAGTCTGGTTTGATAGTTTGGGATACTCAGCGGTTAGAAACGCGGTTGGCGCTAAAGTTTCCGGCTAAATGTCAGGCTTGCAAATTGCTTCCATGTTGTCCTGGTATTTGTTCTCAGAAATTATTAGAACATACAAATCCTGATGATATATCTTGTCCATTCCCTTTCGATAAAGGAATGACAATGGAGGATGTTATTCTTTTTAATGTTAAACAAAAAATGATTTTAAAGAGATATGAAAAAGAGCATGATGATATTGGTAATGCTGATGATTAGCATTATGTTGAAAGCGCAATCTGAAATTTGGATAAGTGGAAATGTATATACAGAGGTGGAAGGTAAGCAGGTGATGATACCTTTTGCTACAATCTGTGTTTATGATTTGACGGATACTGATAAAATGGAATATTTCTCTGTAAGTGGTATGCAGGGTAATTATTATTTGAAGCCATATAATTATAAGAAGCAATATCATTATGTGGTCAGTGCTTTCGGATATAAGACTAAGGAGTTTAATTTGAAGGAGATTCCTGAATACATGGATGGTAAGCCTTTTAGTGGTAATGCTACTATCAATGTGAAAATGGAAAAATGTAATGATGCTTTGACTCCAAGGATTAAAAAGATAGTGTATCCTTTGGCAGGATTAAAGAAGAAAAGCAATGCAAAATATGTTGTTGATGCCTTGGCAATGCTTCCTGAAATTAAAAAAGATGGCAATGATTGGATTGACTCTAGTACGGGTGAAAGTGTTTGCTTTTTCTTGAATGGGACGTATGTTACTCCTGGCATCTATACTCAATTAAAAGTCATTCCTTTAGACATGATAGTAGAATTAGAGTACTATAAACTGCCTGAGGGGGGAAATTATGGTGCTGTGGTTAATATTCATCTTTCTGTAGGACAGACATGTAAAGCTCCTGATTACACTCTTAAGGAAAATGAGTTGATTTTTTAAGATTTACAATATGTTGAAATTCAAAACTATCTTATAGGATGAAAATGAGAACGCTTATAATTTTATTACTTCATATGATTTGTCTTGTTCCTGTTGATGCTCAAGTTGTTTTACAGGGTAAGATTACTGATTCTGCGGGAAATATGCAGCCATTCGTCAATGTGGCAGTTTATTCTTCTGTCGATTCAACTAAGTTTTTGTGTGGCTGTGTTTCTGATATGGAAGGCAAATATACTCTTCCTGCTATGGTGGCAGGAAAGTATCGGGTAGTTGCGTCTGCTGTTGGTTTCCTATCTAAAACAGAAATAATCCGATTGCGTATGCCATCGACAGGAAATGTCATCACTAAAGATTTTGTGATAGAGGAGACCTCTTTTAACTTAAGTGATGTGGTGATAAAGGGCTCTCGCAAGATAAATTATATAGATAAGACTGTTTATACGTTTTCCAAAGAACAAATTAAAAATGCTCGTCAGTCAAGTGATTTGTTGGGAACGGTAGAGGACTTGTCTATGGATGTGGTGGGTAAAAAAATAAAAAGAATAAGTGGTGGTTCTGTGCAGATACTCCTCAATGGAATAAAAGCCACGGATAATGACTTAAAGATGATTCCGGCAGATAAGGTTTTGAAGGTGGAATACTATAATATCCCTCCAGCTCGTTATGCAGCAGCAGGTACTGTTGTTAATGTGATTACTAGAAGATTAGATACAGGGTGGAATGGTGGCTTTGAGGCAGATCATGCATTTGCAACAGGATTTGGAAATGATGATGTTTATATTAAACGAGTTGTTGGCAATCATCAGTTTTCTTTAGATTATTCTTTGCGTTATCGTGACTATAAGAAACGTCTAACTTCGGATGACTATCGCTACAGAATAGAGGATACGGAATACGCTCATCTCTATAATTCGAGAGATAAATTTGGATATACGACTCATGATGTCAACATGAAGTTTTCGCAAAACATTTCTGGGTCTCATACATTTCAAATAGCTTTTTCTCCTAAGTTTGAAACGAATTTTAAGCAAGCCAATAGTCAGATTCTTTCTCTTGATGGTCAAGGCTATAGGGAAGAAAATGGAGAAGAAGATAGTCATATAAGAACATTTAATCCTTCTTTAGATGTTTATTTTTCCAAGAATCTGCCTCATGAGCAAGAAATAGTGGTGGATTTGACCGGTACATATTATTATAATGAACAGAAAAGGAATAAATATGAAGTGTCGTCTGAAAATGAAGAGTGTTTGATGAATGATGATATGAAACTTAGAAATCATAAGAAGTCTTTGATAGGAGAAGTTGCTTATACTAAGAAGAATGGTTTAAGTACGATATCTATTGGATATAAAGCAACTTTGTCTTCTTCTCTTTCTACGATTTCCAATATTTTCTCAGCAGCCAAAGAATACAAGTATCATTCAGGTAATGATAACCATTATTTGTATGCAGAGTATGGTAATTCTTGGAAGAAACTGTTGTATAAGATTAGTATTGGTGAGACTTTTGTCAGAACTTATAATGATGATACGAGATTCTTGAAATGGCTATTTACGCCGAAGATTGTATTGGCTTATAATGTGAATGAGCACCAGAATTTTCAGTTTCAGATAACATCTACACCAATTATTCCTACCATATCACAATTGGGTGACAATGCCGTGCTCATAACCCGTGAACTGTTGCGTTGTGGAAATCCTTATTTGCACAGCGGCAATAATTATATGTCAAATGTGGTGTATGGTTTAGATTTTGGTTGGTTGAAAATGCGATTAGGTGGTCTTTGTTCATACGAGAAAGATCCTATTTATACAAGTTATAGACTGGAAATAAAGAATAGTAAGCAATATGTAATCTCTACATTAGAAAATGCTAAAAGCATGTTGCAGTATGGTGGTATGTATTTGTTAAATATCAAGCCCTTTAAGAATGAGTTGCTGAATTTCAAATTATATGGTATGATAGTTGAACAGAAGTCAAGCAGTTCTTTTATCGGGAAATATAAACGATTGTATGCACCATTATATTATTCAATAGATGTGAGAAAAGGAAATTTTGGTGCATCTTATCAAGGGAGTGTGGTTTCTCGACAAAATGATGGTTCTTGTCTTTTACAAGATGAAAATGCCAATAACTTTCAAATGTATTGGCAGCACAAGGACTTCCGCTTGACTATGGGATGCTATTGGCTGTTTTCGGTTTCTAAATACCATACTGAAACTTTGCCAAATAAAGTTTTGCAGAATTCTTGTAATTCAAAGATTTTAGATAATAAATCTATGTGGACAATAGGTTTTAGCTGGAATTTCTCCACAGGAAAAAAGATAAACATTAAGAAGAAAATTCAAAATGTTGATACAGATAAAGGGACATTTTAAATAAAAGAAGATAATGAAATTTCCAATAATTTTCCAACACGACAGCATGCAATGCGGTGTGGCTTGTTTGCAAATGATATGTAAGTACTTTGGCAGGGATTATTCGATTGATTCTCTGTCAAAGATTTGTTCGGCTACGACACAAGGGGTTTCTATGCTTGGATTAAATGGTGCTGCTACCGAAATTGGTTTCCATGCACTTTGTGCAAAAGTTGCTGTTTCTGACTTAATTAAAGGTCCAATGCCGTGTTTGTTACATTGGGACCAGTGCCATTTTGTTGTTTTATATAAAGTAAAAGGTTCTCGAAAATTTTATGTTGCAGATCCTGGAAAGGGATTGGTGACTTATAATCAAAAGGAGTTTGCTCAGCATTGGACTAGTACTTGTTCGCAAGGGTTAGATAAAGGAATTGTCATGTTCTTGGAACCAACTCAGAAGTTCTTTTCTTACAATATGAATGGGGATAATCAAAATGGGGAACGCCGTTCTTTTGGCTTCTTATGGGGGTATGTTAAGAAATACCGTTCTTATTTTTTACAGGTGTTGTTGGGCTTAATGGTCGGGTGTCTTATTCAATTGGTTCTTCCCTTTTTGACTCAATCTATAGTTGATGTTGGAATTAAGCATAATGATTTGAAAATCGTTTGGCTGATTCTCTTGGGGCAATTGGTGTTGACTGTAAGTCGAACGGTCATTGATTTCTTAAGAAGATGGATGTTACTTCATGTCAATCTACGTATCAATGTTTCTATGGTCAGCGACTTCTTTATTAAATTATTGAAGTTGCCGATGTCATTCCTTGATACAAAATTGATGGGTGACTTGTTGCAAAGAATGAATGATCATCAGAGGGTGAATACTTTCTTAACTCAAAAGGTGTTGAATGTTTCTTTTGCAATGTTGACTTTTATCGTTTTTAGTATAGTCTTGTTATTTTATAACAAATTGATATTTACTATATTTATTGTTGGCAGTTTGTTATATGGTGGTTGGATGGCTCTATTTTTGAAATCAAGAAAAATATTGGATTGTGAACTTTTTGAGGCGCAGTCTGAAAACAACAATAAAACGTATGAGTTCATAACATCTATACATGAAATCAAATTGCAGGATTGCGAGCAGCGACGTCGCTGGGACTGGGAAGATGTCCAAGCAGAATTGTTCAAAGTGGAGTTGAAGATACAGAAACTCCAGCAAATACAAGAGGCTGGTAGTATTTTTGTAAATGAGATTAAAAATATAATTATTACAGTAATTGCTGCCGCTGCAGTAATAGATGGACAGATGACATTAGGTATGATGCTTGCGGTACAGTATATCATAGGTCAGCTTAATTATCCTTTAGAGCAATTGATGCAATTCTTTTATTCCATTCAGGATGTCAGGATTAGCTTGGAGCGTATCAATGAGATTCATCGTAAGAAAATAGAGGATGGAAAACCGGGTTTGAAGGTCGCTTTGGATGAGCCGCAAAAAGGCATTGAAATGAATGATTTGGTATTCAAATATGATGAATATGCTGAGGAATATACTATAGATAATGTGAATATTCATATTCCTAAAGGTAAGATAACTGCTATTGTAGGAGCTTCTGGAAGTGGAAAAACTACTTTAACTAAAATGATGCTAGGATATTATGAACCATTGCGAGGTAAACTGAAAATCGGGGGTGTGGATATTGAAGCTATTAATAAAAAGTGGTGGCGACGTCAGTGTGGTGTTGTTATGCAGGAAGGTGTTGTGTTTTCTGATACGATTGCGCGTAATATTGCTGCTGATGACAATAGTATAGACAAAGACCGATTGTTATGGGCAGCGAAAATAGCATGTGCCGATGAGTTTATAGTTAAATTGCCTTTACACTACAATACGTTGGTGGGAAAAGGCGGAGTAGGATTGAGTCAAGGGCAGAAGCAGCGTATTTTGATAGCGAGAGCTGTATACAGAAACCCCGATTATATTTTTTTGGATGAGGCTACTAATGCTTTGGATGCCAATAACGAGCGAAAGATAGTAGAAAATTTGGATAGGTTTTACCAAGGTAAAACGGTTGTGGTAGTAGCGCATCGTTTAAGTACAGTTAAAAATGCTGATCAGATTATTGTATTGGATCATGGCTCTGTGGTAGAAGTGGGTAATCATAAAACCTTGACCGCTATGCGGGGTGTTTATTATAATTTGGTGAAAAATCAATTGGAATTAGGAAATTAAGTTTAGTAGATATGGCTAGTTCAGAAATGAAACAAAGAAATGGTATTGAATTAAGAAGTGAAAAGATGCGTAACTTTATAGGTAAAGTTCCGGTTCTTTTGACTCGTATTTCATTGTTGGTTAACATTCTTGTGTTGGTTTTACTTGGATGGGGAATTTGGTATTTTAAGATGATTATTTAATATGTTCTTGTGAAATAATAGCAGGAAAGTTTTCGACCTGTACGGTTGAAAAAGCTTGTCCGAGAGGATAGGCTTTTCTGTTGTTTGTATGCTCGGCATGAGCATTGTCTAATGGGTCTAGACCTTAGTAAGCCCTAATAGCAGGGAACAACCAATATACAGTATGGCAAGATTGATTATGGTCGGTAAGACATATTTTCCATGGAACTTTCTTCTAAGGTCAGCTTAAAAGGTTCATAGTTTTCGCTTACGTGAATAGTTTTTTTGAAAAAAGTCTCATAGTCTCATTTTTTTTGTTGAAAATACCGACTTAAATACTTGATAGATAATAAGATAAGAAGAATGAGACTTCTCGGTTCTGATGCCGGGAAGTCTCATTAATGTATCATAGAAGTATCATTGTTTCACTTTTTCTTTACAAGATACTTCGTTCCATCTGCAAATTTCTTGTGTTTCAACTCACTCATATTCGCCAGTTTTCTGCCGAATCCCATCAGACTGTTTACCTTGAACGATGAACCAATCTGCTTCTTCAGATAGTCGAAAATCTCGACGGCAGTAAGATAGTCACCCTCACCTGCTGCGTATCGAAATAACTCTTTTCGCCATTGTTCAAGACAGAAAGTGCCTGGGCAAAAAGCTGCAATTGTAAACAGTGTAAACTCTTATCTGTATTGCCCAAAATTGATTCCGTCTTTTGGGCACTTGTTGCCCGTTCTACGGGCACTTGTTGCCCAGCGCTTGTTCTGCGGATGCCCAGCGCTTGTTCTGCGGATGCCCATGCGACGGGCATGGTGGGACCCGCTAGTGGGCACAGAGGGCACATTTTCTGCTTCTTGTTAGCATTTTTATGATACATTTCCTTAATTAATGATACTTCTATGATACTTCTTTCTCTATTTTTAGAGAAGTCTCATTCGTTAAAAACATCTGAGTGTTAGATATATAGCATTAGGTTTTATATAAATAATGAGACTTTGATACTTTTTTCGAGAAAAAATATCTATACGTGTGCGCGTGGCGAACCCTTGCTGGTATATTGTTAATAATAAGAAAAGAACTTATGACACACCCTCTCTGCCCTGTCAGGGCGTATAAGGTAATTTCAACCGTACAGGTCGAAAGTTTTCAAGAGTTACCGCAAGATTTTGCAGCCGCTTGTTGTGTAATTCCTTGATTTCCAATATCCGTATTTCAATGAAGTCCGATTTGGGTGTGTCATAAATCCATGACGCACCTTCATTTCTGTTTTTCAAGGAAGTACATACTCCACTTGCACCTCGGGATTCCTGATTTCGAGAATTGAATAAACCATGGAGTCATGAAATGCTCTTCACACTTCCTTAAATGTATTTCATCAGAATGTCCCAAACGGCGATGATGTGGCAGACGCTACCTGCCAGGACGAAGAAGTGGAACACGGAGTGCATGTATTTCTTCTTGTTGATACTGTAGAACACGGCACCCGTGATGTAGCAGACGCCCTCTGCGATAATCCAGATAACCGTGGCTGGGGATACGGAATCTATCAGAGGCTTGAATGCGACAAGTACCGATAATCCCATACCCACAAAGCAGAGCGTCTCCAGATTACTGTGGTCCTTGAGTTTGGCAAAGCTCATCACCGTGCCTGCTATGGCGCATGTCCAGATGAAGATAAAGAGGCTCCATCCCCAATAGCCTTGTTCGCGCATCGCAATCAGGGTGATAGGAGAGTAAGAACCGGCAATGTGCCAGTAGATGGCGGCATGATCCCATTTGCGCAGTCGCTCCTTCCACTTGCTCCATGCAGAGATGGCGTGGTAGGTGGTAGATGCGATGTAAGACATCAGCATACCGAACAGGTAGAGGATGATGCCTGCCGTGGCCCATCCGTTGTGCATGGTAAAGCACCAATAAAGGAAGATGGCTCCTACGACAACGCCCATCAGGATGCCTCCGGCATGCGACCAGGTGTTCCAAAGTTCCTCCTTGTGACTGAAATGTATTTTGAGTTTCATATAGCTTTATTTCTTTTGTCTCTTTTGGATTGTATGATATATGATGTTTGCGGGGCAAAGATACTAAGAAATTCCGACTTTAATGATTTTTTTAGTGATTGTTATGATATGGATGTGATAATCTGGGGTGTTTATCCCTGCTTCCGGCTCTTCTATTTGCTTTATTTGCTTGATGTTTGACTTTTTATGCTTTATTCCAAAAATAAATCAAGAAAGGGTTGGTGGTTCTTGTTTATTTTCTTATTTTTGCATTCGAAAACTTATCAATAGCAATAACTAATAACGTATATAATAAATATGATGAAATTAAAATCACTTGCACTCTTGCTGATGACCATCGCCATGCCTGCGATGGCAGAACAAGTTTCGGTAAACAGTAAGGGGATTTCGCTCATCCTCGATGTGGAGAACGGAAAACCTGCACAGTATCTCTATTTCGGTTCTAAGCTGAACGCTGCTGATTTGCAGAATCTCACAGTAGCTACCAATGGTCGTATGGATGCTTATCCTGCATACGGTCTGAATACTCCTGTAGAAGCTGCACTCGCCATGCGTCACAGCGATGGTAATCTTTCTACTGCTCTCGTGGCTACCGGTAGCGATGTGAAGCAGGAGGCTAATGCCACAGTTACTACCATCCATCTCAAGGATCCTGTTTATAATATCAAGGTGGATCTGAAGTACCGTGCCTATAAGGATGTGGATATGATTGAGGCTTGGACTGAAATCAGTAATGGAGAGAAGGGTACTGTTACTCTGACTACCTTTGCATCAGCTATGCTTCCTATCCGCCGTGGTGATGTATGGATGAGTCATCTCTCTGGCACATGGGCTGCTGAGGCTCAGTTGAGTCATGAGAAGTTGCAGCCAGGCGAGTTTGTCATCCGCAATAATGATGGTGTGCGTAATTCTCATACCGATCATGCCGAGGTGATGTTCTCTCTCAATGGAAAGGGACAGGAGAATACGGGTGCCGTTATAGGTGCTGCACTTGCCTATAGCGGAAACTATAAGCTTAAGACTGTAACTGATGATACAGAATATCATTATTTCTTTGCTGGTATCAATGAGCAGAATTCAGAATATCATCTCAAGAAGGGTGAAACTTTCAAGACTCCAGCACTCGCTTTGACTTATTCAACGCAGGGCTTGAGCGGTGCAAGTAGAAACTTCCATAAATGGGGACGCAAATATATCTTGGCACATGGAGATAAGGAGCGTGATATCTTGCTCAACTCTTGGGAAGGTGTTTATTTCGACATCAACCAGAAGGGAATGGACCAGATGATGGCTGATATCCATAGTATGGGTGGTGAACTCTTCGTAATGGATGATGGATGGTTCGGAACCAAATATCCTCGTGTTACTGATAACTGTGCACTCGGCGACTGGGTGGTTGATACCAAGAAACTTCCTAATGGCATTGAAGGCTTGCTGAATGATGCCAGGAAAAACCAGGTAAAGTTTGGTATCTGGATCGAACCGGAAATGACCAATACTACCAGTATGCTCTATGAGAAGCATCCTGATTGGGTTATCAAGGCTCCTAAGCGAGATGCTGTTCTGGGCCGTGGCGGTACCCAGCTGGTGCTCGATCTCTCAAATCCAAAAGTACAGGACTTTGTTTTCGGTGTAGTAGACAATTTACTTACTAAATATCCAGATATAGCCTACATTAAGTGGGATGCCAATATGCCTATTATGAATCATGGCAGCCAATACTTGTCTGCAGCCGATCAGAGCCATCTCTACATCGCTTATCATCAGGGATTTGCGAAGGTTGTCGACCGTATTCGTGCTAAGTATAAGGATGTGGTGATTCAATGTTGCGCAAGTGGCGGTGGCCGTGCCAATTGGGGCATGCTCCGTGGTTTTGATGAGTTTTGGGTAAGTGATAATACGGATGCCATGCAGCGTATTTATATGCAGTATGGAACCAGCTATTTCTTCCCAGCCATCGCCATGGCAAGTCATATCTCTGCTGTGCCAAACCATACCGTATTCCGCACTACTTCTTTGAAGTATCGTATTGATGTGGCTATGAGCGGACGACTTGGAATGGAAATCCAGCCAAAGAATATGACGGATGAGGAGAAGGCTCTTTGTCGAAAGGCTATCTCTGAATACAAGGAAATCCGTCCTGTCGTTCAGTTTGGCGACCTTTATCGTTTGGTTTCTCCGTACGATAATCAGGGCTTATCTTCTATTATGTATGTTAGTGAAGCAAAAGACAAGGCTGTCTTCTATTGGTGGAAATTGGCAAACTTCTATAATGTTCATTTGCCAAGAGTTAAGATGGCTGGTTTGGATGAGAATAAGATGTATAAGGTAAAAGAACTTGATGTAATTGATAACAGGCCTCTTGATTGTGAGGGAAAATCATACTCTGGTAAGTATCTTATGGAACATGGCTTGGAAATGCCGTATGTTCATGAGGTAGACTGGGGTAAGAAGAACGACTGGTCGTCTCGTGTTCTCTATCTGGAGGCAGAATAGTTTTCTGGTACCATTATGTATATGTGCATGCATGTGTGCCCACACGCAGATATGAGCGCGTGTATGTATATAATAAAGTGTTTGGTATCAAAATAAGTGCAAAATAAGATGAAAGTGTTAAAATACTGTTAATTTTCAAACTTTTTCTTGGAAATATTTGGTGGTTTCGGAAAATGTTTATACCTTTGCACTCGCTTTTGAGAAATACAACTTCTCTTAGCAACTAAAGAAAGAGTTCTTTGAAAGATTTTA
>NZ_QSAV01000139.1:358-615 GCF_003465495.1 Segatella copri | reverse complement strand
GAAGGTGCATTCCACAAGGAAATGCTCACAGGTGTCAGACAGTACGACAACACAGGAAAGGAAGTGGCTTTCCAGAACTTCGACTATTATGATGATGTGCAGGCTGAAAAGGGATATGTTCCGTTCAAGGACGATTCCGAGAAATGGAACACGCACGATGACGGACTTGACGCTGGTTTCGTCAATCCGTTAAAGACTGTCAGCAAGCGTTTCAGTGACAAGCCAACTGCACTTGGCGGAACGACAAGTTCTTCTGT
>NZ_QSAV01000139.1:0-348 GCF_003465495.1 Segatella copri | reverse complement strand
ACTTGGCGGAACGACAAGTTCTTCTGTAAGCGGTTCGTTCTATGCAGGTGTGGGTGTCGTGGACGGAAGTCCTTGGAAAGGCAATACCGTGGGTGGCTCATACAGCTATTCAAGCGACACGAGCAAGGGACTTTCCGCACTCGTTGACTTGAACGGTGACGGACTTCCTGACAAGGTATATAAGTCCGGTGGTTCTGTATATTATCGTCCACAGATTAAGACAGACAACGGAGAAGTCGTATATGGTGAGCCTGTCAAGGTAAAGGGCATTAGTAACTTCTCGACAACCAAAAGTTCTACCAACACTTTCGGTGCGAATGCCGTTGTCGGTTGGAATGTCCTGACTGC
>NZ_QSAV01000138.1:417-643 GCF_003465495.1 Segatella copri | reverse complement strand
CCTCGTAACCGCCCGACTTGTTCTTGAAGCCGATGGCGAAGTAGTTCTTGCCATTATGCGAGAAGTGGAGTTCCACACATTCCTTTCGGGCGATGCACAGGTCAATATTCCGCTCGCTCAGATAGCGTAGGAGTGCAGGGTGGTTGAGTTCCCTAACCTCCAATCTCTCAAAACTCGGCTCGGAAGCTTGCTGAGGGAAAGAAAAGTCGGTCGGGCGTACATGGGG
>NZ_QSAV01000138.1:0-407 GCF_003465495.1 Segatella copri | reverse complement strand
AAAGTCGGTCGGGCGTACATGGGGTGCTTGCTTCTCCATCTTGTCCAATAGATATGGCAAGCTGTCTGATGCGTAGAGGTATGACGCAAGGGTGATGATGTTGCCGCCCTTGCCCATTCCGAAATCGAACCAACTGTTCATCGTAGTGTTCACTTTGAAAGATGCCTCACTCTCGTTTCTCAATGGTGACTTGTACCAAAGGTTTGCGCCCTGCTGCTTGACAGGACGGTGTCCCAAACTTTGCAGATAGTCTGCAATCTTGATTTGCTTTGCTTCTTGAATGTTCATGTTTTACTGTGGATTAAGTGGTGTATGTATTTCTGATGAATTGTTGAGAATGGCATGTATTGGTATGATAGTCAAATACTTATCTTCTCAACAAACTCTCAACAAATGGTTCTTTTCAA
>NZ_QSAV01000137.1:0-669 GCF_003465495.1 Segatella copri | reverse complement strand
GCCATGCAGGAAAGAGATTATCATGATGCGCTCGTAGTACGTCGCTTCCTGGAGACCTTTAACAGAATAGACAATCATTTGGTTGAAGCTGAACTTCCTAGGCTTGATGCTTATATCGCCACTCTGGATGGCTATTATGAATACCTGGAGCAAAGGAATAGAAAACCATTGGATAATGGTATCAGAATCGGCCGAAAAAAAGAATACCTTTTTGTGTCTGATGAAGCATCTTCTTTAAAAGATGAAGAGACGACCGCCGAGCAAGCCTCTTTATTTATAGAATTTCTCACCTTAAATGGCCTAAATTCTATGCCTACCAGTGCGAGCAAGTCTTCACCATTGAATATCGCAATATTTGCGTTTATCAGATATTGGAGAAGAAGGGGTATCTTGGCACCGCAGCATATCGTCAGTGCCAATGCCATTTATAGATTTCTTACTGAGGATTGCCATATACGAAAAGAAGTTACGATAAAATCGTTCAACAATGTCTTCAATCATTGTGAGGACATAAAAAATCAAGAAATGGATGATAAAGTGGCTGATTTCTTTGCCCATAGATGATTTTTTTATGGGACAAATATTAATCCTATTTTTCCTATTTTTCCCAAAGGTGTTTTTGCCCTATCTTTGCACCCGTAATCAGACAAGTAAAGTCTGGTTGCGGGC
>NZ_QSAV01000136.1:0-670 GCF_003465495.1 Segatella copri | reverse complement strand
GGCGAACAATCTCAACCAACTTACCAAGCTGTCGCATCAGAAAGGTTTCCACGAAACCCATGTGTATGTGATGGACTTGTTGAGAAAGTTAAAAGCCATATTTTGTGAATACAGGCAAGCGACCTCTGCCTCGAAGTTAAACTCAGGCAGGAAGGAGGCGACGACATGATAGGCAAGCTAAAGAAAGGCGCATCTTTTGGTGGCTGCATCCGCTATGTGACAGGCAAGGACGAGGCGAAAATCCTTGCCTCTGATGGTGTGTTACTCGACACGAATGCCGAGATGGCTCAAAGTTTTGAGTTACAGAGGCTGCTAAATCCAAGTATTAAGAAGCCTGTGGGACACATTGCGTTGAGCTTCAAGCCCGAGGACAAGCCACGTTTGACGGATGAGTTTATGACTAAGATTGCCCTTGAATACATGCAGATGATGGGCATCAACGATACCCAATTCATTATCGTAAGGCATCACAATACGGACAATCCACATTGTCATATCGTATATAACCGCATCAATAACGAGGGCAAACTCATATCAGACGCCCACGATTACAGGCGTAATGAGCAAGTGACCAAGGCCCTAAAATCCAAGTATGGATTGACTTACGGAACTGACAAGAGCAAGACTAACACTCGCAAATTGCGCAATGCGGAGCGTGCAAAATACGAGA
>NZ_QSAV01000135.1:312-671 GCF_003465495.1 Segatella copri | reverse complement strand
CGGTAAGCTCATTCATGGACATATCGCTGCGCTTGTACTGATACTTGATGAACTCGGCAACGTACTTTCTCACCACAAGATACTTGTTGTAAGTGTTCTTGGCTCTGTCCTTGCCTACACGCTTGGCAAAGGCTGCGTTCTCCTTGTCGAAAGCTCTGAGCAAGGTCTCGTATTCGGTGCCTATGCCTTGATAGGCGTTTCTCACCATTTCAGCGGTAACGAACGCCTCACGGTCGGAAAGTCGTTGGTAATGCTTGGCGATTTGAGCCTTGATGTTGTCGAGCGCAAAATTCACCTCCTTGGCTTCCTTACTCTTGCCTATGGCTCTGTTGCCCTTGGCATCCCAGATAGCCTTGGTA
>NZ_QSAV01000135.1:0-302 GCF_003465495.1 Segatella copri | reverse complement strand
TTGGCATCCCAGATAGCCTTGGTAACGCTCTGCTTGCAACTGAACTGTGCGATAGTTCCGTTGATTGTCACACGTCCCATGATAGGGACAATTCCGTTTCTCTCCTTGCTTCCATTTACATAGAAGACTGTCTTGAAAGTGCATCTCATAATTCTTACTTTTTTGTTCGGTGCAAAATTAAACTATGAGAGCTGCATGGCAAAATCAAAACTTACGCAGAATGGGGAAATTTGAACCGTCACCGTTAAAAATGCTTATTAGGGCGTTTCTGCGAGGTAATGATTTGAAAGCGTTTCTATTTC
>NZ_QSAV01000134.1:0-681 GCF_003465495.1 Segatella copri | reverse complement strand
TTGTCGTTGCCCGCATTCGCCACCATATTGCATGAAACCATGCAGCAGATGGCAATCATCAAAATTCGCAAAATTCTTTTCATACGCTACAAATTAAAATTTTATAATAACTAACGGAACTTTCGCATGTAGGGAAGTTCCGTTAGTTTAACTTTACTCCTTTACGATTTCTTTTCCTGCTGCCTGCCAGCCAATAAAGCCGAAATCGAGTTCTATTACCTGATAGCCGTTCTTTGTCAAAATAGCTGCGGCATTTTTGCTTCGCTTGCCGCTTCGACAGTTCACGGCGATAGTCTTGCTTTTGGGAAGAGTGGCAGCGGCCTTCTGTTCGAAGTCTGATTTCAGTACGTCAATGTTGATTGCGCCCCGAATATGCCCATTGGCAAACTCTTCTGCGGTTCGTACGTCGAGACGGATTACTGCGGTGTCAGCGATGGCTTTCTCATAGTCATCTGCCGACAGACTCTTATAGCCCTTATTTTGCGCCTGACAAGAATACAGGCTTGATAGCATGGTTATAATGCTCATGATAAATATTTTCTTCATTCTCTAATCTTTTAATAATTATGCGCCTTTAATCTAGGAGGATAAGCCATGCTCAACCCCCTACATTCTTGCAATATATCTGCAAAAATACAAAAAATATTCAGAAAGTTGATTATATGGATGGATTTTGTTGGC
>NZ_QSAV01000133.1:0-688 GCF_003465495.1 Segatella copri | reverse complement strand
GTGTTCAGTAAACCCAATAAGTAATTCGTGTTCCGAAAAAACAATAAGAAATTCATGTTCAGTAAAAACAGTACGTAATTCGCGTGCAGAGAAATATCTATTAGAGTTATGCTTCGTAAATATGATACTTAGCTATCGTAACCATGATACTTAGTGGTCGTAACCAAGATACTTAATCCTCCACGGTATCGTTAGGATTGATGAAGGCATCGTTGTTGATTTCGCTACCTTCCTTCTCTATCACAGCCCAGCCGTTGCCGTTCTTCTTGTGAATCTTCTTGAATCCAAGACGCTTCATCACGTTACCGATGTTCTGGTTGTTCAGGTTCTGGCGAAGAGCAGGGTTCACACCTATCCTCTCCAGTATCTCAGCACTGTAGCGGAACTTGATAAACTGTAGCGGTGTATCTGGCTCCGGCACCCGGTAGTAACGGAGTATCTGCTCCTCGGCATAGTTGGCTACCATGAAGAGGCGGTTGTGACTGCGCATCAGCTCGATGTCGTCTCTCGTCAACCAGTATGTCCACTCCAGGGGCTCGCCCTTAGGATGGCTCATTACCTCCTGACCCAGTGCCACAGCCTCGGCAAACACGTGGTCGTAGTCTATCGGGTGCTCTATCGGACTCTCGATGCTCTTTACCAGCCACGGACAGTAGCGGCGGTTCTCCTCGTCGGTGATGAACTGCTG
>NZ_QSAV01000132.1:0-718 GCF_003465495.1 Segatella copri | reverse complement strand
ACATCACAAGGCGGCAGCACCGACGGAACAGGCGACAACGGAGACGGTCTGGAGTAGTAATCCATCTCTCAAATATGCGAAACGACAGAAGAAGGAAGGAGTGAACTGACCGGCGACAGGGATATTCCGAAGGCACAAAGCGGCTGGTTTTCATCCTGACGATTACGGATAAACAGCAAATCATAATGACCCAAGAACCTGCCTTTTACGGGTATCCGGGCTGGCAGTTCCTCCCCCGCCCTTCTTCTTCCAGAAACGCTTACTGAAACTAAATTTCAACCACTAAAACAAGCATGTGACTATCATTATCCACTTAGTATTAATCATTAAAAAACAAAGCAAAATGAAAAAAGTAAATTGGAAAAACATCATCAACTTCCTCATCACGGTATTAACAGCTGTAGCCAGCTCATTCTGTGTACAGAACTGCTAAAAGAAGGGAGGTTGCCATGACACAGAAACATCGTAGCATTTCACTCATCGTGATCCACTGTTCTGCCACGAGAGTGACTCAGGATTTCACATTCGAGCAGTTGGAGGCCTGCCATCTTGCCCGCGGTTTCAAGAGTATCGGCTATCATTATTACATCACGAAGGATGGTGTGGTATATCCGGGTCGTCCGGAATCGGAAGTCGGAGCCCATGCCCGTCATTACAATGCCCACAGCATCGGCATCTGTTATGAGGGAGGTCTCGACAAGAACGGCAAGCCTGCCGA
>NZ_QSAV01000131.1:0-728 GCF_003465495.1 Segatella copri | reverse complement strand
CTGCTGGGTATCAGCAGCGACAAGCAATGCCAGGACATGGTGAGAAGCTGCGGACTGGCTTACGACCCCGAGGCTTACTTCAACTGGAATGCCGAAGTTCTACCCATCACCCGGGAGGAGGTGGAGAACTTCGAAAAAGCTACAAAGCAACAGGAGGAACAGAACAGGAAAAGGCAGACGGAGGCGGAAAAACCCAGAAAGAAAAGCCCTCGCAAACAGGAAGACGAGGCACCACCCAAGGCGCTCACCACCGAAGAGATTCTGCAGTATGTAGACAAACTGGCGGAGAGCTGGGAAGAGCGGTTTGAGGAGCATCATCACAACAGCTACGTAGTGAGATACGCCACATTCTGCCTCTGTTTCGGAGCCGAAAAGGAGGAGGCTGTGAAACACATGGCAGATAAGTTTGGCGCCGAATATGCCGATACCGAGCGGGTGGCACGAGAGATTTACAAGCATACCGAGCGGCTGGGAACCTGGAAGATAAGACAGCAGGGAGATGATGAGCAGAAACGCTATACCAGCATGAGAGCACTGCTGGGATGGCTGGGAGCCCGATATGAAATGCACCACAACACGCTGAGCAACCAGTATGAAGTGCGCGCCATCAACACCGGAGAGAAACTCTATCTCGACTGGACCGAAGTGGATACCCGGGTGAGCAATTCCCTGTTCGTGAAGATGGAACTGGATAACATCTGTACCACCCAGAAAAAGCTGGATACGGT
>NZ_QSAV01000130.1:431-735 GCF_003465495.1 Segatella copri | reverse complement strand
GTTGCAGATGCTTACTTCTCTACAAGTACATTTGTTAATGGGATAAAGAAAGAAGGGTTCTCTTTGATAAGCCGCTTTCGTGACAATGCTTGTCTCTTTTATGTCTATGCTGGTCCACGTACTGGAAAACGTGGTCGCCCAAAGACCAAGGATGGCAAGATTGATATGAAGAATCTTGACCTCACTCGAATGGAGAAGATGGAGATGAAAGATATAGAAGGAACAGCTTATACTTTGATAGCCTATTCCAAGGCACTCAGGTGTAAAGTTAGACTTGTCATCTGGCAGATGCCGAATGGCAAGA
>NZ_QSAV01000130.1:0-421 GCF_003465495.1 Segatella copri | reverse complement strand
TCATCTGGCAGATGCCGAATGGCAAGAAGAAACTATTCTTCTCTACAGACACCTCACTTTCGGGTGAAGAAGTACTTCTTTATTATAGAACCAGGTTCCATATCGAATTTTGCTTTCGTGACGCCAAAGGCTATACTGGTCTTATGGACTGCCAGGCTCGCGATAAGTGGAAACTCGATTTTGCTTTCAATGCTTCGTTCACATCACTAAATGTTGCCAAGGTAACTATGAAGGAGATGGGAATGGAATATTCTATGTCTTCATTCAAGTCACTGATGACCAACATTTATCTGGTGAAACGAATTTTTAAAGCAAGTGGGTACACCCCGAACCGAACTTTAATTAGCAAGATTTTCAAAGATCTCTCGTGCTTACAGCGTATAGCTGCTTAGCACATTATTGAATTATTAACGAACTATTG
>NZ_QSAV01000013.1:3456-78200 GCF_003465495.1 Segatella copri | reverse complement strand
TTACGATAAAGGGCAAGGTATAAACGCGGAGCCGCTTACATCTGAAACCCAATCTTTGGCAGTATTTCCAACTAAACTTGCAACACCTTTGACCACTCCATTCAATGGATTAGATGTCGTAGTAGATATAACAGTACCCTTTGTCTTAGAATTAAGATTGCCATCAAGTTTTATTGATGAAGTTGTCATCGACATCGGTATAATTTGCAAGCTACCCTCTGTAAAATCTGGATCATAAGCCAATTCTACCTGAAAACAATTCCACCCAACATTAAAGCCTCTAGAATCGTCACTCGTAATATTACTTAAATAAATATCTCGCACAGATTTATCTGTAGACAATCGAGCATATTCACCAGTAAAGGCCAAAAAGGATTGTGGATTTTCAAAATGAAGCTTCCATATTGCTGTATTTTGTAAATTTGAGCTATTTGGCTCTAAATAATAAAATATCTTTAGTATTCCTGTATAATGATTATGAAAAATCAAATAATTCATACCATTTTCTCCATATCCATTCACCGTATGAGCTATTAAATCCCATCCATCACTCGGAAGAATATCGGTACGGATTTCATAAGGTATAGTACCAGAAGTGATTTTCTTATTCCATGGAGTATGAACATAACTACCAGAAGCCAATTGCACAGTTTCCCATTTTTCCCAGCTTGACGTGACAACAGAACTTCTTGTTAAATTATTCCATCTATTGGGATATGCAACTTTGCCATTTGTTGAGTCACACTTTTCAAATGACAAAGTCTGATGATCAACAATATTGTCAACACTACAAGAAGAAAGGAAAATCAAAAACAACAGATAATATTTAAACGTTCTCATTTATTCTCTTTTTTAAAGGGCATGCCCGTTTCAAAAAACAAGCATGCCATGTTATTTATTCAGAAACGAAATACAATCCCCAAACATTTGGATATTCTTTCAATATATCTAAGAATGCCAAAGTTTGTTTTTTAAGTAATTCATCTTTTACATCTGCGAACTTTCCTCGAACATACAAATCCATCGCATTTGCATTATATGGACTATTCAACATAATAGCCAACTTACCATCTACATCGTAAGCAGCTCTCAATATATACTTATCTTCTGATTTATATTTAGTGAACAGCCTTTCAACATCTGGAGTACCCACATTCAAGAACTTAGCAGTAAAAGACTCTGCCTGCGCTTTCGTAAATTCCAGAATCATGTCATGACTTTGATTCGTAAGCCAATACTTTATCGTCATTAGATTAGAAGACACAGTTTCACCTTTATTATTGCTCAACATATCTATTGTCAACTTGCCATCATTAGAGAAAGTCAACTTTGCTACAGAATCTGTCTTTGCATAAAGATTTGACATACCAGACAATGTACTTTCTGCAAGTTGTGAATAAGCATATTCCACGCCGTCAATTGTCATAAATCTTGCATCGCCACTCTTTACAGCAGTACAAACTTTTTTGAAATTAAAAGTAAAGGGTTGTTTTAGCAAAGCTTCTTTAACAACATTATATACCACCTTCAGTTTGAAGTAATGACCTACACTAGATCTCGATGGGAAATAGACACCACTCACGGTCATGTCGTAATCGGAATTCTCGACCTTTCCCTGATACTGGATTTCATCAGCCTGTGGAAGAACATCCACAACCAACTGAATGTCATCATCAGATGAAGGAACGATACCAGAGATGGTCATCTTCATCTTGGTAGAATCTCCTTCTACCGCCTCAAACTTAGCCTTGACGTCATCCTTGCGAGGAGAGGTAACACCATTCCAAATAAAACTATAATTGGAAGCAACCAACTCTTGGTTCAGCATCACCTTGCTGCTCATCACGCCAGCATTATCATCGTCAGAGCAAGAGGCGAAAACAAGGATGCCCAAAAGGACTAATACATATTTTTCAAAAAAACTATATACTTTCATAATCGTTACTGTTTAAGTTATCGGCTAAGGTTTTTACGCCTTAGCCAATAGTATATTATAATTGTTTTTGTTACCAGCCAGGATTCTGCTCCCACTTCTGACCATATTTCTCGTGCTTCAGCATCACGTCGTTAGGAATAGGGAAGAGATACATCTTGTCATCCCACTGGCGCTGTACGGTTTCACGGGTATAGGTGAAGGAACCATCATCGTTCCTGGTAATTTTCATCTCCTGAATGTTCTTGAAGAACTTGTCTGCCTCCTTCCATCGGCGTACATCCCAGAAGCGATGACCCTCGAAAGCCAACTCTACCATACGCTCGTTCTGATACTTGCTCCACCACTCATCATTGCTCAACGAAGTAGGGAAATCAGGCATACCGGCACGCTTGCGAATCTTATCTACAGCCTCGTCTGCCGACATAGGGAGATCGGCACTTGTAGCAGTGGCACTGCCCAGATACTTGAATGCTGCCTCAGCATAGTTGAGATAGAACTCACCCAGACGATAGGTAACCCAAGTATGATAGTCGCCCTGCTTCTTGGTCTTTGAAGTAAGGTCGATATCACCATGCAGCAACTTCTTCAGATAGTAACCCGTAGGAGTAGCACCCACCAATGGCTCGGCATTCACACCGCCATAATAGGTCTGGAGAGCAGCCTTCTTATAGTTGGCTGCAGTAGGCCATACATCACCATTCTTGGCAATGGTCAGCTCGAAGCGAGGGTCACGGCCAGCGTAAGGATTCTGCTCATCATAACCACTGCCAGCCTCATTGATACCCTTACCCGTAGCCTTCATCTCGTAGGCATCCACCAGGTTCTGGGATGGGCAGTTTCTACCGGAAGCTGAATAACTAGCCTTTGCCATATCGATACCGAACGGATAGTTGTAGCTCTCTACCACATTATCTGATGGATCGGTAGATGAAATCTTGGTACCATAGATACGGCGACCGAAGATGATCTCACACTTCTTGTCGGCATCCTTGTAATTATTGGTTGACCAGAGATCAGCATACTTGGCAGCGAGCTTCATGCCTCTTGCCTCACAGGCATCCAGCAATTCCTTGGTATAGAGAGCTGCCTTGTGGTAACGCTCCTTATCGCCAGAAGGATTAAAGAGCGGACTTGCCCAATAGAGTGCTGCACGAGCCTTGAGGGCAAGGACGGTCAGGTTGTTGGCACGTCCATCCTCAGCTGTACTCAGAGCCATGCTTCCCAAGTCAGAGTAATCCTTTATGATGCTGTCCTTCACGGCGTCACATTCATCAAAGATATACTGGAACACCTCGTCAGATGACTTGCGAGGCTGGTTGTTGACATCAGCTGCCGCCATCTCAGGGTCGATGACAGGCACACCACCATACTGGCGAACGAGATTGAAATAGAAGTAAGCACGCCAGAAGCGGGCCTCCCACTTGTAGTTCTCGTAACGGAACATCTGCTGCTGATAGTCGGCATTGAGTTCAAAATCCTCGAACTTCAAGTCCTGGAAATCCTTCAATACTACATTGCAGGTCTTGATGCCCTTATACATATTGCTCCAGAGCGAGCCCTGGGCGTTGGATGGGCTCCAGCTGCCGTTATAGAAGGTCTCGATGCTGGTACCGCTCACGGAGTAAACACTCTCGTCGGTGGCAGAGGCAAGCATGCCTCCACCAAAGTTCTGACCATAATCATAGTCTGCATAATTGTAGATATCGGTCATGAAACCACCCACCTTCTCAAAGGTCTGAATCACATAATCCTTATCCTTGACTACCGTCTCGCTGTAATCCATCTTATCGCTGCATGATGCCAGCGCCATGAATCCGAACAGACCATATACTAATTTATTTGTTTTCATTATTGTTCTACTTTAAGATAATTAGAATGTTACTGACAAACCAGCCACGATGCTGCGATTCAGAGGATTGGTTGCACCGAATACCTCAGGATCTGACTCATCGAGATGGTCGAAGCTAAACAAATCTACACCACGTACATACAACTTGGCTGCATTCAGGAGCTTGGTCTTGGCGAGCAACGCCTTAGGGAAGTTGTAATAAACCTCGATGTTGCGAAGCTTGAAGAATGAGCGGTCAAACATCCAGAGGGTGTTTGTATTGTAGTTGTTGGCATTGCTGGTTGAGCTCAGCGCCGGGAACTTGGCTGTGCTGGCTGTCTCAGGAGTCCAGCGGTTGTCGTAGTAGTACTGAGAGATGGTGGTGTTGCCCACCAGCGGCTTGTACATACTCTTGGTAGAAAGTACGCCGGTGTATCTGCCAGTGCCCTGGAACATCGCATCAATACCCAGTCCCTTCCACTCTACTCCCAAATGGATATTGTAGTAGATTTCAGGAGCCACGGTAGAATATCCGATGGCAGTCTTGTCGTTGGTATCAATCTGTCCGTCACCGTTCACATCCTCATACTTGATGTCGCCCGGACGAGGAGTGCTACCCAGAAGCTGTGGCTTGGAAGCATCGATGTCAGCCTGGTCCTTGAAGAAGCCGATAGCCTTGTAGCCGAAGAGCTGGCTTACGCGATGGCCGGTGCTTACCAGGTTAGGATAGAGCTTAGGAGCCTCATCCTGCTCCTTGATCTGGCTGCGATAGTAATCGATGTTGGCACCGATGTTGAACTTCACGTCGCCAATCTGCTTGTTGTAGTCGAGACTTGCCTCCCAACCCCAGCTATCCACGATACCATCGCCCTCGTATGGAGCATCCACACCCAACTCTGAAGAATACTTGCCTGCGGTAGATACCCAGATGTTGGAACGGCGCTGGTAGAAACCATCAAAGCTGAAATCGAGACCACCGAAGAGGGTGGCATCTACACCGGCATTGAACTTGGCTGCCTTCTCACGGGTCAGACCGGAAGTGGCAATGGCATCAAGATAGGTTCTGCCGAAATCGCTCTGGAAACCGCTGTTGAACGGATAGGTTTCACCAGTTGTCTGATACTGCTGCATATAGTACATCCATCCGCTCTCAGGCAGGATGTCGGTCTGGATAATGCCGTAGGAAGCACGGAGCTTGAGAAAATCCACCCAGTTGAGATTCTTCATGAAATTCTCCTTGGAGAGAACCCAGGCTGCTGATACCGTAGGCGACAATGCCCACTTGCTGCCAGGAGCCAGACGGTTGGAACCGGATTCTACTAGGGCAAGGTCGAGGAAGTAGCGATTGAGCAGACCATAGTGGGTGTACCAGCTGATGTTCTGGCGATAGAGCGTACTGTTGATGGCAAACTCATCGCTGAACTCGTAATCGTACTTCAACTGGCTGTAGATGCTGTGGACGCCGAAGGTATTCTGATAGTCGGCACTGGCATCGGCATGGAAACGGCGGGTGAAGCTGTTGGTGGAGATAGAGGCACCGAGATCGCTCTCAGAACCACCCGTGAATGCCTTGCCCAACTGAGGTTCGCCATCCAACCAGTCGACTACCGTAGGACTTCCATATACGTATGTCTTGCTATAATTCTCGTAGATGTTGGAGAAATGGTCGTAAGCGATGCGGCCCTGAACAGCCAGACCCTTCAATACAGCAGGGAGTTCCTGGCGGATAGTGAGGTCGGTATAGATACCACGGTTGTGATTTCTGGAGTAACCGGCATCCTGCGACTGCGCCACAGGGTTAACGGTACCCGCCCAGGTAGAGTTACCACCCCACTTGCCATCCTCGCCCTTCACGGCGAAGGCAGCAGAAGGCAGGCCATAGACCATATCCCACAACTTGGCAGAATTGCCTGGAGCATTCGACTCGGCGAGCACACCCAGGAGGTTCACCTTCATGGTAGTATTCTTCGAGAGAATCATATCCATATTCATGCGCAGGTTGCCCTTCACATATTTATTATTGGTAGAATATCCCTCGTGGGTATCCGGATTCTTCACGAAACCATTGTCATACTGCAGGTCGAGCAAGGCATAGTACTTGAACTTCTCGCCACCGCCCGTAAACGAAGCGTTGAGCATATTGGTAACGCTGTGGTTGCGGAAGGTTTCATCCACCCAGTTAACGTTAGGATAGAGATAAGGATATTTGCCTGATCCGAAGGCATCCACCTCTTCCTGGGTATATCTAGGGTTCTCGAAGCCGTCGTTGGCATAAGCCTCGTTCATCGCCTTGGCATAGGTCTGCGCATCCACGAACTTAGGCTTGTGAGCCATGAAATTGATGGCATGGTCCAGATTCACCTTGATTTCCTTGGAATTGAACTTACCGCGTTTGGTAGTGATGAGCACCACGCCGTTGGCACCCTTGTAGCCATAGAGTGCAGTGGCAGCAGCATCCTTCAATACGGATACGCTCTCTACTTCCTCGGCAGAGATATACTGGATATCACGCTCGATACCATCTACCACGAAAAGTGGGGTATTGCCATCCAGGCTCTGCATGCCGCGGATGTAGAAGGTAGGATTGATTCCGGCATAGTTACCGGAATTCTGCAGTGAAATCAGGCCGGAACCCTGTCCCAGGATAGAGTTGCCGATATTCTTGGCGCTGCGCTTGTTGGTACTCTCGCTGGTGATGACAGACACTGCTGAAGTTGACTGCTCGCGGGAGAAGTTCACATTGGCACCCACATCGATGCTCTGAGCCGCATAGCGATGAGGAGCAATGGTATCTATTTTGACTTGTGCTGAAGCTGGCAGGCTCAGGAGAGCCATCGCCATCAGTACAGCATTCTTATTATTTTTCATCGAATTTACTTTTTTAATCTGTAACTTTAATCAAGTAACCTTTACTCAAGAGATAACCTCCGGCGGGATTACCAGCCTGGGTTCTGAACGAGATAACCCTTCAATACCTCGGTCTGTGGGAATGGGAACAGGTACCACTTAACATCGAATCCATTCCACCATGCACGAGCTCCCGTGGTGATAGGCAGGCGCTTATACTCAAAATGAGATGGCTCATACCAGGCATCATTGTTCTTATTCAGCTTCTTGTTGGTTCTGTCGCCATTATACCATTTGTTGGTAGTGGTCTCCCACTTGCCCGTAGCATCATCCTTCACCTGGCGATAGATGACCAGACGATGGAGCGTGCGGCTGAAGAGGTCGGCTCTCTTATAGCGCTTCATATCGAAGAAACGGGTGTTCTCGAATCCCAGCTCGCAGGCACGCTCGCGCAGCAACTCTTCCAGGAGATTATCCTTGTTGGTGGTAAGATTCTCTGATGGGTTACATTCCGCAAGTCCCTTCAAACCTACACGGGCACGGATTTTGTCGATATATTCCAAAGCCTTGACATTGTTGCCGTCAGCCTGAAGCAGAGCCTCGGCATAGATGAGATAGAGGTCGGAAAGACGCATCTCTACCCAGTGTGGCTTCTCGCGCTCGTAGGCAGAACCGGTGATTCCGTCGGCAATGTACTTGTTGTGGAAATAGCCTGTAGCAAAAGCACCCACACAATTGTCTGGATCTGTACCGGCATTGGTACCGCCCACGTACAACTCTACATTCTGACCGGTTGACTTGCCGTCGCCTACATTCACCTTGTCGCGCTGTCCGTTCACACTTACAGTTTCATAAAGACGAGGGTCGCGGGTATATTTCACATTCTGCAGTTCCTGCTTGCCTACCTTTCTATCACCCTTGATGAACATGTGGTCCAATTCGCCAGCCTGCTCGGTCTCCTCCCAGTTGAATGGCTTGCCATCAGCCCAAGGGAACATCTCTACGAACTCCTGGGTAGGGCAATAAGCCTGGCGGTCGAGGGTACGCATATACTGACGTGCCGCCCAGCAATACTTGGAGTTGTGGTTGTTGTCGGTAACGCGGGTCTCAAAGATGACCTCCGGACTAGCCTGGCTGATATACGCAAAGCGATAGGCAAAGCGATAAGCCTCGGTAGTCTGGGCTGTAGGTTCTACGAGATGGTAAGGATTGCCGTTGTTGGCATTCTCATTGAAGAAGTCTTCACATGCCTTCTTGCACTGCTGCCACAACTCAGGCTTCTTGCCACCCATCCAAGCCAGACTGTCCTGACTCGCATTCTCCATGGAATACTTGCCGCTGTAATATGGCTGGTCGTCGTTGAACAATGGAGAAGCAGCAAACTGCAGTACACGGCACTTCATCGCCATGGCAGCTGCCTTGGTCCAGTGTGCCTTCATGGTAGTGACATCATCATCAGAATAAGCAAAAGGAAGGGCTCCTGAATTGATAGCCTCATCATAAAGCTTGAGAATGAAATTGAGTGTCTTCTCTACCGAAGCACGTGGCGCATCCAACTTGTCTCCGTTTACATCGTATGAGTGAGTAACCAGAGGCAGACCGCCGTACATGCGGAAGAGGTTGAAGTAGGAAGATGCTATCAGGCACTTCGCCTCAGCCACATACTGATTTTTGGTATCCTCATCCATATCAGGCACACGGCTGATATTCTCCATCAGGAGGTAGCAGGCATGCACCATCTCCCAGATATTCTCCTTGTCAAAACCATAGATGGAATTACTGCTGGCTGCTGTCATGTAATCTTCATACACCAGATTATACATAGCAACTGACGCTGTAGGATTGTGCCAGCAGTCTGACATCGCCTCAATCTGACCACTGAAGTAACTGTGGGAGTTACCGTCACCCGCCTTGAAAGGCAGACCGTAGTACTGGTTCTTATAAATACCGGTCAAGAACTGCTGGGTATATTCTGCACTATTGAAGATGGTATCAATGGTAACATCGCCACCCGGAGTCTTTTCTATGAAGGAATCTCCAAACTTGATCTGCTCAGTACACCCCGTCACCGCAGAACCGATAACGGCTGTAAGAACGATTCCTCTGAATATATTGTTAAGTTTCATTGTATTTACCTTATTTATATATAATGTGTAATATATTAGAAGCCCACCTTCAAAGACAACATATAAGTACGCTGCAATGGATAGGATGGTGCCGTGGTAGCACGTGCCTCAGGATCACCCCAGATATAAGGAGTGAAGGTAAGGAGGTTGTAACCGCTGAATGCCAGCTGCAGCTGATTCATACCCATGCGCTTCATGAACGGAGCGTTGAAATCGTAGGAAATCTGCAAGGTCTTCAGACGCAGATACTTCGCATCCTTCTCATAGAGGGTAGAAGTGGCGTAGTTGTTGTCCCAGGCATCCCATGATGCACGTGGATACTTCGCACTCTGGGATGGATTATCGGCTGTCCAGCTGTTCTCTACCACATACTTCAGGAGTCCACCCATCTCGTGAGAGGTCTTGTTGTAGAATGGCATGCGGAACACACCATCCAGCATACGGCTTACGTTCCAGGCACCCGTCCACTGGGTATTGACAGACCAACCCTTGTAGCTGAATCCTAGATTCAGACCAACCATATACTCTGGATCATCGGTATAGCCCAGGTCGCGGGTCTTATCGTTGTGGTCTATCTTTCCATCGTGGTTCAAATCCACATACACAGCATCACCAGGCTGGATGTTCTCTACCAGCTGGGTAGGGAATTTCTCGCCGAAAGTCTTCTCATAGAGTGCCGGTGTCTGCTCGTCGTAATAACGCCAGAACTGATACATGCTGCGGGCACCCAGACGATGGTTCTTTGCCATCTGATAAGCCTCTGGCTGCAGAGCCTCACCATTGTTGATCAGCTCATTCTGGTTGTAAGAGAGGTTGACACCTGCCCAATATCTGAAGTTCTTGCCTATCTTGTCCTGCCACTTCAGGGATGCTTCCCATCCCCAGCTGTTCACCTCACCATCGTTGGTGTAAGGCATCTTGAAACCGATGATGGTAGGTACATTGTTGTCAATCATCATGATGTCGGTACGGTGCTCGTAGTAGTAATCGAAGTTACCACGGAGCTTATCCTTCAGGAAGTTGATGTCGATACCATAGTCCTGCTTATAGGCGTGCTCCCAGGTGATGTCGGCATTGTGGCGCGCCATCTCGTAGGCTCCCTTCCATACGGTAGTGTTGTTAACACCGAAGATGTATCCATATCCATCACGGGTAGAAACATTGCCATTATTGATGGCGAAAGGATCGGCGGTGTACATAAAGCGATTACCGTTCAGATTAGCATTACCTACCAGACCGTAGCTGGCACGAAGCTTCAGGAAGCTTACTGCCTTGGTGAGCGGCTTGAAGAATGGCTCATCGCTGACTACCCAACCCACAGACATTGCTGGGAAGGTTCCGTAACGCTTGCCCGGAGCAAAGTTCTCGGAACCATTGTAACCCACGTTGAACTCTGCCATATAGCGGTTGTTCCAGTCGTAGGTAACACGACCTACCAGACCTACCTGGCGGTGAGGCACATTGGTATAGGTGCTCGGATAATAGCTGCTGTCCTGATTGTAGAGCAGGATGGCACCCACATTGTTCAAACCGAAGGAACGGTTGTAGTTGAGACCTGCCTCAAAATACCAGTAACGGCTACGACCGGTCTTCTCTTCATACTTCAACTGCTCTTCGTTACCATATTTCTTATATTTATAGGTACCGTCGTCCTGGAGTACAGGGGTATAGGTAGCCTTTTTAGCGTAAGCATTCTTATTGATGGCGTAGGCTCCGTTATAGGAAGCCTTCATCTTGAAAGAAAGACCCTTGGTAATCATATCGAGCTTCTGCTTCAACTGGAGGTCGAACTGAAGCTTGTTGTTGGTAGTCTTCATGAAACCGCCATTCACATCATTATTGCCGAAATAGGTAATACCGCTACCCCCCACGAAAGGAAGCTGGTCGGTACCGCAATCCTCATACTGGGTCTCGGTAGAGATGTATCTTCCATTGATGATACCAGGACTCGAGAATGGAGTAGCCTGATAAGCCTCGTTGATCAGACCAGATGATCCCTGACCAGAATATGGCTTGTTGGCATTATCTACCTTACCTGCCAGATTGAAGGAGATGGTGGTTGTCTTGGTAACATCCAGGTCGAGGTTGGCACGGTAGTTGAAACTGTTATACTGATAACCGAAATCGTAATCCTGACCAAACTCCTTGAACAGACCACCCTGAGTATAGTAACCAACATTGATGAAGTAGCGTGCCGTTTTGGTACCACCGCTGATATTCAGATTGTGTTTACTCTGCATGGTAGCATCCTTCATAATGTATTCAGCCCACAAGGTGCTAGGGAAACGGACAGGATCACTTCCATCCTTGAACTTCTGGATAACGACATCAGAGAACTGAGGACTCAACGGATCACCATTCTTGCCATGCGAATTCTGGCGCATCATATTATGGAAGGTAGCATACTCGTAGCTGTTTGCCTGCTCTACCATCTTGGTAGGAGTCAGGATTCCCCATGAAGTAGAACCGCTGATCTTGGTCTTACCCTCCTGACCACGCTTGGTGGTAATCAGGATCACACCGTTGGCACCACGCACACCGAATACGGCTGTGGCAGAAGCATCCTTCAAAACGGTGATGCTCTCGATTTCCTCAGGATCCACATCGCTCATGCTTCGCTCTACACCATCCACCTGAACCAAAGGGTCGGCACCATTGAAAGATGCCTTACCACGAACAAATACGCTCGCAGCATCTGAACCCGGCTCACCGGAATACTGTACGGTGGTAACACCCGAAAGCTGACCACCGAGCACATTGTTGACATTACCAACAGGGGTGCGGACCAGATCTTCGCTCTTCACGCTGGAGAGGGCACCGGTAACAGTAACCTTCTTCTGTACACCATAGGCAACCACTTCTACAGCCTTGAGGGAAGTAGCCTCTTCTTTCAAGACCACCTGCATGCCGTTTTTGGCAACCACAGTCTGGGATACGAATCCAATGTAACTGATCTTTAACTTGGCACCTGGCTTCACGTTGAGAGAGAAGTTACCATCAAAGTCTGTTACTGTACCCTGGGTAACTTTCTGTCCCTCGATGATAACACTAGCTCCAATAACGGCTTCACCATTGGCATCAACCACTGTACCTTTTACGATACCTGTTTGCTGAGCTATAGCCGTAGTCGCTTTAGCAGAACCTGCGCCTCCGCAAAGAGGGGCAAGCATCAATGCCGTGCAAAACAAAGTTGCAGGCACTGCCGAACTTTTCATAAATAGCTTGTTATTCATTTTGTTTATTATGACGTTAAGATTTTATTTTTTTCGGTTCGACCATCTTGCTCCAGCTTTAGAATAATGTTGTTTTTTAGGATTTCAATTATCTTGCTTTGCGACTGATGATCTCGCTTTGTTAGTTGCAAATCCTATTCTAAAAGGATTTCTGCTGCAAAACTATCAAATAACCTTGTTTTTCATATAATAAAATCGTTCAAGTATCATTATTATTATCCGAATATTTGTTTTTTTATACATTTCAGCACAAAGTACATACTTTTTTGCATATATAATAAGGTATAGTGGATTTTTTTGCGTAATTTTGCCGATGAATAAGCTAAATGGCTCTGGAAGCAATAGCACCAGAAGATGAGCCAGGAGGCAAAATCCAGAAACAAAACAAAGCATTATGCAAACCAGTAAATACCTTTTAGCAACAGAAAGAGACGCCGAATGGGGACTCACCATCAGCACCGTGGGACGAGAAGAAATCGCCCCAGGAGAAGCCTATCCAACAAAAGGACATGCTGACGGATATTACTTCGATCTTCAAAAGGGAAGAATACTCGACGAATACCAACTGCTTTACCAGCCAGAAGGTGAAGGAGTGTTCTGTTCTGCCCATCTCCCGGAAACAAAGATCAAGGCTGGAGACATCTTCCTGCTCTTTCCCGGTGAATGGCATAGCTATCATCCATCAGGCACCAAGGGTTGGAAAAGCTATTGGATCGGCTTCAAGGGCAAGAACATCGACGACCGCGTGAAAGCAGGGTTTCTTTCTCCTGAAAAGCCAATCTACCATGTAGGTTACAGTAACGAGATTATCGCTCTCTACGAAGAGGCTTACAAAACCGCACAGGAAGAGGTTGCTTTTGCACAACAGACTATGGCGGGTATCGTAAACCATCTGATAGGCAAAATGTATTCTCTGGAGAGAAATATCGTGTTGAGCAAGGATACCAAGCATGTTGACATGATCAATAAAGCCCGTTTGCGTATCCGAGAATCGCTTGAAGATACGCTCACCATCCAGGAGATTGCGCAGGAACTGGGCATCAGCTACTCTTCTTTCCGCAAGCTCTTCAAGGAGCATACCGGATTCGCTCCCGCCCTCTATCAGCAGAATCTGAAACTGCAGAGAGCCAAAGAACTGCTGTCTACCACCGACGAGAGCATCAAGGAGATTGCATACCGGCTCAATTTCGAATCGCCTGACTATTTCTCTGCCAAATTCAAAATTCAGACGGGCATGAAGCCATCAGATTTCAGAAATATGACGAGATAGTCAAAAAATAAGGCTCTAAAATCAATTTCTCTTGTTCCATATCCCTTTTTTGGTCTACCTTTGCAAACGTGAACAAATAACAGCAACTTAAAGACAAAATTCATAATGGAACAAAAGAAATACTTCTTCGCGGTAGACTTAGGTGCTACCAGCGGAAGAACCATAGTAGGAAGCTTGTCAGACGGCAAGTTTGACTTAGAGGAGCTGACCCGTTTCGACAACAACCTGATCGAAACAGGCGGTCACTTCTATTGGGATATCTACGCCCTCTACTTTGAGATTATCAAAGGATTGAAACTCGTAGCACAGCGTGGCATCCACATCCAGAGCATCGGTATTGATACCTGGGGATGCGACTTTGTATATGTAGACAAGAACGGAGATATCCTACGCAACCCGATGGCGTATCGCGACCCTCATACCATGGGCATCATGGAGAAATACTTTGATGAGAAAATCAGCAAGGAGAAGGTTTACGAAAAGACCGGCATCCAGTTTATGAATTTCAACTCATTGTTCCAGATGTATGCCATGCGCAAGGCAGGAAACGTGGCTCTGGAGAATGCCGACAAGATTCTCTTCATCCCTGATGCACTGAGCTATATGCTCACCGGCAACGCCATCTGCGAATATACCGTAGCATCTACTTCTCAGATTCTGAATCCGATGACCGGCGATTTCGACATCGACCTCGTGGAAAGTATCGGATTGAAGAGAGAACAGTTTGGCAAGATGACCCATCCTGCTACCATCATCGGCACACTGACCGAAGAGGTACAGAAGATAACAGGACTGAATGCCGTTCCCGTCATCGCAGTAGCAGGTCATGATACAGCCAGTGCCGTAGCAGCCGTTCCTGCCAAGAACGAGGAGTTTGCCTATTTGAGTTCAGGAACCTGGAGCCTGATGGGCATCGAGACCAAGAACGCCATCATCAACGAGAAGAGCTATGAGCTCAACTTCACCAACGAGGGCGGCATTGAGGGCACTACCCGATTCCTGAAGAACATCTGCGGCATGTGGATTTACGAGCGTTGCCGCAAGGAATGGAAAGACGAGGCTGCTGCCAACCAGAAAGATATGACTTGCCTGGGTCATGCAGAACTTATAGCTGAAGCCATGAAGCAGCCAGCCTTCCAAAGCATCATCAACCCGGATGATACCTGTTTTGCCAACCCATCGAGCATGGTAGAAGCCATCAAGCAGTATTGCGAAAAGACCGGTCAGCACGTTCCTCAGAGCTATGGCGAATTCTGCCGCTGCATCTTCGAGAGTCTTGCCCTCCGCTATCGCCAGGTATTCACATGGCTCAAGGATTTCGCCGACATCGACCTCAATGTGCTCCACATCATCGGTGGAGGTTCGCTCAACCAATATCTCAACCAGTTTACTGCCAACAGTTGTGGTGTAACCGTATTGGCAGGTCCTCAGGAAGGCACCGCCATCGGCAACATCATGCTCCAGGCAAAGGCATCGGGCTTAGTAAAGGATATTTGGGAAATGCGCCAGATTATCGCCAACTCGCTGGAGCTTAAGACATTCGAGCCACAGAACAAGGAAGCATGGGATGCGGCTTACGAGAAGTTTTTAAAGGTAAAAAAGTAAAAGGGTAAAAATAAACAATAATAACAAAATACATAAAAACAATGAAAGCAGATTTGATTTTAAAGAATTACGAGATTGCAAAGGAGCGCTATGCAGCTCTGGGTGTAGATACAGACAAGGCTATTGAGACTTTGGAGAAAACTCCTATCTCTCTGCACTGCTGGCAGGCTGACGATGTAGTTGGCTTCGAGCGCGGTGAGGCTGCTTCTGGTGGTATCCAGAGCACTGGTAACTATCCTGGCAAGGCTCGCAACATCGACGAACTCCGTCAGGACATCGAGAAGGTGAACTCTCTCCTGGCTGGTACTTTCCGTCTCAACCTTCATGAGATTTACGGTGAGTTCGGTGGCAAGCAGATTGACCGTAACGAGGTAACCGTAGATCAGTTTACAGGCTGGATGCAGTGGGCTAAGGACCAGAACATGAAGCTCGACTTCAACTCTACTTCTTTCTCTCACCCTAAGAGTGGCAGCCTCTCATTGTCAAATCCTGACCCAGCTATCCGCGAGTTCTGGATTGAGCACACCAAGCGTTGCCGCCGCATTGCAGACGCTATGGGTAAGTTCCAGAACGACCCATGTATCATGAACATCTGGGTACATGATGGTTCCAAGGACATCACCGTAGAGAAGGGTCGCTATCGCGAGATCTTGAAAAACTCTCTTGATGAGATTCTGGCAGAGGAGTTGCCTAACATGAAGTCTTGCCTGGAGGCTAAGCTCTTCGGTATCGGCTTGGAGGCATATACCGTAGGTTCTCACGACTTCTACGCTGGCTACTGCGCTAAGAACAACGTGATGTACACTCTCGATACAGGTCACTATGAGCCAACAGAGAACGTATCTGATGCAGTTTCTGCACTCCTGCTCTTCGTTCCTGAGCTGATGCTCCACGTATCTCGCCCAATGCACTGGGATTCAGACCACGTAACCCTCTTCGATGACAACACACGCAACCTCTTCTCAGAGTTGGTTCGTGCCAACGCACTCGACCGTGCTCACATCGGTCTCGACTACTTCGACGGTTCTATCAACCGCATCGGTGCTTACATCATCGGTGTTCGTGCTGCCCAGAAGTCATTGTTGCAGGCATTCCTTGAGCCACTGGATACCCTCCGCAAGTACGAGGACGAGGGCAAGCTCTTCCAGCGCCTGGCTCTCCTCGAAGAAGAGAAGACATTGCCATTCGGTGCAGTATATGATTACTTCAACTTGAAGAACAACATCCCTGTTGGCGAAGAGTACATCGCAGACATCGAGAAGTACGAGGCTGAGGTACTCGCAAAGCGAGTTTAAGAACGATTTAAGTGAAGAGTGAAGAACGAAGAATTCAATAGTCTTATGGCTAAAAAAACACATGAATTCTTCACTCTTCGTTCTTCACTCAAAATCGCTCTTCACTTAATTACTAAACAATATGGAAATATTAATAGGACTTTTAATCATAGCCATCGGCGCATTCTGCCAGTCCAGCTGTTACGTTCCAATCAACAAGATTAAGGATTGGAGTTGGGAATCCTACTGGGTAGTTCAGGGTGTGTTCGCATGGCTTATTTTGCCTTTCTTAGGCGCAATGCTCGCTGTTCCAAGCGACCATTCCTTCTTTGAATTATTCGACGGTTATGGCTTCAACGTAGCAATGACCATGCTCTTCGGTGTACTCTGGGGCGTAGGCGGACTGACCTTCGGTCTTTCCATGCGCTATCTGGGAGTAGCATTGGGACAGAGCATCGCCTTGGGAACCTGTGCAGGTCTCGGCACCATCATGGGACCTGTATTGCTCAACATCTTCTTCCCGGAGATGGACGCCCTCTCATCGCTTACCTTCAGCGTAATTCTCGGCGTGGTAGTCACTCTTCTCGGTATCGCCATCATCGGTGTGGCAGGTAGTATGAAGGCGGCATCGCTCTCAGAAGAAGAGAAGAAGGCGGCAGTAAAGGACTTCAACTTCCCTAAGGGACTTGCCATCGCCTTGCTGGCTGGTTTCATGAGCGGCTGCTTCAATGTGGGTCTCGCCTTCGGTTCCGATATCCATTTCGGCAGTTTCACTCCTGATATGTACAAGACCTTGCCAGCCACCTTCCTGGTTACCCTAGGTGGTTTCATCACCAATGCCATCTACTGTTTCTATCAGAACACCAAGAATCATACTTGGAGCGATTACAAGAACCAGGAGGTTTGGAGCAATAACATTCTCTATTGTGCCTTGGCTGGTGCCTTGTGGTACAGCCAGTTCTTCGGACTGTCACTGGGCAAGGGGTTCCTCACCGAATCTCCTACCCTCATGACCCTAGCGTTCTGCATTCTGATGGCGCTCAACGTAGTATTCTCGAATGTATGGGGCATCATCCTAAAGGAATGGAAAGGCTGCTCAAAGAAGACCATCTCCGTATTAATTGTCGGCATCATCGTCTTGATTATCTCAAGCTTCTTGCCACAACTTATATAACAAAAAAGGAACCCCGAGTATTTCACAATGCTCGGGGTCTTTTTACTAAACTTAATTATCTAAACCAAAAATTCTTATAGAAAACAATCTTTAAAACTTATTTCTTTATCTAAAGCCTATATTATCTTGGCAAATTAAATGCCTTGGTCATCTCAGCCATTTCCTCCTGGCTCATACCATCAGGCTCGAATCCCATGCACTTGGAATCGATGTAAATCTTGGCGCTCTTAGAGAGTACGTCAATCTGGTCGAAGGCATCCATCACGTCCAAGCCCTTGGCAAAGACACCATGCTTCTCCCACATCACTACATCATAATCCTCCAACTCCTTCAAGGTCTCCTCAGCAAGTTTCAAACTGCCTGGCAACTGATAAGGAACGATACCCAAACCGAGTGGACAGAAAGCCTTGGTCTCTGGAATCATGCTCCAGAGCAGGTTGCTCAACACGTCCTTGCCCATGAATTTCTTATTGTGGCTCATGGCGATAAGCTCGATAGGGTGAGTATGAACAGTAGCCTTATAGTTAGAACCCTTCTCGATGAGACGGGCATGAACGCTCAAGTGGCTTGGCAACTCAGATGTTGGCATTACAGGATTATCTGCGATGATAACATAGCTGGCGCAATCGTCCAGGATGCGGATGATAGAACCATTCTCCATAGGCCAGCGAGCCAAGTCGCGCATGCGCTTGCCTGTTCCCTTGCAGAAGAAGTAGCAGCCCTTCAATGCAGGCAATGCTGTACCAATCTGCTTTACTTCGCTGATAGCAGGCAGAGCCTTGATTTCGTCATCTACCAAGTCGGTGATGTTCACGGTGATGTTACCACCATTACGCTCAGCCCAACCATTCTGCCAGAGATAACCGGCAACTTCAGCAATCTTCTCGACCTCCTTTTTCAAGGCAGGACGACCTTCTAAAACACTATTCATATTATTCTTGTTATTAGCTTGTTTAAAATTTCTGCTGCAAAAGTAATTATTTCCGCCCATATCCACCCTATTCTTTTGATATTTGGGCTATAGCATTTGGCATAATCCTCAAATTCCAGAAAAATGCAGAAGGCGGTTCCTTGCATCACGCAAGAAAACCGCCCTTTTTCATTCTACAGTCAATAGAGAATGCATACTCTATTGATGAGTTGAGATTTATGCTCTTTTTTATGTATCTCCTTGACTTTTTGGCAAAATACCTAGCATATTTGTACGATTTTACATTTTTAAGGACTATAACACAGATATAATTGAGTATTTTTCACTATCTTTGCAAACAAAGAATAAACAATTAAGAGCAACTTAATAAACCCAATATGATGAACAATAAAAGAAATCATAAATTCATAGGATTATCCTTTGCTTTGGCATTGTTGTCGTCACTCAATTGCCAGGCTCAGTTCCTCCCTACCCCTACGCAGGAAGCCAAACCGGGCGTAAGATGGTGGTGGATGGGATCTGCCGTGGATCAAGAGAATCTGAAGTGGAACCTTGGCGAATACGCCAAGGCGGGCATCGGTGCCGTGGAAATCACACCGCTCTATGGTGTGCAGGGCAACGACAAGAATGATATCCCTTATCTCTCGCCAAAATGGATGGATATGCTCAAGTTCGTGGAAAAGGAAAACAAACAGGTGGGCATCGAAACCGATATGGCAACCGGTACAGGATGGCCTTTCGGTGGTCCTTGGGTACCAATCAATGAAGCGGCATGCAAGGCGGTATTCGTAGATACCATCGTAGATGTGAAGCAGAAACTGATGGAGATTGAGTTCAACGTGCCGAAGAAAGAGCGTGATTTCGCCAATCTGAAACTCATCAAGGCTTTCCCTGTGGAAGGAGAAAAATATAAGAAACGAGTCATCGCCCTCTATGAGAGCCGTACCCGACAGAAGGTAAAGCGTGCCGCTCCAGGAGGAGAGGGATACGTTATCGACCACTTCGACTCTACTGCTGTGGCCAATTATCTGCAGCACATCGACAGCGCCTTCGTAGCATCGAAGACTCCATATCCGCATACCTTCTTCAATGACAGCTACGAGGTGTATGGCGCCAACTGGACTCCTAACCTCCTGACAGAATTCGAGAAATTTCACGGATACAAACTGCAGGATAAGTTCCCAGAGTTCCTGGATGGCGATGCTGTGGTGGTAAGCGATTACCGTGAAACCCTAGGCGACATGCTGCTCCATAACTTCACCGAACAGTGGACCAAATGGGCAAACAAGCGTGGTGCCATCACCCGAAACCAGGCACACGGTTCACCAGCCAACCTCATCGACTGCTATGCAGCCGTTGACATTCCGGAAATTGAAGGCTTCGGACTGACCGACTTCGGCATAAAGGGACTGCGCAAGGATCCGGGAATGACCCGTCCTAACTTCAGCGACCTCAGTATGCTGAAATATGCTCCATCGGCTGCGCACATCACCGGAAAGAAATATACATCCAGCGAAACCTTCACCTGGCTCACCGAGCACTTCCGCACATCCCTGAGCCAGATGAAACCGGATATGGACCTGATGTTCTGCGCCGGCGTAAACCACATGTTCTTCCATGGCACCGCCTATTCGCCTAAGAACGATACATGGCCAGGCTGGAAATTCTATGCTTCGGTAGATATGAGCCCTACCAACAGCATCTGGCGCGATGCTCCGGAACTGATGAAATACATCACCAACTGCCAGACCTATCTGCAGTGGGGACAGCCAGACAATGATTTCCTGGTTTATCTGCCAGTAAGAGATATGTGGCGCAAGGATACCAAGAACTGGCTGATGCAATTCGATATCCACAGCATGGCGAAAAAGGCACCGGAGTTTATCAAGGTAATTCTCGACATCGACAAGGCAGGATTCGACTGCGATTACATCAGCGACAAGTATCTCCGCACGTGTACCTTTAAGAATGGAATGGTAGAGACTGCTGTCGGAACCCGATACAAGGGTATCATCATCCCTGGCAACAACATCATGCCAAGCGACGTGATTCAGCACATCTCTGCTCTCAAGGCACAAGGCGCCAAGATTATCAAAGGCGACAACATCAAGGCAATGGAACAGGCGGCAAAACCGGAACTGATGAGAAAGAACCTGGGCTTGAAGATGATTCGCCGTGCCAACAGCATCGGCCATCATTACTTCATTGCTAATCTCACCAGCAAGGACATCGCTTCTAGCGTGGCTTTGGCCGTAAACGAGAAGCATGGCATCTGGTACAACCCTATGACGGGCAAATACCACGAGGCTACCATCAGCGACAAGGGTATCCAGCTGAACCTGAAGAGTGGCGAGAGCCGCATCCTCATCACATCGAATAAACCCGTGGGTGAGTGGAAACTCGGTTCCAAGGTGAAGGTGAACGAAAAGGAAGCCATCGCTGCTGCGGATAGCAAGACCATCGACCTGACAGAGAATGCCTGGAAGCTGTCATTCACCGAAGATGCTCCTAAGGTGGGCGAAACCTTCAACCTGAAGGGCGTAAAGTCTTGGGAAGATCTCAGTGAAAAGGCGAAGGTGATGATGGGAACAGGTGTTTACGAAACCACCATCAAGCTATCGAAGGATGATGCCAAGAAGCAGTGGACCATCGACCTGGGAGATGTACGAGAGAGTGCCCGTGTCTATATCAATAATAAATATGTAGGTTGCGCCTGGGCTGTACCATATATTCTCAACTGCAAGGATGCGCTCAACAAGGGCAAGAACACCATCCGTATCGAGGTAACCAACCTGCCAGCCAACCGCATCGCAGAAATGGACCGTCAGGGTGTAAAGTGGCGCAAGATGAAGGAAATCAACGTGGTGGATATCAACTACAAGAAGACCACCTACGAGAACTGGACTCCTGTGCCAAGCGGACTGAACAGTACCGTGAAACTCGTGGAAATCAAGTAAATAATCATAACATTAATAACAAGACAAATGAAGAAACTGATCTTATCATCGCTCTGCATGCTCATGGGCTTGACCTCAATGTCTGCCCAGACCGCATTGCAAAATGAAATCCTGGAGGTAGCCCATCGCACCAACAACTATTTCATGACGAAGTACAGTGACCCAACCATCGACACTTTCGTGAAGAAAAAACGTACCAGCAACCTCTGGACCCGTGCCGTGTATTACGAGGGATTGATGGCGCTTTACGAGATTGACCCTCAGCAGCGCTATCTCGACTATACCGACAAGTGGGCAGATTATCACAAGTGGACAGCCCGTGGCAGCGTAAATGATACCGATGCCGACAACCAGTGCTGCCAGCAGACTTACATGGACCGCTACGTTCAGACCGGCGGCAAGAAGGACTTGAGCAAGGTGAAGGAGAACCTCGACCATCAGATGAGCACCAACCGAGTAAACTACTGGACTTGGATTGACGCTATCCAGATGGCGATGCCAGCCTACGCCAAGTATGCCAAGATTACCGGCGAACGCAAGTATCTGGATTATGCGATGAATTCCTATAAATGGAGCCGTGATACCCTGGCTAACGGTCTCTTCAACAAGAAAGAAGGACTCTGGTGGAGAGATAAGAACTACGTACCACCTTACAAGGAGAAGGATGGCAGCAACTGCTACTGGAGCCGTGGCAACGGCTGGGTATATGCAGCCCTGGTCCGCGTGATGGAGACTTTGCCAAAGACCGACAAGTACTATCAGTATCTGAAGAAGGATTTCATCTCTATGAGCCAGGCTATCCTGAAATGCCAGCGCGAAGATGGCTACTGGAACGTAAGCCTCGTTTGTCCTGCCAACTATGGCGGTCCTGAAATGACCGGTACAGGTCTCTTCCTCTATGGCATGGCATGGGGTGTTCAGCAGGGCATTCTTCCTAGAGCCACCTATCAGAAGGCGATGGACAAGGCATGGAAGGCGCTTTCCGCATCTGTTCACGAGGATGGTTTCATCGGCTATAACCAAGGCACCGGAAAGGAGCCATCAGCTGGTCAGCCAGTCACCTTCACCTCAGTTCCTGACTTCGAGGACTACGGCACAGGCTGCCTCCTGCTTGGTGCTGCAGAGTATTACAAGCTTTTAAAAGTAAAAAGGTAAAAGGGTAAAAGGGTAAAAGGGTAAAAAGCCCCCTTTCCCCCTTTTCGCCCCCGTTCCCAGCGATTCCATCGCTGGTACCCCAGTCTTAATAAAAAAGAAACAAGAAAAAATGAAGAAATATATCTGGCTGATGGCTTGCCTGATGGCATTCTCTCCACTAAGCGCCAACGCCGCAAAGAAACAGAAGAAAGCCAAGAAGGCACAAACCGAACTCTGGCCCGACGGCACAAAGATGGATGCCTGGTTCAGCAACACCCAAAAGGTGAACATAGATACCTTAGGCAAGAAATACGTCCTCACCGATTATGGCGTAAAAACGGATAGCACTCTGATTCAAACCAAGGCTATCCAGGCTGTCATCGACCGTGCAGCCCAAGATGGCGGCGGCGTTATCGTAGTACCTGCCGGAACCTATCAGAGCGGTGCTCTCTTCTTCAAGCCAAAGACCCATCTCTATCTGGAAGAAGGCGGAAAACTGAAAGGCAGCGACCGCATCGCCAACTTCCCTGTAATAGAAACCCGCATCGAAGGCGAAACCTGCAAATACTTCTCGGCATTCATCAATGCCGAGAAATGCAACGGATTCACCATCGCCGGTCCGGGTACCATCGATGGCAACGGTTATCACTATTGGGAGGAGTTCTGGATTCGTCGCACCTGGAACCGTGAATGCACCAACAAGGATGCACAGCGTCCCCGCCTCGTCTATATCAGCAACTCAAGCAACGTAACCTTGCAGGATGTACATATCCAGAACAGTCCGTTCTGGACCAACCACATCTACCGTTGCGACCATGTCCGCTTCCTTGGCTGCACCATCTTCGCCCCAACCAGTGGCATGCGGGCACCAAGCAGCGATGCCATCGACATTGATGTTTGTCACGATGTGCTGGTAGATGGCTGCTACATGAGCGTAAACGATGATGCCATCGCCATCAAGGGCGGTAAGGGCACCTGGGCAGACCAGGCACCAGAGAATGGACCGGTATATAATGTGCTCATCCAGAACTGCACCTATGGTAGAGTGCACGGATGCTTAACCCTTGGCAGCGAGAGCGTGAAAGACCGCAACATCGTATTGCGCAACACCAAGGTGGGCAATGCACAGCGCGTACTCTGGCTGAAGATGCGCCCTGATACTCCTCAGCATTACGAGTATGTAACGGTGGATAACATCCAGGGCACCACAGGCAGCTTCCTCGTCATCCGCCCATGGAAGCAGTTCTTCAAACTAGGCGATCGCAAGGACATGCCATTGAGCCAGTGCAACAACATCACGATGAAGAATATCCAGATGGATTGCGACAACTTCTTCGATGTGGGTAAGAGCGAGAAATACCGTCTGGTAGATTTCACCTTCGAGAACATCAACTGTACCGACAAGAAGATGGCTTTTGATGCCAACCTTATCGAGAACACCATAGCAAAGAAGGTGAATATCACCCCTAGAGAAAAGAGCAACGGATTGAAGACCACCGGTGATGCCGATGGGTTGAAATAACACATACATTTTATAGAAAGTAATACAGAATTGAGTACTGAAACGAGCTTTATTTGCAAGAATAAGGCTCGTTTTGTTTTTTTATATCCCTCCTTATTTCTTTTTATCTCTTAAAATTAGGCATTTCCAAATATTTTGCTTAATTTTGCCTGCAAAATAATTTTGAGTAAGAAAATGATAGATATAAAAGGTATAACCAAGAGCTTCGGCTCCCTGCAGGTGCTTAAGGGCATCGACCTGCATATTGACAAGGGCGAGGTGGTAAGTATCGTCGGTCCTAGTGGTGCCGGCAAGACTACACTCCTCCAGATTATCGGTACCCTCGACAAGCCTGATAGTGGCAGCATCATGGTTGATGGCATCGATGTAAGCAGCCTCAGCACCAAGAAACTGAGCGATTTCCGCAACCAGCATCTCGGTTTCGTCTTCCAGTTCCACCAGCTTCTCCCTGAGTTCACCGCCCTGGAGAACATCATGATTCCTGCCTTCATTGCAGGCAAGAGCCGAAAAGAAGCCAAGGAGCGTGCCGAGGAGTTATTGGCGTTCATGGGCTTGAGCGATAGAGCCAGTCACAAGCCTGCCGAGTTATCCGGTGGTGAGAAACAGCGTGTAGCCGTGGCGAGAGCTTTGGTCAATAATCCTGCCGTCATCCTTGCCGATGAGCCATCAGGAAGTCTCGACACCAAGAACAAGGCTGAGCTTCACCAGCTCTTCTTCGACCTCAGAGACAAGTTCGGTCAGACTTTCGTCATCGTAACTCATGATGAGGGCCTTGCTGCCATCACCGACCGCACCATCCATCTCAAGGATGGAATGATTGAGAAGACGGTGGAAGCAGGAGCTGCTGATAGCCAGGAAGAACCTGCTGATAACAATAAAGAAGTTTCTGCAGAAGAACCAGACTCATCCATAGATTGCATCTAAACGCCCTGAACCAACGGTCACCGGCCGAAGGGAAAGGTAAAGGGCAGAAGCTCCTAGCCCAGGACACCCCCCTGGGTAATTACGGACACAAAACTGTCGCCCAGTAAGGGCAAAAGCATTTTATATTCTCGAAAATAATATGATATGGCAAAAAAGATAAAACTAGGCGATTACAATCGCCTTCGCATCGTAAAGAAAGTTGATTTCGGTCTGTATCTCGATGGTGGTGACGAGGGAGAAATCCTCCTTCCATCCCGCTACGTACCTGAAGACGCAGGCATCGGCGACGAGCTGGATGTCTTCATCTATCTCGACCAGGAAGAGCGCCTCATAGCAACCACCGAAACCCCTTTGGCAAAGGTGGGCGATTTCGCCTATCTCGAAGTGAAATGGGTCAACGAATACGGAGCCTTTCTGGGCTGGGGGCTGATGAAGGACATCTTCTGCCCATTCCGCGAGCAGAAGAAACGTATGGTGCTCGGCAACTCCTACATCGTGCATATCCACATCGACGAGGAGAGCTACCGCATCGTTGCCTCTGCCAAGATTGAGCGTTATCTCAACGAAGACCATCCTCACTACAAGCATGGCGAAGAGGTGGATCTCCTTATCTGGCAGAAGACAGACCTCGGCTTCAAGGTTATCATCGACAACCAGTATCCGGGTCTCCTCTATCAGGACCAGATCTTCCAGTACATCCATACCGGTGACAAGATGAAGGGCTACATCGGAAGAGTCCGTCCTGACGGAAAGATAGATGTCACCCTGCAGAAGACCGGCATCCAGCAGACAGCCGATTTCGCCGAAACCCTCTACCAGTATCTCCTGGACAACGACGGCGAGTGTAACCTTGGCGACAAGAGCGAAGCCGACGACATCTACGAGCGTTTCCACGTGAGCAAGAAAGTTTACAAGCGTGCCGTGGGCGATCTATACAAAAAGCGCCTCATCACTGTAAGCCCGATGAGCATCCGACTGGCGGAATAAAGCAGATTAGATGTATATATAATAAGGTATTTGCATTATTCATACGCATTTGTTGCAAATCAGTGGCAAAAAAGGTCGTTTTTGTTGCAAATCAGGGGCAACTAGACCAAAGCTTGTCGCAAATCAGGGGCAACAAGGCATATCATTTAAAAAGGTGGCGCATCAAATAAGATGCGTCACCTTTATTTTCTTATACGGTTTACCACCCAAACCAAGGGCAGCCATCGTATGATCCTTGATAATCAATTTACCAGCAAGAAAATCTTACCATACTTGATGGTATTCGCTTTGCCTTGAAATTGCAATAACAAGGCAATTGGTATCCAAAACAATATTCATAACTATACGTTATGAAATACTATGAAGTTCCGAAATTACACAATCTACAAATTCTGCGTATTATCCATTTTTGCGTTTATCAAGCAAAAAACTGATAAACTCATCAGAGATATTAGAGATTTCTCCTTTATCATAGATTGTCAACAAATCAATGATAACGGAATCTCCTTCCTGGTAAAGATTATAAGTGATGACCCTTGCACCACCACTTTTGCCTTTACCCTTACTAGCTATTGCCATTCTTACCTTTCTGACACCTTTGCCAAGACTAGTACCTTGAAAAGGATCCTGTTCTAAGCCTGTAAGAAAAGCATCGTAATCATCAAGCATTGAACGATATTTCTTGGAAAGCTTTCTAAGTTGTCGCTCAAATTCTTTTTCCGTATAAATTTTAACCTTCATACTACGCCTCCTCTTCCCGAAGTATTCTCAACAAATCACGAGCATCCATCGGCTTAGTCCCATTCTTCTTATGAGCTTCCATTTCATCAAGAGCACGGTTAAGGCTTTCTGCCACATAGGCTTCCTGCTCTGCCTGGCTCATATCAGTTTCCTGGTAACTGTTTCCTGATTTGGAGATAGAACTGGCTAATTTTTCAGCATAGTCTTTGAGCTTAGCGACAAATTCGTCAAGCGTATATTGACCTGTAGAAGGTACTTGAAACTGAATATTAATCGTTTCCATATTATTCCTTTCTTTTAAATTAACGCCACAAAATTAAGGAAAAGAATTGGAAATGCCAAGGAAAAGAACAACTTTCTTTAGTTTAAGATACGAAAAAAACTATCAATACCAGATTTTGAATGCAGTACACGATATGATGCAAATTGGATCATGTAATCTGCATCGTGCTATTTGCATCATTCTTTTATTTTCCTTTTCAACCCAGCCTAATAAAACAAGGGAGCGAACTGCATCGCAACGCAGCCCGCTCCCTTATCTATACAGATGATTGAATTTAATCTACCTTTTCGATAATCTTCATTCCCTCTTCCACTGCCTGCATGTTCAGCGGAATCAAACCATGATGGCGCTCTGGCAATGACTTGTAAAGCGCCTTGTTCAAACCATCGGTACTTACTACAGGACAAACCTTCAGCAGTCCGCCCAAAACAATCATATTGAACACCTTGGAGTTTTTCATCTCGGCAGCCTTGTCCATCGCATCAATGCGATAAATGGTGATGTCCTTGCGCTGTGGAGGATTCATCACACCATAGCCATCATAAATCAGGATGCCGCCTGGCTTAATCTTCGGCTCAAACTTGTCGAGCGACGGCTGGTTGAGCACGATGGCTACATCATAATGGCTTAGGATAGGCGAAGAGATGCGACTGTCGCTCACAATGACCGTTACATTGGCTGTACCGCCACGCTGCTCTGGTCCGTAAGCAGGCATCCAGGTTACCTCCTTATCCTCCATCAGTCCTGAATAAGCCAGAATCTTTCCCATAGAGAGAACGCCCTGACCGCCAAAACCGGATATAATGATTTCTGTCTTCATTGTTCTAATCTTTTGTAAATGCCAAATTCAAAATTCAACATTCAACATTCAACATTACATGTTCGTTGTATCCTTCAGGTCACCCTTAGGATACTGCTTAAACATGTTCTCTTCCATCCACTTGTTAGCCTCAACAGGGGAGAGTTTCCAACCGCTGTTGCAGGTAGAAACAATCTCTACCAGGCTGGAGCCCTTGCCCTGCATGCTTGCCTCGAACGCCTTGCGGATAGCCTTCTTTGCCTTCTTGATGCTTGCCACGGTCTCCACACTCTGGCGGGTTACATAACAAGTACCCTGCAGATGGCTTGCCAACTCGGTAATATTGAGTGGATAACCATGAAGATCAGCATCTCTACCATAAGGACAGGTAGCAGTCTTCTGACCCAACAGGGTGGTTGGCGCCATCTGTCCGCCGGTCATACCATAGATGGCATTATTGATGAAGATGATGGCGATGTGCTCACCACGGTTCAGGGCGTGGATAGTTTCGCAGGTACCGATGCACGCCAAATCGCCATCGCCCTGATAAGTGAAGACAAGACGATCAGGCCACAAGCGCTTGATGCCCGTAGCTACAGCAGGTGCACGACCATGAGCAGCCTCCTGCCAGTCAATATCCAAATAGCGATAAGCAAAGACAGCGCAGCCCACCGGACATACGCCTACCGTCTTATCCTCCATGCCCATCTCCTCGATAACCTCGGCAACGAGCTTATGAACTACGCCATGCGAACACCCCGGGCAATAGTGCATCGGGGTATCGTTCATCAGCGTAGGCTTCTTATATACCAGATTCTCTGGTGAAATTATATCATTCATTTTATTAACTTCTTTAATGCTTCAACGATTTCCTCCGGCTCAGGTACGATACCGCCCAGACGACCAAAGTGCTCCACAGGAGTCTGACCATTCACTGCCAGTCGCACATCCTGAACCATCTGACCGGCATTGATTTCTACAACCAGAATGCCCTTCTTGGTCTTGGCGAGTTCGTGAATCTCCTTTTCAGGGAAAGGCCAGAGGGTGATAGGACGGAACAATCCTACCTTGATGCCCTGCTCACGCGCACTCTCGATGCTCTTCTCGGCAATACGTGCCGCGCTACCGAAGGCTACGATAACATAGTCGGCATCATCCATCTGCTCGGTTTCATAACGAACCTCGGTTTCACGGATTTTTCTGTATTTCTCCTGAAGAGCAATATTGCGCTCCTCCATCACCTCAGGCTTGAGTTCCAGAGAGGTCATGATGTTGACAGGACGACTCTTCGGACGGCCGATGGTAGCCCAAGGACATTCCTTCGCAATCTCCTCCTCGGTACGACGAGGCTTGACAGGAGGCAGAACCACCTTCTCCATCATCTGACCAATGACACCATCGCTCAGAATCATCGCAGGATTGCGATACTTAAAGGCAAGCGTAAAGGCGAGATCAACGAAATCAGCCATCTCCTGAACAGAAGCAGGAGCCAGCACGATCACATTATAGTCGCCGTTACCACCACCGCGGGTAGCCTGGAAATAATCACTTTGGGATGGCTGGATGGTACCCAGACCCGGACCGCCACGCTGCACATTGACGATAACGCCCGGAATCTCAGCACCTGCCATGTAAGAGATACCCTCTTGCATCAAAGCCACACCCGGACTTGAAGAAGTGGTAATGACACGCTTACCGGCACCGGCGCCACCATAAACCATGTTGATAGCCGCCACCTCACTCTCAGCCTGCAGAACCACCATACCTGATGTTTCCCATGGCTTGAGCAGAGCCAGCGTCTCTATAATCTCACTTTGAGGTGTGATAGGATAGCCGAAGAAACCATCCGCACCACATCTGATACAGGCATGGGCTATCGCCTCATTGCCTTTCATTAATGTAACTTTCTGATTTGCCATTATTTAGTCCTCCTTCTTACGATAAACAGTGATACAGCCGTCCGGACACACGATGGCGCACGAAGTGCAACCAACACACGCATCAGGTACAGCTGCCTCTACATAACGGTAACCATGCACATTGACTTTTTTCTCTGCCAATGCGATGACATGCTGAGGACAAGCCTCCACACAGAGCGAGCATCCCTTGCAACGCCCGGTGTCGACTACAATAGCCCCTTTAATCTTACTCATATTCTAATTTCTTACTAATTATCTTTACCATTGGAGTAAACAAAGCTCCTGCTGTCCACATGTCGGTTGTTATGGATTGTAGTAGTCTTTGCAATAAAAGCTCATGATATCATCCAGCATCTCCTTGGCTGCTACGGCAGGGCTCTCCGGATCGAGGGCAATGGCCTCCATATAACAGTCGAGGGCACGCTTAAAGTCACCCTGCTTGCGCCAGGCGTTACCTTGCTGATAATATTCTTCTGCTGTCATTTACTCTTCTTCTTTTTAAGTTTTGCTCTGCGAAATTACTAATTTTCGGCTAAGAAAAAGAATATAAGCCTAAGATTTAAACTATATTAATGTAGTTTTTCACAAAAATGCGCACACTATAATTCAGTGTGCAATTTTTATGAAAGATGTGCATTATTTCTACTAATATATCCTATAAAAACACAATTCGTCATTTACCGCAGTTTTTTACGGTAAATGACGAACAGTACGATTCCCCTTAACAAGAGGTAGAGAATGAAGGCCAACCACAAGGCATGATTGCCCAGAAAAGGATGCAAGCCGAAGAACAGACCGAAGAACGAAGCCGAGGCTACGGCGGTAGAACAGAGCATAGACTTAGACTGGGTGATGCCTACAAAGATGCCATCGAAGACGAATGCCGACATGCCAGACAGCGGAATCAGCACAGCCCACCAGAAATATTCGCCCGATGCAGCTATCACCTGCTTATCGCTCGTGAGCAAAGAGAGGAAATTCTCGCCACCCACTATATATAATAAGGTGAAACCTACTGCCACGACAGCTCCAAAAACCATCGTTCTTCTAACCACCTCGCGGAATGCTCCCATGTTTCGGGCTCCATAATACTTGCCGCTCAACGCCTCTGCCGCATAAGCAAAACCATCCATAAAATAAGAGAAGATGGTAAAGAGCGTCATCAGCAGCGTATTCACAGCCAGCACGATGGTACTCTCCCTGGAACCTGCCGCCGTAAAAAAGAGGTTGACCGCCACCAGACAGAGGGTGCGGAGAAAGATATCCTTATTGAGCGAGAAAAACTGCTTCAGCGGTTCGGCAGCAAAGAGATGCCGGCGATAGTCATACTTGCTTAACCTGCGATAATGGAAGCGATAGAACAGACATGCCATCAGGAATCCCCACCATTGGGCAATGACTGTTCCGAGCGCCACACCTTCTACCGTCATACCGCCGACAAAAACCAGCAGCAGAGAGGCTATGATGTTCACCACATTCTGCGTCAGCGATACCATCATTGGAATGCGCGTGTTCTGCATACCGATAAACCAGCCCGTAAATCCGTAGAGTCCGAGCACTGCCGGGGCTCCCCAGATACAGACATAACAGTATCTCCGTGCCAGTTCCACGACATCCGCTTCCGGCGACATCGCCCAGAGTCCGCAGCCTATCAGCCATTTCTGGAGAACGAAGAACAGCACTCCTATTCCCACACCGATACTCAGAGAGCGCACCAGAAGCCTCAGCACCTCAGCCAAATCTCTCCTTCCCAAAGCCTGCGAAGTCATTCCGCTGGTTCCCATTCTCAGAAATCCGAAAAGCCAGTAGATGACATTGAATAGCATCGACCCCACGGCAATAGCTCCGATGTAAGCCGCATCGCCGATATGCCCGACGATAGCGACATCAACCAAACCCAAAAGCGGTACCGTGATATTGGATATTATCGACGGCACCGCTAATTGCAATATTCGTTTATTCACCTTTTTCAATTCTTAAACCTCATTTAGTTTTACTGGTATATGACCTTCAAACTGTAACCACCTCTTTTAGAATTTAAAAATATACTCAATAAACTTACATTCATTTCGCTATTACCATCTGCTTATCAGTGAAAGCGCTACAAGCGTCAACCAAAGCCAACAGTTTGCTCCAGTTTGAGACAGGTTCCACTCTATGAGCAAAACATTTGCGCACATACACTTTTACACTTTCATTTCCAGCGGTAGCCTTAACCGTGAATTCTCCACACTCATTAGCCACCGAAGTCTCAATCTTCTTTAATGCTTCAGCAGAGACCTTATATCCTTGCGGCAACGGAATCTCTATATTCCATTCATCAACAAACGCCATCTTGCGCCAAACATCATCGATACGCTCTCGATCCTTGCCTTCTAGTTTCAACGAACTTCCTATTAACTTACCTACCGACAACAAATAGTTATTTCCAGCGCGTTTCACCATTCCATCCATCACATAATCTACATGATAAACAAAGTTAGAACTATCTCGACGGATTCCCACGCAATCTACTCCATAGCCACCGACTTGCACAGGATCAGCATCGTGATAACTACTGATTTCAGCCTTAAACGGATCTATGGCATTTTTCCGAAATTCATTGAAAGCTCCTTTTAATTCAGCAGATTCCTTCTTAGTATAACAAGAGTACGGATCTTTGTCGTCGTATTTCAAATATCGCCAATAAGCTTCAAGTTGGCTTGAACCAAAAAGCGTATTATCAGGACTCACCAAAGACTGACCATACATTTTCTGTTCACCCGAATAAGTTACCTTCCTACTGATATCAAGTTTAGTACCATCAAGTTTAACCACCATATCATTCACCGACTTATTGTCTTCAGCTTGACTCACAGGTATCGTTATTTGTTCCTCGGAATCTTGCATATACGCCTTTCTTCCTTGATATATATAAGGTATCTCGGAAGCAACCTTAGGATAAGTCCCAGGGAAGTAGTACACATCAGTACCCTTAAGGCGGAAGAACCAAGATGTAGAATTATAATTAATCAGTTTATCAACAGGCAATGCACCAAACGGAGTGGTAATGCCCATTTCTATTTCCACGCCCAATTTACGCAAATAATTAGCCACTGTATTAAAAACCCTCTGAGAAGCTCCCCCACTAACATACTCAAAAGAATAAATACGGTCAGCTTTCTCCTCGGCAGACATCCCCTCTTTTTTGGCAGACTTGAAGACGCTCTTATACGTACTAGGAAGACCAGCAGGAGAATATCCCCCCTTAGACACATAAGATTTCAGCAATTTCCAATCGTCTTGCAGGATTGGTGTTACATCAGGATTGCCTCGAACACCTTTTTGGCGCATAGCTTTCTCTACTACTGCCACTTTAGCCTTGGTCGGGGTAATATACATCTCTATAAAAGGTGACTGCTCCAAAGAATTATACCAAATGGATGATTCTGCATCTATCGGCTTATCCATAACCATATCGAGCACTGCATTTTTGTCCTTGTCTGTGGTCTGAGTAAAATCAGGGGCACCATTCATCGTCCGATAGACGGTGGCAAGACTTTGGTCTAGCACACAGTGAACCTTGGTATAAAGGACAGGTTCGTCTTGACGAAGAACAAAATAGAAAGGATCCAGCTGTTGTTCCTGTGTATCTATTTGGTCTAGAGAAAAGACATCAATACAATCTCCCACTTCCAAACCAGGCACAGCTATCTTCTGACTCAAGTCCTTGTCATTTTTGCCTTCCTTGACATCTACATAGTCATCTAAACTTACTTCCTGTACGTTACCATTCTTCTTTATAACACGAATGCCAAGCACCGTTTGCGTTTTATGATGATATCCCCAGGTCCACTTTCTACTTTTCGTCTTGAAAGTAAACTCAGAATAATCCTTCAACGCCTTTTTGTCATTGATTTGAATTAACATACGCTCCATATCCGTACAGTCTATCTGACGAGTAAGGCGAAGATTGAGCACCAGATCAGCCGTTGCCTTACGATAATAATCCGTGCTCAACTCCCGATAATAAGATAGTATGACGGCCGAAGCATTCTTGTATCTGTCGGGAACCGTTCGTTTTTGAAAGTCAGCAGGCGTACTGCTCCAAACTTCTTGCCGCACCTTTTGCGCCAACTTCAAATAATCAGCTTTCTCGTCAGCATTCACTGACAACGTCAAGAGCTGTACCAACAGAATACTGAAGACAACTCTGATTACTTTAATCTTTCCCATAATTCAACTTTTTGACTATGAATAATACATTTAACTCATTTTTCCTTTAATACTACTTGCTCATTACAAGCTGCTCCCCAATCACTTATAATCTTATTCCAAGCAGGGATTTCGCTTCGCGGAACACGTCTGTGGTGTATTACACACTCCTTATGCATAACAATCTGATTGCCTGTTTGAGAATAAGTGCGACAAAAATCAACCCATGCAGTATGAATCTGATAAGGTGCGGGGAGACTACTGACCTCCATTTTCTCTGGAATCAAAATCTTTACATCACGTACTTCCTTGGACCGCAAGTCTATCATGTAATCGGAAACCCGTTTGGTTGTATCCACTGGAGTCAGAAAAAGACTCTCATCGAGATTGGTATCTAAATAAACAGTACCGTCAACCAGTTGCCCAGCTCCCTTTTTCATAAAAAAAGCAGTGATATTCAAAGACTCATCCCGAGGACGATTTCCCGTCATCACTATATCCCCAATCTTATCCAATCGTTCATCAACCCCCATCGCTGCCACCAAGGCCTTCTCTTTTTCATCTTGTGCCGTAGCGTCATTCCCCACTAGTATCCAAGACTTCATATCGCCCTTCCATTTAGAGTACAATTTTCCCTTTATATCGTAGTTTCCATCATCCCCAGATTCTAAGGTCGTCTGATATGTTATAGAAGAAAAGCAAGAATCAGCAGCCAGCTCAGGTAACTTATTCATACGAAAGCTATCTGCGTCTTCTATCAAAGCCATCCTTCCTTGTATATTGTCTGGCACATAGCCTAGAGGAACATATGGATTCGTAGCATCCAGATAATATGGCTTTCCCTGATAGAAAACCGTACATATCGCATGATCAATAGATGCAATAGAAGGATTTTCCTGCAAAGAATAAGGTACATCCCATGTCCCTATATCCGTTTGACGAGCATCAAAGCCTTGCGCCTTGAGCAAGGTTTTGAGCAAAAGAGCCATAGCCTTGCAATCACCATAACGCTTACGAATAGTTTCAGCAGGTGTTGCCGGTTGATGGGCAGAAATGCCTGCCTCAAAAGCCAAATATCTGATATTCTGCTGTACCCAGGCATAAGTATTGGCTATCTTGTCATAATCGTTTTTTGCCCCTTTCTGTATCTCTCTTAGTATTTCTTCTTGATTAGGAATAGAGCAATCCACATTAGCCAACTGATGAGACCAGACAAACATATCTTGCAGACTTTGGAATGCTCCCAACACCAAGAGATGAGGAGCACTATATCCCCAAGATGGAGAATTAGGTTCTATCAGCTGTGCAGGTAAGGAATGAATCACATAAGTAAAAACGGAATCTCCCTCAGCATTACATGTAGTACTTTTCTCTATACCAGCAGGAAGATTATATTCTTTTATCCGAAACTGCTGGAAGGCTTTTGGCTTGATTACCTCTATCTTCTTATGCTCTACATAATTAGCTTCACACAAAGGAATAGTTGTGAAATAAATAGGATTGAGATAGGTTCGAGTAAAAGAAGCCTTCAGAGTCTTGCCTACCTTTGGAATCTGATAGCTAAAGTAGCAAATCTTGGTATCATCGTAAAAAACATTACGAGGAATGGCTGACTTGTATTGTGCATACCCCTTACACTGTGCCTTGTCCAAACGAATAAACTCTCCGTAATAAGCACATGGTTGAACTAGAGCGGAATATTGGGTTACACCATACTCATAATCCGTAGTGTTAACAACAATAGTCTTACCTGCGTCATCAGTTTTGAAGACGTATCTATCATTGCATTGCAATATATGCACATTGTCATCAGCTTTTTGAGCCGAGATGGGTTGCAAAAAAGCGAAGAGCAATACCAGCATACTATCTAAATCAGCAAGTCTGTATTGGAGCATTTTTCTCATTTTCATTATACTCTGCTTCTTTTATTTATTCTGTTTGCAAAAATAAGAAAAAAAAACGAGAACAAAGGATAAGAAAAGAAATTATTTTGTTTTTTGCGTTAAAAGCATATCATAATAATATAAAAAAGACAAAAGTTACCAGCTGACGATAACTTTTGCCTTTTCACTTTATATTTCTATCTTTTACATCATCATCAAACCTTAAATTTCGCAGCCTGCTCCTCAATATAGGCAGCATCGCTGAAGTAGTCGATACGCATAGCCTTGCGAACCTCATCCATGGTCTGGGCTGCAAACTCGCGGGCATCCTCGCTACCCTTCTTCAGGATATTGAATACCTCAGGAATATCCTGCTCAAACTCATGACGGCGGGCACGGATTGGGTCGAGCATCTTGTTGATGACGCTGTTCAGGAACTTCTTGCAGGTACCGTCACCGATACCACCCTTCACATACTGCTCCTTCAACTCATCCAAAGTCTTGAACTCTGGCCAGAACTCTGCGAAGTCCTCAGGAGTAGAGAATGCCTCCAGATAAGTGAACACGGCATTGCCCTCCAGATGTCCCGGCTCTTCCATGCTCATGCGTGGCTCACCGTTAGACATCTTCTTCACCTTCTTCCAAACGGTCTTCTCATCGTCGCTCATGTAGATGCAGTTGCCGAGACTCTTACTCATTTTCTCCTTACCGTCAGTTCCTGGAAGACGACGGCAGCAGGCAATCTCTGGAAGCAGAATCTCCGGCTCTACCAATACAGGTGCATAAGTCTGGTTGAAGCGGCGAACCAACTCGCGGGTTACCTCCAGCATAGGCTCCTGGTCCTCACCGGCAGGCACGGTTGTAGCCTTGAAAGCGGTGATGTCGGCAGCCTGGCTCACAGGATAGCAGAAGAAACCGAGCGGAATGTTTGCCTCGAAGTTACGCATCTTGATCTCTGTTTTCACGGTTGGGTTACGCTGAACACGAGATACAGAGATGAGGTTCATCAAATAGGTAGTCAACTCAGCCAACTCTGGAATCATACTCTGGATATAGAGTGTACACTTCTGTGGGTCGAGGCCCGCAGAGAGATAGTCAAGAGCCACCTCTGTAATGTTCTGGCGAATCTTCTCAGGATTGTCGGCATTATCAGTCAAAGCCTGAACATCTGCCATGAAAACGAACATTCTGTCGAAGTCGCCAGCGTTCTGAAGTTGTACTCGGCGCTGCAGAGAGCCGATGTAATGACCCAGGTGAAGTTTACCTGTAGGACGGTCGCCCGTCAATATAATCTTTCCCATTTTCTTGCAATTTATTATTATTTTTGTGCAAAGGTACAACAAAATATTGAGAAACTGCAAGAAATGGTGAAAAAATAACAAAATGAGCGGGAGAAGGAAGGGATAGGTGAACGAAAAACGGGGCACCCCTTTGGATGCCCCGCCACCAATTAAAATAATTGATTGTCGCATTATAAACTTACCGTACTACTTAGCGATCATGATCGTTACACGGTTCTTTGCGTTTTCTGCAAAAGGCTGCACACGTGCACCCTTAGATTTTTCTGTAATGCGCTCAGAAGGTATATTATATTTCTTTGTCAGCATCCAAACCACAGCTGCTGCTCGCTTGGCAGCGATGCGGTCGTTGATGACGTCATTGCCTGTACCCTTGTCAGCATAGCCGGTTACTACAACCTTTGCCTCTGTGTTCTTGTTCAGGAAGTCAACCACCTCACGGATCTTAGCATCCTCAGAAGGAGCAATCTTGTAAGAATTGATGGTGAAGAAGATGTCACGGCGAATCTCCTCTACCTTCTTTTCTACAGGAGCTGGCTTAGGCTCTGGCTTAGGAGCTACATATTCCTGCTTAGGAGCTGGTGCCGGAGCAGGTTCCTCTACCGGCTTAGCCTTCTTGGTATAGCTCTTGCCCAGGTTGATGCGTACACCTGCCAGTGCATTGAAGTACCAGTCAGGGTTATCTGCCTTCTTAGAGTTGTACTTGTCTGAAATCATGTTGGCATTACCTTCAAGCATGATGCTCACAGCCTTGTTTACCTTGAATTCCAGGTCGATACCGGCTCTGCCGTAAGGGCGAACCTTCTTTCCCTGCCAGAGATATTCCAGCAGATAGTTGTTCTGATTCTTGATGTTGGCAGCCAGGTCGTTTACCTCCTGGTTAGCTCCTGCCCAGTTGATACCACCACCTACGAAGGCAGTAGCGTTGAACACGCGATTCGGGTTCCAACCACAGAAGAGGTTAGAGAGGTTGAACATGAAGTCCACACCCGGAGCTACATATTTCCATTTGTAGCTGGCGGTATACGGAGTACCGTCCTTGGTAGCCTTGTATCCGTTCCATCCGCCCTTGCTCCAGATACCGTTTATCTGACCACGGAGTCCGAAAACAGGAGAGAACTGGTAGCCGATGGCACCCTGGAAGTTAGGAGAAAGCAGGTCTGAGAAGCTTGCCTCACCCACAGTATATTGCCCACCAGCCTGAATATCCAGGAACCAGTGACGCTTAAACTGATATTCGTTTCCGTCCTTGTCTGTGTAGGATGCTTGCGCCATAGCGGCTGTAGAGCCGATGGCTAACATGGCCGTTGCCATGAACAGTTTAATTGATTTCATAACTTTCTACATTAAATTTTATTTCTTTACGAATTTCTTTCCATTCACAATGTAGATACCAGAACGATTCATCTGCTTTACCTTACGTCCCTGGACATCATAGATTACATTGTTCTTCTCAGTAGAATTCACAACATGTTCGATACCAGTAGCCTTATCATTGTCTACTTCGATTGTAATCGTCATTCTTGGGTTTGTATGACAGTCACTGGCTTGGGTTGTGGTCTTGTCCTCAAGGAACTTTCCAAAGTTTGTATCTCCGAAGGTTCCCTGCAAAATTACGATAGCGTAACTATTGGCTTTCAATTCACCTTCTCTAATAGGAGTATCAAAAACTAACAGCAATGTCGGCGTTGTCGGATCTTCTGGATCTACATAGCTTTCAAAGTGTCCTGTACGAATCGTCTTGTTGTTGTCGTAAACTGCAAGTCTCACTTCTCTATCAGGATTAGCAACCAAGCCATCATAGTATCCAATGTTTTTAATCATAAATCCATTCAATGCAACATCCTTGACAAAACCTGATATATCAGGCAACATCTGGTATATTGAATAATCTGATTTAAGATTTGGATCTTCAGGAGAGCCGCCCTTTCCTATCGTAAAGCTTACCTTGATAGCTTGTGTCTTTACTTCCTTATTATTCTTTTCATAATGGAAGGTTCCTTCTGGGATTACCAGCTGATAGCTAGCCTTTGCCAGGTCTGTCAACGCAACAGTAAACTGATTGTCTTTTCCTGTTACCGGAGTAAAGGTAACGTCTTTCACACGCTCACCCTTCTCATTAGCAATATAGGCATCAGCATCACTCATTACTGTAACATGAGTCAACTCATCGAAAGAAAGAGTCAGGAGATCGGCATTGCTTCCTACTATTGCAGGTGTCAACTTGTAAGCTGTCTCTACGGTCTTGATAGCAGCAGCCGGTTTTTCAACCTCAACGAATGCGAAGGCACTGGTCAGACTGCTTTGCCAATATGGAGCAGCAACAGCTGCTTCTGTCTGATATTTCTTGTCTGCATGATTACACAAAGCATAAGCAACGCTAGAACTTCCCGTTACAGATGGATAAGATCCCTTGAATGAGAAAGTACCCAATGCTTTGTCTGCATCAAAGACATCACCCGATTCGAGTTGTACAGCAGAACCATCCAGTTTGGCAATTCTAAGTTTGCTTACTTCTGCACCTGCATCAGCTGTCACTCCATTGACATTCAGCATATTGTCATCAGCATCACCCAAGGTGAACACTCCGCTATTGTCTAACGCCTCAAATGCAGAAGCTTCATCTATATTGTCTACTAACAGAACCTGTTTGTTACTTACGGCAAGATACTTTCGTTCATTCTTCTTATTTACACTGGCTATCTTATACCACTTCTTGTTCTCAGGAAGGAGAACATCCGTTTCATTATAATAAGCATCTATAGCAGCCTTGAATTCTGCATCTGTTGATGCCTCATTCCCGACTACTTCGTTCAAAGCAACATAAGCGGCACTGGTAACCTTAGGATAGCCCACCGAATTATTCTGCAACAATTTCAGAGCTTTCAAATATGCGGCAGAACCGACAACAACATATTCTACATCAAAAGCCTTATTGTAGCGTTCCCATTCGGCATCGCCCTTCTTGTCGTTGCAAACTACATTAGCAGGAACAATAAGTTTATAAGTACCCTTCTTTGAGATAGCACCTGCAGCGCCCTGTATTTCAAAATTAACTTTCGTATCAGATGCCTTGACAGCCTTTGCTATCAGATAGTCGTTACCATCTTTCAGTAATTTCACGCTGGCAGCCTCATCTACATATCCAACCTTCTCTCCGAAGTCTACGGCAATAGTAAGAGGTAAAGTTTCAACGGTTCCCGCTGCAGGAGTAATCGAAACAGGACTAAAAGGAGCCTTGATGACAAAAGAGAATTTCATTTCCTTGTTCTCAAAGCCTTCCTTATCAACAAAACTCTTTGCAGGAACCGTAAGTGTATATGTACCATTCTTTGCTATCTGGCTAGCAGCAGATAAGGTCACCACATTGTCTTTTACAGTAGCAGAAAGCGTTTCGCTGCTCGTTCCATCAGAGAGTGTGATTTTGGATGCATCTTTAACCAGCATGTTGCGGTCGAATGTAAGATGCATGTTTTCAAAGTACTCTAAAACACTGCCATTCTCCAAATCACCTGTAGCTGTCAGAATGGTAGACGGCATGGTATAGAGTACCGTAATCTTTTTTAATTGAGCATTCGAAAAACTGTTTTTGTATATTAAGTCATGGATATCCTGCTTTTTATCATTAATCCATGTCTTGTATCCATCTTCCTGACTTCCTAATTCATCGTCTGTCACTCGAAGATCACCTACAGTACTACCTTCAGAGAAAGATACTCTGTCAAGACGTCCGATATCAGGTGCATGCACTTTCATCAAAGCCTGCTGACTGACTTTGAGATAATAGGAGATATCATGAGTATAGCGATTAGTAAAGTTTACGATGGCTGTACCCAATCCCAGATTACCCCACTCAAAATCAATAGTAATGTCGCCATTAGAGAAAACATTATCAGTAACGGGAACTTCATTACTATTACCTTCAGGTGGAGTTATGGAAGGAGTAAGGCTGAGTGGCTGACTGAAATCAAATACAACAGTGCGCTGTATCTGAGCCCAACCGGGGGCAGACACACAAGCCAGTAATATGACAAACAATGATTTCTTCATAATAGGTAAGTTTAAATGTTTTATTAGCGCATGTTCATATCTATTTCGTCAGTAGCCGTCTTTACACACAGTTTCCAAGTGCCGTCTACTTTCACCGGATTGAACATATAAGCTGTCTTTGCCGGTTCAGCGGTTCCAGCCTGTTTTGCCGTTGCAAAGGTAACATCATATTTCACATCATTGCAGCCTTGCAACTGGAATGAGTAATATACGCGTGTATAATCCAATACAGGGAACATCTTAAACTTGTTAAGATATCTTTGTCTTGTTTCTTCTGTGAGAGGTTTCACTTCTTGCGTAGAATCGGTATATTCATGCAAATTGGCAAGCACTGCGTTATAATCCTTTGCCTTGAGTTGCGCCATGGCATCATCACAAAGTTTCAACATAGCAGCCGTATCTTCTTCTGTCAATTCGCTTCTGAATTCATCAACCTGCTGTTCGCGACTTTTCTTTTTCTCACCGCATGAACATAATGAGAAGACCAATATAGCCAAGAGAGAATAATATATAGTTTTTTTCATACCCGTCACATTTTTAAATAAAAAGAGGGTGCGCCGCTCTTTTAGGCACACCCTCTAATTAGAGCTTAATTATTAATTTCCTTTTCAATAAATGTCTTAATCACCGATTGTACCGTTGATTGTGAACTCAACCTTAGTAGTAAACTCACCCCACTCGTAAGCGATAGTGATAGGAACTCTTACCTTGAAGGTTTCTACGTTACCACCATTGTTGTAGTACCAGATAGTACCGAACTTAGCCTTATTAGCCTCCATGAAGGTTGCCAAAGCAGCATTCTGACTTGCAGAGTTGTAAGAAGTCAAATCGTTGGTGTAAGTTACCTTACCCTTAGTCTTAGAATCTGTAGCAACACCACTTCTATTACCGCATCTGAGTTCAACGTCTCCACTAATCTTATCCATTGTAGTCCAATGACCGCCGCCAAGAGTTGTCTCAACGTTAGCAGGTGTAGTATCGATCGTAATAGACTTCACATTGTAGTAACCCCAGAACCAGAGGTGGTCACCCCACATATTACTCTGGTTAGCTACACAACCTGCCTCAGAAACAGTAGCAGTATTCCAACCACGCCAGTCGTACAACTTAAAGAGATCAAGAGCGTAGATAACGTTACCATTGGTGTTAGCATCGATACGTGGCTCTGTAGCAACATCAATCAAGTTGATTGGACGCTCCCAAGATGTCAGGAAGATACCATCCTTAACAAACTCAGCAACACCACAAGTATTCTCAGTTACAACACCTACCCAAGAGCGAAGCTCCTTCTGGATATTAGCATTCGCTGGTTCATAACCAATCGCATTCAAGACAGTCTTTGTTGTTTCATTCTTTATCAATGTAATCTCACTAGTAGCAGGATCCAATGTTGCAATTTTAACATAAGAAGTACCCTTTACTGCATAGAGATCTTCATTCATGAATGCACCATCTGCGTAGTCAATAGCACAACCCTCAAGAGTTTCCTGCAACTTAGCCTTGCTGAATACGTGAGAGTCACCAATGATATACTTGCAGAACAACTTGTTCCACTTGGTATCAGCAGCACTTCTCTGTGGAGTGATTGTATAACCACCAACTACAACAGGCTCAGGAACGAAGTAATACTTGTGAGGACCTACTAACTTAGCAACATTACCCTTCAAAGTAGAAGTAACCTTGCGGCTAATACCAAGGATATCGCCACCATTTGTAGGCTCCTTAACATCGAAGATAACAGCTTCCTTACCATTTACAGAACCATCAAGTCCCTTCCAGTACTCAGGAATCAACTCACCGAATGTCTGGTTCTTATTGATACGTGACAAGTTGTAAGTCAACTTAACATAGATGTAAGGATACTTAGCCTTTGCATTACCTACGTAACGTACATAGCGAGTTACAGTAACAGGATTAACCTGATCATGAGTCAACTTCTCAAGATCTGCAGCAGTTAAGTGCCACTTGAAGGCATGGTTAGTTGTACCCTCTGTATTACCGAAGTACTCGATATTACCAAGATCATCAGCAGCGTTGTATGTACCACCCTTCTCAGGAGCAGCCTTGAACATCTTCAGATCCAAAGTAGTATTACCAGCAGCATCAGTACCGTATGTGCCCTTTTGATCAATAGTATACTGCTCATCGAAGTCCTTCTTTGTCATATTCTCAAGACCCTCTGTCAATACAGTTGCAGAGAACTGAGCCCATGTAGTCTTCAAATCATCAATATCATTGCAGAGATCGAACTTAGCATCCTTCGTCAACAAATCAATTGCCTTATTAGGAGCAACCTCAGGGTTCTGACGTGTAATGTGAATCAAGATGTAACCATCCAAAACCACCTGGTCACCACGCTTAACGAGTACCTGAACCAATGGCTCACGGTCGATAGAAGTAGCAGACTCAGAAGTTGGATTACCCTCTGCATCAACATTCCATGCACGGAGAATACCAGCATCCTGGTTAACCCACTTAGCATAACGGCTATCAATTGTAGCGTTGCCGTCTACCTTGTACTCAACGAGGTTAAACTGATAGGTCAAACCCCATTCCTTACCTTCTTCTAATGACATCTCCTTCAGGTTAACACCAAGCTTATTAGGAGTACCAGGAGTAAACTGCTTAACATCCTCTACCAACATATGGAGTCCGAGGTAGCTTGCAATATCAATACCCTCTGCGCTGTTATAGTAAAGTTCGAGAGCTGCACCATTTGGATCTTTCAAAGCCTCCTGAGGTGAATCATAAACGTGAACCTGAGCAGTAGCATCAGCAGCAGTTGTACCGAATGTATTAGCAGTAGGAATACCCTTTTCGTCACCCATACGGGTATTAGGCAGACCTAATCCAGCATAATGAGGTTTCAATCTCCAGTACAAAGCCTCGAGGTAAGCCTTCTGTGGCTGAATCAAAGCATAATCAGAAGTAACCTTGCCTTCAGCTACTGTACTTGCAGCAGTCTTAGCCTGCAAAGCAATCGTATTAGCTGTCTCATTCTTATCTTTAACAGTTGGGAATGGTTCCAACTTTTCAGGATGCTGAATCTTCAAACCTGCTGTAACAATACCATTAGAAGTATTGAAGAGAGCCTTACCTGCATCGTTCGTCTCTGGAGAAGTAATATTTCCAAGCACTGAAGCAGTAGCACGAGTATGATAATTCAAGATTGTTGGCTCAAGGAGATTGAAGCCCTGAATATCCTCGTATGCCATATCAGCATTTGATGGATTCATATGATACTTAACACCCCAAGCAGGGCCATAATCAAATTCTGTTGTAATCGCAGAAACCGGATCATTTTCCAATCTATCAGGCAAATAGTTATCGAGACCTGTAATTGTCTTATGGCTACCATCAGTAGTAGTCAAGCGGCTAAGACCTGGCAAATTGGTCTTATGTGTCAAGTAATCACCATGCAAGTAGTCATAAGTCAAAGTCTCAATACCATCCAAGTAGAGATTTGGCATGAATACCAAGCCTGTCAAATCACCAGTAAGTGAAATAACGACCTTTTCACCAGAAATACCCTTAACACCTGTGAGGATTAAGTTTTGCTTATCCAAAGTAGCGGTGATAGAGTTTGGAGTTTCTGATACAAACTGAACATTACTCTGTTTTACCTTCTTGCCATCCTTGTAGATGTCGAAGTAACCAGATTCAGCATTAGGAACAAAGTACTCATAAGATGCTGCGGATGCGCTTGTGCCTGCATCACCCTTGTCACCCTTGACGCCTTGATCACCCTTGTCACCCTTGACGCCTTGATCGCCCTTCTCGCCCTGAGGACCACGAGCCAAGTTGTCTGTCTTTTTACCATTCTCATACCAGTAACCATCGGCACCGATAGTCCATGCAGTACCAGGAGCGCCATCCTTACCATTTGAAATAGTGACTGATTTTCCATCACTGAGCTTTACAGTAATACCATCACTAGTTTCTGTTACTCCGGTAACAAGACCACCACCCTTAATCAAATTCTGAATGGTCTCAATTGCTTTTGCATTAGAATCAATCTGCTGTTGCAAATTACTAATGTCATCATCGTAGTCCTTACAAGAAGTAAATGTGCTTACCGAGGCAATTGTCAATGCACCCATAAGCAGCGCGCTAAAATACTTTCTTTTCATACGGTAATAATTTATAAAGTTATACGATTTTCCTAGCCTTTCGGCAGGAAGTTATTAATTAATTCTCTATATCGAATTAAGAGTTCCGTTTGATGAAAAGAGTCTGCACTCTTAGAAAAGTTCTTCGTTCTCTTTCAAAGGTCCTCTTAGAAAAGTTATTTTATCGTTCTTATATATCGTGTGGCTTTTTATAACCACTAAGTTCTTATTGTTCTTATATGTCGTGGCTTTTTGTCGCCACTCAGTTCTTGTTGTATATGGAATATCTCCAGCCAGGAGATTTTTCATGTTGCAAATATAAGTATATTTTTCGAAACTTGCAAGTTTTTGAGCATTTTTTTTTCAAAAAAGGCTAATTTTCTTATGTTTTTTATAAAATAGCCCCCATATTGGGCTTCTAACCCGTCCATTTTCCCTGTTTTCCTCCATTTTTCCGATATAAAACCTACACCTTATTATATATAGGGGAGATTGGCGGTCCTACACCTTATTATATATATAAGGACCATCTAGATACGAATGTATGAGTAAATCGTATTACACCAAGCCGCCTCATTCTGATAACTCAAGTGCTTCATTCAGCAACTGAGCTACTTCGTTCAGCCAACGCAGCCATATTATTCAGCCAACGAAATTGACTCTTCCACCCAACGAAATCGAATCTTTAACCCAACGAAACCGAATCTTCCGCCCAGCGCAGTCGTATCTTTAACCCAACGCAGTCATATCTATCGACTCAATGAAGCGTATAAACTTGTTAAATGACGTACATGATTTCATCTACTTACTTAAACTGGCTGGCTGCCCATTACACCTTATCATATATACTGGCATTGATGTGAATATCGGAAAAGTATCAATGACGATGTGATAGACAGATACAACGATATGCTTATCGAAGCTATCAGTATATGAGAGGGAGGTAGAGTTATTCCGCCAACGATGCAGGAGAAATTACGTCACGACGTAACAACAACTACGTCCCGACGCAGTGACAGCTACGTCGGGACGCAGTTTCAGGAGCATCCTGCCCATTATCAAGTAAGCCTCATTTCCATTTTTGGTGATAAAAAGACGAAAAAAAGGGGCTATATTGAACGTAAAACCCTTGTTTTGTTCAGTCAATGCACCAAGCGTTCCAATGAATAGAACAATGAAGCCTGTTTCGAAGGGCATCGAAACAGGCTTCATTTTTTTATCCTAGAATTCTGCGTTCTTTGGTGTACGTGGGAATGGAATCACGTCGCGGATATTCTGCATACCGGTTACGAAGAGAATCAGACGCTCGAAACCGAGACCGAAACCTGCGTGTGGGCATGAACCATACTTACGGGTATCGAGATACCAGTTCATATCCTTCATAGGGATGTTGCGAGCCTCAATCTCACCCATCAGCTTGTCATAGCTCTCCTCACGGACAGAACCACCGATAATCTCACCAATCTGTGGGAACAGTACGTCGGTACCCTGAACGGTCTGACCGCTCTTGCCGCCGAAACCACTCTCCTCCTCGTCTATCTTCATATAGAATGCCTTGATAGCCTTAGGATAGTTGGTCATGATAACCGGGCGCTTGAAGTGCTCCTCTACGAGGAAACGCTCATGCTCTGAAGCCAGGTCATCACCCCACTCGCATGGGAACTCAAACTTCTTACCGTTGGCAATAGCCTCCTGAAGGATGCGGATACCCTCGGTATATGGAAGATGAACGAAGTCGGAATTCAATACGCCTTCCAGACGGGCAATCAGACCCTTGTCTATCATCTTGTTCAAGAAAGCAAGATCGTCCTTGCAATGCTCCAGAGCCCAACGGATACAATACTTGATGAAGTCTTCCTCCAACTCCATCAAACCGTCCATATCCAGGAAAGCAACCTCTGGCTCTACCATCCAGAACTCAGCCAGGTGGCGAGGAGTATTACTGTTCTCTGCACGGAAGGTTGGACCGAAGGTATAGATGGCGCCGAGTGCTGTAGCACCGAGCTCACCCTCCAACTGACCGGAAACGGTCAATGAAGTCTGCTTGCCGAAGAAATCATCAGAATAGTCAATCTTGCCATCCTCAGTCTTCTTCAGGTTGTAGAGGTTCTTGGTAGTTACCTGGAACATCTGACCTGCACCCTCGCAGTCGCTGGCTGTGATGAGCGGAGTATTGAAATAGAAATATCCATGCTCATGGAAGTAAGTGTGGATAGCCATTGCCATGTTATGGCGGATACGCATTACGGCACCAAAGGTATTGGTACGGAGACGGAGGTGAGCATACTGACGCATGTATTCGAAGCTCTGTCCCTTCTTCTGCATAGGATAGTCGTTGCCGCAGAGACCATAAATCTCGATGCTCTCGCACTGGATCTCAACACTCTGTCCGGCACCCTGGCTTTCTACCAGCGTACCTACGGCGCTGATACAAGCACCAGTAGTAATCTGACGGAGCTGATTCTCATCGACCTTTGATGGGTCGACTACTATCTGAATATTATTAATAGTAGAACCATCGTTAAGAGCGATAAAATCGACTGCTTTGCTACTACGATGGGTACGAACCCATCCCTTGACATTCACGATTGAGCCGTAGGCTGTACTCTTGAGCAAGTCTACAACTTTAGTTCTTTTTACTTTTTCCATTGTTAATTAATAGGTTAAAAAGGAGACTAAACAGATAGTCTCCTTTCTTATTATATCTTATTATCCTTATTCAAAAGCACCCATGCGGAGCATGTCTACCTCCTTCTCAGTAAGGAAGCGCCAGTCACCGCGACGGAGATTTTTCTTAGTCAAACCTGCGAACTGTACACGGTCGAGCTTGGTAACACGATAGCCGAGGCTCTCGAAGATACGGCGCACAATACGGTTCTTGCCACTATGAATCTCGATACCAACCTGTGCCTTGTCGCGATCATCAGCATACTCTACAGCATCTGCCTTGATCTCACCATCTTCCAGGGTGATACCCTCACGGATCTGATCCATATCGTGAGCTGTCAGGTTCTTATCGAGATGAACGTGATAAACCTTCTTCTTCAGGAACTTAGGGTGAGTAAGCTTAGAAGCCAGGTCACCATCGTTGGTCAAGAGAAGTACACCTGTTGTATTACGGTCGAGACGGCCTACAGGATAAATACGCTCAGGACAAACATCCTTTACGAGGTCCATCACAGTCTTGCGCTGCTGAGGATCATCGCTGGTTGTAACATAATCCTTTGGCTTGTTGAGCAATACGTATACCTTCTTCTCCAAAGTTACAGGAGCGTCGTGGAACTTCACCTCATCGGTACGAAGGATCTTGGTACCCAACTCGGTAACTACCTCACCATTGACAGTTACCAGACCTGCCTGGATGAACTCATCAGCCTCACGGCGAGAGCAAACACCAGCATTGGCGAGGAACTTGTTCAAACGCAATGGCTCTGTTGGGTCGATGTTTTCCTCCTTATATTCGATACGCTTCTTCATGCTATACTTAGCATTTGGATCGTAACCAGGAGTGTGCTGACGGAAACCGCCACCACGGTTGTTGCCATAGCCACCACCCTGTGGACGGCCATAACCACCACGGTTGTTGCCATAACCACCACCCTGTGGACGACCATAACCACCACGGTTGTTGCCATAGCCACCCTGTGGACGACCATAACCACTACGGTTGTTGCCATAGCCACCCTGCTGAGAACGAGACTGGTAGCCGCCCTGCTGGCGTGGCTGGTAGCCACCCTGCTGACGAGGCTGATAACCACCCTGCTCATCATTATTGTTGTAACGAGGACGATAGCCACCCTGCTGAGGACGAGACTGATAGCCTCCCTGCTGACGTGGCTGGTAGCCACCACGGTTGCTGTTACCATAACCACCACGGCTCTGATAGCTGCTGCGCTGTGGACGCTCGCTGCTGCCTGTACTCTGCAAGCCAGCACCGAAACCTTCAGGACGGAAACCGCCTTCGCTGTTACTGCTACTTCTGTCGCTGCTGTATGCGCGATGTGAATTGATACGAGGACGCTGTGTGCGACCTACTGGTCGATAACTCTTCTGATAACCACCTGCTGGGTTGTAGCCCTCACGGGTTCTCTCATTCTCAGAAGACTGATCTTGAGGTTTGTTTTCAAATTCTGAATCCATTTTCTTAAAATACTTAATAGCCTCACGGCTGGGTTAATAAATCTAATTTTTACGTTTATATATATGTACTAAAACTACAAAATTCCTTTGTGTATATTAGATACCTGTATAATTGCTTGGTGTGATTGCCATCAGTTCTGCCTTAACACTATCACTCACATTCAATCCCTGGATAAACTCATGAATAGTTTCCTCAGTCATGTGCTGGTTGGTACGTGTCAACGCCTTCAATGCCTCGTAAGGATGTGGATATGCCTCACGGCGAAGGATAGTCTGGATAGCCTCAGCTACAACTGCCCATGTATTATTCAAATCTTCCTGCAGTTTCTCCTCGTGAAGAATCAGTTTACGCAAGCCCTTCAATGTACTCTGGATAGCAATGACGCTATGACCGAGAGGCACACCGATGTTACGGAGTACAGTACTGTCGGTAAGGTCGCGCTGCAAGCGGCTAACCGGAAGTTTCTGTGCCAGGAACTGAAGAATGGCATTGGCTATGCCCAGGTTACCTTCACTGTTCTCATAATCGATAGGATTCACCTTGTGAGGCATCGCACTTGAGCCTACCTCACCTGCCTTGATCTTCTGCTTGAAGTAATCCATAGAGATATACATCCAGAAGTCACGGTCTAAGTCGATGATAATGGTGTTGATACGACGGATGGCGTCAAAGATAGCGCCAAGGTAGTCATAGTTACTGATCTGTGTGGTATACTGCTCGCGTTCCAAACCGAGTTTTTCGCTGACAAACTTGTTACCGAATGCTTTCCAGTCATACTGTGGATAAGCTACATGGTGAGCATTGTAGTTACCGGTAGCACCGCCGAACTTAGCTGTAATCTTGCAAGCCTTGAGCGAATTAAGCTGCTCAGTAAGACGGTAAACATAAACCATGATTTCCTTGCCCAGGCGGGTAGGTGAAGCAGGCTGTCCGTGAGTCTTAGCCAGCATAGGCACATTCTTCCACTCATCAGCATAAGTCTGGAGCTGTGCAATCAGCTCTTCAACCTGCGGATAGAAGCACTCTTCCAAAGCCTCTTTTACAGAGAGAGGCACACTTGTGTTGTTGATATCCTGAGATGTCAAACCAAAATGGATAAACTCCTTGTAAGCATCCAAGCCTCCGATCTTATCGAATTCTTCCTTGATAAAATACTCTACAGCCTTTACATCGTGATTGGTAATCTTCTCGATGTCTTTTACGCGCTGTGCTTCATTTTCGTCAAAATTACGATAAATGTCACGCAGACGTTCGAACAGCGACTTGTCGAAAGAAGCAAGCTGTGGCAAAGGTAACTCGCATAGAGTAATGAAGTATTCAATCTCTACGCGTACACGATAACGAATGAGAGCATACTCTGAGAAGTAGTTAGCGAGCTGCTCTGTTTTTCCCCTATAACGACCATCAATTGGTGATATGGCAGTCAATAAATCTAAATTCATAACAATACGTATTATATATAGGGTGCAAAATTAATGAATTATCGTGAGAAAACAGAGAAAATAGTGATAAAATAATTTAAAAGCATAAAAAAGGTCTCTCAACATTTGTTGAAAGACCTTCACCATTGTGGGCGTTGACGGATTCGAACCGCCGACCCTCTGCTTGTAAGGCAGATGCTCTAAACCAGCTGAGCTAAACGCCCTTAAAAAAAGTCCCTGCAACCACAAAAGTGAATCACAGGGAACACCCCCGTGGGCGCTGACGGATTCGAACCGCCGACCCTCTGCTTGTAAGGCAGATGCTCTAAACCAGCTGAGCTAAGCGCCCTTACTTTTCGTAAGCGGTTGCAAAGGTACGACTATTTTTTGGTTCCACCAAATTTTTCAGCAACTTTTTTCGTTTTTTTCTTCAAAAAAGTGCATTTTCTGGTGTTTTTCCTCATTTTTCAGGGTAAAAACGGTCAGTTTTTGCATTTCAATTGCCAAAAACAGCCAACCAAGAGAAAGTACTTACGATGGGACTGCCAAACCTCTTTCAACCCCAAAAGGTACTTATTGAGAAAGAAAAGTTCTTTTTTAAGAAATTCAAAGAAACAAAAAAGGCATTCTTCACAAGGAAGAATGCCCTATTCTATTTTTATACCTTATATTATATATACTGTATAATTACTCACCAACCTGAACAGTTGCACGACGGTTGTAAGAAGCAGGAGTCAAATCCTTAACACCACCGTTAGCCTTAACTACGATGTTCTCCTTAGCAACACCCAACTTAACGAGCTCATCAGCTACCTTCTCAGCACGAGCCTTAGAAATCTTCTGGTTAACAGCTGCAGAACCAGTAGCGCTGTCAGCATAACCGTTAACTACCAACTTAGCGTTGTTGTCCTTAGCGTACTGAGCGAGAGCCTGTACGTTTACGAGATCCTTCTTAGAAGCAACCTTAGACTTGCCGATGTTGAAGAATACAGAAACTGGAGTAGCAACATACTCCTTAACTGCCTTATCCTCTACAGACTTCTGGTTGTTCAAGAGATTCTTCAAACGGTCGTTCTCTGCATTAGCATCGTTCAACTTAGCATTGATAGCGTCGAGTTCTGACTGATGAAGAGCGTTGATAGCGTCAACATCTGGAACCTTGTTCCAAGTAGCCTTACCCAAGTTGTATGTAACACCGACCTCAACATTCAAAGAACGGTCGTGTCTTGCAATCACCTTGTCGATAGAGCGAGATGTGCTAGGCTTAGCACCTGCCAATACACCTGTGTAACCATCATAGTCGCTAGCACCTAATGCATAGTTTACATCGAGGTTGACAGCCCACTTCTTATTGATCTTGAACTCGTTCAAGATACCAACACCAACTACAGGAGCATAGCAGTTAGCGCTCATGTTACGGTTAATACCAAAACCTGCGTAAGGGATGCAATCCCAAAGACGAGCCTCGTTGTAACCACACAACATATTGCTAACATTGAACAAAACCTGCTCATTCAAAGTCCAATACTTATTTGCATTTGTTGACTTATTCTCAGAAACTACTGTACGGCCCCAAGCGCCATTGAACTTGGTACGGAGACCGAGACCTGGTGTGAACCACTTACCTACAGCAACAGAGAAGCCGAGATTGTTTCTGAAACCCTTGAGTGGGCTCTTAGAGAAACCATTGCCCTCTTCCTGGTTGCCCCAGAATGCAGAACCAGCAACGTTTGCCTGAACAAACCAATTGCTCCAGAAAGAATTTGTTGCAACGCTATACTTCTCAGTAGTTGCTGCATCCTGAGCCATACTGCCCATTGTTACGCTAGCCAATGCTAGCACTGCTAATAACTTTTTCATAACTTTATAATTTAAAAATCAATTTATATATATATATACCTTCTGAATGACGGAGCAAAGATAATACTATTTTTTGAAATAACCTTCATTTTCTAAAAAAAATAGCATTTTTCGTTAACTTTTTTAAGAAAAACGGGATTTTTCCCTGCTTTTAACCTAAAAGATGCTCAATTTCCTGCTGACGGAGGATACAAAGTACCGACTTTCCGTCGGGCGTATAATTGACATTCTGGCAGGCAAAAAGATCATTCACCAGCCCCTCCATCTCTTCATTACTCAATATCTGCCCTTGAGGTATTGCAGCCTGGCGAGCCAGACTCAAAGCCAAAGTCTGATTGACTTCATCAATGGCTGATACGCCCTTTTCTACTGCAGAAGAAACCATGTCCTGTACCAGTTTAAGAGGATTCAATCCTTCAAGTCCGCCAGGAACTGAATTAACGGCATAGCTTCCGCCTCCAAGATCTTCCAGTTCAAAGCCCATCGATTCCATTTCAGGCAGGATCTTTTCAAAGATTACCTTCTCTGACATCGGGAACTGCACAACCTCAGGAAAGAGGACTTTCTGTGAATGAAAGGTCCGGTCAGCCAACTGACGCAAATACTGTTCGAACAAGACACGCACATGGGCACGATGCTGGTCGATAATCATCAATCCCGATTTTACCGCAGTCATGATATACTTACCTTTATACTGATAATGGGCTGGCGATTTCTCTGCAATGATACTGTCTGGCGTATTATCCCGACTAGAATCATCGGAAAACACCATGGTCTGCTCCATCCCCTGCACATCATCCTGATCTTTGAGTCCTTCATAAAGCTGTTCCCATTTTTCATCCACCTGAGGTTTCGACTTAGGAACAGAGAAACTGGCTCCCATAGGGACTGCTCCCGTGGAAGAGGAAGACTTGAACGGATTATAACCAGGATTCAAACTGATCTTCGGTGCCGCAGCAGCCGTACTCATCTCTGGATTATAAACAGGGATGTCCGGTTTATCCTCGGTATCGAAATCAATGGTAGGTACATCATTGAACATACCGATGGACTCCTTGACCGAAGCCGAAAGGATTTGCCAGATAGCCTGCTCATTCTCGAATTTGATTTCTGTCTTCGTAGGATGGATATTCACATCAATATCCTTCGGATCTACATCAAAATACAGAAAGTAAGGCACCTGTTCACCCTGAGGAACCAGACGGTCATAAGCAGCCATCACAGCCTTATTGAAATAAGGATGTTTCATGTATCTCCCGTTGACAAAGAAGAACTGATGCACACCTTTCTTTCTGGCAGATTCCGGTTTGCCCACAAATCCAGACACCTTACACATAGTGGTTTCTACATTTACCGGCAGGAGTTCCTGATTGAAACGCTTGCCGAAGACATCGAGAATGCGCTGACGCAAATTAGCGGCACGCAAATTGAATACTTCGGTACCATTGCTATGTAAAGTAAAGGTGATTTGAGGATTTACCAATGCAATCCGCTCGAAAGCCGTCAGAATATTGTTCAGCTCTGTAGAATTGGACTTCAGGAACTTCCTTCGCGCGGGTACATTATAAAAGATATTGCTGACAGAGAAGATGCTTCCCACAGCACAGGAGCATGGCTCCTGTTTCTCATATCGGGAACCAGAAATCTGTATCAGGGTTCCTATCTCGTCGGTTGCCTGTCGTGACTTCAGTTCTACCTGAGCCACAGCAGCTATTGACGCCAAAGCTTCGCCACGGAAGCCCATGGTGCGAAGTGCAAACAAATCATCAGCCTTACGGATTTTGGAAGTAGAATGACGTTCGAAAGCCAAACGAGCATCTGTTTCAGACATACCTTTTCCATCATCTATCACCTGGATGTTGGTACGGCCAGCATCGGTAACTGTGACATGGATATTCCTGGCACCCGCATCGACTGCATTTTCGACCAGCTCCTTGATAACTGAAGCCGGACGCTGTATAACCTCACCTGCTGCTATCTGATTGGCAACAGAATCGGGTAAAAGTTGAATAATATCACTCATCTCTAAATATTAATCATATAAGAAAATGATGCTTCATTATAATCAGTCAGTCAGTTTCTGAAGTGGAGCTTCATGACGCTTAATGTTCTTGAGTTCGGAGCCCTTGGATTTACCACGCCATACAAAGATATCATTCTTATCTTTAGGACGCAAGTCCTCGAACCAGGCAAAATTGTTAAGTTTATATTTTGCCGGCGGAATCTGCGTCATAGGATACATGGTAGATGTAAACTTATTGGTCCAGATTTTCTCCATCTTCCTGCCCGGTCCCATATACATGCGCATGGTATCGGTCTCCAGATAATTCAAGCCTATGAGCGAACTGTCCTTATCATCCGTCATATAATAGATGGTCTGCACATTACCGATAGACTCTCCTTGTTTAATTTCACCTTTTTCAAAGTAAGATTTCATCTCAGAAGAACTGATCTGATTGAAATGAACACTATCCGGCATCTGCTCTACAGACAGCGCCTGTCCGATGACATGGGCAAAACGAACGGTAGAGTCGTTCATGAAGACCAGAATCTTCTCGCCCAGCAACTGACGGTTTCCATTCCAGACGATAGGATCCTTATACATGGTCATGCAGGAATCCTGAGAATTGAAAACCAGGGAATCGCAGATGGCCTGCATATCCAGGCGATAGGCACGGACCTTAGGATAAGCATGCACCTTACGGTATACCGAATCGGTATTGATATGGAAGGTATTGATACGCATGGTATCAGAATGAACCCAAAGAGTATCTTTCTGCGAATAGTCGATCGCTACAGGATTGCGGGTGGCAAATCCATTACCGGTTTTCTCATTGTAACGCAGATAATTGCAAGTCAGGGAATTTTTATTTTTCTTGTCTACATAAACCACATTGCCATATCCGGTACTCTCCCCATCCTTTACATAATAGAGCGTATCACCCGTAAGTGTCTTGTCTTTATCTATAACCGTAGAACGGCCGTAAAGCTGCGCTCTATCGGTCTTGGTATCATAATATCCGTCTTCTGTCTTGACAACACTTGCACCGGAAACAATCTTAGAAGGTCCTACCATGTGAGCCTTTGACTTACGGACATCGTAATACAAAGTATCGGTGGTAACAACATCCTTGCCGCTGCGCAACTTGACATTATAGACAAACTTAGCCTCACGCGTTTCGGTATGATACTCACCCCAATCGGCAACCAGCTTATCCTTACCATCAATCAGCGTTCCGCCGTCAAAGAAGTTTGCCATATTATACAAGCGGTCGAAATCCAAGCTATCAGTACGCAAAGTCTGCCGGCGATGATGCAAGACCACATTCTTGCGTGCTCTCATCATCTGCATCTGCCCATCATACTCTGCTCTATTACAAGTGAGTGACAAGGTGTCTCCCTGCCGGTAATGAACATGTCCGAAAGCTTTCACGGAATTAGAAGCCTGATAGAAATACGCGCTGTCACAGGTAAGATGACTGCCCTGATGCAAGAAAGAGACCTTACCTTTCAATATTTGGGCATCAGGATTATTACCGAACATATCATAGTACAATTCATCTGCATGCAAAAGATATACGCGGTCACCATGAGGGCGCTTTCTGGCATGCTTCTTTGGAGCCTGCATGGCTTGCATCAGACAAAACCCAAACAGGCATAGAACCATAACCGATATGATTCTATGCCCTCTGATATGATTATTTAATCTTTTATTTATCATTTAATCCAACCTTGATATTCAAACTTACAATCCTTATAGCGATCGTTCATACGAACATAAGTCTGCTTGATTTTATTGACTACCCAATCGTGCAAGGTCTGGGCACGCTCCTTAGCCAACACTACATCCTTCATCACCTGAAAATCTTCGGTAATAGTAGCTCTATGTCCGTCAACACGGCTTACCAGTTTTACCAAAGCACAAGTGGTTTTACCCTTGGAATTCACCATAGTGAAAGGTGCAGAAACCTCACCTACCTTCATTGTATCTACCATACGGGCAACCTCGGTAGGCAGATCCTTCATCTGGAAGCGGGAAGTTCTTGACTGGTCAGGAGTAACATTGGCCATCAAACCCTTGTTGTTGCGGGTATCCTTATCATCAGACAATGCTTCAACAGCCTGCTCAAAGGTAAACTTAGCGGCACGGATATCATCACCGATAGAATCCAGACGGCCGATAGACTTATCAATAGCATCTTGAGAAACCTGAGGCTTGAGCAGGATATGGCGACACTTAATCTTATCACCACGCTTATCAATCAACTGGATGATATGATAACCAAACTCAGACTCAACAATCTTTGAGATTTTCTTAGGATCGGTAAGATTGAATGCTACATTTGCAAACGCAGGATCCAACATACCTCTACCGATATAATCCATCTCACCACCCATACGGGCTGAACCCGGATCCTCAGAATAAAGACGAGCCAAAGTAGCAAAAGAAGTCTCACCCTTATTCACACGGTCAGTAAACTCACGCAACTGATTTTTCACACGGTTAATCTCCTCAAGAGGAATACGTGGCTGCATGGTAAGAATCTCAACCTCTACCTCTGTAGGAACAAAAGGGATACTGTCTGCAGGTAAATCCTTAAAGTATTTACGTACCTGAGCTGGAGACACCTTGATATCCTTCACCAGTTCCTGCTTCATCTTCTGAATCAGCTGTTGGTTTTTGAAATCATCATGCATCTGCTGGCGCATCTGGGTGATACTTTGCTTGCGATACTCCTCCAGTTTTTCACGAGAACCAATCATGGAAACCCAACTATTGATCTGTTCGTCGATACCATTCATGACTTCTGACTCAGATACTTCGATACTATCGATAGCTGCCTGATGGAGAAACAGTTTCTGAACGGCAATCTGCTCAGGAATAGAACAGTCTGGGTCACCAGTATATTTAATACCTTCAGCCTCAGCCTGCAAACGGGTTACCTCGACGTCTGACTTCAGGATAGCCTCATCGCCGACAACCCAAATGACCTCATCAACCACACTACCCTCATTGATTTTCTGAGAATCGGCAGCAGCTTGTTGCTTGATATTTGCAGAATCAGCCTCATGAGCCAAAGCACTACGGCTTGCTCTTGTTGCACTAGCACTTATTCCTACTATCATCAGCAGGGCTATAAATGCCATTGTCATTTTATATCCAGTATTCATGTATTGTTTCTATAATATATTAATGTATATTGAGAGTGGTCAACATGCTATGGAAAACCACCACTTTATATTTCTTCTTCAATTGTGCGACCCATTGTTTCTCTAACGAGTCTTGATAGTCAGCAAGTACCACATCCGGGTATTCGCCATTCCGGGGCAGATTAACCTTCATCTTCTTCAGGCGCTTCATTTCCCATTTGTATTTTTTCTTATTCTTGGCATAGAAGGCAGCCAGACCTTTTTTATCAGCAACAGCCTTATCCCAAATATTACGCTGGCAGATTTCATTCAGCAAAAGGTTTTCTACTTCCTCCTGCTGCAGGTAGGTTCCCCGCCAATTTTCTACCTTAGCATCAGCAACATATTTTTTCTGATTACCATCATCATGTTTATCCAGCAACTTGACGATATGATAACCAAACTCAGACATAAACGGTCTACTAATCTCACCCTTTCGCAGAGAGAAAGCTACTTTTTCAAAAGCCTGCACAGTCTGACCTTTTGTAAACCATGCCAAAGTCCCCCCATTGACCGCAGACCCTTTATCATCAGAACACTTTTTTGCCAGGTCTGCAAAATCTGCACCTTTGCAAAGAGCCTGATAAATAGAATCGATTCTTCTTTCCACTACCTCCTGTTCCTGGTAAGATGCTTTCTGTCCCAATCTCAAGAGGATATGTGCAACATGAACACTGCCTTTATCGGGCATCAACTCGCATGACTCGACATCATCATATCGTTTCAACACACGCCTGATATTAGGCAAAGTATCGAGATGAGCATCCTTAGCAGCTTGCACTTTCAGCTTATAATCAACAAAGCCATCGGTAAACACCTTGATACTTTTAGAATCAACCGTATTTCCCAAATGATTTTTCTGATAAAAGTACTCAAATTCCGACTTCTTGACAGATTGACCATCAATAATCATAACAATTGGGTCGGTATGAGCAAAAGCAATGCTCCCCGAAAGGAGCATTGCCGCTATAAGTGCATAAAACTTCATATTTCCTAATTATATTATTCAGGACGGCTATAGTTAGGAGCCTCACTAGTGATAGTGATATCATGTGGATGACTCTCCAACACACCTGCATTTGTGATACGAGCGAACTTGGCATTGTGCAAGTTCTCGATGGTAGCAGCACCACAATATCCCATACCAGAACGCAAACCACCAATCAGCTGGTAGATGACCTCCTGGACAGTTCCCTTGTAAGGCACACGACCAGCGATACCCTCTGGAACCAATTTCTTGGCATCCTTGGTATCACCCTGGAAGTAACGATCCTTAGAACCATTCTTCTGTTCCATAGCCTCCAAAGAACCCATACCACGATAGCTCTTAAACTTACGGCCATTGAAGATAATGGTATCACCAGGACTCTCCTCGGTACCAGCAACCAAAGAACCGATCATGACGCAGCTACCACCGGCAGCCAAAGCCTTCACAACATCACCTGAGTAACGAAGACCGCCATCAGCTATCAAAGGCACACCAGTACCCTTAAGAGCAGAATATACATCATAAACAGCACTCAACTGTGGAACGCCAACACCGGCAACCACACGAGTAGTACAGATAGAACCAGGACCGATACCTACCTTAACACCATCAGCACCATTCTCTACCAAATACTTGGCAGCCTCGCCAGTAGCCACATTACCTACCACAACATCTACCTGTGGGAAGGCAGCCTTAACTTGCTTGAGCTTCTCAACTACACCCTTAGAGTGACCATGAGCAGTATCGATAACGATAGCATCAGCACCAGCCTCAACCAAAGCCTTGGCACGATCCAATGTATCTACAGTAACACCCACACCGGCAGCCACACGAAGACGTCCCTTGGCATCCTTGCAAGCCATAGGTTTGTCCTTAGCCTTTGTGATGTCCTTATAAGTAATCAAACCTACCAGGTGATTCTCGTTGTCAACTACAGGGAGTTTCTCAATCTTATTCTCCTGCAGGATGGCAGCAGCAGCAACCAAGTCGGTCTGGATGTGAGTGGTAACCAAATTCTCGCTAGTCATTACCTCATCAATCTTCTTGTCCATGTGGCGCTCAAAACGAAGATCACGGTTGGTAACAATACCTACAAGATGATTTTCATCATCTACCACAGGAATACCACCGATATGATAATCATGCATCATATCAAGAGCATCCTTCACTGTACTGCCACGACGGATGGTGACAGGGTCATAAATCATACCATTCTCAGCACGCTTCACAATAGCAACCTGACGAGCTTGCTCCTCAATGGTCATGTTCTTGTGAATTACACCGATACCACCTTCACGAGCGATAGCTATCGCCATTGAAGCCTCGGTAACGGTGTCCATCGCTGCTGTAACGAATGGAACGTTCAACTCGATGTTACGAGAGAACTTGGTTTTCAACTCTACCTGTTTTGGTAGTACCTCTGAATACGCAGGGATAAGAAGGACGTCGTCGTAAGTGAGACCGTCCATTACAATTTTATCTGCAACAAATGATGACATATTGTAACCTTTAAAAATTTATTGCGTGCAAATTTAGCAATAATTTCTCAGATAGAGTTCGCTTTTCACGAAAATCTTACCTTATTAATGCTATTTAACGTGATTAGTTGGCTTGTTCGGACAAAAACTTGATTCTGACGAGTCGAATTTCGTCTTCATTGTAGTCTTCACCCAATTCATCTTGAGCCGCATTCAAATCATCAGTATCGCTCTCCATGAAGTAATCGTAGATGTCATCTACATGGTCATCATCCACAACTTCCTCTATGAAATAATCGATATTCAGCTTGGTACCGCTGTAAACGATTGCCTCTATTTCGTCAAGCAATTCTGAGAAATCCAAACCTTTTGCTTCTGCCAAATCATCAAGATCTATCTGGCGGTCTATGCTCTGAATGATGCTTACCTTCAAGACTGATTTCTTGGCAACTGTCCTGACACGTAATTCCTCAGGACGCTCTATCAGATTCTCTTCACAATACTGATTGATCAATTTACAGAACTCCTTACCATACCTCTTTGCCTTACCGGCTCCAACTCCCTGTATGTTCTGCAATTCCTGCATATCTACAGGATACATCGTTGCCATCTGTTCCAGAGAAATATCCTGGAAAATAACATAAGGCGGCAATTTATGCTTCTTTGCTACTGTCTTACGCAAGTCTTTCAACATGGAGAAAAGTGTCTGATCCAAAGCACCTGTATTATGCTCGCTCAGAGGCGCTCCATCAAAATCATCAGAGAATTCCTTATCGGCAACGATCATGAATGATTCAGGATTCTTAATGAAACGCTTACCCGCAGCTGTCAACTTCAAAAGGCCATAGTTCTCTACATCTTTCTTGAGATAACCGGCTATCAACGCCTGACGGATAACAGGATTCCAAACTTTGGCATCCATATCTTCTCCTGCTCCAAACTCCTCCAGTTCATCATGCTTGTGAGAAACGATATCATCAGTAGCACGTCCCTTTACAAAATCGATGATATATTCCTGACGGAAATTCTCCTTCACCGCAGCAACAGACTCCAAAACAACGAGCAGCGCATCCTTAGCCTCGAATTTTTCGGTAGGATGCAGGCAGTTGTCGCAGTTATGGCAGTTTTCTTCATGATATTCCTCACCAAAATAATGAAGCAACATTTTTCTGCGACAGACAGACGATTCTGCATAGGCAGCCGTTTCCTGCAACAACTGTCTGCCGATATCCTGTTCTGCTACAGGTTTGTTCTCCATAAACTTCTCCAATTTTCTGAGGTCTTTACGGGCATAGAAGGCGATACATATACCCTCGCCTCCATCACGTCCGGCTCTACCCGTTTCCTGATAATAACCTTCCAAGCTCTTGGGTATATCATAATGAATAACAAAACGGACATCAGGTTTATCGATACCCATTCCGAAGGCGATAGTAGCAACAATGACATCAATACGCTCCATCAGAAAATCATCCTGGGTTTGAGAACGGGTAGCCGAATCAAGACCGGCATGATAAGGAGCCGCTTTGATTTCATTGGCTTTCAATACCTCTGCCAATTCCTCTACTTTCTTACGGGAGAGACAATAGATAATACCACTCTTTCCTTTGTGCTGACGAATAAACATGATGATCTGACGATCGATATCCTTGTTCTTCGGGCGCACCTCATAATACAAGTTAGGGCGGTTAAAAGAACTCTTGAATTCTTTGGCATCCATGATGCCTAAGTTTTTCTTGATATCAGTACGTACCTTATCTGTTGCAGTAGCTGTAAGCGCTATCACAGGTGCAACACCTATTTCGTTAATAATAGGGCGAATACGACGATACTCTGGTCTGAAATCGTGTCCCCACTCAGAGATACAGTGAGCCTCATCAATGGCATAGAACGAAATCTTTACTGTTTTAAGGAACTCAACATTATCTTCTTTCGTCAAAGATTCAGGTGCAACATACAGGAGTTTGGTCGTACCATTGAGAATATCATTCTTCACCTTCTCAATAGCCGACTTATTCAATGATGAATTGAGATAATGAGCCACGCCATCACTTTCACTCAAACCATTAATAACATCTACCTGGTTCTTCATCAAAGCAATCAGAGGAGAAATCACAATAGCTGTGCCCTCCATAATGAGCGAAGGCAACTGGTAACACAAACTCTTACCGCCACCTGTAGGCATCAATACAAAAGTATCATTGCCACTCATCAAATTTCTGATGATTGCCTCTTGATCACCCTTAAACGAATCGAAGCCGAAATAATGCTTCAACTGTCCTGTAAGATTAACCTGTTCTGTCATATCCACCTATTATTATATTATATATGTCTATATATACGATTAAATAGCATTCAATTGGGCGAAATGCCCAACTGATTTATGCAGTTTCCAACTGTCCGAGATGAGATTTATCCAACTGTTTCTTGGTATAGTCCAGCGTAACAGCAAATGATTTAACCTTCTCTGATGGAATCTCAAACATAGCATCCATCATCACAGCTTCAACAATTGAACGAAGTCCGCGAGCGCCCAGTTTATACTCTACCGCTTTGTCTACGATATAATCGAGTGCTTCCTCATCAAACTTCAACTTGATGCCATCCATCTCAAACAATTTCTGATACTGCTTGACAATTGAATTCTTAGGTTCAACCAAGATTTTGCGCAAAGCCTCCCTATCCAACGGATTGAGATAAGTAAGCACAGGCAAACGGCCGATAATTTCAGGTATCAAGCCAAAAGACTTCAAATCCTGTGGAAGGATATACTGCATCAAATCCTTCTTATCTATCTTAGCTACATTCTGAACCGAATTATAGCCTACTACGTGCGTATTCATACGCTGAGCTATTTTACGCTCAATACCATCAAAAGCACCACCACAGATAAACAGGATATTCTTGGTATCTACATGGATATAATCCTGATCAGGATGCTTGCGTCCACCTTTAGGCGGAACATTAACCATGGTACCTTCCAAGAGTTTCAACAATCCCTGCTGTACACCTTCGCCACTTACATCACGCGTGATAGAAGGATTATCGCTCTTGCGGGCTATCTTATCAATCTCATCAATGAACACAATTCCCCTTTCTGCTGCAGCCACATCATAATCAGCAACCTGCAACAGACGTGACAAGATGCTTTCAACGTCTTCACCCACATAACCTGCTTCAGTAAATACAGTGGCATCAACAATGGTGAAAGGAACATCCAACATCTTAGCTATTGTACGCGCCAACAAGGTTTTACCTGTACCGGTACTACCAACCATGATGATATTACTCTTTTCGATTTCTACACCATCTTCATCCTTTGGCTGCTGCAAACGCTTGTAGTGGTTATATACAGCGACAGCCAAATTGCGCTTAGCCTGATCCTGACCGATGATATATTCATCCAGGTATTTTTTGATCTCTACAGGCTTTGGCACCTCTTTGAGAACAAACTTACCCTCCCCAGCTTTAGGAGCCAAGACCCCTGTAGACTGTATAATTTCATAAGCCTGCTTAGCACAATCTTCGCAAATGAAGCCATTGATACCCGTGATGAGTAATCTGACTTCATTTTCTGATCTTCCACAGAAGCTACATACTTTCTTTGGCATATTATAATTATTATCTCTTCTTGCGCACCTTATTATATATACGCATATTTACTTAAAACAATTCGTTATTTACGAACCAACACATTATCTATCATTCCATATTCCTTGGCTTCTTCAGCTGTCATCCAATAGTTACGGTCGCTATCAGCATAAACCTTATCATAAGGAGTATGAGAATGGTCTGAAATGATAGTATACAATTCCTTCTTCATCTTCAAGATTTCGCGAGCCTCAATCTCAATATCAGAAGCCTGACCCTGAACGCCTCCTAATGGCTGGTGAATCATGACACGGCTATGAGGCAAAGCAGAGCGTTTACCCTCCTGACCAGAAACGAGCAGCACGGCAGCCATAGAAGCAGCCATACCTGTACAGATAGTAGCTACATCGCTAGAGATAAACTGCATGGTATCATAAATACCCAAACCAGCAGTAACGCTACCACCAGGACTATTCAAATAGATAGAAATATCCTTGCCACTATCTACAGAATCAAGATACAGCAATTGCGCCTGCAATGTATTTGCTGTGTAGTCATCAATCTGTGTACCCAGGAAGATGATACGGTCCATCATTAAGCGAGAGAATACATCCATCTGAGTAACGTTCAGCTGACGCTCCTCCAAGATGTAAGGGTTCATATACTGAGCCTGTGCCTTAATAACATCATCAAGCACCATACCATTCATACCAAGATGCTTGGTTGCATATTTTCTAAAATCGTTCATATCTATATAGTATTTTACGTCTTAAACCATACGAAAAAAGAGGTTATCGACCCTTATTTCTCGTTCGGTGGAACAAAGATAATAAAAAAAGTCGATAACCTCGTATTTATTTGAAGTTTTTTTTCAAAAAAATGTTATTCCTGCATCATCTTGTTGAAATCTTCTACAGAAATCTCCTTTTCGTTGAGTTTTACAGCTGTTTTCAGAGCTGCAGCCAACTTACGGTCGATAGAGCGATCTACAAGTGCATCTGTAGCGTCACCCTTCTTGAGGATTTCCTTAGCATAGTTCTCAATGTACTCCTCAGGAATGTTGTTCATACCATACTGAGCGAACTGAGCACGAGCTGCCTCCTTAGCTGTCTCCATCAGGTCATTGTCATCAACCTTGATATTCTGAGCCTTGATAAGCTGCTCCTTGATAAGATGCCATGTCAACTCCTTGATGCTCTCAGCATAGTTCTTCTCTACGAACTCCTCGCCCTTATCCTTGTTGTTAGCCAACATGATACGTTTCAAGAGTGCATCTGGGAACTGCAATTCACCTACCTTCTTCTCGCAGTGCTCGCGAACGTCGAGAATGAACTTATAATCAGAATCGTTAACGAGCTGTGCCTGCAAGCCCTCTGCAATCTTAGCACGGAAAGCAGCCTCGTCCTTCACGTCTGTATCCTCACCGAGAACCTGCTTAAAGAGCTCTTCGTTGATTTCATGCTTCTTGAAACGCTGGATTTCTGTAATCTGGAAGCTGAACTCTGACTCCAAGTCCTTAACAGCTTCACGCTCAATCTTCAGGAGTGAAGAAACCTCAGTATCGTTCTCTGGATAAGCCTTCTTAGGGTTGAATGTGATTACATCACCGAGCTTAGCATCGTTGAAGAGATTCTTCTGCTCGTCAACCTTGATGTAGCTAGGCATCAGGATAGCACCCTCTACAGTGATACCACCTTCCTTGGTATTGCCATTTTCATCAAGCTCACGCAAGTCACCCTTCAAAAGGTCATTCTCCTCGTACTTCTCAGCCTTCTCATAGCTACCTGCACGCTGAGCGTACATATCAATCTGCTGATCGAGAATCTTATCATCAACTGTGATGTTATAATAATCAACCTTGTCGCGACCATTGAGAGTTACCTTGAACTCTGGAGCAACAGCGATATCAAACATAAATGTGAAAGAAGTACCATTCTCCAAGTCAGCTGGCTCCTGCTTCTCTGATGGGAGAGGCTCACCGAGCATCTGGATACTGTTGTCCTGTACATACTTGTAAATCTGCTGACCAACGAGCTTGTTGATAGCTTCCATTTTTACAGATGGACCGAACTGACGCTTAATCATACCCATAGGAGCCTGACCAGGACGGAAACCTGGAACATTAGCCTTCTTACGATAATCTTTCAATGTCTTCTCGACATCATTCTTGTAATCTTCCTCTTCGACAACGAGGGTCAAAAGACCATTAATCTTGTCAGGATTTTCAAATGAAATTTTCATCTTGATATTTGTTATTTTATTATTGTTAATATTTTCTTTAATTCTACAGTTTTCGTGTATAACCGCAATTGGCTTGCAAAATTACACATTTTTAATGGATATACCTAATATATAAGAGAAAAAAATGATTTTTTAACCATCAGTCGCTGCTTCTTTGGCTCTTTTTTGCTCATCTATGAGCTGAAAGTCCTTCTTTCTGAGCACAAAACTGTTACTCAGATACTTTTCGCGCACAATCTTATTCTCTGCCAATTCCTCTGGTTTGCCCTGGAAAAGAATCTTTCCTTCGAATAGCAGATAGGCTCTGTCTGTAATGGTCAGAGTCTCCTGTACATTATGGTCGGTAATCAAAATACCGATATTGCGATACTTCAACTGCCATACAATATGCTGAATATCTTCTACCGCAATAGGGTCAACACCAGCAAATGGCTCATCGAGCATGATAAACTTTGGGTCAATAGCCAGGCAACGGGCAATCTCTGTACGGCGGCGCTCACCTCCGGAAAGCTGGTCACCCTTATTCTTACGAACCTTATTGAGACGAAACTCGCTAATAAGACTCTCTAATTTCTGCAACTGATAACTACGTGGCTTTCCTGTCATTTCCAAGACTGAAAGTATATTGTCCTCAACACTCATCTTGCGGAAAACACTGGCCTCCTGAGGCAGGTATCCGATTCCCGCACGGGCACGTTTGTATACAGGAAAATCAGTAATTTCCTGATCTCCCAGAAAGACATGTCCCTCATTAGGCACAACAAGTCCAGTTGTCATATAGAAAGAAGTTGTCTTACCGGCACCATTAGGTCCCAGTAATCCCACAATTTCTCCTTGCTTCACATTGATAGAAACTCCATTGGCAACCGTTCGTTTACCATAGCGCTTCACCAATCCCTCTGTTCGCAAAACCAGAGAATTCTGATTTTGCTGTTCGTTATTGTTAATTTCGTCCATAATTAGCTAATTTGGCTGCAAAAATACTAAAAATAAAGGAAATATCGCTTATAAAATCAAAAACTATTCATAATATTGCAGTTTTTTAGAGGATTTTGGTTAATTTTGCAGCAAAATTCAGTTTTAATAATAGCATGTTAATAGAAAAATGGCTTACCACCTTCGGTAAATATCTCATATTGATGGGACGTTCTTTTTCCCGTCCTGAGCGCATGCGCATGTTCTTGAAACAATACATCAAGGAGATGTCGCAATTGGGTGTTGACTCTATAGGTATCGTCTTACTGATATCCTTCTTCATTGGAGCCGTTATCTGCATCCAGATGAAATTGAACATCCAGAGCCCTTGGATGCCACGATGGGTTTCCGGCTACACCACCCGAGAAATCATGCTTCTGGAGTTCTCATCAAGTATAATGTGTCTGATTCTCGCAGGCAAAGTGGGCTCTAATATCGCTTCGGAGTTGGGAACGATGCGTGTCACCCAACAGATTGATGCCCTTGATATCATGGGAGTGAACTCTGCATGTTACCTCATTCTGCCTAAAATTCTCGGTTTGGTTACCATCATGCCATTTCTGGTTATCTTCAGTTCTGGCATGGGTATCATCGGCGCCTATGGAACAGCGTATATTGGGCATATCCTACCACCAGATGATCTGACACTCGGCTTGCAGCATTCATTTAACCAATGGTTTGTATGGATGAGCATCATCAAGAGTCTTTTCTTTGCATTCATCATTTCCAGCGTATCTTCTTATTTCGGTTATACCGTAGAAGGTGGATCTGTTGAGGTTGGAAAATCGTCAACCGATGCTGTTGTCTGTTCTAGTGTTTTGATTCTGTTTTCAGATGTTTTCCTCACTCAAATTCTCTCGTAAACTATGATAGAAGTTAGAAATCTCACCAAGTCGTTTGGCGACAAGGTTGTATTAGACAATATAAACGTCACCTTTGAAACAGGAAAGACTAATTTGATAATCGGACAGAGCGGTTCCGGAAAGACCGTACTCATGAAGAATCTCGTAGGATTACTTCAGCCTACAAGTGGCGAAGTTCTCTACGATGACCGTGACTTCACCCGGATGTCGAAAAAAGAAAAAGTCCAGATGCGCCGCGAGATGGGAATGATTTTCCAAAGTGCAGCCCTATTCGACTCTCTGAATGTACTTGAGAATGTCATGTTTCCACTTGATATGTTCTCTACTCTGAATTACAGGGAGCGCGTAAAACGGGCTCAGGAATGTCTTGACCGCGTCAATCTGATAGAGGCTCAGCAGAAATATCCTGGAGAAATCTCGGGTGGTATGCAGAAACGAGTAGCTATTGCACGTGCCATCGTAATGAATCCGAAATACTTGTTCTGCGATGAGCCAAACTCAGGTTTGGATCCAAAGACCTCACTTGTGATAGATGAACTGCTTTCAGGCATCACCAAAGACTATAATATGACTACCATCATCAACACCCACGACATGAATTCGGTGATGGGCATTGGTGAAAACATCTGTTTTATCTACCAAGGTCATAAAGAATGGCAAGGCAACAAAGATGAAGTGATGATCTCAACAAACGAGAAACTCAACGATTTAGTCTTTGCTTCCGATCTCTTCCGCAAAGTAAAGGAGGTGGAGCTGGAAGAAGCTAAAAACAAATAAAACAGTATCGTTCAAAAAAAGCCATCAGACCAGAAACTGGCTGATGGCTTTTTTATTACAAAATAAATACTATCTCATTTTCCAGGCATCCTTTACCTCTACCATAGGTACCACAATCTGTTCTTTAGTACTGTCACCATACACCACTTGTAAAAAAACATCAGCAACATGATGCGCTGTATCAGCTTTTGCATTCAGAACATTCACCTTAACCATACCTTTATGTTCATCTTGCTGCTGCTCAACAAACATTTTGGCATTCATCAGCAATTGATCCTGATAGCCATTTGGCAACCGATAAGGTTGATTGTAACCATCTACAAACTCCTTATACTTGCCATCTAAAAGCAAATCATAATATCCCTTGGCTGCAATACCGGCAAGATAGCCAGGATCAGATTTCTCCTCCCTACAGGAAGAAAAAAACAATCCCATCATGAATATCATAAAAATCAAAAGTTTCTTCATTTTTATACACTTTGATTCTGCATTCTTCGCTTCATTTATTTACTTCTGACGAATGAAGACGTTGATAGGACAGCCATGTAAGGACCAGTTCTCACGAATCTTATTCTCCAGGAAACGGCGATAGTTCTCCTTGACATACTGAGGCAAGTTTGCATAGAACACAAACGAAGGAATCGTTGTATTAGGCAACTGGGTGCAATACTTAATTTTGATATACTTACCCTTTATGCTCTGTGGAGGATATGCCTCGATAATAGGCAACATCACCTCATTCAACTTAGAAGTTCCAATATGAACCTTACGGTTCTGGTAAACTTCCTTGGCAGTTTCCAATACTCGGAAAATACGCTGCTTAGTCAAGGCTGAAGCAAAGATGATAGGAAAGTCTACGAATGGAGCCATACGCTTGCGGATTGCATTTTCAAAAGTATCAATTACCTTCTGATTCTTCTCCTCAACCAAATCCCATTTATTTACGACAACCACTAGACTCTTGTTGTTCTTCTGAATCAACTGGAAGATGTTCATATCCTGGGTTTCGATACCACGGGTAGCATCGAGCATCAGGATGCAGACATCACTATTCTCGATGGCACGGATAGAACGCATCACAGAATAGAATTCCAAGTCTTCACTTACCTTGTTCTTACGACGGATACCGGCTGTATCAACCAGGTAAAAATCGAAACCAAACTTATCGTATCTGGTATAGATACTGTCACGTGTAGTACCTGCAATTTCTGTCACGATATTACGATCCTCACCAATAAAAGCATTGATAATACTACTCTTACCAGCATTCGGACGACCTACTACCGCAAAACGAGGAATATCTTCTTCGATTGCCTCCTCAGGATTATCCTGAAGTTTGTCCAAAATCATATCAAGCAAATCACCTGTACCACCACCTGTAGCTGCACTGATACACTGGGGATCCCCCAAGCCCAACTTGTAGAACTCAGCAGCCTGATAATACTCTGCGCTGTTATCAACCTTGTTAGCAACAAGGATAACAGGCAATTTGGCACGACGCAAAATAAGCGCCACGTCTTCATCCCAATCAGTAAGGCCAGTGTTAACGTCTACTAGGAAGAGAACCAGGTCAGCCTCTTCGGTAGCAACAAGCACCTGCTTGCGGATAGCATCTTCAAAAATATCATCAGATTTTACAACCCAACCACCGGTATCAACAACCGAAAATTCTCTACCATTCCAACTGCACTTACCATACTGACGGTCACGAGTAGTACCGGCAGTATCACTAACGATAGCGCGACGTGATTGAGTCAAACGATTAAATAAAGTAGACTTACCCACATTAGGGCGTCCTACAATAGCTACTAAATTTGCCATAAACAGTCATTATCCTCCTTCCTTTTAGGAGGTATTCAAGGATGTGGTCTCTGCATCCAAGTTAATAATTTTGCCGAAGCTGACCTTGCTCCGGCCCTCGCTCTTTTGGCGAGAGTCACTCCCTCGATTACATTCAGGGAGGAGTTATTTTAGTTGATAGTTTATAGTTATTAAGGGCGTCTTTAAACTATTAGCTCTTAACGATCAATTATTCCGGATTATATCCAAAGGCATCAAGTTCTCGCTGAGAACTGCGCCAATCCTTATCAACTTTTACGAAAGTCTCCAAGAAGATTTTCTTGTCGAAGAACTTTTCCAAAGCCTTACGACTCTCGGTATTCACCTTTTTCAATGCAATCCCCTGGTGCCCGATGATGATACCCTTTTGGGAATCACGTTCAACATAAATCACCGCATTAATGTGGATACGTTTTTCATCTTCCTTAAATCGCTCCACTCTTACCTCTACAGAATAAGGTATTTCCTTATCATAATAGAGCAAAATCTTTTCTCGGATAATCTCTGAAACGAAGAAACGGGCAGGCTTGTCTGTCAGCTGATCCTTATCAAAGAAAGCAGGAGATTCCGGCAAGAGTTCCTTAATGCGCTTCAAGAGCATATCCGTTCCGAATTTATTCTTCGCTGAGATAGGAAGAATCTCTGCATTAGGCAACAAAGAGTGCCATTTTTCAACAATATCACCCAACTTCTTCGGATCACTCTGATCAATCTTGTTGATGAGCAAGAGTACAGGAATCTGCATTTTCTTAACCTTTTCCAAGAATTCCATGTTCTTTTCAGGGTTTTCTATCACATCAGTCACATAAAGCAGCACATCAGCATCCGCCAATGCACTCTCAGAGAAGGCAAGCATCATCTCTTGCATCTTGTAATTAGGCTTCAAAACACCAGGAGTATCAGAAAATACAATCTGCATATCATCAGTATTCACAATACCCATGATACGATGACGGGTTGTCTGAGCCTTAAAAGTTGCAATACTAATACGTTCACCCACCAATTGATTCATCAAGGTACTTTTTCCCACATTAGGGTTACCTACTATATTTACGAAACCAGCTTTATGCATAAAAAATTGAATTTAGCAAAATTTTACTATCAAGAAGTTAAGCTCTATTGTTTTTAAGCTAAAGAAACGCATCCTTACTTATTTATAGAGAAATAAGAAAGATGCGTTTCCTTATATAGATTATTATTCTATCCTATTTTTATAGATTACTTTCCGTAAGCAGCGCCATCATACGCCCACTTATAGAAAGAAGCGCCATGTACAAATCCTGCACCAAATGCTGTGAAGATGACGTTATCGCCCTTCTTCAATTGGCTTTCAGCATCCCAAAGTGCCAATGGAATTGTTGCTGCACTAGTATTTCCATAATGATCGATGTTTACAACCACCTTATCAAGTGGAATTCCAGCACGCTTGGTTACTGCCTCGATAATACGGAGATTAGCCTCGTGAGGAATTACCCAGTTCACATCATCAGCCTTCAGATTGTTCATTTCCATGATCTTCATCACGTCGTTGCTCATATCTGTTACTGCGTAACGGAATACAGTACGACCTTCCTGATAAAGATAGTGCAGGCGATGATCAACTGTAAAATGTGATGGAGGGCAAACAGAACCACCAGCCTTCATGTGAAGGAAAGGCAAACCTTGTCCATCTGTACGAAGGTATGAGTTCTGAACACCAACGTTCTCCTCTTCAGTTGCCTCCACCAAAACCGCACCTGCTCCATCTCCGAAGAGAACACAAGTAGCACGGTCTGTGTAATCTACCAATGAAGACATCTTGTCAGCACCAATCACAATAATCTTCTTGTATCTACCACTCTGAATCATGCTTGCAGCAACATCAAGGGTATACAAGAATCCACAGCAAGCTGCAGAGAAGTCAAATGCGAAAGCATTCTTCAACCCCAGCTTACCGAGGACGATAGATGCTGTAGAAGGGAACTTGTAGTCAGGTGTCGTGGTTGTTACAATCAGTGCATCGATTGTATCAGGATCAACGCCAGTCTTCTGAATCAACTGCTTGGCAGCTTTACGCGCCAGATAGCTGGTCCCGAGGCCTTCCTCTGTAAGGATGCGGCGCTCTTTGATACCCACACGGGTGGTAATCCACTCATCTGTAGTATCTACCATGCGAGACAATTCCTCGTTGTTGAGGATATAGTCTGGCACGTAGCCACCAACACCTGTAATTACAGCATTAATTTTACCCATTATTCAGCTGCTTCCTTAACGATTGCAACCTTACCACGATAGTAACCGCAAGTAGGGCAAACAGTGTGGTATACATAGTATGCACCACAGTTAGGGCAAACTGCCAATGTAGGAGCTACTGCCTTATCATGAGTTCTTCTCTTAAGTGTACGTGTCTTTGACTGTCTTCTTTTAGGATGTGCCATAATTTTTAAATGTTTAAAATTTTAATTTTTATTTTTTCAATTTCAATAGAGCTTCCCAGCGTGGATCTACAGTATCCTCTTCTTCCTCACCGCTTCGGGCGGCAGAATGCTCATTGAGCTTTTCAATCATAGCAGGGTTGCATTTTCCAGGTGCATGCACATGCTTGATGGGAATATTGAGATCTATAAATTCATAGATAAACCAGGCGACATCGAGTATTCCTTCGTTCTCGGCCACAGTCACCAGATCATCATCCTCTGAGTACTCTTCTCCGAATTTTACGACTAGCCTGTCATTAGTCTCTATGGTTTGATCCATATCGTCCAGACAGATGTCGCATGGTATGTGAACCACTCCCTCAGTATGGAAATTGAGCTCGAAGAAGTCGTCCGTCCTATTGACAGACAGACTACTTGACAACTCGCCTCTCTGAACATCAGGAGCATCGATTGCCTCAAAATATTCATTGGTAAGCTTAAATTCCTTTTCGGTTATCCCTTGAGGTAAAGCTTTCAAATCAATCTTAAAAGAATCTATGTTACACATATTCAATATATACTATATTGTTTCGGGCTGCAAAGTTACAAATAATTTTTGAGATAAAATAATTTTTTATGTAAAAATCACTAAAATCACTCATTATTAATTGATTATTCTTTCTTTAACTCGATTCTGCAGGTGGTTCCATGCCCAATTTCTGTACTTTTCACCCATATTTTGCCATGATGGTATTCTTCTACGATTCGTTTAGCTAGTGATAAACCTAAGCCCCAGCCTCGCTTTTTGGTAGTAAAACCGGGACGGAATACATTCTTCAAATCCTTTTTTCTTATACCATTTCCTGTATCTGAAACTTCTATAATAGCTTTATCATCTGTTTCTTCCACGTGGAGCGTAATCTGTCCACCATTTGCTCCCATAGCATCAACAGCATTCTTCGACAGATTTTCTATCACCCATTCAAAGAGAGAAGCATTCATCTTAACGATAACATCCTGTTCAGGTATTTCCTTCACCATTTTAACATTCTTCGATGTTCGACGATCCATGTAGTCTATAACATGATTCATCACTTCGTTCAAACTTGCAGGAACAGGTTCTGGCAGGGCACCTATCTTTGAGAAACGGTCTGCTATCAGTTGCAAACGCTGGATATCCTTGTTCATTTCAGGAATGAGTTCGTCATCCGGATAATTCATCTTCAGAATTTCAATCCAAGCCATCAGACTGGAAATTGGAGTACCCAACTGATGAGCAGTTTCTTTAGACAACCCCACCCACACCTTGTTCTGTTCCGCTCTTTTGGAAGTAAGCAAAGCAAAGATGGCAATAACCACAAAGAGCATGACTACCCCCAACTGAATATAAGGATAAGCTGACAGACGTCGTATCATGAGGGATTCATCATAGCAAACCTGAATATAGTCATGCGTTGAATCATCTAGTTCAATTTTAATATTCTTGCCTTGTTTCAAGAGCCGCTGACCAATGGCAGAAGCATAAGCAAGGGACTCTGCATAATCTTTCCCTTCAACATCAACATTACGAAAAGTCTGAGCATGGTTTTCAGAATCCATTACAATAACCGGAATGGAATTATTTTCATTGATAACCTTCAATACCAAGTTCAAATCAGTATTCTCATCGGCATTATTGAGCGTACGCATAGCTTCAGCCCAAACCGCCATACGGGTGCGTTCCTCTTCTGCTAGATCACGAACCAGAAAATGAGACACGACAAGAGAGGCGACAGCAATAAACACTGCCGCTATCACCAAAAAAATCTTCACCTGTCGTATTCTATCGGTCCAAATCATGCTGCAAAGATAATAAAAATCCGTGTAATCAACGCCATCTGCTGATAAAAAACATCATGAGCAGATAAAAAGACCAAAAAAGCCTCAGAAATCTTTCGAAATCTGAGGCTCTTGATAAAAG
>NZ_QSAV01000013.1:702-3446 GCF_003465495.1 Segatella copri | reverse complement strand
CAAAAAAGCCTCAGAAATCTTTCGAAATCTGAGGCTCTTGATAAAAGGAGGCGGCTACCTACTCTCCCGCATTGCATTGCAGTACCATCGGCGCAAGTGAGCTTAACTTCTCTGTTCGGAATGGGAAGAGGTGGGACCTCACCGCAATAACCACCTGATAATGGGGTATGACGTATTTGCACACAAGCAAAACAAGATAATGAACTGAAAATACAGTTGAAACTATGAACTATAATAAAGAAAGTGTTCGGGCAATTAGTAATGCTCGGCTTTGACATCGCTGTCTTTACACCTGCATCCTATCAACGTCATCGTCTCTGACGACCCTCAATGGAGTTCTCATCTTGCGGCTGGCTTCGCACTTAGATGCTTTCAGCGCTTATCCAATCCAGACTCAGATACCCAGCGGTGCGCCTGGCGGCACAACTGGTAAACCGGAGGTCTGTCCATCACGGTCCTCTCGTACTAGTGACGGCACCACTCAAAACTCCCACGCCCACGATAGATAGAGACCGAACTGTCTCACGACGTTCTGAACCCAGCTCGCGTGCCACTTTAATGGGCGAACAGCCCAACCCTTGGGACCTTCTCCAGCCCCAGGATGTGACGAGCCGACATCGAGGTGCCAAACCACCCCGTCGATATGAGCTCTTGGGGGGGATCAGCCTGTTATCCCCGGAGTACCTTTTATCCTTTGAGCGACGGAGTTTCCATACACATCCGCCGGATCACTATGCCCCAGTTTCCTGCCTGCTCGGCATGTCTGCCTCCCAGTCAAGCGCCCTTATGCCATTGCACTCTTTGAGGTCGGTTACCAATCGACCCGAGGGCACCTTTGGAAGCCTCCGTTACGCTTTTGGAGGCGACCACCCCAGTCAAACTACCCACCAAGCAGTGTCCGCGTATCACGCGTTAGACCTCAGACAGCCAAAGGGCCGTATTTCAAGGATGGCTCCACGAAAGCTGGCGCTCCCGCTTCGAAGCCTCCGGCCTATCCTACACATCGGATGACCAAGGTCAATGCTAAGCTGTAGTAAAGGTTCACGGGGTCTTTTCGTCCCATCGCGGGTAATCGGCATCTTCACCGATACTACAATTTCACTGAGCTCATGGTTGAGACAGCGTCCGGATCATTACACCATTCGTGCAGGTCGGAACTTACCCGACAAGGAATTTCGCTACCTTAGGACCGTTATAGTTACGGCCGCCGTTTACCGGGGCTTCAATTCAATGCTTCCTCTTGCGAGTGACATCTCCTCTTAACCTTCCGGCACCGGGCAGGTGTCAGGCTGTATACGTCATCTTTCGAGTTTGCACAGCCCTGTGTTTTTGTTAAACAGTTGCCTGGACCTATTCTCTGCGCCTCGCTCATCACGAGGACCCTTTATCCCGAAGTTACAGGGTCAATTTGCCTAGTTCCTTAACCATGAATCTCTCAACGCCTTAGTATGTTCTACCCGACCACGTGTGTCCGTTTGCGGTACGGGTGCCGCATGGGTTAAGCTTAGCGGATTTTCTCGGGAGTATGATTACCCACACTATTGGATTCTTCCGAAGAAGACTCCATACTATCAAGTTCAGCTCGGATGGTGGATTTGCCTGCCATCCTCAAAACCTACACTCTTCAACGGGGACTTCCGTCGCCCCGCGGTGGTTTCACTGCTCCGTCTCCACGTCGCCCCATGCGGCAGTGACGGAATATTAACCGTCTCTGCCATCGCCATCGCCGTTCGGCTTAGACTTAGGACCCGACTGACCCCGGGCTGATTGGCATTGCCCGGGAAACCTTGGTCTTACAGCGGGAGGGAATCTAACCCTCCTTATCGTTACTTATTCCTACATTTGCTTTACTCACCGCTCCAGGATAACTTACGTACACCATTCGACGCTGTGAGTATGCTCCCCTACCGATACTTTCTTAAATGCTATCCCGCGCCTTCGGTGTCTGCCTTATACCCGATTATTATCCATGCCCGGACCCTCGACTAGTGAGCTGTTACGCACTCTTTGAATGAATGGCTGCTTCCAAGCCAACATCCTAGCTGTCATAGGGACCAGACTTCGTTAGACTAACTCAGGCAGAACTCCGGGACCTTAGACGGCGGTCTGGATTCTTCTCCTCTCGGGGACGGACCTTAGCACCCGCCCCCTTACTGCCGGACTGCAGACCGTGAGCATTCGGAGTTCGTCAGGACTCGATAGGCGGTGAAGCCCTCTTGTCCTATCGGTCGCTCTACCTCTCACGGTGACCATCCGACGCGGCACCTAAATGCCTTTCGGGGAGTACGAGCTATCTCCAAGTTTGATTGGCCTTTCACTCCTACACTCGGCTCATCCAGAAGCTTTTCAACGCTTATTGGTGCGGACCTCCATCCCGTGTTACCGGGACTTCATCCTGGCCAAGTGTAGATCACTTGGTTTCGCGTCTACCCCCACTGACTATGCGCCCTGTTCAGGCTCGCTTTCACTGCGGCTACGTGTCTCATGACACTCAACCTCGCCAGTGACGGTAACTCGTAGGATCATTATGCAAAAGGCACGCCGTCACATCGTAAGATGCTCCGACCGCTTGTAGGCGTATGGTTTCAGGAACTATTTCACTCCCCTGCTCGGGGTTCTTTTCACCTTTCCTTCACAGTACTCGTTCGCTATCGGTCTCACGGGAGTATTTAGCCTTACCGGATGGTCCCGGCAGATTCGCGCAGGATTCCTCGTGTCCCGCGTTACTCAGGATACCGCTATGC
>NZ_QSAV01000013.1:0-692 GCF_003465495.1 Segatella copri | reverse complement strand
ATGCAAAAGGCACGCCGTCACATCGTAAGATGCTCCGACCGCTTGTAGGCGTATGGTTTCAGGAACTATTTCACTCCCCTGCTCGGGGTTCTTTTCACCTTTCCTTCACAGTACTCGTTCGCTATCGGTCTCACGGGAGTATTTAGCCTTACCGGATGGTCCCGGCAGATTCGCGCAGGATTCCTCGTGTCCCGCGTTACTCAGGATACCGCTATGCTGCATTTCGCTTCACATACTGGACTATCACCGTCTATGGTCACATTTTCCAAAGTGTTCTGTTCACGATTTGCATACAATGTCGCGGTCCTACAACCCCGCTGGCGCCTTGCGACGTCAACGGTTTGGGCTGTTCCCCGTTCGCTCGCCACTACTGGGGGAATCATTCATTTATTTTCTCTTCCTGCAGGTACTAAGATGTTTCAGTTCCCTGCGTTAGCTCTCAATCTTGAAGATTGAGTAACCGTCCTTCAGACGGCTAGGTTGTCCCATTCGGAAATCTCCGGATCAAGGGTTATTTGCACCTACCCGAAGCTTATCGCAGCTTATCACGTCCTTCATCGCCTCCGTGAGCCTAGGCATCCGCCATACGCCCTTTCTTACTTTCTTTACGACTGTATCTGTTATCTCGTTTATCATTGCTGATTACTCGACAACGAATAAGTAGCTCATACTTTCAGCTGTATTCTAACAAA
>NZ_QSAV01000129.1:0-769 GCF_003465495.1 Segatella copri | reverse complement strand
GATTAAAAATACACAATCATAGCAATAAAAACTATTAATTTTACGTTCTTTTCAAAAAGGGGTTGTGCAATAGTGGCTTAAAGGCTTAAAGCACTACCTTTGAATGCTGTTAAATATGGTAATATAGTTATAGAAAAAAAGAGCAAGAAAATAACAAAAGTCAGAATAAAAATGAATAATGTATGGTACATTTATTGTGGGGGTGTGTACTTCTTATTAGTTGTACATTTATTCTCTTTCTCCTAAAAAAAAGTAGAAATAGAAAAGTATTTTGGTATTTTTGCCATGTATGGATTTTGTGTGGTATAACATTGGGGATATTGAACATTGTGTTACAGAAATATGATGCCTATACTTCAATATATTTAGGTATTATCTGCTCTTGCTACACCTATTATGATAACAAACAGAATCCAGTTTCAAAGAGGACTAATGCCTATATATCATCACTTCAAGGATACGTAGCAGGTATCGGTTTTCTCTTATATGGTTTATTAAGTTTGTAGAACATAATGTTATGCCTATTCCAAATGGCATATTGTGTAAAATTGGGGCTGATTTCAATTTAGGGAGTCAGCCCTTTTTGTTTTTGACAGTATTAAAAAATCAACACAAAGTTTATGCAAAAAAACAAGTAAAGAATTAAGTTGTCTCTGCTTGGGGAGACGATGGAAAAGCATTGATAGACATATCATTGTTCGTTTTCTGATTAATACTGCAATTCAATGCAATAAATTCAATATCCAGTCGTTCTTTAGTTATAACATAA
>NZ_QSAV01000128.1:0-831 GCF_003465495.1 Segatella copri | reverse complement strand
CGCTACCTCAAGGTAGAGCACAAGGAACTGATTGCCGGATTCAAGGAGAAATTATAATTTATAATTCAACATTCTAAAACGATGGAACATATTATAGCATATAATCCGTACAAGAATGGCAATAAAGGGAGCGTAAGCTCCCAGCCACTCTCGGTCTACGACAAGACCATCGCTTATCCCTGGATGGCAGACCTGGTAGCTGCCATCCGTGGGGGTAACGATGAACTGAAGAAGCAGCTGCCCTTCCGCTGCGCTCACTACTACCAGTTCCGGGACAACAGACGCTCGCAGAAAAATGCCGTGCCCGAAAGCTTCCTCTTCCAAACCACCATCGACGTGGACGACAAGGAATATGTGGATAAGGCGATAGAGAAGGCACGAGAGCTGAACTGCAGCGGCACCATCTGGAATGGAGCCCTGCTGCATCTGGAGTACTCAGCCCGCAAGAAGTTGCACATCGACATCCGCATGCCCATCGGTATGACTATCGAGGAGACGCAGCGAGCCTATTGCGAGGCGCTGGGCGTGCCCTACGACGAGAGCTGTATCACGCCAGAACGCATGCTCTTCATCACCGACAAGGAGTCGGAAATCTATCGCTCGCCCCATTGGTACGAAGTGCTGCCACAGGAAGAACTGAAGAGGCGCAGACAAGCCTACCTGGACCGTGGACTTACCATCGACGGACGGGCTGGGAAAGTTAATAGTTTACAGTTAAAAGTTAATAGTAATGATAAGAATTATGAAAATAATAGACTTTCGGGCTCTGACAGCCATCACGCTGTTTCTGCTGGCTCTGCTATTCAGCCTGCCCAACCTTGTGATAGCAAT
>NZ_QSAV01000127.1:0-832 GCF_003465495.1 Segatella copri | reverse complement strand
TGTGCCGATAAGCTTGAAGAATATACGGCAGTTTTGGGAAATAGAGCCAGCTTTATTGTATTAACAGACTCTGTTGGTAATGAGCCAGAGGATGAGACTGCAAAATTTTATGTGTTGAAAAAAGTAAAAAAATGCGACTTATAAAAAACGTTGATAGCAATTTTGCTACTCACGTTTTTTATAAGTCGTGACATATTACTTGATTATTTATTCAAAAATTCTAAACAAACCATACATTATAGACATAAAACCAACAACATATCCTTTAAGATAACTAATATAGGCTGTTGTAAAACTCGGTGGGAAATTACGCCTGTCTTTGTATGTGATATTTAGGAATGTAATACCAAAGGATATTGCACAAATACTATCATATCTTTTAAATAAGATGGTTGTTATTCCTAAGCATATCATCAAAATTGAAAAAATCAAGTAAGTGCCATTTTTTATGGCACTTACCGACTTTTTGTGCTTAATAACAGAAATCATTATTGCAATTCCTGTTATAGACGCTAATATTCCCCAAAAATAAATATCGTTCATATTGTTTTGCTTTTATGTTATAACTAAAGAACGACTGGATATTGAATTTATTGTATTAAATTGCAGTATTAATCAGAAAACGCACAATAATATGTCTATCAATGTTTTTCCGTTGTCTCACCAGGCAGGGACTATTGGGCGACACACATATTCAAATCATATATGCTTTTCCGCCAAAGGTGCGTCTGTTTTTTATGAGTCAAAGAAAGAGTATCAAAATACTATGTTTTGAACAATCATGAGAATGTAAGAGGGTGTGTCATAAGTCTATGGCGCACCCTCTTTTATG
>NZ_QSAV01000126.1:0-945 GCF_003465495.1 Segatella copri | reverse complement strand
GACGACAAGGAATATGTGGATAAGGCGATAGAGAAGGCACGGGAGCTGAACTGTAGCGACACCATCTGGAATGGAGCCCTGCTGCACCTGGAGTATTCTGCCCGCAAGAAGTTGCACATCGACATCCGCATGCCCGTGGGTATGACTATCGAGGAGACACAGCGAGCCTATTGCGAGGCGCTGGGCGTGCCCTACGACGAGAGCTGTATCACGCCTGAACGTATGCTCTTCATCACCGACAAGGCGTCGGAAATCTATCGCTCGCCCCACTGGTACGAGGTGCTGCCACAGGAAGAGCTGAAGAAGCGCAGACAAGCCTACCTGGACCGTGGGCTCACTATCGACGGACGGGCTGGGAAAGTTAATAGTTTACAGTTAAAAGTTAATAGTAATCATAAAGTTCAAAGTTCAAATTTCCAAGTTCAAAGTAAAGACCATGTTCAAGACCATCGACTTTCGGGCTCTGACAGCCATCACGCTGTTTCTGCTGGCTCTGCTATTCAGCCTGCCCAACCTTGTGATAGCAATGCTGCTCATGCTGCTCATCTCAGCCCTGCTGGAGCTCATCAGGATGCTGGGGCAGAGGCAACCGTCAAGAACCTAGCAGCCTTCGACCTCTTCCGCAATGCGGCAGGTCTGAAGGACGTAGACATCAACACCCCAGGCTCCCGCCACTCATCGCTCCTGGCGATTATGAGCGCAGGCGCATCGAGAGTGATGCCCGAAGAGGAACTGAAGGCGGTGGTGGCACAGAAGATGCCAGCCTTTTCGCAGGAGCGTGACTGCCAGCAGCTCATCCACGATTTTTATGCGAAATATGGCGACAGTTCGAAGCCGATGTCGCAAGCCGTAATCCGCATCAATGCTCAGGCTGAGAAGTCATCCCAGAAGGATGCCGTGGCATTCAAATCCGCAAGTTCTGTGGGTTCCGAAGGCGGCACGGAT
>NZ_QSAV01000125.1:0-957 GCF_003465495.1 Segatella copri | reverse complement strand
CTTTGCACCCGTAATCAGACAAGTAAAGTCTGGTTGCGGGCGTTTTTTGTTTATAGGAATCCGGTACCGTTCCTGAAACTGAAATTAGGCGAATAACTCGCAGTCCAACCCTTTAATATGATATATTGATATGGCAGAAAATGCTTATGTGTTTTATCATCCGCAGTATGGCGGATTGAGAGTGGTGAACAACGGCGAAGGACTGTTCTTTTGTATCGAGGACCTGGTTGCCATCACAGATATCGGCAGAGATAAATTGTTCCCAGTATTAGCCGAAACGGAGGGGAAAGTGGTCGAAATATATGTGGAAGCGGAAAACAAAAAGGTTCCGAAGAAATATAAACAGCGTTTGTTTTTCGGTGAATTCTTTGGCAATGCTGACAAGGTGGAACGAAATTGTAGAATAGCTTGGAGAAGTATGATATTTGTAGATTCTCAGGTGGTGAGAGATATGACCATAGGCTGTTCGAAAGATCCTGAGCGTAAGTTGTTTTACAAGTGGGTCAAGGATTTTATCCAGCCTGTGATGGAGGACGAGGACAGATGTTGGCGTTATGAATGTGTCATGATGAAAAGAGTCTGTTATGACCCTCTGGAAAAACCGATGGACATCCGATATGCTGCCGACGGCCTGTATATCAACGATATGAGAATCAACTGACATTATTCATCTTTTAAACAAGTTATTACGATTATGAAACAAGCAGCAAAGAAGCAGCTCCTCAACGCCCAGAAGGTGGACGGAGCCATCATCAGTGAAGAACACGGTACCATCGCCTTCCGCAAGGCGCCATGGAACGATACCGAGGTTATCTGCGAACAGCCTAAGGTGATACCGGGCAGAATGGTTTGCTCTGGCGAGAAGGGAGGCGACGAGTTCGACTTCAAGCCTTACGAGCGTACGGGCGAGAAGATCTTCGAGGAAATCTTCAAGACCAAGCATGCCGTGGTGCGCAC
>NZ_QSAV01000124.1:0-967 GCF_003465495.1 Segatella copri | reverse complement strand
CTTGCCGTCCTCGGTCTTCTTGCCCTTCAGTCCTTCCGTGAAGGCACCCATCAGTCCGCCCATCACCTTCTTCACAGTCTCCTTTGGTATCACGCTGATCACCTCGCAGGAGATTGTGTAGTTGCCATTCTTCTCTAGGCTGGCATTGATATAAGTGTCGTTGGCGTAGCTATCCTTGGTGGCATCCTCGTGCTCGTGATGCTCGCCCACGGCATATTGGCTTCCGTGCCAGGCGAAGAGCAGTTTCAGTTCCTCCAGGTAGCCCTCCACCAACTCGTCGGTGTTAGCCTGGTTGCCTATCTTCATGAAGTCAAGACCTATCGCCTTCTTCATTTCCTGCATGATGGGCATGGAGGCGATGTCCTTCATGCTCGCCTTGAAGAGAGCCTTTGCCTGCTTCTTGATTTGCGAGAGATTGGTAATCTTGGTGATGCTACCATATTCATCGGTCTCAAAGTTGATGGTGGTGCCTATCACGCTCTTGGCGGTGCGCTCCGCTATCATGGCCATCATCTTGTCCCGGAAGTTGTCGCCCACCGAATCGGCCTTTACGTCCAGGAAGGTGTAGCTCATCTTATAGCCCTTGCTGGTGGAATCGTTTACCACGAGGCGCACCTGGGTGGATACGCCGAGCGTCTTCACCGTGTCCTTGCCGTTCACCTTCCACTCATTCTCATATATCCAGTATTCGCAGGTGTCGCCCTTGCAGAAGTACGCCACCACATTCACCACCGAGTCTTCGCCAGCTGCGTCCACTTCCAACGTGTCGGAGTTGTTCGATAGCCATTGACTATCAGCGATTTTCTTGTCAATCGATACCGTGTCCTCTACCTTAGGCGACATTTCTCCGCCCCTCACGATGCCGTGGTTGGCGAGCAGTCCGCAAGCTATCATGCAGCTCATCACTATCAACGAGATTTTCTTCATAAGTTCATTTTTTATGTTGTTTATTCTTCAAGTTTTTATT
>NZ_QSAV01000123.1:0-967 GCF_003465495.1 Segatella copri | reverse complement strand
GGTGGTTGCATCCGCTATGTTACAGGCAAGGACGAGGCGAAGATCCTTGCCTCTGATGGTGTGTTACTCGGCACGAATACCGAAATGGCGCAAAGCTTTGAGCTGCAAAGGCAACTAAATCCAAGGATTAAGAAGCCGGTGGGACATATAGCTTTGAGCTTCAAGCCCGAGGACAAGCCACGCTTGACGGATGAGTTCATGGCTAAGATAGCCATTGAATACATGCAGATGATGGGCATCACCGATACCCAATTCATCATCGTAAGGCATCACAATACGGACAATCCACATTGTCATGTCGTGTACAACCGCATCAATAACGAGGGCAAACTCATATCAGACAGGAATGATTACAGGCGTAATGAGCAAGTGACCAAAGCTCTAAAATCCAAGTATGGATTTACTTACGGAACGGACAAGAGCAATACTAACACTCGCAAGTTACACAATGCTGAGCGTGCCAAATACGAGATTCACAATGCAGTTAAAGGTGCCTTGAATAACTCTGATAGTTGGCAGAAGTTCAAGAGCGAGCTTGCAAAACGAGGTATTCACTTAGAGTTTGGCTATAAGGATAAGGAGCGAACCAAGGTACAAGGCATCCGTTTCAGCAAGGATGGATATAGCTTCAAGGGTACGCAGATTAGCCGAGACTATAGCTTTGGCAAGCTGAATGCGAGATTTGAGGGAACGGAGAACCTTTTATCAGCAAGAGCCAGCTCTGCTCAGCAATATGAGCAGGGCTGTCGCAAGAATGAGCAGGTGCCATCCATATCGGAGAGCAGCCAGGACCCTTGGGACGGTATTTCTTCCATCGGCTTGTTCGCTCCGTCTAATGCCCAAACTTATGAGTCATTCCCAGAGGATGAATCCGCCAAGAAGAAAAAGAGGAAACGCAGAAAGGGCTTCTGCCTTTGATGCAAGTAACAAACTTAAAATTAGAATCGAACATGAAAGAAGAACTATT
>NZ_QSAV01000122.1:0-980 GCF_003465495.1 Segatella copri | reverse complement strand
TGTGCCGATAAGCTTGAAGAATATACGGCAGTTTTGGGAAACAGAGTTAACTTGGATTCCATAGCTGGAACATATTACGATGTATTACCGCCTGATGTTGAGACAACACTCACGTTAAATGCTGATGGTACCTACTTGTTGATACAGTCATACAATGAAAAGTAGAACAAACAGGAAAGGTTAAGAGGAACTTTCCATGTGCTTGACTACAACATCCTGATGCTTGTGCATCCTTAAAGCGGTGACAACATATTCTATAAGGTGATGGAGGACAACAGTATTATTTTTATAGACTCGTTTGGCAACGAACCTAAAAAAGTGGTTAGGAAAAACTACATTCTAAAAAAGAGAAAAGGGTAAAATGCAAATAAACTGTGTTAAACCATAATATTATAGCCTAACCCAGTTTATATTACACTACCTCAAAAATGGGCTATGTTTTTACGTTTACCCAATTAAATCCTTGATATTTTTTGATTGTTTTGTTAATCTAATCAGAACCGACTTAGCTAAATTATCATCTAATGAATTGTATCTATTGATTAAAAAATCCTTCAATACAGAGAAGCTAATAGTCTCACCACAATCATCAAATATCAGTTCTTTTTTATTAAAATGGATTATTGAATTTATAAAATTTGATTTTCTTTTTCCTATTATTTTAAATATATGCCCACTTTGGTCAACATATTTTTGATTATTGTAGTATTCTTCAAAGATACTATTATCGCCAGGATAATCCCATAAGTCTCCAATATGGGTTTCTTCCAAATCCTGTGAACTTAAATTACTTAAGGAAATATTAAGTATAGGGAATTGTATTGACATATTACTTGATTATTTATTCAAAAATTCTAAACAAACCATACATTATAGACCCAAAACCAACAACATATCCTTTAAGATAATCAATATAGCTTATTGTAAACCTCGGTGGGTAATTACGCCTGTCTTTGTATGTGATATTTAGGAATGTAATA
>NZ_QSAV01000121.1:0-991 GCF_003465495.1 Segatella copri | reverse complement strand
TTCCAGGGTGAGTTTAATGAATATATACCTTTCCGACACAAGCATATAGTGTTTTCATTTGTAAAATGATGTAATCCTAAGCAATAAACTTTATCAATCTTCGTTTTTTTATTATAACACCAAAATAAGAACATATGTATGTATCATCAAGACAAGGATATAAACCTCCTGTAAAATCAACAGGAAGAGGCAAAAAAATATTTATATTTTGCTTCTTTGAAGTATTGCAACGGTGCTGAGACCTTCTACACCTACGACCCACAGCGTGGCAAGGCTGGCGGACAGATGGCGCATACCAATACATACGGCACAGACACTGGTAAAAAATTCCAGCTTGCCAATGTCAAGGATGTAATTGGTGACTACGCCTCTTACGGTTCTGCCAATTACAAATTTGAATTGGATTCCAAGAATAATCTACATGTAACGGTTTATGATACTAAAACTGAGTATTCTTTTTTATATCATGCACCTAAAACAGATAGACATTCTAGAAAAGAGAACAAGTTCATGGGAGAAACAAAACAAACTTATCATTTTGTTGTAACCCTGCAGGAATTAAAACAAAGAGCAGAAAAATAAATGGATAAATATTTTTATTTGATATTGTTATATTTTTTTACAAGTTGTTCATCAACCAGTATAAAACTGGTTGATGACTACTATATATATTCTCCTGATGATTACTATACTACATACTATTTAAAATGTAAATTATCAAGTGATCAAGATCCTGTAATCGATAGCGTGCATGTTGTTTGTTGGAATGATTCAACCATTATAATTGGACGCGGAAGAGAAAAATATAATTGGTGGATTATTAAAGCCTCAAGTGAAAAATTGAAATGCTGTAATAATGATTCTGTAATTGGACCTGTTTCTGAGCATTTTGTAAAGGCTTATATGAGAAATGCAAAATTTAACAGGTTTGTTTTAAAGTAAAACTAGGATAAGAGGGTGTGTCATAAGTCCATGGCGCACCCTTTTCTTT
>NZ_QSAV01000120.1:0-1032 GCF_003465495.1 Segatella copri | reverse complement strand
AAGTTGCCCATTCTGCTGCTCGTATCAGAGGAGAGGAACACAGGCAAGACCACGTTCTTGAACTTTCTGAAAGCATTGTTCCAAGACAACGTGACATTCAACACCAACGAGGACTTCCGCAGTCAGTTCAATTCCGATTGGGCTGGCAAGCTGCTGATTGTCGTGGACGAGGTGTTGCTCAGTCGCAGGGAGGATTCCGAGCGGTTGAAGAACCTCAGCACCACCCTCTCGTACAAGGTGGAAGCCAAGGGCAAGGACAGGAACGAGATTTCCTTCTTTGCCAAGTTCGTGCTGTGCTCCAACAACGAATCACTCCCTGTCATCATTGACGAGGGCGAGACCCGATATTGGGTGAGGAAGATTTCATCGTTGCAATCTGACGATACCGACTTCTTGGAGAAACTGAAGGCGGAGATACCCGCTTTTCTGTTCCATCTGCAAGGCAGAACGCTCTCCACAGAGCACAAGAGCCGAATGTGGTTCGCCCCCGAACAGATAGCGACCGATGCTCTGAGGAGAATCATACGCTGCAACCGTAACAGACTTGAGGTGGAAATGTCGGAGCTGTTCCTTGAGGTCATGGAGAACACCCAAACCGACAGTTTGCAATTCTGCCTCAATGACGCAATCGCCTTGTTGCAATGCAACCACGTGAAAGCGGAGAAGCACCTTGTGCGAAAGATAGTGCAGGACTGTTGGAAGCTGCAACCTTCAGAGAACGCCCTCACCTACACCTCATACGAGTACAACAACAATAGCAGCGGTCACTACTCGCCAACAAAACGTGTGGGCAGGTTCTACACTGTAACGATGGACAAGCTAAATAGCATATAATTTTGTTGAATTGTTGAATATGATGAAAGAAGTGTTGAATATCAAGTATTTAAGGCTCAACATTTTCTCAACAAATCTCTCAACAAAAGAAAGAGACTGTTGAAAAGAGAAAACATGACAGCTAATGCCTGTCTTTCTCTTTTGCCCAGTGATTTTGTTGAAAAGAACCATTTGTTGAGAGTTTGTTGAGAAGATAAG
>NZ_QSAV01000012.1:0-79967 GCF_003465495.1 Segatella copri | reverse complement strand
CATAAAAGAGGGTGCGCCATAGACTTATGACACACCCTCCTAATTTCTTTAAACCATTTTTCTTGTATACTTCATAATAAAAAGCTTTAATGCTCTTGACCACTTGTATGGTAGATTTCTTTTTCTGCAACATAGGCTTAACCAGCTGCATCACAGCAAAACAAACTACCACAATAAGCAATACTACTGCCCAAGAGAGAATCTCACTCTGAATATTCAAAATTGGCTGGAGGCCAATGCCCAAAGCCACAGGCAGGATAAAACAGACCCAATCTATCGGGCTGTCAAGCTTGGTTGATTCGAAATATTCATCGCGTAATGCTTTTGGAGCATTCAAGATTAATCTTTTCTGGTGCTTATTCCAGTAATCTTCAAATTCTTTTTCCATGCAATCCATTTACTGTTTTGTATTAAAACTAGACGGTTAAAACTTCAATACTTATACTTTTCTTTATACTTTTCGGCTACAAAGATAAGAATAATTATTCATTTCTCCAAAATTACAACATACTACTTTGAATATTTAACGTATATTAGTTCTAATGGTCAAAACAAAAACTTCACTGCATCACTTGACAATAGCCTGCTTGTATATAGACTGGAAAAGGCAACACCCAACGACGGGCATTGCCTTTCTTGTATAATAACAAAGAGGATTTTTATCTCTCATTCAGTGGCTTATACTCCAGTTCGCCAAGAATATTCTTATATGCAGGACGGATAATACGACGGCCTTCGAAATTGAGTTCTTCAATACGATGGGCTGTCCAACCCACGATACGTGCCATGGCGAAAATAGGTGTATAGATTTCCTGTGGCAAACCAATCATTTCATAGATAAAGCCACTGTAGAAATCAAGATTTGCACACGCTGGCTTGCTGCCTCCACGGTGTTCCTGCAGACATTTGATACCTTCCTGCTCTATCAACTTCAGGAAATTATACTCGTCTTCTCTACCCTTTTCCTTGGCAAGTTCACCTGCCAGTCGCTTCAGTTCAACGGCACGTGGGTCACTCAAAGTATAGACCGCATGACCGATACCATAAATGAGACCTGTCTTGTCATAAGCCTCCTTGTTGAGCATTCGCTTAAGGTAAGTATCAAGTTCAGTTACATTACCCCAATCCTTGATAGCTTCTTTCAAGTGGTGGAACATATTGATAACCTTGATATTGGCACCACCATGCAAAGGACCCTTTAAACTACCGATACCAGCAGCAATAGAACTGTAAGTATCTGTACGGGTAGAAGATGTTACACGTACTGTAAAGGTTGAGTTGTTACCGCCACCATGTTCTGCCTGGATAATCAGGAGAAGGTCGAGCATACGGGCATCCAGTTCGGAATAGTTTTCATGCTTCATCATATAAAGAAAGTTCTCTGCAATAGAGAGATTCTCACGAGGATGACGAATATGTAGACTTCTACCCTGAACAGAGTGACGGTAGATATTGTATGCATAAGCAATGATGGTTGGGAACTTGGCAATCAATTCAATACTCTGGCGCATCAGATTGTCACGGCTGATGTCATCCGGATTCGGATCGAAGGTGTACATTTCGAGCACACAACGGGCCAGGATGTTCATGATGTTGCTGCCTTCCAGCTCGATGATATGGGTAATCGTACGATGATCAAGCGGCATATTATCGTTCAGAAGTTCCTTGAAAGCATCCAATTCCTCCTTATCAGGCAACTGGCCCGAGAGCAGCAGGAAGGCTACTTCCTCGAATCCGAAACGCTTCTCCTTCAAGAGAGGAGTTACCAGATCATCAAGTTCATAACCACGATAATAAAGTTTACCTTCTGTAGGGGTCAACTTACCTTCTGCATCGCGCTCATAACCCACTACATTACCGATATTGGTCAGTCCGACCAACACACCAGAGCCATCCTCATTACGAAGTCCACGCTTCACATTGAACTTCTTGAATGCATCCTTATCAATCTTGCATGAGTTTTTTACCTCATCGCTTAATTTATATATTAAATATTCTTTATTCATAACTGTTACTATTTTAGCTGCATGGCTACAACTATTATTTCTTTGCAGCAAAGTTCAATGCAGAACCAGCCTTAAACCATGCAATCTGTGTATCATTATAAGTATGCTCAACCTCGAAACTATCCTCAGAACCATCCTTGTGCTTCAGGGTGACGGTGAGTTTAGAACCTGGAGCAAACTCCTTCAAACCTGTCAAAGAGATGCGGTCGTCCTCCTGCACCTTATTATAATCATCCTTGTTGCAGAATGTAAGGGCAAGCATACCCTGCTTCTTCAGGTTGGTTTCGTGGATGCGGGCGAAACTCTTGGCGAGAATCACCTTCACGTTGAGGAAACGAGGCTCCATAGCTGCATGCTCACGGGAAGAACCTTCACCATAGTTATCCTCTGCCACCACGATGCTGCTGATGCCTTTTGCCTTGTAAGCCTTGGCAGCGGTAGAAACCTCGACATAAGCACCATCCAACTGGTTCTTCACCTTATTGCTCTCACCGTTAAAGGCATTAACGGCACCCATTAAAAGGTTGTCGGAGATGTTCTGCAAATGTCCACGGAACTTCAGCCAAGGACCCGCCATAGAGATGTGGTCGGTGGTACATTTGCCCTCGGTTTTGATAAGAAGCGGCATATCTGTCAGGTCTTTTCCATCCCATGGAGCAAACGGAGCAAGTTTCTGGAGTCGGTTGCTGTCAGGCGCAATGACTACCTCTACATTGGCATTTTCTTCGCTTGGGGCAATGAATCCCTTATCCTCTACGGCAAAACCCTTAGGTGGGAAGGTGAAACCTGTAGGCGCATCGAGCATCACGCTGTTGCCATCCTTATCCAGCAAGGTATCGGTAGCCGGATTGAAGTCGAGACGGCCCGCAATGGTGAGAGCCACGGTGAGCTCTGGACTGCCGATGAAGGCAAACGTATTAGGGTTACCATCAGCACGGCGGCGGAAGTTTCGGTTGAAAGAAGTAACGATGGCATTCTTGCGCGTATTATCGTCGGTATGACGCTTCCACTGTCCGATGCAAGGACCGCAGGCATTGGTCATGATGAGGGCTCCAATCTTCTTGAAATCATCAAGGATGCCATCACGCTCGGCTGTATAGCGAATCTGCTCTGAACCCGGGTTGATGATAAGCTGTCCCTTCACCTCAATACCTTTCTCATAAGCCTGACGGGCAATGCTGGCAGCACGGGCCAAGTCCTGATAAGAAGAGTTGGTACAGCTACCTACCAATCCTACTTCTACTACCATCGGATAATCGTTGGCAGGACCTTTTGCCTTCATGTGAGAGATTGGTGTGGCTGCATCTGGAGTGAACGGACCGTTAAGATGAGGTTCAACCTTAGAAAGGTCGATTTCAACAATCTGGTCGTAGAAAGCAGACGGATCTGCCAACACCTCATCATCAGCACGGAGTTCGGCTGCATTCATCTGTGCGAGAGATGCAATTTCTTCACGGCCTGTCTTGCGGAGATACTCGCTGGCATTCTGGTCGAATGGGAAGATAGAGCATGTAGCACCCAATTCGGCTCCCATGTTACAGATGGTAGCCTTGCCGGTGGTAGAGATGCTGTCCAATCCCTCGCCGAAGTATTCGAGGATGGCATTGGTTCCGCCCTTTACGGTAAGGATGCCGAGGATTTCGAGAATCACATCCTTAGGAGTGGCCCAGCCAGAGAGTTTGCCTGTAAGATGCACACCAATGAGACGTGGCATCTTGAGTTCCCAAGGCTGACCGGTCAACACATCTACGGCATCAGCACCACCTACACCTACGGCCACCATGCCGAGACCACCAGCATTAGGAGTATGAGAATCGGTACCCACCATCATACCTCCAGGGAATGCATAGTTTTCGAGCACTACCTGATGGATGATTCCGGCACCAGGTCCCCAGAATCCGATATGATATTTCTGAGAAACAGACTTCAGGAAGTCATATACCTCTTTATTAGTCTTACATGCCTCAGGAAGGTCTTGCGTAGCACCCACATCGGCACGGATCAAGTGATCACAATGTACGGAAGCAGGTACGGCCACCTTGTCCTTACCCGCATTCATGAACTGCAAGAGGGCCATTTGCGCAGTCGCATCCTGCATCGCCACGCGATTAGGACGGAAGTCAACATATTCTATACCTCTTTTATATGGTCGCAACTGTGTAGGGTCGAAAAGATGTGCAAAGAGCACCTTCTCGGCATAAGTAAGAGGTCGTTTCACCGTAGCCTTAGCCTGGGCTACACTTTCCGAATACGAAGCGTAAAAGCTTCTCAGCATTTCAATGTCCAATATCATCTTGTTCACAATTTTAATTAATTATACACTCTTTCGAGCAATTCTGTTTGCAAAAATACAACTTTTTCTACAAATAGTAGCATGTTTTATCGAAAATTTATCATTTTGATATGATTTTTCTGTTTTTTGATAATTTTGTTGCATATTTATACGTTAATCACTCTCTTTCTCCGGAAAAGCAGGATTATGATATGAAAAGACAAGAATGGCTACGGAAAGGCAGGAAAACAGAGAAAAAAGAAAGGAAAGTGAAGAAAAGAGAAGTAAAAATGAAAGAAAAAGCAAAAATTTTTGGTGCTCTCCGCATTATTTATTATTTTTGCAGATGTTATGAGAATAGACATTATTACAGTATTACCAGAGATGCTGGAGGGATTCTTCAATGAGTCCATTCTGGCACGTGCGCAGAAGAAGGGTCTAGCGGAGATTCATCTGCACAACCTGCGTGACTACACATTAGATAAATGGAAGCGTGTGGACGACTATCCATACGGCGGAAGTGCCGGCATGGTGATGCAATGTGAACCAATAGACCGCTGCATTGCTGCGCTGAAGGCAGAGCGCGAGTATGATGACGTGATTTATGTTTCGCCAGATGGTGAAACTTTCAACCAGAAGATAGCCAACGAAATGTCGATGCAGGGTAACCTCATCATCCTCTGCGGTCACTACAAGGGTATTGACCAGCGTGTGCGCGACCATCTCATTACCCGAGAAATCAGTGTAGGTGATTATGTGCTGACGGGTGGCGAACTTGCTGCAGCCATCATCTCAGATGCCGTCATCCGACTGGTTCCGGGTGTTATCAGCGACGAACAGAGCGCACTTTCCGACTGTTTCCAGGACGACATTCTTGCCGCCCCTATCTACACCCGTCCTGCCGACTACAAGGGATGGAAGGTTCCGGAGATTCTGCTCAGTGGCAACGAAGCCAAGATTCGCCAGTGGGAATTCGACCAGGCCATGGAAAGAACCAAGCGCCTGCGCCCTGACCTGCTGAAATAAGAAGAAATCATTGCTGATTACTATCATACCCAGAACGGTGATTTTTAGGCACGGTGTAATCCGTTCCTAAAAATCACCGTTCTACTCATTCTCAAGCCATATACTAAAACTCTACACCTTATTTATCAACTACACCTTATTAATATTATTCTTTTTCTACGCATTTTTCGCAGAAAGCCTCACCCAGCATGAAACCTTCTTCGTAGAGGCGTTCCAGTTTATCGGTATCCTTCTCTATTCTGCCAACTTCCAACGGACGGATTGGACGGATACAGGTAATCTTACCCGCAGCCTCCAGATCATCTACAAGCTGGATCTGTTCGTTATAAGCCCGATGACGGTGACTCAGAGCCACACGCAGGCGAGGATAGTTCTTATATAAATAAGGTATCTTATGGTCTTTGCCCATATCACGCCATCCTTTGTTGCGAGTCAGGACAACCACATTGTGTTGCCACCCCATGTCAATGGCGTGCTGTACCGGAATACTGTCCGCAATACCACCATCCAACATCGGAATGCCATCCACTTCCACAATCTTGCTCACATATGGCAAACTGCTGGAAGCACGCACAACATCCAGTGCACGCTGCCTGTCATGATTCTCGGAAAGATACATAGCCTTGCCCGTAAGACAATTGGTAGTAACCATCTCGAAACCATCGGCATACTTAAAATAGGTATCAAAATCGAAAGGCAAGAGCTGGTTCGGAAACTTATCGTAGAGCAATTTGCGGTCGAAGATACACCCCTGAGTCACCAGATGGCGAATACCGATATACTGGTATCGGGCCAGATAATCGATGTTAGAAATACGGGCACGCCGAGGTTGGCGGCTCATATACGACATGCCATTACATGCCCCAGCCGATACAGCCACCGTATAAGGGAAATGAACATCATGCTTCATGAAGGCATCCAGTACCCCACTAGTGAAGACCCCTCGCATGCCTCCTCCCTCAAGAACCAAACCTGTTGTTTTCAAATTCAATTTCATAACACACTCTCTGCTTTTAAAATTCTGAAAATAATTATATTTTGCTCGCAGCATAGACAATTTTCTTACATTTTGTCTATCAAAAAGCCGTTTTTATATTAATTATTTATAAATTTACGCGTTTTATTCAATTTTGCTTGCAAAGATACGTATTTTTTGGGAAATAATTGCTAACTTTGCAAGCAAAATAATGTAAAATACTAAAAATATGTTCAGCAAAGAGACTTACATCAGCCGCAGACAGGAGTTGAAGAAGCTTGTGAAAAGCGGCGTAATTATACTTTTCGGAAACAACAATTCACCATGTAATTTCCCTAATAACGGATATTACCCTTTCCGTCAGGACTCGACATTCCTCTATTATTTCGGATTACAGCGCGACGGTCTGGTAGGTGTGATAGATATAGACAACGATATTGAAACCCTGATTGGTGACGACATCGACCTCGTAGACATCGTATGGTACGGAAGCGTTGACAATGTTCACGATCTTGCAGCGCAGGTAGGCGTTCACAACTCAGCACCTATGAAAACGCTCAAGACTATCTGCAACGACGCCATGTCGAAGAAGCGCAAGATTCATTTCCTGCCACCTTACCGCTACGACATCAAACTGCAGATATTCGACCTTCTAGGTATCCATCCTAACCAGCAGAAAGAAGAGGCCAGCATGGACCTCATCAAGGCTGTTGTGAAGATGCGTTCAACTAAGACCCAGGAAGAAATCGAGGAATTGGAGCGTGCTGCTGTCATCGGATACAAGATGCATACCACAGCGATGAAGCTCGTACGTCCGGGTGTGACAGAAAAATATGTTGCAGGTCAGGTAAGTGGCATTGCCCACTCTTACGGAGCCATGGTCAGTTTCCCAACCATCTTCAGTCAGCACGGTGAAATTCAGCATGGTTATCCATCTATGAATGTACTGGAAGAAGGCAGACTGGCACTCTGTGATGCAGGTGCAGAAACTATGAACAACTACTGTTCTGACAACACCCGCACCATGCCGGTGAGCGGAAAGTTCAGCCAGCGCCAGTTGGAAATCTACTCTATTGTAGAAGAATGCCACGACCATGCACTGGATGTAGCCAAGCCAGGCGTAAAATGGGCAGACGTACACTTCTCTGTTTGCCGCCTGCTCTTCGACCGCATGAAGGAGCTCGGACTTGCAAAGGGTGATACAGAAGAGGCTGTAAAGGCTGGAGCACACGCCATGTTCCTGCCTCATGGTTTGGGCCACATGATGGGAATGGATGTTCACGACATGGAGAACCTCGACCAGATTAACGTTGGTTTCGACGAAGAGGTACGCCCTAATCTGGAGCAATTCGGTACCAACTGCCTGCGTATGGGTCGCCGTCTGCAGGAAGGTTTCGTGGTAACCGACGAGCCGGGAGTTTACTTCATCCCTGCCCTCATCGACGACTGGAAGGCATCCGGTCACTGTGCAGAATTCCTCAACTTCGACAAGATTGAGACCTATAAAGATTTCGGTGGTATCCGAATTGAGGACGATGTACTCATCACCAAAGATGGTTGCAGATTCCTGGGCAAAGACCGCATACCTTATCATCCAAAAGATGTTGAGGAGTTCATGGCAGCCAACAAGGAATAAAATTCCTGAAAGAGAAATCATTTCAGAAAAAGGAATCAGAGAGAAGATATAACAAGAACATTAATATAAAGAGAAAAGAATTCATGAAGAAAACTATGATTGTTGCAGCCTTGATGGCTTTGGTAGCCACAGGAGCAAATGCGAAGAAAGCTGCAGACTCTGCAGTAGTAGCAAAGAACAAACCTGTATTTACTGTAGTAAAGCAGAATCCTATCACTAGCATCAAGGACCAGAACCGCAGTGGTACGTGCTGGGCTTACTCTACCCTCAGCTACTTCGAGAGCGAAATCTTGAAGAAGACAGGCAAGACCTACGACCTCAGCGAAATGTTCGTAGCCAACAAGACTTATATGGACCGCGCCACAGTGGCTGTAAGAATGCACGGCGACGTGAGCTTCTCTGAGGGTGGTAGCGCCTACGATGTACTCTATGCTTTGCAGCACTATGGTATTGTACCTGAGTCTGCCATGCCTGCACCAGGTTCATTGACAGGTGACTCTTTGGCTAACTTCGGTGAGTTCTTCAATGTAATGACTCCATACGTAGAGGCAGTAGCAAAGAGCACAGCTAAGAAGCTTTCTCCAGCCTGGAAGAGCGGTCTTCAGGGCATCATCGACTCTTATATCGGTAAGGCTCCTGAGAAGTTTACATACGAGGGCAAGCAGTATACTCCACAGAGCTTCTGCCAGAGCCTCGGTTTGAATCTTGATGATTATGTAACCATTACCAGCTACACCCACCACCCAATGTGGAGCAAATTTGCTGTTGAGGTACAGGACAACTGGCGCTGGCCTTTGAGCTACAACGTTCCTATGGAAGACATCTGCAAGATTATCGACAACGCTGTAAACAATGGTTATACAGTAGCATGGGGAGGTGACGTAACAGAAGACGGTTTCACTCGCAAGGGTCTCGGTATCGCTTACGACGTAAAGAAGGTTCGCTCTATGGCCGGTACAGATGCTGACCATTGGTTCAAGCTCTCTAAGGACGAGAAGAAGGAGAAGTTTGATTCTCTCGGCGTAAATGCTCCTGAGATTGTTCCTACACAGGCTATGCGTCAGGAAGCATTCGACAATTGGGAGACAACTGACGACCACGGTATGCACATCTACGGTATCGCTAAGGATCAGAACGGCAAGGAGTACTACATGGTTAAGAACTCTTGGGGCGAGTATGGTGACTACAAGGGAACCTGGTACATGACCAAGGCTTTCGTAGCTTACAAGACTATGGACTTCATGGTTAACAAGAACGCCCTTCCTAAGGACATCCGCAAGAAGCTCGGAATCTAGGAGAGTTTTAATAGTTAAAAGTTTATAGTCTATAGGTTTTCTATGGACATTCTCCTAAACAAAAATATTCAAGGGGCAGCAAACCGATGAGTTTGCTGCCTTTTTTGTTGCCAAGAAAATCTCTTATTCACTTATTTTGGGTTGCCAACAAGTCTTATTTTTACTTATTTCTAGGTAATTTAGTAAAATTCCTCCCTAAACATTTCCTTTTGTCATTTTATTTTCGTAACTTTGGGGGCAGAAATAAAAAATAATTAAAATGCATTTTAAATGGAATTACGAATCACCAACACCTGAACAGCAAAAAGCAGCTGAAGAATTAGGCGCCAAGCTAAATATGAGCCCAGTTCTTGCCCATTTGCTCATCAAGCGCGAGATTACGACAGAGTCTGCAGCCAAACGGTTCTTCCGTCCACAACTCTCAGATCTCATCAATCCATTCCTGATGAAAGACATGGATATTGCCGTAGACCGCCTGAACGATGCTATGGGTAGAAAGGAACGTATCCTTGTTTACGGAGACTATGACGTAGACGGATGCACCGCCGTTGCCCTGGTGTACAAATTCTTGCAGCAATTCTATTCAAACATCGACTACTACATTCCCGACCGCTACGACGAAGGTTACGGAGTGAGTAAGAAAGGAATTGATTTTGCTCATCAGACTGGTGTAAAACTGATTATTATTCTAGACTGCGGAATCAAGGCTATTCAGGAGATAGAATATGCCAAGAGTCTGGGAATAGACTTCATCATCTGCGACCATCACGTTCCTGACGATGTGATGCCACCTGCTGTGGCCATACTCAATCCGAAGCGTCCTGACGATCCATTCCCATTCAAGCATCTCTGCGGATGCGGTGTAGGATTCAAGTTTATGCAGGCTTTTGCCAAGAACAACAACATTCCGTTCTCCAGGCTCATTCCTCTGCTCGACTTCTGCGCCGTGAGTATTGCTGCCGACATTGTGCCGGTGGTAGATGAGAACAGAATACTCGCCTTCCATGGTCTTAAGTTGCTGAATACCAATCCAAGTATCGGTCTGAAATCCATCATCGACATCTGCGGACTGAACGGACGCGAGCTCTCTATGAGCGATATTGTGTTCAAGATTGGTCCCCGCATCAATGCTTCAGGCAGAATGGAGAACGGCAAGCTGAGCGTAGATCTGCTGGTAGAAAGAGACTATTCCTCAGCCCTGCGCATGGCCAGACACATCAATGAGTACAATGAGCAGCGCAAAGACATAGACAAGCAGATGACTGAAGAAGCCAACGGCATCGTATCGCGTCTGGAAAGCATGAAACACAACTCCAGCATCGTGCTCTATGATGAAGGTTGGAAAAAGGGAGTCATTGGCATTGTTGCTTCCCGACTCACCGAAATCTACTTCCGCCCTACCATTGTTCTGACCCGGGATGGTGATATGGCTACAGGTTCAGCACGTAGCGTAACGGGATTTGACATCTACTCAGCCATCAAGAGTTGCCGCGACCTCCTGCTCAATTTCGGTGGTCATACCTATGCTGCCGGACTTACCTTGAAGTGGGATAAGGTTAGAGAGTTCAGAGACAGGTTCCAGCATTATGTAGAAGAGCATATTTCGCCTCAACAGACAGAACCGATGCTCAACATAGATGCTGAAATTGACTTTAAAGACATTACCAAGCATCTGCAGGCCGACTTGAAGCGCTTCTCTCCTTTCGGTCCATGTAACCAGAAACCTATTTTCTGCACCAACCGGGTATATGATTATGGTACCAGTAAGGTGGTGGGCAGAGAACAGGAACACATCAAGTTGGAACTGGTAGACTCAAAATCGAGCACGGTCTTAAACGGCATCGCTTTCGGTCAGAGTGCAGCTGCCCGCTACATCAAGAGTAAGCGAAGTTTCGACATAGCCTTCACCATCGAAGAGAATATTTTTAAGAAAAACCAAGTTCAACTTCAGATAGAAGACATCCGTCCAAACGAAGGATGAGGTACTTAGCCCTATGCATGGATTAGGCACTGATTACTCGGATTACACGGATTTGTAGAGCAAATCCGTCAGGACGCAAAAGCATCGAAATCTGCAAGGGCAAAAGTTTCAAAAAATGGCAGATAAATATCAAGAAATACTACGTACATATTGGGGGTATCCTGACTTTCGCGGCATACAACGAGACATCATCGAAAGTATAGCCCGAGGTGAGGATACCCTCGGTCTTATGCCTACAGGTGGCGGTAAATCCATCACCTTCCAGGTTCCAGCCCTTGCCCAAAAGGGCGTCTGCATTGTGGTAACTCCACTCATTGCGCTGATGAAGGATCAGGTACAGCATCTCAAAGCCCGCAACATCCTGGCTGAAGCCATCTACACAGGATTGTCGCGCCAAGAGATTCTCCGAATATTGGAAAATTGTATTTTCGGTGAAATCAAGTTTCTGTATGTTTCACCAGAACGTCTTTCTTCAGAATTGTTCCAAACTAAACTGCGCCACATTCCGGTGAGTTTCATCACGGTAGATGAAGCTCACTGCATCAGCCAGTGGGGTTACGATTTCCGCCCGTCTTACCTCGAAATTGCAAAAATAAGAGATATGAAGCCCGGTGTACCAGTCCTTGCTCTTACGGCTACGGCCACTCCCGATGTAGTAGAAGATATCCAGAACCAGCTTCACTTCAAGAAGCAAAACGTATTTAAAATGAGTTTTGCCCGCAAGAATCTTGCCTATGTGGTGCGCACCACCAACGACAAGTTGACCGAAATGGTTCATATCCTACAGTGTACCCAAGGCTCAGCAATCATTTACGCGAGAAGCCGAAAACGAACCAAGGAGATGGCAGAACTTCTGAACAAACAAGGTATTTCTGCTACATTTTACCATGCCGGACTGGATTCCGACGTGAAGGATATCCGACAGAAAAACTGGCAAAATGACGAGATAAGGGTAATGGTAGCAACCAATGCTTTCGGCATGGGAATAGACAAGTCAGATGTGAGAATGGTAATTCATATAGATTGTCCAGACTCACTGGAAGCCTATTTTCAAGAGGCGGGTCGAGGCGGAAGAGACGGCGAAAAGGCTTATGCTGTGCTGCTCTACAACCAGAGCGATGAAAACAAACTCATGAAACGCATAGACGAAACCTTCCCAGATAAAGAATTCATCAAAGACGTATACGAGCATCTTGCTTACTTTTTCCAGGTGGCAGTTGGAAGCGGAATGGGACAGACTTTCATGTTCGAGATAGAGAAGTTCTGCTTCACCTACAAGTACTTCCCTACTCGCGTAGACTCGGCTCTGCGCATTCTGGAGCGCTCAGGCTATATCCACTACGAGGACAATCCTGACGGAAAAGCAAGAATCAGATTTAACATCAGCCGAAATGATCTCTATCTGCTAGAGAATGTTTCGGAGAAGGAAGAGTCTGTTATTACGGGGCTTCTGCGTAATTACGGCGGTCTGTTTACCGACTATGTTTACATTGATGAGTCGCTGATAGAGCGTGTAAGCGAACTAAACCGTCAGCAGGTATACATGATTCTGAAAAATCTGAGTGCCCGCCACATCATCGACTTCATTCCCCGCCGCAAGACACCTTATATCAGCTACACGCGTCCTAGGGAAGATGGTTTCAGAGTTATCATCCCTGAGGAGGTATGGGAAGTACGCAAGAAACAGTTTACTGCCCACATCAAGAGCATTATCAGTTATGCAAAGAACGACAGCATCTGCCGTTCGCGCCAGCTTCTGAGTTATTTTGGCGAAAAAACGAAAATGAAGGACGACTGCGGGATATGTGATGTCTGCATAGACCACAAAATACCCCAGAAGCAAACTATTATATCAGAAATTCTAGACTTGCTGAAAGACGGAAAGCCACATGACATTACAGAACTAAACCAACTGAAATATGATTCAGAAGATATGGCTGCAGTTCTTGAAGAAATGGTTGTGGAGAATATGATGAATGTTGAGGAAGATGAAATCCGGCTTGAACCGAAACCGGAAATGAAGCCCTAATATCTTATAAGTCCTGAAGGAGTAAAAGCTTTTCAGAAGAGAGATGCTTTTGCCTTTTCAGGGCTTTTTGTATATGCCAGCATTGGGATTTCGCATACGCCAGCAGCGAGATTTGTATATGCCAGCAACTTATACCCCCATATAAACAGAAAAAAGGGAACGACACCTCTCGGGCCATTCCCTTTTCAACATTATGTACGAGAAAAAAATTAGTTATTCTCAGGGCGAAGTTTACGAACTGTAACACCAGCCTGCCACATTTCCTTGTTGCGCATAGCCTCGAGTTCAGCGTTCAACTTCTCGCGGTAATCAGCCTGAGAGTTCTTGTCGATAGAAATCTGAGCCTCGTTACCAGTCTTTACAGAGTAGTACAACCACTCCATTACAGGCTTGATAGCCTCACGGAAACGAGGAGCCCAGTCAAGAGCACCACGCTGAGCTGTTGTTGAACAGTTAGCATACATCCAATCCATACCCTTAGCACCGAAGAGAGGGCCAAGGCTCTGTGTGAGCTCCTCAACAGTCTCGTTGAAAGCCTCAGATGGAGAGTGACCATTCTCGCGGAGCACGTCATACTGTGCCTCCAACAATCCCTCAATTGCACCCATCAATGAGCCACGCTCACCTGTGAGGTCAGAAGTAGCCTCACGCTGGAATGTTGTCTTGAACAAATAACCGGCACCGATACCGATACCGAAGGCAATAGTCTTCTCCTCTGCCTTGCCAGATGCATCCTGGTATACAGCGTAAGAGCAGTTCAAACCACGACCCTCGCAGAACATAGTGCGGAGAGAAGTACCAGAACCCTTAGGAGCAACCATGATTACATCAATATCCTTTGGTGGAACAACGCCTGTGCGGTCGCTCCAGTTGATAGCGAAACCATGTGAATAATACAAAGTCTTACCTGCTGTGAGGTGTGGCTTAATCTTTGGCCAGCATGCAATCTGACCGGCATCAGAAAGCAACATACAGATGATAGTACCCTTTTCAGCAGCTTCCTCGATAGAGAACAATGTCTTACCAGGAACCCAACCATCCTTCAGACACTTCTCGTAGGTCTTACCCTGACGCTGTCCGACGATGACGTTGAAACCATTATCGCGAAGGTTACAAGCCTGACCAGGACCCTGGATACCATAACCGATAACTGCGATTGTTTCGTTCTTCAATACTTCACGTGCTTTCTCCAATGAAAATTCATGACTGGTGACAACAGTTTCCATTACGCCACCGAAATTCATTTCTGCCATAATTTTTATTTTTTTTGTGCGGCTTGCCGTTTGTGGAGCCGCGGGTTATACTTGTCCATACGGATGCGAGCTGTATTCTTATCCAAAGAGAGCCTGTTTGATCCGTCCACCCCCTATCCAAGAAGGCGGCTCTGGGTTTATTTATATTTTCTGAGTGCAAAGGTAAGCAAATAAAATGAAACTACCAAATTTTTCTTTCAATTTTTAATAAATTTAGCCTTACTTCTTACAACTTCCACCTCATTTGCGTCATTTTTGCCGTTTTTTGTTATCTTTATGCAGTATTCTTGCATTTTTTCTGCCTCACTTGTTTCTTCCAAATAGAAATGAAGTTGGTCTCCCTGGTGACTTTCTGCTACGTAAGCTATCTCAAATCTTTGCAAAAAGTGATTTTTGTAATAATCCAGATCAAAGAGGTCGAGAATATGTTCGATGTATTTTACCGAGTTGATGTGCCCGTTAACATCTACATCATGATAATAGGTATCAATGGTTCTCACCAGCTTGGCATTCTTGCCCATTTTCACTCTCGAACTTGCCTGGATAGGACAAGGTTTTTCTGAATCAATATATTCTTTGATGAGCCCGTCGTGAATTTCAAAAATATCAACAGGCAGTCGGGTCTCCGTATCAATCATTGCCCACACGCTCTTGCCGTAACCGTAAACCTTGGCTTCTTCTGATGATGATGTCTTGCAGCAGATTTTGAAATCTCGGGATGTGAAATATTTCATGGCACTCTCGCACCAGGTTTCTACCACAAAGCGGTCGTAAGACTTCGGCATCTCTGTCATCTCAATGGCCAGTCGGCTGAGAACCCATGTCTTGTGTCGGGGCATGAGGTAGTTCATGCCGAACCCGCGGTCGTTGCTGTGAAAATCGGCAGCATTGAGCAGATGATTTCCGAGATGCCCCATAAAGAGGTGGCTGCTGAAATCGCAGTGGAAAGGCTCCGATAGGAATTCGTAACGTCCTACCTTATCTAATAATTTCTGTTCCATAATATCTGTCTCGTCCTTTTAATTTGTTGTTTGTCCTGTTGTTTTAAACCGAAAAGCCCCCTGCTCCTCTAGTTTGAAGCCAGGGGAACAAAGGGCATCAAAATATGAAAGAAATCTAATCTTCTGAATTCTGCTTGAGATAATCAGAGATGGGTTCGTCAAAACTTCTCGTAACAGCGATTCTGCCGCTTCGGGTATACTGAAGGAGGCAGTTGTAGCTGTTGAGCTGCTGGAAGAGGTCGGCGATATCTTCGGTAAGTCCTGCCAGGAGCACGGTGCTGTAGGTAGGATTCACCTCCATCATGCGGGCATCATGCTTGCGGATGGTGCGCGAAACCTCTGGATTTTCGAGCAATACCGGAGTGGAAATTTTGAAGAGAGCCACTTCATGGATAAAGATCTGGTCGTCGGTGTAGTAATCGCTCTTCACCACGTCAATCTTCTTCTCTATTGCCTTGTTGATTTTCTCAATCTGCTCTTCATCACTCCAAACCGTGATGGTATACTTGTGTATATTCTTGATACTGCTGGCCGAAACATTCAAGCTCTCGATATTTACCTGTCTGCGAGTAAACACGGCAGTAATCTGATTCAGGATACCGGCAATGTTTTCTGAGTAAACAAGCAATGTATATAATTTCTTTTCGTTGTTATTCTCCATTTTTCCAAATTTTAAAATAATCGGTTACTTTTCGGAGTCTTTCCTTTTCGGAGGATGCTTCCTCATGAAGGAATTTACACCTTATTATATATATAGCCGAAAGCTTTTAATAATTCAACTCGAGTTGCATCTCATCTACACTCTTGCCCGGCAGCGTCATCGGAACGATGTCTTCATTCTCCTTGATGGCGCACTCCAACAGGTAAGGACCCTTGGTGCTGATCATCTTCTCCACCTTAGCCTGAAGGTCCTTGCGGTCTATTACCACATCGTATGGTATGCCGTAGGCCTTGGCAATCTCTGCATAATGAGGATTCATCATGTGGGTGAAGGAGTGACGGCCGCCGAACATCAGGTCTTGCCACTGGCGAACGTTGCCCAGATAGTTGTTGTTCAGCAGAATCATCTTTACCGGTGCCTGCTGCTCCATGATGGTGCCCAGTTCCTGGATGTTCATCTGGAAACCGCCGTCGCCGAAGAAACAGCAGATGGTGCGGTCGGGAGCTCCGAAGGTGGCACCGATGGCTGCCGGAAGGCCGAAGCCCATGGTTCCGAAACCACCACTGGTTACGATGCTCAGCTTCTTGGTAAACTTGAAGTAGCGGCTACTGATCATCTGGTTCTGGCCTACGTCGTTTACGAGAACAGCCTCATTATGAGTAGCTTCCGTTACCACGTTGGTCACCTCGCCCATAAGCAGCGGTCCCTCTGTAGGGTGGATATCCTTCTCTATTACCTTTTCCTGTTCCTGCTGGCGGTATTCCTCGAAGGAATCTCTCCACTCGCGGTGAACATTCTTGTTCAGCAGACGGGTAATGGCTGGCAGACTCTGTTTGCAGTCGCCCACAACAGCCACATCGGTCTTGATAACCTTATCAATCTCAGCCTTGTCAATGTCCAGGTGAATAATCTTAGCCTGGGGAGCATACTTAGAAGGCACGCCTGTGATACGGTCGCTGAAACGCATACCGATGGCGATGAGCACATCACACTCCTGGGTCTTCATGTTGGTAGCATAAGAACCATGCATGCCGAGCATACCCATGTTGAGCGGGTGGTTGCTAGGCAGGGCAGAAAGGCCGAGCAGGGTTCTGCCGGCAGGGATATCTGCCTTCTCGAGGAATTCGATGAGTTCATTATGTGCACCGCCAAGCTCTACTCCATGACCCACGAGGGCGAATGGTTTCTTGGCATTGTTGATGAGTTCGGCAGCTTCAGCCACCGCCTTTTCATCTATCGTAGGATAAGGGTTGTAAGATGTAACCTTCTCACATTTCACTGGTTCCCACTCGCATGTAGCCACCTGCGCATTCTTTGTAAAGTCGAGCACCACAGGTCCCGGACGTCCGCTGCGGGCGATGTAGAAAGCACGGCTCACAGCCCATGCCACATCCTCGGCACGGCGTATCTGGTAAGACCACTTGGAGATTGGCTGGGTAACACCCACGAGGTCTACCTCCTGGAAAGCATCGGTACCCAGGGCACCTACGCCTACCTGTCCGGCGATGACTACGATTGGTGTAGAATCCATCATGGCATCAGCGATGCCGGTCAATGTATTAGTAGCTCCAGGACCACTAGTGACAAGAGCGACGCCCACTTCGCCGCTGACTCGGGCATAACCCTGTGCAGCGTGAGCAGCAGCCTGCTCGTGACGTACCAATATGTGGTCAAACATCTTCTTTTCACCTCTCGTGTAACCGTACAGTGCATCAAACACTGGCATGATGCTGCCGCCCGGATATCCGAAGATAGTTTTAACATCCTCGTTTTTCAGGGAGCGCATCAGTGCTTCGGCTCCTGTTATTACTTCTTTTGCCATTTATATGTTATTATTCTGAATAATTCAAAAACTTTTCTTTTCTCAAAGACTCTAAAAACTGTCTTTTCAAAGACTCTCGAAGACTAGTCGATGATTCTCACACCGCCCTTATCTGCCGAACTTACGCTCTGGGCATAAGCGCGCAGTGCCTTGCTAACCACGCGGTTGCGCTTCAGCGGCTGCTGTGGGCGTGCTGCGAGTTCCTCGTCAGAGAGTTTCACATTGATGGAGCGGCTAGGGATATCAATGACGATGATGTCGCCATCCTTAATCTTGCCGATGTTACCACCTGCTGCAGCCTCAGGACTGATGTGACCGATGCTCAAGCCTGATGTACCGCCTGAGAAGCGGCCGTCGGTGATGAGGGCACATTCCTTGCCCAGGTGACGGCTCTTGATGTAAGAGGTTGGGTAGAGCATCTCCTGCATGCCAGGGCCACCCTTCGGACCCTCGTGGGTGATGACTACGCAGTCGCCTGAGTTAACCTTTCCGCCGAGGATGCCTTCGCATGCATCTTCCTGAGAATCAAAGCATACGGCTGGACCCTCAAAATGCCAGAGCACTGGGTCTACGCCGGCTGTCTTTACTACGCAACCGTTCTGGGCGATGTTGCCGAAGAGCACTGCCAGTCCGCCATCCTTGGTGTAGGCATGCTCGAGGTCGCGGATACAACCCTCGGCGCGGTCGGTGTCGAGACTCTCCCACTGAGCATCCTGGCTACCCATCTGGGTAGAGAACTTTCTGCCCGGTGCTGAATGGTAGATTCTGTCAGCCTCGGCATCAATCTCTTTGCCGGTAATGTCGTATTTCTTCATCTGCTCATCGAGTGTTTTGCCGTCAACACGCTTTACGGCGCCGTTGATCAGACCGCCCTTGTTCAGTTCGTTCAGGATACCGAGGATACCACCTGCGCGGTTGCACTCCTGTACACTGTATTTCTGGGTGTTAGGGCTCAACTTGCAGAGGCAAGGCACCTTGCGGCTCAACTGGTCGATGTCTTCCATCTTGAAGTCTGCGCCAGCTTCCTGAGCTACTGCCAGCAAGTGGAGCACGGTGTTGGTGCTTCCGCCCATGGCGATGTCCAGGGTCATGGCGTTGAGGAATGCGTCGCGGGTAGCTATATTGCGTGGCAATACGCTCTCGTCGCCGTCCTCATAATATGCGTAAGCGTTCTTAACTATCTGGCGTGCAGCATCTTTGAAGAGCTGGATGCGGTTCTTGTGGGTAGCAAGAATGGTTCCGTTGCCTGGCAAACTCAGACCGATGGCCTCGGTGAGTGAGTTCATTGAGTTGGCGGTAAACATACCTGAACAGCTACCGCAACCTGGGCAGGCGCACTGCTCAATCTGCGTCATCTCCTCGTCAGAAACGCTTGTATCAGCACCCTTAATCATAGCTGTAATCAAGTCGGCGTTCTCACCCTTCCAGCGTCCGGCTTCCATAGGTCCACCTGAGCAGAACACGGTAGGAATGTTCAGTCGCATAGATGCCATGAGCATACCTGGGGTTACCTTGTCGCAGTTTGAGATGCAAATCATGGCGTCGGCTTTGTGAGCATTGACCATGTATTCTACAGAGTCGGCAATGATGTCACGGCTTGGGAGGGAATAGAGCATTCCGTCGTGTCCCATTGCGATACCGTCGTCAACGGCGATGGTATTGAATTCGGCTGCGTAGCACCCCATAGCTTCGATTTCCTTCTTGACGATCTGACCGATTTCATGAAGATGGGTATGACCTGGCACAAACTGAGTAAAGCTGTTCACGATAGCAATGATTGGTTTACCAAACTGCTCGTGTTTCATACCTGCAGCTACCCAGAGTGCTCGGGCACCTGCCATTCTTCTGCCTTCAGTGCAGACGCTACTTCTTAATGGATGTTTCATATCTTTTTTTCTTTTATTTCCTTGCTTAAAAGGGCTCTTTCGAGCCCATTTGTTATAATTTGCCTGCAAAGATACAGAGAATTTATGTAATAGCCAACTAATTTCGTATAAAATTTCAGAAAACTTCGTTTTTTTGTTAGAAAAACAAATAAAATGCTTACAATTTATCACGATAGATACTCATTTCTGCTGATTTTGTGCAAAAAAACAAGAAAGAGCTTATTAACCACACTGAACTCTTATCTTATTAAGATTACCTGACGAAAAAGTATAAAGCGAGGCGGCCAGACATGTAAGAAAGATAAGAAGAAAAAAAATCCTCCTAAACCGAAGTTTAGGAGGACCTGGTCACAAGACCAAATATCTGAAACTACTTATTTCTTTATTCAGCTGCATTGTTATCATTGAATGTAGCAACACGGTTGAACTCAACCTGCTTGAAGAGCTTGTCAGTAGCACCCATACCCTTAGCCTGAAGACGATTTGCGCTAATCTTGTAAGTCTTAACGAGAATGTTCTTTACAGCATTGGCACGAGCCTCAGAAAGTTTCTGGTTAAGTTCCTTAGAACCCTCTGGAGATGCATAACCCTTAATTTCAACCTTAGCATTTGGATGATTCTTCATATACAGAGCAATCATCTCGATGTTTGGCATCTGGCTACGCTCTACTTTTGACTTACCTACAGTAAACAATACTGTTGGCTGCAAATTGGTAGCAGTAGCTGGCTTTACATACTTAGGAGCCTTCTGGCACTCATTGAGCGCATTCTGGAGATCCTTGATCTGCTTGTCCTTAGCTGCGAGTTCAGAATCCTTGCTATTCAAGTCGTTGCGGAGGTTGTTGATCTGACCATTCAAACCATCAATCTCGTTCTGGTCGCGTGGAGTTACGATAGTGAAGTTGTGAGAGTTGTTAGAACCCTTGAACTTGTAGTTAACACCCACCTTAACCTGGAAAGCAGACTTGTTAACATCAAACTGGCAACCATTGCAAGCACTCTTGTTGTCGTGAAGGAACCAATTCATAGATGGCTCTACATATACCTGCCAAGCCTTGTTTGCGCCAAGGTTGAATGCGAAGTCAACACCTGCGTTAGCTGTGAGGGCATTGAGGTTGCCATTATGAAGGTTGAAAGAGTGGTAACCACCGATGCCTGCCAATGGGATGATTTCGAATTTACGTGGCTCACCCTTGTAACCCAAGAAGAGGTTTGTTGCATTGATAGTACCGATGAACTTACCGCTTGCACCACGAACCAAAGTCTTATGTGTAAAAGGCAGGTTGCGGTTACGAGCATAGAGGTCAGCCTCTACAGCAGCACCCCAAACTGGAGTAAACCACTTTCCGAGACGTACACCTACTGAAGGATTTACGTTCTTGAACCATGCATTGTGAGTAGTCTTTGTAGCAGCTCCAACGTTTACACCAAGATACCAATTGTCAAAGAACTTGCTCTCCTGTGTAGTCTGAGCAGATGCAGATACTGCCATTACGGCAGCAGCAAACATTAATACTAACTTTTTCATTTTCTCTCTAAAATTTGATTTTATATAAATTACTTAAAACTTCATTTTCAGGGTGCAAAATAATAAAAAAAATTATTAACTACCAAATTTTTGGCCATATTTTATGCTGTAAAACATAAAAAATGGAGAAAAAGAACATTTTAATATCCTATTTCTCCATTCTATTTTACTCAAAATGAATAATCTGAGCCATTATTGGTTCTATCCGTTTCTATCAGAAAACATCTTCTGAAGAAAGCTAAAGTTCGAAAACCTGAGCGCTTCTGCCTGCGATGGTTACCTGCTTGTTGCCCAAGCCAGAAACCGAGAGTTTCAGCGTGCGAGGCAAGGCATTCACCACTTTAAGCCAGGTTTTGCCCGATTTAGAATCCTTCACCACACTGGTGCCCACATATTTCTTCAGCGCATCCGGCAGACTGAGCACGGATGAGATGTAGAGGTCACCGGCATGCTGACCGAACATCTTCTGAATCTTGTAGCTCTCGCTCGCGCGTACATTATTATTATCAAAGTAAATCATGTCCGGCTGCCAGTTGCTGTATCCGTCCTTACACAAGAGAGGAGCATAGGATGTCATTTCTACCACATCGCCGTTGCGCTCCACATTGCAGAGGTGGATGCCCTCAGCCAGCGCATTGTCTACCGCATTGGTACCGCGAGATGCATATTCGCCCAGATAAACCTTAGGAGCCTTGCGGTCGTAATGGTCGTAATAATCCTGATGGTTCAGGAACCAGCCCGGCTGCTCGTAATAATGCTCGTCTACGGCATCAATCCAGCGCTTGTTTTCGCGGGCAATCTTCCAACCCTCAATATAATCGGAAGACGGGAAGTGGAACGGACCTACGGTACCTACCACCTCTATCTGAGGATATTTCTGCTTCACCGCCTTGCAGATCATCAGGTAGCGCTGCTCAAAATCGGTAGAGATGAGGTCTTCGTTGCCGATGCCTATCATCTTGAGGTTGAACGGAGCCGGATGACCCGCATCGGCTCTCATCTTAGCCCACTTAGAGGTGGCAGGGTCGCCATTCGCCCATTCTACCAGGTCTAGCACGTCCTGAATATACTGTTGCATCTCGCTCATCGGGATTCCGCCCTGCTGACCAGCCACTCCGCGCTCATCTGCCACAGAGTTCTGACAAGGAACACCTGCCGCCAATACAGGCAGCGGCTCGGCTCCCATATCCTCGCACCACTGGAAATACTCATAGAAACCCAGCTGGCGGGTCTGATGGTATCCCCAGATGTTGTAGGCTGGCTTGCGATCTTTCTGCGGACCCACGCTCTCCTTCCAGTGGTAAATATTCTTGAGCCCCTGACCGTGGAGCATGCAGCCGCCCGGGAAGCGCACGAAGCGAGGCTTCAGGTCGGCAATGGCCTCGGCAAGGTCTTTACGCAGTCCATGACCCTTGTAAGTATTTTGTGGTTTGAGACTTACCAAATCTACCGCCACTTTCTGCTCGCCCTTAGGCAGGATGGCGAACCGGATGTTCTTGCCCAGCTTGCCCTCCTTGGTGGTGGCTTCACTGGCGAGTTCGCCCTCATATTTATCGGTCACGATGAGCTGCGCCTTATATTCCTTCCAGTCTGCGCCCTGCACCTTGATCTTGGTCTGGCATACAGGCAATCCCTCCTGGTTTACGAGCGCCAGGGTGAGGTCTTTCTTCTTGGCATCGATGCAGCGGGCGTGCAGGCTCACCTCGTAAATGGCTGGCTGATGCTTACCCTCCTTGCCCTCAACGGCAGCTCCGCGACGTATGGCGATGCCGTCCCAACCTATATTATAAATAGGTGTAGCGCCCAGAACGGCGTAATGGGGATTGTTCTGGCTCACCCCGTTTTCGGTGGCGATACCCTCTTTCTCTACCCCCACCCATGCCGTGGTGGCATTCCACTGTTGGCGGTGGTCTTCCTTGTTATACTCAAAGTCGCCGTTCTGCAACATTTCTGCAGAGAGTCCTCCGTCGGCAGCGCGGCTGATGTCTTCGAAAAAGATACCCATCAGTTTGTTGGAGATGCGGTGGGATTTCTGTGGATTGATACTGAGGTTGGCAGGGATTTCCGAATCTTTCGGCAGGTCGATGTGGTTGTCCTTGGCATAAGCTGCGAGGTCGGCATCGGTCTTCGGCATCGGCTGGGCGTTGAGTTTTGCCTCTTCAGAGAGGGCGTGGAACCAGGAACGGATGTAATTGAGATGCACGGCCGGCACCTCGAAATCGCAACCCTGGAAGAGTTTTCCGCCTATGGTTGCGGTGTCGCGCTGCCAGAGTATCTCATCAGCTGAAGCCTCCAGCGTATCTTCCTTAAAGGTACGGAAATCGTTGCTTGCCTGTACGTATCGCTTGCCTTTGGATGTCTTGAGATAGATGTCGAAGTTGCCGTCATCCATCTGATAGGCAGCCACATCCTTCACGCCCTTTTCGCGGATGATGGGATAATCCTGCGGGCGCCAGGTGATGAGGTCTTCAGAATAGGCTACGGCAAACTGCGGTGCATGCAGGTTCACGCTCCAGAGTGCGCGCCATGTGCCGTCGTTGGCTTTTACCACGAAGGGGTTATACATCTTCTTTTCAGCTCCCCACGGACCGTAGTCGCTGGCGCAGAGCTGTCCTACATCCACCCAACGCTCATCGTCGGTGAAATAAGCCAGATGCAAGCCCTGGTTGGGTGCTGGCGAATAGATGAATATCTGGCAGATGGAATCCTTGCCCTGTATGGTGTATGCAGGGGCATCCTTGTCTATTTGCTTCTGCATCTGCTGCCTGCTGACAGCCTGACTGGCACTGGCAGCTGCCACGAGCAGCACTGATGTAAATATGTACTTTAATTTTATCATGTTTCTATATTTTTAGATTAATATTGTTTGTTCATTTTACACTATTTCTCTCGGCTTGATAAAAAGGCAGAGTGCATCACTGCACCCTGCCCCACAAATTAGAGAGTTATAAAAAATCAAGTATGCAGTGACTTAAGCACTGCTTCTTTCTGAAATAATTATCTTCTTTTTAGCTGTAATATTCCTTCTTGCCGGCAGCCAGCGTATTCTTCATCAGCGAACAGATGGTCATCGGACCAACGCCTCCCGGAACAGGAGTGATGAAAGAGCACTTCTCTGCCACCTCGTCGAATTTCACATCACCGTTCAGGCGGAAACCACTTTTCTTCGTAGCATCAGGCACGCGGGTGGTACCCACATCAATGACTACGGCTCCCGGCTTCACCATATCGGCTGTCACGAAATCAGGACGGCCTATGGCTGCGATGATGATATCTGCCTCCTGACACTCTTTCTTCAAATTCTTGGAATGGGAGTGGCATACGGTGACGGTAGCATCGCCATACTGCTTCTGCATCATCAGCTGAGCCATTGGCTTGCCTACGATGTTGCTTCTGCCCAGAATGACGCATTTCTTGCCACTGGTCTCAATATTGTAATGCTGCAGCAGGGTGAGGATACCGAGCGGAGTGGCAGAGATGAAACAAGGCATGCCGAGCGACATTCTGCCCACGTTTACCGGGTGGAATCCGTCTACATCCTTACGGTAATCTATTGCCATAGTCACCTTCTGCTCATCGATGTGCTTAGGCAGAGGAAGCTGAACGATGAATCCGTCAACATCATCATCCTGGTTCAACTTATCTACACACCGCAGGAGCTCTTCTTCGGTAACATCCTCCTCATAACGGATGAGGGTCGACTTAAATCCACACTTCTCGCAGGCCAGCACCTTGTTTTTCACATAGGTTTCGCTGCCTCCGTCGTGCCCTACGAGCACGGCTACCAGGTGTGGCTGCTTGCCTCCGTCGGCAACAATCTGTGCCACCTCCTGGGCTATCTGTTCCTTGATGGCGGCTGCCGTCGCCTTTCCGTCGATTAACGTCATTCTTTCTTTAGTTTATAATTTATAATTTATAGTTTATAGGGCATTCTTGCCTATCGCAAGTTTGCTATACGGCAAAGCCGCTATAAACTATTAACTATCAACTGATTTACATTCCCGGCATCTTAGGCATGCCTGGCATACCCTTCATGCGGCTCATCATCTGCGCCATTTTGTTGCCGGTCATCATCTGCATCATCTTGCGGGTCTGGTCAAACTGCTTGATGAGTTTGTTCACCTCCTGGATGTTGGTGCCCGAACCCTTAGCGATGCGCTGGCGGCGTGATGTGTTGAGGATGGCTGGATTGGTGCGCTCCTTAGGAGTCATACTCTGGATGATGGCCTCTACGCCCTTGAATGCATCCTCTGGGATATCTACGTCGCGGATGGCCTTGCCCACGCCCGGAATCATCGCTGCCAAATCCTTGATGTTACCCATCTTCTTGATCTGCTGGATCTGGTTGTAGAAATCGTTGAAGTCGAACTGGTTCTTTCTGATTTTCTTCTCCAGTTTCTTAGCCTCTTCCAGGTCGAACTGCTCCTGTGCGCGCTCTACGAGAGATACCACGTCACCCATGCCGAGAATTCGGTCTGCCATACGAGCTGGGTGGAACACGTCAATGGCGTCCATCTTCTCGCCGGTACCTATAAACTTGATTGGCTTGGTTACCACGGTACGGATACTGAGGGCAGCACCACCACGGGTATCACCGTCGAGCTTGGTGAGAACAACGCCGTTAAAGTCGAGGCGGTCGTTGAATTCCTTGGCTGTGTTTACGGCATCCTGACCGGTCATGGAGTCAACCACGAAAAGGGTTTCGTCTGGACGGAGATGATTCTTGAGATTGCTGATCTCGTTCATCATCTGCTCATCAATGGCGAGACGTCCGGCTGTATCGACGATTACCACATCATTGCCGTTAGTCTTGGCCTGCTGGATAGCATGGTCGGCGATACTGAGCACATCCTTGTTCTCTGGCTCGCTGTATACCGGAACACCCACCTGCTCACCCACTACATGGAGCTGCTGGATAGCTGCCGGACGGTAAACGTCGCAGGCCACGAGCAATGGCTTCTTGCCTTTCTTGGTCTTGAGCATATTGGCAAGCTTGCCGCTGAAGGTAGTCTTACCCGAACCCTGCAGACCGCTCATGAGGATGACGGCCGGATGACTTTCGAGCTTCAATGGGGCTTCTTCGCCGCCCATGAGTTCTTCCAGTTCATCGTGCACCAACTTGATCATCAACTGTCCCGGCTTTACGGCAGTAAGTACATTCATGCCGAGTGCTTTCTCCTTCACCTTGTTGGTGAATTCCTTAGCCACTTTATAGTTTACGTCGGCGTCGAGGAGTGCACGGCGCACATCCTTCATGGTTTCCGCCACGTTGATTTCTGTAATTTTTCCCTCGCCCTTCAAGATTTTGAACGAGCGTTCCAGTCTATCACTTAAATTTTCAAACATTTTTCTTTCTTTATATTTTTGGCTACAAAGATACGACTTTTTTTCGAGAAAGCCAACTTGTTTATGTTTTTTTTTATCCCGTCGGCTAAAATAGCTATCGCTCTGCCTTTCCCGAGTTCATTTCTTCAGTTTACTCTTGTGCTTATTTTTCAGGATTCTCCTTCTTATTCGATTTTGATTCAGCATCAGAAGTTGCTTTTTTCTCTTCTGTAGCCATTTCAGAAGAAGGATCTTTCTTAAAAGCCGAGACATCATACGGATTAGTCAATTCATACTTTTTCCCCGTTGCTTTTTCATAAGCAGCTACCACAGGATCCTTATGTTCCATTTTTTCAAATACCTTTTTAGCCTGTTGCAGATGCTTCTTATCACGTTTTCCCTGTTTATCCATCCATCCGAAAGCATCAAACCCGATGCCAGCAGATGAAGTTGGCAAAGAGTTTATCTTCTCCTGAATATCCTCTTCCATGTTTTTGATGCCTTCCTGATTCTTGCCCCAAACTGTCACTTCACCTAATTGTTTGGCATCCGGCAAGAGAAACAGAGTATCCGGCAGTTCCTTGTACCGGATAGTTGCCTTCATAAAACCAGGTTTCGATACGGTTGCTGAATCAAACTGATAGCGCATCGTCCAATAGCCCCGATAATCTGTTCTTGCCCAATGATTGTTATTAGTATGAATAAGTGCTTCACGAATAGGCACATGATTTTCTGCCGATGCGATGACACACGTTTTCTGCGCATAGGCTACCTGCCCTAACATGGCAAGCAATACTGTTAAAATCAATATGATACGCTTCATGCTTTTTCTCTGATTTATATCTTTTCTTTGTACCAGACAAATTACTTCTTCTTAATATGAATCTGATACAAAAGTAATGATTAAATCTGATACTTCATTAAATTCCCCAAGAAGTTTAAGTTCATTTAAAGAGTAATGTAAAAAAATTAAGCGTCTATAACAGTTGGCCTATTTATATAGCATCATTCAAAGGTATATAGTATCATTCAAAGGAAAGATATGGTGTTTTCAACACTAAGAAATATTTTTAGTAAGTAAAAGCATATAGTTTTTAGAGTTCTTGCATATAGTCTTTTAAGTCAAAACACATAGCTTCCCAGATATTATCACTAGGCTCAGCAGCTCTGCCGAGCCTAGTGACAACTCTCTGTTAAACCAGTTCCGTAACTGCAGAAATAATTCACTTATATTCTATTGAGTTCATTTGATTATTCTACTATTCCACGTTGCTCGATTCTCTTAGCCTCTTCAAGAAGCTTGATGGCATCTACATACTGAGCGATGCCCTGAGCCACCTCCTTGGCAGCCTTCATTGCCAGGACTACAGTCTGCGGACGGTGTACCACATCACCTCCGGCAAACACACCGCGACGGGTGGTCATACCGAACGGACGTTCAACAACTTTTACATATCCCTTCTCATCCACCTCGATTCCGGCAGTGGTAGAAACGATACGGTTGGCTGGTCTTGAACCGATGGCGAGATAGATTCTGTCGAATTTTTCTACCCTTTCACCCTCAGGAGTGTTCAGCACACAGCTTCCCAGACGGCCGTTTTTGCCCTTCAGAAAGGCCTCGACGGTAGTTTTCCACTCAAATTTCACGCCTTCCTTCACAGCATCTTCATATTCGCTCTGGATGGCAGGCATCTCTTCCTGGGTCTTACGGTACAGCACAGTTACATCGGCACCCAGACGGATAGCAGTACGGGCAGCATCCATGGCCACGTTTCCGCCGCCAATGACCCCCACCTTCTCGCCGTCGCGCAGTGGAACCATGTCGCGGGTCAAAGCGCCTTCGTTATAGGCATTCACGTTATGCAGAAAGTATGTACTCTGGCTCACACCGTGGAGCTTTGAGCCCGGTGTAGAGTCCATGTTCTGAGGCACGCTGGTACCTGTGCCCATAAAGATGGCGTCGTAGCCTGCACGGAACAGACTGTCGATGGTTACATTGTTCTCGCCCACCATGCAGTTGGTGATAAACTGCACGCCGAGGTCAGCAATCTTAGCCACCTCATCGCGCACTACCGACTTAGGCAAGCGATACTCAGGAATACCGTACATCAACACGCCTCCCGGCTCAGCCTGGCCCTCGAAAATGGTGACGTTGAAGCCCTGACGCGCCAGATCGCCGGCTACGGTCAAGCCCGCTGGACCCGAACCGATGACTGCCACACGGCCACGTGTTTTCTGTGGCAACATCTCGCGCGAAAGGTTCATCTTGGTATCAAAATCGGCAATAAACTGCTCCAGTTTGCCAATCTGTACCGGTTTGCCTTTCTTTCCGAGCACGCAGTTGCCCTGACACTGTTTCTCATGAGGGCATACACGGCCGCAGATAGCCGGCAGGTTGCTCTTGGCATTGATGATACTCATCGCTGCACCCATGTTACCCATAGAGAGTTCGTGTACGAAATCAGGTATGTCGTTGCCTATCGGGCATCCCTTCTTGCACTGCGGAATCTTGCAGTGGAGGCAGCGTTTAGCCTCCTCAATGGCCTCGCGGGTAGAAAAACCCTCGTTCACTACCTGGAAGGCAGCAGCATCCGCCTGCTGTTCAGCTGCATCATTCTGTTTTGCAGCATCGGCAGTTTCCGTCTGCTTCACTATTGTTTCTGTTGTATTCTGCCCAGCGGTCTGTACCTCTGCAGCATTCTTCATATTTTTCATTTCTTTCTGTTCACTCATAATAGAACTGCTCTCCTGTTTTATTGATTCTACAATCTATCCTTTGATTTGTGGGTGCAAAGGTACAAATAATATTTCATAAATCGCCCATCCTCCTTACATATTTTCATTTTTGCCGCTTTTTTCCTTATTATCTACAAAAAGCCCTACATTCACATGCAAGGCCTTAAAATAAATACTTTTATGAAGGTTCTACATTCACATGCAAAACTTGCAAATATACGGAGGAGAGGGCAATTGTTAAGGTTGCCCTCTCAGAAAAAACAATTTTATTTTTCTTTAATCTCAATATCTTCCTTCACATGATTACGTATCTTGGTGAGGAAGAGTTTCATACGCTTCGCATCCTTGTGGTCAATGATGTCGATGAGCTCAGCAAGCTCCTCTCTGATCTGTGCCACCTGACCCGATGTGTATGGGTTGAAGAGGATTTCCTGCAACAGGTAATCATCTTCGTTGAGCACGCCCTTGGCTATCTGCATGTGGCGCTTGAAGGTGGTGCCCGGAGCATCCTGGTGCTTCATCACTGCCGCAAAGGCAAAGGTGCTCACAAAAGGAATACTCAGCGAGTAGGCTACCGTCTGGTCGTGCTCATCAAATGTATACTCATGCAGACTCAACCCCAACTTCTGGTAGAGATCCTTGAAGAATATCTTGCCCATGTAGTCACCCTCCTTGATGATGACTGCATTCTCCTCTGAAAGCTGGTTCAGATTGGCAAAGGTCGGGCCGAACATAGGGTGCGTGCTCACGAAGCGGAAACCGCTCTTCTCGTAAAACTCCTGCAGTCCGGTCTTTACCGAAGCTATGTCGCTGATAATGCAGTCGTGAGAGAGATGTGGCAACACCTCTTCAAAGGCTGGCAGCGTATATTTTACCGTCACCGCATTGATGACCAGTTCGGGGCGGAACATCTCTATCTCTTCCATCTTAGTGAAGCGGTAACAGTTGTAGGTGAAGCGCAGGCGCTTGGCATCCTTCTCGTAAACCGCCACCTCGTGGTCGAAGCTGAGCAGGTCGATGAAGAAACTTCCCATCTTACCAGCTCCCATAATTAATATTCTCATCGCCAGTTTCCTTTTACTTCTGGTTTAGGATTTCCAACTGCTGGCGGACACTCTCCTCATGGATGTGCTCGAAAATCTGAGCGGCAAACTCAGGGCTCATGCCGCAGAGGGCTGCCTGGGCTCCACGCTTGTCGAGAATCTCGTTGTAACGGTTGGTCTGAACGATGGTCATGTTGTGCTCCTTCTTGTAGGTACCAATCTCGCGGCAAACGCGCATACGTTTAGCCAGAAGATCCATCAGCTGGTTGTCGCACTCGTCAATCTGACCGCGCAGCTGGTGCAGACCCTCTGTAGAATAATGCTCATCGCGCACTACGAGGAGGCTGAGGATGTAATCCAGCACCTCTGGGGTAACCTGCTGTTTGGCATCGCTCCATGCATCGTCTGGGCTGCAGTGGCTCTCAACGATGAGGCCGTCGAAACCTAAGTCCATTGCCTGCTGGCAGAGAGGGGCGATGAGGTCGCGTCGGCCACCGATGTGGCTAGGGTCGCAGATGATTGGCAACTGTGGTATGCGGCGGTGCAACTCGATAGGAATCTGCCACATAGGAAGGTTGCGGTAAATCTTCTTGTCGAAGCTGGAGAATCCACGGTGGATGGCACCGAGTTTCTTGATGCCTGCCTGGTTGATGCGCTGCAGGGCACCGATCCAAAGCTCGAGGTCTGGGTTTACCGGGTTCTTAACGAGCACAGGCACGTCTACGCCCTGAAGACTGTCGGCAAGTGCCTGCATGGCGAATGGGTTGGCAGATGTACGTGCGCCTACCCAGAGAATGTCGATTCCATATTTCAGTGCGAGCTCTACATGCTCTGGGGTAGCCACCTCAGTAGCTGTCAGCATGCCTGTTTCTTCCTTCACCTGCTTCATCCAAGGCAAGGCTGTTTCACCGTTACCCTCGAAGCCTCCCGGTTTGGTGCGTGGCTTCCACACACCTGCGCGGAACATGTGGCAACCTTTGGCAGCCAACTGCTTAGCGGTAGTCATAACCTGCTCTTCTGTCTCTGCCGAGCAAGGGCCGGCAATGACGCAAGGGCGTTCCTGATCACTAGGAAAATTCAATGGTTCTAATTCTAATTCCATAGTCGTATATTTTTATTTTTTTACTTTTTTCTTTGGGGACCAGCGATGGAATCGCTGGGAACGGGGGCGGAAAGGGGAAAGGCTCTTTTTACCCTTTTACCTTTTTACCTTTCAAAGGCCTTTTACTTTTCAAAAACCTTCTTGATTCTTTCCAGGGCCTCTTTCATTTTCTCATCCTTGGCACAGAGGCTGATACGGATGTAACGCTTGCCGTTGGTTCCGAAGATGAAGCCAGGGGTGAGGAAGACGCGTGCCTCATGCAGAATCTTCTCTGTCAGGTCTTCTACATCGGCATATTTCTCAGGTATCTTGCCCCAAAGGAACATGCCTACCTGGTTAGGGTCAAACTGGCAGTCGAGCACCTTCATGATCTCCTCAGCAATGTCGCGACGGCGGCGGTAGTTCTGGATGTTGTTCTCGCGATGCCATTCATCCGTGTTGTTAAGCATCGCCTCGGCAGCTGCCAGCTGTATGCCTCGGAAGCTTCCGTTGTCGATGTTGCTCTTCACCTTCAGAATCCATGAGATGAAAGTCTTGTTGCTCGAAATCATCGCCACACGCCAGCCTGGCATATTGTGGCTCTTGCTCAGGGAATTGAACTCGATGCAGCAGTCCTTAGCTCCCGGCACCTGCATGATGCTCATAGGGTGCTCGTTGAGGATGAGCGAATATGGGTTGTCGTTCACCACCACGATGTTGTGCTTCTGGGCGAATGCCACCAGCTTTTCGTAGGTTTCGCGCTTTGCCACACCGCCTGTCGGCATGTTAGGATAATTGGTCCACATCAGCTTTACGTGGCTCAGGTCCATCTTCTCCAGGGCGTCGAAATCGGGCTGCCATCCGTTATCCTCTCTCAGGTCGTAGTAGGTAATCTTGGTACCCAGAATCTTGTTGATGGCGGTGTAGGTAGGGTATCCCGGGTTCGGGATGAGCACCTCATCACCAGGGTTGCAGAAGGCGAGCGTTACGTGCAGGATGCCTTCCTTGCTACCTATGAGGGGCTGGATTTCGGTAGCCCAGTCGAGGTCTACATCATACCAGCGCTTATAGAAACCAGCCATTGCTTTGCGCAACTCTGGTATGCCCACCGTAGGCTGATATCCGTGTGCGTTTGGATTGTTGGCTACCTCGCAGAGCTTGTCAATGGTCTGCTTAGAAGGAGGCATGTCTGGACTTCCGATGGCCAGACTGATAATGTCTTTGCCCTCGGCATTAAGCTTAGCCACTTCCTTCAGCTTGCGGCTGAAGTAGTATTCCTGTATTTCCGTTACTCTATTGGCTGGTTGTATCATAATTCTTATTTTCAACTATTAACTGTTAACTATCAACTATTCTTTCTCCTCATATTCTCCCAACACCTTTATTTTCTTCACGAGCGGCGTAATGGCGTCGATGCTCTGGCGGTATCGGGTCAGGTTGTCGAAGGTGAGGTCTACGTAGAAAAGGTATTCCCACTCATGTCCGATGTTTGGCAGCGACTGGATCTTGGTGAGATTGATGTCGTAGAAACTCAGGATGGTGAGCACCTTGGAGAGCGATCCCTTATCGTGAGCCAGACTGAAGACGATGCTCGCCTTGTTGGCCTTTTCGATGGGACGGAGCAGGGCTGCCTTCTGCGGATTGCAGACCACGAGGAATCGGGTGTAGTTGTGCGGATTGTCGTGGATGTCTTCCTGCAGCACCTTCATGCCGTGCATGTGGGCAGCGTAAGAAGAGCAGATGGCTGCCCATCCCCTCACCTTGTGCTGGGCGATGTAGGCTGCCGAGCCTGCGGTATCTTCTGCCTCCACCGCCTTGAGGTCGGGATGGTTGGCTAGGAACTTGCCGCACTGCATGAGGGCTACCGGATGGGAGTGAACCTCCTGCAGGGTGCTCCAGTCGTCTTCTGGCAGACAGCAGATGCTGTGCTCTATATGGAGCTTGTGTTCGCCTACCACGGTGGTTCCGCTCTGCCGGAGCAGTTCGTAATTGTGGAGCAGGCTGCCCGCAATGGTGTTTTCAATGGCGCAGATGCCTACTACAGTAGGGTCGCGCTTGATGTTTTCGAACACCTCTTCAAAGGTAGCACAACAGATGATTTCAATCTGTTCGCCCTCGAAATACTGGTGGGCGGTAATGTCGTGGAAAGATCCCAGCTCTCCTTGAATTGCTATTCTCTTCATGTTTCTTTTATCTTGTCTAATGTTACGAAAAACGGTCCTACTCAATAAGAGCGGGACCGTTTCGATGATTTCAAGAATCTAATATCCTAAGTTGAAATTTACACGCAACTTCCCGCTTTACAATTATTTGCAAAGTAAAAGTAATAGCTAAAAAAGAATGCGTTAAACTTCTTCATTGTCTTTACATTTTATATGTTACTCACTTTTGTTCTTTCCGAGCCCGTTTCTCCTTTATTATATAAGGAGCTTATCTGTGCTCAGATTTTCCAGAGTTCTTCTCTACACCTCTTTTATATATAAGGAGCAGGCAGTGCTCAGATTTCGAGTCTCGACTTGCAAAAATCTCAACTCGACTGCAAAAGTAACATTTTTCTTTGATATTGCCAAACAATTTGATATATTTTTCTTCATTTTCCTTATATTTTATGCTAAAAAACATATTTTCGCCCGATTTTTATCATCAGAATACGGAAAAATGCAGAAAAATGTACTCAAAAGCTAGGCGCTAGGGAGAGACGCAACGCCGGAATCCGTGAGGCAAGCCCCTTCCTTTATCTGCAATGTTCTCTGCCTTCAGCCTTGAATTCTCCTGTCAGCTCCCCTACTTTCTCGGGGTTCAGCTCCAGGTAGCGCTTCATGTCCTTTCCGGCACCATCCTTGTCGCCCATCTGCATCAACAGATTGCCGCGCTTCAAGAGATTCGCGCTCAGAGAGGCTTTTACAGACGAGTGTCCCGCAGAATCCTTCTGTTCTGCCAATTCTTTCTCCTGCTCTACAATCTGCTGCGTCAGCGTAGCAAGCAACAGAACAGGGTTTATCTGGTTCAAATCCATAATCTTATATTTTTACGAAAAGTTATTCTGTTGTATATCACGGAGTTAACCCACTTGACACCCTAAAACAGGGTGTCAAGGTATGAGCCACTCCTTATTATAATAAGGTGTCATTTACTTGATGGCCCCGATAATCTCAGTCACACTCTTGCATCCGTGAGCATCAAGCCACTCGTTGATTCCATCCTTCACCTTCTTCGTAACCGCAGGATTAATGAAATTAGCTGTACCAATCTCAATGGCCGTAGCACCGCACATCAGGAACTCAATAGCATCCTTGGCAGAAGAAATGCCGCCCAGACCAACAACCGGAATGTTTACGGCATGAGCCACATCCCAAACCATGCGCAGGGCAACAGGCTTAACGCAAGGACCGCTCAAACCACCCGTACGGATGCTCAAGAGAGGCTGGCGCTTCTCAATGTCCACCGCCATACCCATCAGCGTGTTGATGAGCGAAACAGAATCGGCACCCTCAGCCTCCACGGCACGGGCGATGTCGGCAATGCTAGTAACATTAGGCGAAAGCTTCACGATGAGGGTCTTCTTATAAACCTTTCTCACCGCCTTCACCACGCTGGCTGCACCCTCGCAGGTTACACCGAAGGCCATGCCGCCATCCTTCACATTAGGACAGGAGATATTCAGCTCTATGGCCGGAATCTTATCCAGCTCGTTGATGCGCGCCGCACACTCAGCATAACTCTCAGGCGAATGACCGCTCACGTTGACAATCATATTGGTATCAATGTCCTTGATCTGAGGATAAATGTGAGAGCAGAAATACTCCACACCCTTGTTCTGCAAACCTACACAGTTGAGCATGCCCTGAGGCGTTTCAGCCATACGCGGATAGTCGTTTCCCTCGCGCGGTTCCAGGGTAGTGCCCTTCACGATAATACCGCCAATCTCCTCCAGAGGAACGAAATCGGCAAATTCCAATCCGTAGCCGAAAGTACCCGATGCAGTCATCACAGGGTTCTTCAACTTCAAATCCTTTATCTTTACACTTAAATCAGCCATAATCTTCTGTTTTTACTTAAAAATGTTTTACAAACAAAGACAAGAGAATTCTTCGTTCTTCACTCTTCATTTAGATTTCCCAAGCAAGTTTCTTGATGTTGATGACAGGTCCATCCTTGCAGACGCACTGGTTCCCCTCGGTAGTTTTCTCTACGCAGCAGAGGCAGGCGCCCACACCGCACGCCATCTTGTTCTCAAGAGAAACCTCACACTCCACACCAGCCTTCTTGGCAAAGCGAGCCACGCTCACCATCATCGGCTTAGGTCCGCAGGTAGAAATCATATCAAACTTCTCGTTCTCCAGAACAGAGTGGTTGGTAACGAAACCTACCTCGCCAGCCGAGCCATCCTCAGTAGTGATGCATACCTTTCCGATCTTGGCAAACTCATCCAGTTCGAGCAGATCTGTAGCCTTGCGTGCACCCAGCAGGAAGGTAACTTCAGCCCCGAAATCCTTGATGAGTTTTCCGAAATAGAGGAGCGGAGCCACACCTACGCCACCACCTACGAGCAGATATTTCTGGCTCTTCCCGGTAGGCATGGTGAAGCCGTTGCCGAGAGGCAGCATACAGTTGAGCACATCGCCCTCCTTGAGCTGTCCGAGCTGACGAGTACCGTCGCCCACCATTGCAACGAGCAACCAGAGCTGATTATTTTCACGATCCACGAAATTGATGGAGATAGGACGGCGAAGCATGGTAGTAGGCGAATGGTCTACTCTTACTTCTACGAATTGGCCAGGCAAGATTTCAGGCAAAGGTTTCTCATCGGTAAGCTTAATCAAAACGTGCTTATCGCTAAGCGCCTCTACAGAAACCACCTTGAGGTCGAGAACATATTTTTTCATCTTATTGCTAATTTTTAATATGCTTATTATATAATGTACGTATATTATAATAGGTACGCGTAGCTTCCGGTTACGACCACCTACGTTTTCTACGATGCAAAGGTACATCAAAAATCCGAATTTACGAAAAGAAAAGAGATATTTTTTCTTTATCGCCGCTCCTATGTGTTTGTTTTAGGATTCCCCAATCCCTACTTTATTTCTTAGGAACGAAGGTTTCCCAGGTCTGATCATCGTAGAAAATACGGATTTCGGTAATCTTTCTTTGCGGTTTGTCTACAAATTTTACCGCCGCTTGGGCGATATTTTTAGGTGTACGATTTACACCCTGCATTTGAGGCTGGTCAAAGAGCAAGGGAGAAGTAGGGGAGGCTGTGGCTCCTTCGGCTCCAAAATCGAGCATAGGCTCGGCAGAGGCGGCTCCAGAAGGCTGACTGCCCTGCTTCATCCCCTCAGCACCACCGGCTGCTCCATCCGTAACGCCCTGATGCATGTCTGCAGCACCCTCTTCGCTGCCACCCTGGGAAGCCTGGTTCTGATACATAGGAGGAGTACCGTAGAGTACCCAATAAACGTTTACCTGAGGAAAACTCTTATGGATGCCATCCACAATGCTGAGCGATGGATTGGTCTTCCCGTTGAAAATATTGCTCAGCGTAGCGGTCGAGATTCCGATCATCTGAGCGAAGTTTTGCTGAGTGAGGTGCTGGTCCTCCATCAGCTGTCTGATTCTATCTTTCATGCTCTAAAATTTTTAGTGTTCATTTTTCTACTGATAGGATGTTTTATTTCCGAACAAGCCACTTTTGGACCCTTTTTCGGTTGATTTTACAAAGATAAAGCAAAAATTTAGAATAACCAAACATTTCTGAATAAATTTAGATTTTTAAACTTTATGTTTCTGTTTGTAAATTTGAATTCTACTCACTCCAGTGTTCGGTTTTTAGGTTTAGTTTTATAAATATAAACCTATCAATCAAAATATATGACGAACATTTTCTTTATAGATTTAGGCTAAATCACTGGTTATTCATACTATAATCCTCCTAAATAAAGGCATATAGAGCGATTTATGCAATATTTCCACCACACCTATGTAAAAATCTATGGTTTATAAAACAACTAAAATACATAACCAACTGAGTTTCCATTACTTACAAATTCAGAATACGACATGAATATTTATTCATTCATAATCATAAACACCATATTTTATCTTTATATTTATAAATATAAAACATAAATTCGTGCATTTAGTTTTCTTGCGTTTACGTTTATAAATCAAAACCGCACGTTTTGATTTATAAATTTAAAAACATAAACTTAGGAATCATAAACCTTAATAAATGCAAACGACTGATTTCAGACTACAGGAAATGGCATTTTTTTCCATTTCTAGCGTATTCCAGCCCATCGGCAAGGAAACGGGCAAATTCGCGAGTAATGAAGAGGGTTAATTTATGTAAGTTACTGATAACCAATAAAGTTAAGCCTATTTTCAGGCGAAAACGAAAAATGGGCATCTAGCTCGAAAAATCGCTTAAATCCCCCATTTTTGCCAAAAAATCGCCCAAAATGAGCCCAGATAAACGCTCCAAAAAGAGCTGAAAATCCCCTATTTGGGGCAAATTTATAATGCTAAACGCTAGTTGGCTGCTTTCTGGAAACAGGCGGCAAAGAAGGCAGAAAACGAAAACGAGCTCCTGCCGAGAGAAAACTCTCAGCAGGAGCTCGCCTACTCTCCCCCACCTCGCTCTTCAGCATCAGTGAAGGATAAAAAAGATGAGTTCTTTCATCAGTTCACCCACCGGAGTGGATGGATTATCCAGTCCCTTTATCTTCGCATCCACCTCCTTAAACTTCTCAATAATCGCCATCACTTTCACGCCCGTATAGTTCCTCATTCCTGTAATATATTCGCGCGCCGCCCAAGCTCCGCGCAAATCCAGGAATTTTGCGAGCTCATTTTCGTTCTGCCTGTTGGGTGCATAATAAGCAATCATCAGGTTTTGGAAATAAGTAAAGAGCATCGGGAGAAGCGTGAAGAGAGAACCACTCTTCGGATTACTGTCAAAATAATTTATTATCTGATTTGCCTTAAACACATCGCGGCTGATGATGGCACTTCTCAGCTCGAAGGCATTGAAGTCTTTGCTCACCCCTATTTCTCGCTCCACAATCTCCGGAGTAACACGCCGGTCGTTCTCTGGAAGAGAAATGAGCAGTTTGTCGAGCTCGGAAGTGAGTCGGTGCAAATCTGCTCCCACATGATCTGCCACCATCTGGGTAGCCTTGGGTTCAATGGTTGCCTTTCGGGTCTTGAGATAAGTCTCGATGAAGCCCGGCAGATTTCGATCGTAGAGCTTTTTGCTTTCAAAAACCACACCCACCTTGGCAGCGAGGGCAGAAAACTTTTTACGACTGTCGAGCTTGCCGTTTTTATGACAGAAAACAAGGATGGTTGTTTTTACCGGATTTTCGAGGTACTTCTCGAGCACTTCCAAATTCCGCAAATTCTGAGCCTCTTTCACAACCACTACTCTATACTCCGCCATCATCGGGTAGCCCTTACACAAATCTGCCACTTGCGCACCCGTAACATCAGCTCCGAAAACCACCGTCTGATTGAAGTCACGCTCCTCGGGCTGGAGCACATTTTCTGAAATGTAGTCGCAGATCTTATCTATATAAAAAGGTTCCTCACCCATCAGAACATAGACGGGAGAATACTTCCGAGCCTTCAAATCTTTCATGATTGACTCGTAACTTATTGCACTTTTCTTTTCTACCATTGGATTATTTTTTGTAACTTTGCACCCAGCAAACTCCGGGGGCGCGGACAAGCATTTGCTCCGCCTCCAAGTTCGCAGTTTTCTGAGGTGCAGTTTTCAGCTGCACTTCGACTGCAAAGTTACAAAAAATAAATTGAACTGCCTATATAAAAGAGGTAGTTTTTGAAAATGAGGTATGGTTAAAAGAAGAAAAGAAACCATATCGAAAACAGAAAAGAAAGAAATATAACCCTATATATAATAAGGTACAGAAAAATGATTCGCTTAAATTTGCCATCTTTCGACATCAAGGTTTCGGGCTCAAAACAGCATCCCCAGATACTGGATGTGCTGCGCCGGAAGTTCATCACGCTCACTCCCGAAGAGTGGGTGCGCCAGCATTTCGTTCATTTTCTCATCGAGCACAAGGGGTATCCTGCCTCGTTGCTCGCCAACGAAATCCAGCTGAAATGTGGCGACAAGGTGCTGCGCGCCGACAGTGTGCTCTACTCCCGTGAGCTGCAGCCCCGCATGATTATCGAGTACAAAGCCCCTCACATCCCCATCACGCAGAAAGTATTCGACCAGATTTCGGTTTACAATCTTCTGCTCCATGTCGACTTTCTAGTGGTGAGCAACGGGCTGGAGCATTACATCTGCAAGATGGATTATGAAAGTAAAAAATATGTATTTTTAGAGACCATTCCCGATTATTCCGATTTATTGACATTATGAGAGTGTCGGAGGATAGTCCGGAAGTTTTTAAACAGAGCTTCCCCAGCCTTCAAAATTTGCGAATTTCCGCCCAACCGGCCATCCGTTTTAGAATTCGCGAATTTTGGAGGCCTTTTTCTGCCCCCTTTTCCTCTCCCTTTTTGAGCACTCCTTTTCCTCCCATCCCCCTTCTCGCGTTATTTTTTAATAAAAAAAACATTTTCATTTTGTAGTCTCCTCCTTTTATACTATCTTTGCATCTAATATATATATTAAGGTATAGACTGCCTAAAAGAACAGAAAGAAATGGAGAATAAAAAGATAAAAATCGCCGTAGCCGGAACAGGATATGTAGGCCTGAGCATCGCTACCCTGCTGAGCCAGCATCATGAGGTGGTGGCAGTAGACGTGGTACCCGAAAAGGTGGAGCTCATCAACTCGCGCCGCTCGCCTATCCAGGACGAATACATAGAGAAATATCTGGCTGAAAAGGAACTCAACCTCAAAGCCACAACCGATGGAGAAGAAGCCTATAAGGATGCCGACTTCGTAGTGATTGCCACACCAACCAACTATGATCCGGTGAAAAACTACTTCGACACCTCGCACGTAGAAGAAGTCATCCGTCTGGTGATGCAGGTGAATCCCGATGCCATCATGGTCATCAAGAGCACCATTCCGGTAGGCTACACCGAAAGCATCCGCCAGAAGACGGGCAGCAAGAACATCATCTTCGCTCCTGAATTCCTGCGCGAGAGCAAGGCACTCTACGACAACCTCTATCCGAGCCGCATCATCGTAGGCAGACCGAATGGTGACGAGCGACTGGACCAGGCAGCCCGCACCTTTGCAGAACTGCTGAAAGAGGGAGCCATCAAGCAAGACATAGAAACCCTGTTCATGGGACTTACCGAGGCAGAGGCGGTGAAACTCTTCGCCAACACCTACCTCGCCCTGCGCGTGAGCTACTTCAACGAGCTGGATACCTACGCCGAAATGAAGGGCCTCGACTCTAAGGCAATTATCGACGGAGTGGGTTTGGACCCTCGCATCGGCACCTTCTACAACAACCCTTCCTTCGGATACGGCGGCTACTGTCTGCCGAAAGATACCAAGCAGCTGCTCGCCAACTATGCCGATGTGCCTGAGAACCTGATTCAGGCGATTGTGGAGAGCAACCGCACCCGCAAGGATTTCATCGCCGACCGCGTGCTGAACATGGCTGGCTACTACGATTATGCCAACCAGAACAACTTCAGCGAGGAGGAAGAGAAGCCTTGCACCATCGGCGTATACCGGCTCACGATGAAGAGCAACAGCGACAACTTCCGCCAGAGCAGCATACAGGGCGTGATGAAGCGCATCAAGGCAAAGGGCGCGCAGGTTATCATCTACGAGCCTACGCTGAAAGACGGAACCACCTTCTTCGGAAGCCGCATCGTAAACAACCTGGAGGTCTTCAAGCAGCAGAGCCAGGCCATCATCGCCAACCGGTATGACAAGTGTCTGGATGATGTGGAAGAAAAGGTTTACACCCGCGATATTTTCAGAAGAGACTGATTTGAACTGAAAGTTAATAGTTAAAAGTTAACAGTTAAAAGCGGAAGACGGAAAATAGGAAAACAATAATATTTATAATAAAGAGAAAAATAAGAAATGGCAAAATTAGTAATCAATTCCTACGAGGAATTTGCATCTCACCTCGGTGAGAAGTTAGGAGAATCAGACTGGTTGCAGATTGACCAGGACCGTATCAACAAGTTCGCAGACGCTACACTTGACCCACAGTGGATCCACGTAGACGTAGAGCGCGCCAAGGTAGAGAGCCCTTACCACAGCACCATCGCTCACGGTTACCTCACCCTCTCAGTACTCCCATACCTCTGGCAGCAGATTATCGAGGTAAACAACCTCAAGATGCTCGTAAACTACGGCATGGACAAGATGAAGTTCGGTCAGCCAGTCATCACCGGTTCACGCGTGCGCCTGGTAGCCACTCTCCACGACATCCAGAACATCCGTGGCATCTGCAAGACCAGCATCAAGTTTGACATCGAAATAGAAGGTCAGCGCAAGCCAGCCCTCTCAGGCATCGCTTCTTTCCTCTACTATTTCAACAACTAAAAGATGGCAGCAGGTAAATGGATAGGTGGTGTGCTCGGTTTCATCACAGCCGGTCCGCTGGGAGCCCTGGCAGGCTATGCCCTCGGTTCCCTCTTTGAGCACGGACTGGATGCGGTAAACCGCGACGGCGACCACCATTACAACAACGCCTACGATGCCTACAGCGGCCAGCAGCACAACGGCCGCCAGGGTTTCGGCAACCAGGGCTACAGCCGCCAGCAGAGCTATGAGGGAGAGCGAAACTCCTTCATGTTCTCGCTGCTGGTGCTCAGTTCCTACATCATCAATGCAGATGGCAAAATCATGCATTCCGAGATGGAGATGGTGCGCCGCTTCCTGCGTCAGAATTTCGGCGAGGCAGCCAGTCAGCAGGGCGAGGAAATTCTCCTCAAACTCTTCGAACAGCAGAAGCAGATGGGCATGCAGCAGTACCGTTCGGTGATACAGGACAGCTGTCATCAGATACGTGCCAACATGATGTATGAGCAGCGCCTGCAGTTGCTCAATTTCCTCGTCATGATTGCCCAGGCCGATGGAATTGTGAATCCTCAGGAGATTCAGGCGCTCAAGGAGATGGCCATCCACATGGGGCTTTCTGCCGAGGATGTAGACCAGATGCTGAACCTGGAGAGCGGGGCTTCTTCAACAGGCAGTCTGGATAATGCCTACCGTGTTCTGGGCATCAGTCCTGACGCCTCAAACGATGAGGTTAAGGCCGCTTACCGCAAGATGGCGCTCAAGCATCATCCTGACAAGGTAGCAGCACTGGGCGAAGATGTGCGCCGTGCAGCCGAGAAGAAATTCCAGGAAATCAACGACGCCAAAGACCGCATTTACAAGGCTAGAGGACTCTAGGTTCCAGATTAGGATTAAAAGTTCCAGATTAGGATTAAAGGAGTTAAGACAGATTGTCCTAGCTGCCTGAAAACGAAAAAAAACAAAGGCTCGCCAAGCAATTTTGGCGAGCCTTCATTGTATCTTATCGTATCTTTATCAGAAGATTATCATCCGAAAAGAGCGGAGAGAGGAGTAAGATTAATCCTCATCCTCAGTCTTTCTTCTGCGGATAGCGCGCTTGCGCTTTGGCTTCTCCTCTGTCTTAGGAGCCTCAATCTTAACACCAGCCAATTCCGGGTCGATGAGGATACGGCCGCAATACTCACAAGGGATAATCTTCTTGTGCATCTTGATGTCGAGCTGGCGCTGAGGTGGAATCTTGTTGAAGCAACCGCCACATGCGTCACGCTGCACGTAAACGATACCCAAACCGTTGCGGGCACCATTACGGATGCGCTTGAAACTCTGGAGCAAACGTGGCTCAATCTTCTTCTCGAGCTCGAATGCCTTCTCCTTCAAATTCTCCTCTTCCTCACGGGTTTCAGCCATGATTGACTCGAGCTCAGAACGCTTCATTACCAAGCCCTTCTCGCGGTCTGCCTTCTGGTCCTCAGCCTTGTGAAGGTCGTACAGGCGCTCGTTGATTGTCTGCTGCGCCTCGCGGATTTTCTTGCTGCAAAGTTCGATTTCCAGCTCCTGGAACTCGATTTCCTTGCTCAAAGTATCATACTCGCGGTTGTTGCTAACCATTTCGAGCTGCTTCTTATAACGCTCCACGCTAGCCTGAGCCTCCTCAATCTCGTGCTGCTTCTGATCGATGGCGCGGTCAAACTGCTCAATATCGGTCTGGATTTTCTCGATACGGGTGGTAAGACCAGCAATATCGTCTTCCAAATCCTGAACTTCGAGAGGCAACTCACCTCTCAACGCACGCTTTTCATCAATTGCAGACAAGGTGGTCTGAAGCTGATAGAGAGCCTTCAACTTCTCTTCCACTGTCAAATCTGTAGGATCTTTCTTTGCCATAATTCCTTATTTAAATATTAAATGTTTAATGTTAAATGTTAAATTGGGCTTGCGCCCTTCCAGCCATCTTATAAACTGAAGTTATAAATACAATATCGGATTCGTATTTATCTCCGAGATGCAGCATTGGGCATCAGGGAAATTCTCCTGGATGATGCTGCGGAAGATTTCGCCCGTAAACTGCTCACTCTGATAGTGGCCGATGACGCAGATCTGAATCTCCTGCTCGTGGCCGAAATACTCGTGATAGCTCATCTCGCCCGTGATGAAGGCATCGGCACCTGCCTTGATGGCTGCGTCGAGCAAGAAAGCACCTGCTCCACCGCAGAGTGCCACCTTCCTGATAGGACGTCGAAGCAACTGGTTGCACTGCACGCACTCCACGCCAAACCGCTCCTTGAGCATCAGCACCAAGTCATCGGCTGCCAGGTCCTCAGCCACCTCTCCGATGACGCCCTCGCCGCCCTTCACGCCGTCCACTTCCTTCTCGCCAGCAAAGAACTGCACGTTTCGCAGCCCCAGTTTCTCGGCAATCTTGAAGTTCACGCCGCCCGCAGCCGCATCCATGTTGGTATGCATCGCCACGATGGTAATATCATTCTTAATCGCCTTGCGCACGGTACGCTGCACGTAGTTCTCGTCCGAAATTCTCGCCAGTTTGCGGAATATCAGCGGATGATGGCTCACGATGAGGTTACATCCCTTCTGGATGGCCTCGTCTACCACGGCTTCAGTAACGTCAAGACACAACAATGCCCCTGACATTTCTACCGCCTCTGTCAATCCAACTTGCAGGCCGGCATTATCATATCCTTCCTGCAAGGGCAGAGGCGCGTAATGTTCAAGGGCATCAACTACCTGTTTTATTTTCACGCTCCTATTCAATATTTTATTTTTAGACTGCAAAGTTACTCATTTTTCCCCGATTTTATCTCCATACAGCCCTCTGTTTAAACTTTTTTAATACAAAGTTACGCTTTTGCGCAAAATATTTCACAAAAACAGCCGATAGTTGTAGATTTTTTATTAATTTTGCAAGCATACTTCATAAAGCAGAACGGAGCCCGTCCCCAAGGAAAGGTTCCCGATGAAGAACAGAGTATAATAAATTGGTATAGAACATCGTATCATAAAAATAGTATAGCTTATGCATCAATCTACATTACCCTGCGATTTCGCACTCCCTGCCGAATGGGAGCCACAGAGCGCCATCATGCTCACCTGGCCACATGCCGGCACCGACTGGAAGCCGTATCTGCCTGAAATAACAGATACTTATCTCGAACTGGCAGATATCATCACGCGCTACGAGCAGCTGCTTGTGGCTACACCCGATGTGCCCGCCACCCGATACCAGCTCAAGAAAAAGCTCTCTGCCGAACAGATAAGCCGCGTGCTGCTCTACGAGGTAGAAAGCAATGATACCTGGGTGCGCGACCACGGACCCCTCACGATGGTGCTGCGCAGAAAGCAGAACACCTGGATGGTGCCTTACCGCATACTCGACTTCAAGTTCAACGGCTGGGGCGAAAAGTTCAGATGGGAGAAGGATAATGCCATCACCCTGCAACTATACTATCAGGCAGCCTTCAATGCCGATATAGAGAACCACCAGGGCTTCGTGCTCGAAGGAGGCAGCATCGAGAGTGACGGAAAGGGTACACTCTTCACCACCTCACAGTGCCTGCTGGCGCCTCACCGCAACCAGCCACTCGACCACGACAGCATCGACCATCTGCTGCAGACTTTCTTCCAGCTCAAGAGAGTCGTCTGGCTGGATCACGGCAATCTGATAGGCGATGATACCGACGGCCATATCGACACCATCGTGAGAGTGGCTCCACACGACACCTTATTATATGTAGGCTGCGATAATCCGGAAGATGAGCAGTATGAAGACTTCCAGGCGCTGGAGAAGCAGCTCAAGGGCCTCTTCACCTGGGAGGGATATCCTTACCGCTTGCTCAAACTGCCGATGCCCGACCCTATCTATGATGAGGGCGACTGCCTCACCACCAACCCGGAGAGCGAGGGCGACCGCCTGCCTGCCACCTATGCCAACTTCCTGATACTGAACAAGGCGGTGATTTATCCCACCTACAATCAGCCAGAAAAGGACGAGAAGGCACGCAAGCAGATTCAGCTCGCCTTCCCCGACCGCGAAATCATCGGCGTAGATTCGCAGACCATCATCCGCCAGCATGGCAGCATCCACTGCATCACCATGCAGTTGCCCGAGGGAGCCCTCAGAGACTCAACATTCCACATTTAACATTAAACATTTAACATTAAAAGTAAAAAATGAAAGTCGGTTTATTACAACTTCATAATACGGCAGATATCGCCAACAACAAGCAGCGCCTGGCAGAAGGCATCATCGACCTCGCCCATCGCGGCGCAGAGCTCATCGTGCTTCAGGAGCTTCATAACTCCCTCTATTTCTGTCAGGTAGAGGATGTTGACCTCTTCGACCTGGCAGAGCCTATTCCGGGCCCTTCGACCGATTTCTACGGCAAGCTTGCCAAGGATCTCGGCGTCGTCATCGTCACCTCCCTCTTCGAGCGCCGCGCTCCGGGCCTCTACCACAATACAGCGGTAGTGATGGAGAAGGATGGAAGCATAGCCGGAAAATACCGCAAGATGCACATCCCCGACGATCCTGCCTACTACGAGAAATTCTATTTCACTCCGGGCGACCTCGGTTTCCACCCTATCCAGACCTCTGTAGGCAAGCTCGGCGTGCTGGTTTGCTGGGACCAGTGGTATCCCGAAGCAGCCCGTCTGATGGCGCTGCAGGGAGCCGAAATGCTCATCTATCCTACCGCCATCGGCTACGCTACCTATGATACCGAGGAAGAGCAGCAGCACCAGCGCGAGGCGTGGACTACCGTGATGCGGGGCCATGCCGTAGCCAACGGATTGCCGGTCATCGCCGTAAACCGCGTAGGTTTCGAGCCTGATCCTAGCGGTCAGACCGAGGGCATCCAGTTCTGGGGCAGCAGTTTCGTAGCCGGTCCTCAGGGCGAGCTCTACTACCGTGCCAGCGATCAGGAAGAAGAGAGCCTGGTAGTAGATATCGACCTGAAGCACAGCGAGAATGTGCGCCGCTGGTGGCCATTCCTCCGCGACCGCCGCATCGAGAACTACGGAGATATTACCAGGCGATTTATCGATTAACCCATTTTTGCCGGAAATTCCGAGAGAATATCGGGATTCCGGCATACATATATATATAAGGTATAGATTTTCAGGATAAATGGAGAATTTGGAAGTGATGGTGATACTTTTCATCATCGTGATTTTAGGTTACGTCGCCTGCAAGTTGGGATATATGGGCGACAAGTTTGACAAGAAGCTATCCAGCATGGTGGTAGATATCACCTGTCCCCTGCTGGTGCTCTCGTCAGTAATGGGCGATGAGCTGCCCGACCGCACGCTCATCCTTCCCCTCCTGGGCGTAGGTTTTCTTACCTACATCCTTTTGCTGGTATTCGGTTTCTGGGTGCCGCGTCTCATCACGCGCAATCATGATGACCAGGGCATGATAGGTTTTGCGCTGATGTTTGCCAACGTAGGTTTCATCGGTTACCCTATTGTTTCGAGCATATTCGGTCCGAAGGCCATTTTTTATGCCGCGCTGCTCAACATGCCAAACACCTTTTTTATTTTTACGGCAGGTGTAATGCTCATCAAGGGCGAGTACAGCGTCAAGCAGTTCAATCCTAAGGTACTGTTTTCTCCGGCTCTTCTTGGTGCCTTCGTTGCCGCCCTCCTGGTAGCTTTCGGGGTTCATACGCCCGATATCATTGCGCGTCCGGTAACGATGGTGGGCAACATAACGGTTCCGGCAGCCCTGATGATTATTGGTTCCTCGATGGCTAAGTTGCCGGTGAAGGAGATTATCGGCAGTCCTAAGGTATACCTCTCCTCGTTCTTGCGTCTTGTGGTAGTACCTCTGAGCATTTATTTTCTGTTCAAGGTATGTGGTGTAAGCGATCAGGTCAACGACATCAATACGGTTGTCATTGCGATGCCCGTAGCGAGTTTCGGCACGATGTTCTGTCTGAAATACGGCCGCAATCCTTCGCTCATCACCGAGATGACGTTCATCACCACAGTTGGCAGCATCATCACCATCCCGCTCATCACCCTCCTCTTTTCGTAATGCAGGAAGGGTGAAATGCCTGGCGTACTTGCGTATCTTACTGCAATGACATCTTTTTTACGCATTGAACGATAAAAAAATCTCCATTTTTTCGTTATTACCCGTTTTTTGCTTATCTTTGCAAATAAATTTGGCACGAAGAAATCCTTTTTACCAATAATATAAATTAGAAAAAAATGAAGATAAACAACAGTACGAAGAAAAGCCTGCTCATCATCGCACTCGCGATGGCCAGCACTACTTGCCAGACACAGGCCGCCCCGATAGAACATATCGGCGACAGATACATCATGCATATTCCAGAAATGGAACTCACAGGCGAAGAATCACTCCTCGATGTACTCATGATGTGCCCGGAAGTCATCTCACTCGACGGCAACAACATCATCGGCGGAGATCCATTCGCCAACCTCTACGGCAAGTTCGTCATCCGTATCGACAACCAGGAATACGGACTCGATTACGCCACCTTCCTCCACCATTTCAAGGCTCGGGAGATAGAAACCATCAAGGTGTGCCAGAACGCCGAAGTGATGAAGGGATGCAGCAGTCTGAAGAAAGTCATCGACATCACACTGCGCAAGAAGGAGAACGGAACCACCGGCAGATGGGGACTCTTCGGTGATACCTACGGCGGCGCAAAAGGCATCGTCAGCGTCATCAGCCAGCAGGATAAGCTCCGCGTGCTCAGTCATGTAGAAGGCAACTTCCAGCGCACCTCCAGCAGCGATAAGGACGCCTACCAGGGCATCTCAGGCACCACCGTGAACCACTACTCCCACGAGGGCGCCAAGCTCAATCTGCTCTGGACGCCTACCGCGAAGGATGTGCTCGAAATAGATGCGATGCAAACCTACACCCGCAACCATTTCACCCACACCCCGGCCGATTACGTGCGTGCCTATCATCTGCAGGCCGACTATACCCGCACGCTCGCCGACAACGGCTCCAGCATCCTCTTTACCCTCGGTGCCGAGCATATCAGCGACAACGGACGTACGCTGGAAGAAACCCATACTGCGCCCTACCAGAACCACTCCACCTATCCCTTCATGGTGGTAGAATACGCCACTCCGGTCATCACCCCTGATCTCTGGATTACGGCAGGTTTCGAGGGCGGACTCTCCATCGAGAAGAACTGCGTCGCCGGTTACACCAACCATTCCAACTATCAGGATTTCTACGCCCAGCTGGATTACAACATCGGCAAGTGGGGATTCATGGCAGGCGATCGTTTCCGCATCATCAACTTCCGTCCTAAGCAGATTGCGCCGGAAGAGCACTGGAAGCATACCACGCGCAACCATATCTACTCGGCGAGCGCCTATTACCGCTTCACGCCGGGTCATACCCTGCAGGCCACCTACTGCCGCCGCATCTTCAATCCCGAGTTTGGCGATTTCGTAACCGCGGGCGATATGGAGGGCTCCTGGCAGCCGGTTTATACCGCCGATATCGGCAACAGCATGGCGAATGTGGTAGAGCTCAAGCATACCTACAGCCGCCCAGCCTTCGTGCTCAGCACCTCGGTGAAGAACATTCACCAGCACCTGTTCAGTGCCATCCACGACAATACGCTCGGCATCGGCTCCACCGCCTTCTGGCACAAGGGCATCCTTCGCCTCACAGCCGGAGTCAACTACTTCTGGCAGCGCAGCGAAACCCCTTCAGAGGAGGCTCAGCAGCGCAATGCGGAGTATAATCATTTTGCCGTGTTCAAGTTGGCACCGCAGCTCACAATGGCCGATGGCTGGCGCTTTACGGGCAACCTCATCTGGTGTACCCGTCGCTGCAGCGATGCCTACACCCCGGCTAATCTCTATGCCGAGGTAGGGGTATACAAGAATCTGGGCAAGCACTGGACGCTCGAGGGTCGCTTCCACGATATGGCGAGCCAGCACTTCGGCAACCGCGCTGCCACCATCGGCTGCACGTATTATTTTTAACTTGAGCTTTAACAATCTTTTTCTAAATCAGAAGCAAGATTTCTGTTCCTTTCTTATTTTCTTATCAGAAAGAAGAAAAATTTTAAAAAGAAAGGAACAGTATATATGAGAAAAATTGATTTCAAGAAGATCGGGCTGGCAGCGATGATGCTCCTGTCGGCCCTCACATTCCAGTCGTGCGATAACGATAACGATACCGATTGGGACCGCGTTTTTCCTAACGCACTGGTAACCGTGAAGAAGAGTGGCGATGCCTGCTATCTGCAGCTCGACGACAACACCACGCTGCTCGCCAAGAACCTGAAACCAACCATCTTTGACGGTAAGGAGGTTCGCGCCCTGGTCAACTACTCCCAAACCTCGGAGAAGAGCGAGAAGTATAACCAGGTGATTCACGTCAACTGGATAGACAGCATCCTGACCAAGAAGCCAGTTCCTTCGCTCGGTTCCGATACCGAGAACCGCGAGAAGTATGGCGACGACATGGTCGACATCGTTCGCGACTGGGTAACGGTGGCAGAAGATGGCTATCTCACCCTCCGTTTCCGTGCTCTCTGGGGCGGTCAGAAGGTGCATTACATCAACCTCGTTACGGGTGTGAATCCAGATAATCCTTACGAGGTAGAGCTGCGCCACAATGCCAATGGCGACCCTCAGAACTACTGGCGCGATGCCCTCGTAGCGTTCAATCTGAACGATGCCGTGCCTGATACAGAAGGCAAGACGGTGAAGCTCACCATCCGCTGGCGTTCCAGCCAGGGCTACAAGAAGGTAGATTTCGACTACTGTTCGCGCAAGCCTATCAGCAGCCCGAAGATGCTCGAAGGATATAGCCAGGAAGGAAGAGATATCCGATAAACGAAGAAAAAGCAGATAAAGCAAAAGCCCCGATGCGTGACGCATCGGGGCTTTTTTACCTTTTTACTTTTTTACCTTTAAAAGCTGCTGCAGCTTGTTACACCGAGGGTGGTAGCGATGGCTGTAAGGAAGGAGATTGCAATTTGCAAAATTGTTTTCCAGGTACTTGCTTTCATAATCTTTAATTTTTAAATGTTAAATATTAAATGTTGACTTGGCTGGGGGGAGCCTCAGGCGAGGGCTTTATTCAAGCCCGTCGCCGCCTTCCTGAGAGCCGCCGCCTTGTTCAGTGCCGCCTGAGGTACCACCAGAGGTGCCACCCTCGTCGGTGCCGGTATAGCCGCCGTACTCCTGAATCTTGCACTTCTTGCGCAGCTCAGAGTTGCTCCAGCTTTTTGTGTTTCTCACAATCAGGTGTACACCCTCTACGCTGGCAGCCGTTACCTTCTCCTTGGTATCCTCCGCCTTCGAAGTCATACCGATAGAGAACAGGCCGAGATCAGAGAGACGCACACTCTTGCCGTCGAGAATCAACTCCTGCAGATGGTCGAGTGCATCCATCAGCACACCGTGGATAGTACCTCGGGAGTAAGGCGAACCGTGGTCAGAGATGTGGGATACGAATCCCTCGAAATCCACCTCGCGGTCGGTTACCGCAGTGGCATACCACTTTTTCTTACCAGCGTTCTCGCCGCTCTGTGGTGTACGCTGCAACTTACGATACTTCAATGTTCCTTTCTGTTCCATGATATTAAAATATTAAAGGGTTAATATAAATGTTACTTGAATTAATGTTAATTGTCTACTTGCTGGTTGGGGGTGCAGCCTTTCTTGAATCACGATGCAAAGAAAGTGCAAACGAGAACAGAGCTAAGCTTGCTTAAGCTTTGTCGAGTGCAGCCTTTCTTCGAACGACAGTGCAAAGGTACGGCAATTTTCTGATACTACCAAATTTCACCCTGCAGAGTTATGTTAAACGAATTTAGCACTTCGGACGCATCCGGTTAATCTTGCCAACTCATAATTTATCGTGCGAGAAAACTATGTAATGTAAAAAGTTTCTCTATGCTTTCTCGTCCCGAAAACAGCAGGAAGCAAGAAATCATCCATCAATGCTTCCACCTTCCTCAACCTCCAAAGCGTGACAGTTGTGACAGTTGTGACAGTTTTCAGCGCCTACCCCCACCTCCCTCTCTTTAGAGGTAACTTATAATATATATATAAATATATATAATAAGTTAAATATAATAATAACAATTTGAAAGCAGCCCGAATTCATATACCCCTCCCCTGAAAACTGTCACAACTGTCACAACTGTAACGCCTCTCTTCTTCTTCTCCCTTCTCTACTCCTTCATCCATCTTTGTAAAGAAATCACCTACCCATCTCCATCCCCCCGCCCCATCAGTTTGCGGAGATTATCTGGCTTATTCTCCGCAAATTTTCGGAGAATAGACAATAAATCCCCCAAAAACTTGCATGAAAGAGAAATATTTCTTATTTTTGCATTATCTTTGCAGGAATTAAGAGGAAAGGACGAAAATATGAAACAAGAAAACAATAGAATACAATTACCCCTAGAAGAAATCAAGCTCGCATTCGCTGCTTCATGCGTTGAGGGAGCTGCAAGAAAGCTCGGGGTACCATATATTGAAATATACGAAAGAATGAGAAAGGTTGATTTAATCAACAAGTTCATTCTGCCCCACTACGATACGCTCCACACCGAAAGTCGAGAGTATCTTATAGAAGATGTCATTGAGTGTCTAACTAATTGGGAGAAGAAAGCTTCTCATCAACAAATACTTAGTATATAATGGAACAGAAAAAATATAAACAGATCAACACAAAGACACCCGAGATTCAAGAAATGATTCTAAGCTATCAGATAGGTGGCGTAGCATACGAACTGTCACAGCGCCTGGAAATATCTCCAGCTCTGGCTCTTGATCTTTTCTATCGCAGCAAGACCTGTGCCCAACTCCACGATAAGCGCACAGGCCTGTATCTCATGAGCAATGGCTACATCGCCGATGATTTCATTTACGAGAAGCAGAGAGGGTACTAAGCCGCAGTTTTATATCTGAGATACCTTACCCCACACGCCCTGAAGGGGCAGAAGCTTAATGTTTTGTCTGGAGTTTTAAAGCTTTTGCCCTTACAGACCGAAAAGATTTGCGTATTTTCTAATATTTTAGCTAAAAAGCAATCTAAGAACGTAGTACACTCTTCCTTATGTACTCACGTTGCAAAGATACGCTTTTCTTTCGTAATTTCCAAGAAATTAACTAAGAAAAATTCTCTAATTCTTGACGAAAAACGAATCAAGCACTTGGTATAATTTTAAGAATCAAGAATTTAAGAATTTTCATTCTTGCTTGATGAATTTTGAACTGACAAATCATCACCATAACCCGTCAAATACTCGTTTTAATACTAAAAAGAATAAAATAACCAGCTAAATATTTGGAAGTTACAGGAATATTGCTTATTTTTGCAGAAGAAAAGCTGCACTCGGCAATTTGAAAGCAAGCTTTCATTGCGCACGTTTGCATCACAAACATTTTAAATTATATAATTATGTTAGGAATAAATGCACCAAAAGTTTTAGCTAAAGGCAAATACGCACAAGCCGTTCGTAAAGCCGCTCTTGCATCCATCGGTGCAAAAGCAAAGAAAGACGATGCCACAAAGACATCAAATTATCCATATAAATTTGAGTGGAATTTAGAATGAATTTAGAAGAATATAAAATAGAACTTTTATCAGACTTTGAAGAGTTGATAAATTTCTATACAGGAAAAGACAAAATGGATGACTTTCTTCATAATCACTTACAAGATTGTGAAGAGAGTCATTATTGTAAGACATTTTGTGTCCGCTTAAAAGCAAACAACACGATTGTTGCAATTTTCGCCTTAGCATTCGACTCTGTTGACATTGATTCAGATGATTTTGATGATATGCGTATGGGGGCAGCAGGAACCGATTTGCCAGCAGTAAAAGAAACATTCCGAGAACAATTCGAACAAAAATATACTTATCCCGCTTTAGAAATTGCCTACTTAGCTATTGAACAAAAATTTCAAAGTTTACACCTAGGTTCAGCCTTAATTGAAGAAATAGCTTCGATGGCTAGAAACCAAAGATATGCCGGTTGCGTCTTCTTGACTGTAAGAGCTTGGCATACCTCTGATTATAGCGCAGTAGGTTTCTATGAAAAAAATCAATTTGCAAAATTGACTCCAGTTCCCCAAATGGATGTTTGGCCAATGTACAAAACAATTTGGCCGGAGGAATAACCCCCTACACGCCCTGAACCAACGGGCACCGGACGAAGGGAATTGAAAATCACCACAATTTCCAGGCCCACTCCATAGAAGATCTTCCAGAGGATTATCTCCCTACCGAAGATTCTTATTATGAATTTGAGCCAGAAGATGTGAACAAAGAGAACTTATCCATAGCAGAAATGAGCGGCAAGAAACTCGACTGGTTCCGCAAGGTCTGTGCAGCGGTACTGTAGTCACTTTTTCCGATTGTCTGCAATTCGTCCGCAACTTGCGGACAAATTCACTGATAGCACAATAACCATTGATATTCAACAAATTGCAGCCAACAAGCAAAATCGTCAACAGCCTGTTGACGATTTCAAATTATTGGTTCCTATCTCTAGTTCCGCATGTGGTTCAGGCACGCCCTGAAGGGGCAGAAGCCCCTAGCCCTGGGTAACGCCCTGGGTATAAGCACAATCAGCCTTGCGCCTGTAAGGGCAAAAGCCTTTAAAAAAGGATATTAAGAATGAAAACAAGAGAAGAATACATAGCCCTCATCACATCTCATGCCGAAGAACTGCAAAACACCTTCGGCATCACCTCCCTGCGCCTCTTTGGTTCTGTAGCAAGAAACCAGCACCACGATGGCAGCGATGTAGATATCTATGTAGAAATGCCCCCTAAGTTTTTTCTAGTAGTCCGTCTGAAGGCATACTTGGAAGAACTTTTAGACAGCCCTGTAGATATTATCCGGAAGCACCAGCACCTCAACCCCTTCCTGCTCAAGGAAGTTGAGAGAGATGGGATTGAAGTGATAGCGGAGCGATAGATTAGGGACACCAGTAGATAAATATGTTGACTATGGAACTCAACAAGAATCTCCGGGTTGGTATCCCTGCCCCTTATTGCCGCCATATTGTTGTGGCGCTGTTCTATGGTTAAACGGTCCGACATTTTACTCTATCTTTTTTAAAAAGGGATTTCTTCTATCCCATTATACCTTTTCATCCACAAAAATATTATTTTATTCTCAAAACCCAAAGAAAAAGCCCAAAAACTTGCATAAAGGAGAAATATTTCTTATTTTGCAGAAAAAAAGATGGCAAAGGAAATATAAGCTTATCAGTAATTTCTCATAAATCGTGTAATAATTCATAAAAAAGAAGGTTTTTACTTGGTAGTTTCAGGTTTTTATTTTATCTTTGCAATATGAAGAAGGAACAAGAACTTACATTGACAGCCATCCGTGAATGCCTGGCAAAGAATATGCCACCATACGGGAAAGCGATACTTTTTGGCTCACAAGCTAGAGGTACCGCTAGAGATGATAGCGACTGGGACATTCTTGTTATCTTAGACAAGGAACAGCTTCTTCCTTCTGATTATGATAATGTAACCTATCCTCTTACCGAGCTAGGCTGGGATTTAGGAAAAGAAATAAATCCTGTAATGTATTCCGCTAAGGAGTGGCAGAAATATAAGATTACACCATTTTATAAAAATGTAGAAAAGGAAGGAGTAAGTTTATGGGGCTAACAAACGATGAAAGAAGTTCTTTTTAAATAGCATCATCAAACTTATCAAGGAAAAACAATAATTGCAATATAACTTTCACCCAAAAGTGATAAGTTTGTAGATGGCTCTTTTAGCCTTCACGAACTCTTTTCTTTGCTTGACTTCTTGGGCTGTTTCTTTCTTTTCGTTGGCGAACTCTTTTGTGTCGTTGGCGAACTGTTTTTCTGAGTTAGCGAACTCTTTTGAGTCGTTGGCGAACTGTTGATTTATGACACACCCTCTTGTGGACCTTCAGCCCGTACTTAAACCACATGCGAAACTTGAGTTAAGAGTCCACTTTAAAATTCCGTGAAATCCCTGCCTATTCCTCTCGTCTTTCCGCCTCCGGCTCCGCCACCATTTCCGGCACTTCTTCCGGCAATTCATATCTTCTGATATGATGATCTTCCAGATAGATATGGTTCAGCGTAAAGGCGAGCGACTCCAGCGTCTTCTCCCTTACCGCCGGCTTCAGTTCACATTCCCATATCACGATGGTATGCCATCCCATTTCAGCCAGCCGGTGCAGCACCTCATGGTCCCTCTCCCGGTTCCTCCTGATCTTCTCCATCCAGAACCCGGTGTTCGATTTCGGCACCACATAATATTTGCACCCCTCATGTCCGTGCCAGAAGCACCCGTTTACCAGAATACAGGTGCGATATTTCCTCAGCACGATGTCCGGCTTGCCCGGCAACCGCGGATGATTGAGCCGATACCTGAATCCCCTACTCCACAGAAATTTCCTGACAAGAATCTCCGGTTTGGTATCCCTGCCCCTTATTGCCGCCATATTGTTATGGCGCTGTTCTATGTTCAAACGGTCTGACATATTACCTTATCCTATATTCATCAAATCACGCAATGAGACGATAGTTTTCGTCTCGCACTCAGCAACTTCCTTGAAACCGAATTCAAAGCTATGGTAATCAGTTAGCGAGAGGAATAAAATCAGTTTATCATCCTTTATTCTCAGTCTTGAATTTGTCACCCGATAATATCCTTCAGATGCATTCTCAACTATAAACATAAAATAGTCGATAGAATCTATCTTGAACATACCTTTATTGATGTCCAGAGGGATTTCCATAGAAAGCCTATTATGCTCATAATCATCATAAGCATCCCTATCGACCGCTAATACAAATACGTTTTCGACCTTATATACCAGTCCCTTTTGAGGGATAACATCCTTAACATGCTCATAAACACCTTCTTTAGGCAAGACTTCATGCGGGTCGGTACCCAGACAGCACTCCTTTACAGTAAAATTCTTCCTCAGCTCTGCAAGCAATGCTTCATTATTTTTTTCGTCTTTTTTATCGAGAGCAAGAGAGAAGATAGTTTCTTCCTCAAATGGGGTATACACCTTACCCAGAACCTGCCTGAAATGTGTTTCTACATATTCTTTTGCATTCACAGACGGAAGCGGACGCATGGCATAGAAATCAAAGTCCTGCTGAAGCCAGTTTCGTATTTCTGAACAGAATTTGGCTCTGATATTCTCCTTCCATTGCTGCTGTTCTCCCCTATTATTTCTTGCATAGAGCGAGAGAACAAACAGAAAGTTAACATCGTAATGGAAAAGAAGCAGCGTATCACGGTCAAACAATCTGTTCTGAAACTGCTTGGAAATGTATCTGTTGTTCTTTCTGTCAGTTTCCTTGATACCGTCTATGGCATAGCGATACTTTTCGTCCATAGTAGCAGAAATGAAGAAGTTCGGAATGATGTTATATCCTTCTGTTTCATCATCACGAAGCTTTATGCCGGATTCAGGCTTTCTGCCGCTGTTGAAGATATCCAGGTTCCACTGTATCACGTTTCTCGCATAGGTGTATTGCTTATAAATGGACTCCTTCCCGAGTTCGTTGCCCATCTTATAATACTTACTGTCACCGATATAATAAGTATTGCTTGATTCGTCATTAATCAAGCTCTTCGCCGTAAAGAGGTGGTCCACTATCTTACCGTCTTCCTGTTTCTTGTCCATTCCGTCAGGCAGCGGATTATCGCCCACCAAGGCATCAATAATCGCCTCAAACACGATATGAAAACTCTTGACAAGCAGATACTCTTTCTGGCTGGTATTTACATATATCTGATGCGACTTGTCGAAGAAAGCATAGCACAGCTTCCAAAGCTGCAACGCCTTGTCTGAGAAATACTTATACTTAATCTGATTCAAGCGTACTTTGCCATATCCGTTTCTGTATTTCTCAAACTGTTTTCCCTTTATCAGGTCAAAATTACAGTTTATCTCTTTAGGGAACCCGTATGTATCAGCTATATAGTTGAGAATCGAGAAGAAGATAACAAGCAGTTCTTCATCAAAGTTAATCTTACGTTTCTTGTTAACTGGATTTAAATAGATAGCATTCCCATCTTGTATAATAGCAGAAGTAGTACTGATGGTACGGGTCCAGTTAATCTTATTCAAGCCTGAATGGAGATTCTTTAACACAAAGAAGAAGAAACTTTTATTGTCCTTATTAAACTGGATTAGCGACAGAAGAATATCAAGGAATGTATTGCTCTTTCGCTTGCTGCTACCACCCACCTGATTAATCATCTTCTGATAAACAATAGTCGAGTCGTTGCTCTTGTCGTTCTTATATACAACGATGGCTCTATATATCCATACAGCAAAGCCATAGAGGAAATCACGCTCCTCTTTTGCCAGTTTTTCCTGACCTTCAGGGTTGATAATATCGTATGGCTGGTACTTACCAAAAGCAAGTTCCTTGCCATCCACATCACGCAGCAATACTTTAGGAAGAATAAACACGCAGTCTCCTAATAGGGGATTATAATAATACCCTACATAATGGATGGACACCTTGCCCTCTACGTTCTCCATTGCATCGATGCCGTATAATACATCGTGCACATCAGATACATTGTATTGATATTCTTCTATCAGGATTCTCATTTTCCTACTTTTTAAATCGATTATTTGCAGACAAAAGTCTTATTCATAACATACTTTCAGCTGCAAGTCTAAGCGGTTATCCAACAACATTACCATATTATACATTGTAATGTCATTAAGACCCTTAATAATAAAACAATCGCCCTCCTGAACATAACTAAAGGTTGGATCATTCAATATCGCCTCATATTTACTCTTTGTTACCAAAGGCGTATGGCGGCGATGATATTTCATTTCTGCCGCAATTTTCTCAACCTGTTCTATTCCGATTTTAGAAAGTACCTTACGATAAGTTTCAAACCTGTTATCCTCGTCTATGACGGTTCCGTCAGGGAATTCAACAGTAAATACCTTAGGTGTTCTAGGGAGTTTCTTATCGCCTTCGGTTTCAAATCCCTCTTCACTGTTGTCTTCATCAGCTTCAGAATCTGGTTTCAAATTTAAGTTACTCAGGAATTTAACGATTTTCGTTCCATTCACTTTCACCTGATTATTTTCTACAGAGTAGAACTTGTCAAATGAGAGTTTTTCTCCATCCTCATCTTTAAAGGTATCTCCCTCAAATTCAGAGTCTTTGAATACATCATTCCAAAGATAGAAGATAACCTTGCTGACAAATTTATCGGCACTTATTACACCATCTTTAGCCTTGCAGAAGAAATAGCCTAGCTTCTTGTCTTCAGAATAGGTTGCATGGTAAACTTTGTCGTTAATAGCCTCAAGGAATTTCCACCAATCATACTGGACTCCGTTCACTTCAATCATCCATTTCTTACCAGCATCACTTATTGGCACATAATGCCAGTCCCAACGGCGCTTGAAGGCAGAATCTATCGGGAAGAGACTCTGGTCGCTGGTATTCATAGTTGCCCAAATATAGAGGTTGTTAGGAAGCAGCAGGACGTCACCAGCCAACACTTCGGCTACAATGTCCTTGCCACCTTTAAACAGAGCGTTAATACCCTCCTTATTCTTGATTTCCAGTCCTTCAAATTCTTTTTCGAGCAGTTTTTTCATGTCCGAATCAGCCTTGATAGGATACTCAGAGAATCCTTCATCGCCACGATCGAGCAACTGGAAGAGATCTCCGAAAATCTGGGCGCAGTTGCCTCGGTTAATCTCTTCTATAACCAAAAATTCGTCCACAGGCTCTTCGCCCTCCTGTACGTCACAATACTTCCTCCATGCCGCAACGTATGCCTGTAGGAAGGCCTGACTCACATACTCGTAGACGATTTTATCCTCCATCATTTCCTTGCCGTTTTTATCCCTTACAGGAACGGCTTCTGTGCCAATAACAGTTATTACTGGCACAGACTTAGTGGTAGGCTTATATGCGCCTACAAAAGTGGAATAGTCGGTATCAGGATGGAACGTTGTTCGGATAACATCCTTGCCCGCTGTAAGCTCGTTTATAGCGTGGCTCTTGCCGGTGCCAGGGGCACCGTAGAAGATTTGCTGGAGAGGAATCAAACAATTATTATTACTCAATATCTCCTCAACATCATCTTCTTTCCCATCATTATATGGCGTTGTTACATTTTTAATCTCAATATTAAATATTCCATCTTCTGCTTTTTTTATATGCAGTTCAGAATATTCCCCTGCCATATAATTACGAACAGTAAACTTCGCTTTGCGTTCTTCACCTGTACTATCTAGATAAACGACATCCTGCATCAAGCCATTAAAATAGAAACGATTATCAATTTTTCCATTTTTTTGAACAACATTTTTACGAGCATTCCAGACCTGTGTTATTGTATCTACAGACTTCCCATCTACTTTAAACAAAGCATCAAGTATAGCCAATTGGTCTATAACAAACTTACTAGAATACTCAATAATGCAATGCGTGGCTGACTGATCGAATTTTCTTGGTAAAATTGAAGCTATAAACAATATAGCCTGTGAAAGATTTTCTTTAAAAAATCTTACCGTAACATGTTCGCCAGCACCTTCAAAAAAAGCATAATGCTCATTATCCAAGAACAAATCTGTATTCTTGGCATCACCAGCATTTGGTTGCCTATAGCTGGCATTTGTATCATTTATATGTTTTACTATCTCATCCATTTCTTATAGTTTTATTGATTCCTGTATCATACTAAAGCAATCTACTGGAGAAACTGCAATGTTTAAATCTAGAAGTTTCGTCTTACTTTCAACAATAGCAGCATTAAGCTTTTGAATATTATTATTCATCTCCTTCATATAAGGCAAGCACTGTGTGCATATCTTCAGATTAGCAGAAGATTCAGACATATCAAATACTCTATAAACGGAATAATTAGTATCAGCATTCAATAGATTAGCAAATTCAACCTCTTGATTGCTGAAAACAATATTCTGGCTGAAACCAAATCTTGTTGACTTAACATCAACATACTGATGTATATCAGAAGTTCCAATCAAAATAAAATCGTATGGCAAACCAGATTCTCTGCTCTTATTCATCCATTTAAAAGAATCTAATTCCTTGGCAGATTTTAATCTTTCTAGATACTCATTTACCAATTCTTCACCTTGCTTACCTACTAAAGCAATATGCTTTTTTGCCTTATCTAAATCAAACGGTTTATATTTTTTACTTACAGCACCCGTTTGAGAGATGATTTCTATCTCCTTTTGAATATCAATACTAGAGTTGTTTATCTTACTCACCATGATATTCTTTAAACCAGCATAAGCCTTATCCTCATCTTTAATGATGCGAACATTATCCTTAACCAAGGTCTTGATAATAGCAAAATCTTCAGAATGACTATTGATAAGCCAAAATACCAAATCTTTATTTTCTAATCCAGACCAAAGGAGATACCAATCTGCACTCTTATCTTCCAAGGCAAACTCTCTAATTTTTGAGACAACGGATTCTTCACCAACTCCCCCTTTTCGTATTTTAGGACTTCTATAAGTTCCATCAGGATTTTTGATTCTGTCAAAATAACAATCCAGTATTTGACAGTAATCCCCATAAACTAACATTGCCGTAGTAACGACATTATCTCCTAAGAATTGGAGGACATCTTCAAATAGCCCAATGTGAGTTTGATTACTTGTTTCACTTGTACCCAATTCTACGCCGCTTAATTTCTTTAAGCCGATGCGCTTTTCTATATCAAAAAAGAAAAACATATCATTCATGAATTATATTGTTTATGATAAGATAATACAAAACTGCATAAATAGTATTTACGCTAACAGCATTTCCTGCTTGCTTATACAGAGAGCCATCAGCAACACCTGCATTACGACCATTTAGTGCAAAACTTGCAGGAAAGCCCTGCAACATAAATGCTTCTTCTGGCGTTATTTTACGAATTGGCAATTTTGCCAGTTCTTCTTTTGTCATCGTTTCTACAGGATTTATTTCTCCTTGAGAATCTATGAAATCTTGACTATAATAGTTATCTTGACAAGCTCTATGCATTTTGTGCATTGTTGCAGTCAGAGGTCTAGCTATTCTCATATTAATATCTGAACGAGATTTGAAATTAGCTGACCCATCAGCCAATATGGTTGGTTTGATTTTTTCAGATAAAAAGTATTTTTGATTAACATTTCTCTGAAGTAAATCATTAACTGTTTCATAATGACTAACACTTAAATTAGCATATACATTCTCAAAAGTATCAGCAATATTTGCACTAGAAAACATATCCTCAAAGTTGTCTGGAAGAGGTTCAGTTGTTGCAAAAATCAAAAGCCTATTTCGAGTTTGTGGAAGATGAAAATTTGCCGTATTGAAGACTGTACTAAACACCCTATATCCTAACAATTCTAATTCTTCATTAATTCTATTATAGGTTCTCCCTTGGTCGTGATTTCTTAGATTCTTTACATTTTCAAGCAAGACATATCGAGGTCTTCTTGCTGCAAGAATGTCTATAATACGGAAAAACATCTGTCCTCTATCCTCATTGAACCCAGCCTGCTTTCCCATCATACTAAATGTTTGACATGGGAATCCACCTGTTATCAAATCGAAGTCTGGCAAATTTTCTATATTCTCTGGATTTTTAGTAAATTCAACAATATCCCCCATTGCAACTTCCTCATCCTGCTCTGGCCTGTAATTAGCACAATATGTTTTCACTGCCTTAGGATCTATTTCAGAATAGCCTACGCAGTGAAAATTCATAATATGGTCTTGCGTCAGAAGATCCATCGCTCTTCTAAAACCGCCTATACCTGCAAATAATTCAAGATGTCTCATTTTATAAATTTCATAATGCCATCACCAATAGCTTTGGCAAGTTTTACTGGAACTGCGTTCCCAACCTGTGCATACCACATATTCTGAGAACCAGTTATCACATAATCATCTGGGAAAGTCTGGATACGTGCAGCCTCCCGAGGACTCAAACCTCTTGCATCCCATGGATGTATATACATATTACAATCAAACCTCATGTGAGAAGTTATCGTCTTGCAAATTTGCGTTTCATCCAATTTGAAATATTTATCCTTAAAAATACCATTTCTTCTTTTATAAGGCATAATATCTGCTATTGACTCATGCAAAGAATTTGCTCCTTGCGGCAACCGCCTATATATCTCTATATCACGCTCATTATTATATCTATTCTTGTGGTTATAGAGTTTCTTAATATCTTTTTCTCCATTAATAAACTTATAAAAGTCATTATGAATATATGTAAAATCACATTCTGTAAAACCAGACTCTGCGCACTCTATTCCCTTCGAACCTTTTTCTTTTTTGGCGACAAGATGTGGTAATCCATCTAAGGCGTCTTTCAACACAAATGGTTTTCGTTTATGTTTATATATCTCTTCAAAAATTAATTTGGGAGAAATATTAACTCTATTACCTATCATTATAAAACGTTCCCTATTTTGAGGAACACCATAATCTTGCGCTTTTACAAGAGCATAATCAAATTGATATTCTTCTCCCAGATACTCTTTAAAATTTTCTTTTATTTCTTCAATTTTGTTCATCATTCCCTTTACATTCTCCATTATAAAGAACTTTGGTCGAACATTCTGCAAGAAAATCAGATATTGTTTATAAAGAGAATTACGTGGATCATCTAATATGCGTTGTCGGTTTGCCATAGAAAATCCTTGGCACGGAGGTCCTCCGCAGACTAAGGTAATATCTGATAACAAATTCTTATACTCATCAAGATGCTGATTGAGGTCAGCTATATCACCAACAAAATAATGATCATCACTCAATTCATGATTATACTTGTAGGTATTACAAAACTGCTCTACGATTTCATTTACAAACCATGGAGTAAAGCCAGCTTGCTGCAATCCAAGACTAAGACCGCCACAACCAGCAAATAAGTCTACAAATTTATATTGCTTCATTTCTATTTCATCTTTATTATCTACCTCTTCTAAGAAGATTATGAATATACAAAAATAAGCATTTTTTTTCGTATATAATCAAAAGCATATTCCTTTTCAGGACTTTTCAGGACTTTCTTGCTACTTGATTATAGATTTTATAAAAAATAAGCTTTAAAATCACGCCATTTTTTTTGGAAATCCCTACAAATATTCATATCTTTGCATCATCAACAAGCATATCGCAACATGAAAAAGAAAAAGGAACATATATTGGCAGCTATCCGCAAATGCCTGGCGAAAAACTTGCCGGCTAGCGGGAAGGCGATACTTTTCGGCTCGCAAGCCAGAGGTACCGCCAGGGAGAATAGTGACTGGGATATCCTTATCATATTGGATAAGAAGAAACTCATGGCTGACGATTATGACAACATCACCTACCCACTGACCGAACTCGGATGGGAACTGGGCGAGGAAATCAACCCCGTGATGTATACCGCCCAGGAATGGGAAAAGTATAGGAATACACCCTTCGTCAGGAACGTGGAAAAGGAAGGGGTAAAAATATGAATATAAAGGAGTAATTACAAATAATACCGCTTCATTAACGTGGTTACAGGTATCGCTTTTCACGTGGTTGGCGATACTTGTTTAAGGAGTGATAGTCACGTGGTCATAAAATGACATGAACCGTGACGCTGACATCGGGTTTTACGTTGTCAAGCCATAACCAAAAGTACTCGATTATCGCTTTCTTCTCTGACGCGATAGATGTTTTTTGCCCCCAAATGTTAAAGTTTAGTTAACGTAGCGGAAAAGCTACCTAAATATTTGGTGTTTTGTAGCTTTTTAGCTACCTTTGCAGTGTCATTCAGACAAAGAGTTCTTTTACATGTTTAATTACAACAATGAAACACAATCAATTGTACAATGAGTTGACTAAAGCGGGATGCTTTATCACTCGACATGGTGCCGAGCACGATGAATGGTTCAATCCCCAAGAATGGGATGAAAATCAGAATTCCAAGACATGGTAGCCATGAGGTTAAGATGAGCGTGTTGCGTGATGGACATGTGGAGAACTCTTTTTATGGGAATTTTAAACAAATAAGATATATGGCAAAGAATGTAGTGCTGATTTTAGAATATGGTAATGGCGGATACTCTTGTTACAATGATGAGCCATTGGGTAATTATGGTGTCATAGATGGCGATGGTGCGACCGCTGAGGAAGCCAAGGCCGACTTCATGAAGGCTCTTCAGGAATGTAGGGATGATGACCCTAACAACAAGGCCTTGCAAGACTTGACGTTTACATATAAGTACGACGTGCAAGCTTTCTTCAAGGAGTTCTCCTTTCTCAACGCTACCGAGATTGCCAGACGTGCAGGCATCAACCCATCGCTCATGCGCCAGTATGTAAGTGGAGTCAAGACCGCTGGAGAGAAAACATACCAACGACTCAACGCCTGTATGGACAATATTAAAGCGGATTTACAAGCAGCCGTCTTTTGATGGTTGTGTTTTCATAAAGTAATTAAATGAACTCTTTAAGCCCCTGGTGCGTGACGCATCGGGGGCTTTTTGTGCCCAAATGTTGTCAGCATCATGGCTTTATCACAAACTCGACGGCATCGATGGAAATGGTGGAGTGGGAAGTTTCACCGAAGAAGAGAAGAATATGCTCCGTGGAGCACTATGCGAGGTTTCAAACCGCATACGTGCTGCTGCAGACAGAATTTGAACAAAATCTCTTTTCTTGCATCATTTAGCCTTTTTCCATCGGTCAAACATACCACGAACGCACAAATTTCGTTAAAATCCGTGAGTCTTATAGCACTCACTTCCTATTTGGTTATATGACTTTTTTTTATAACCTTTGCAGCAAATTTTAACGCTATGCCAAAAAAGATGAACATAACCCAAAAGGACCTAGACCGTGTTAAGAAAAGGTGCCTAGAAAGCTTAGGAGACTTCTTAAGCGAGTTGTGTCGTGACAAATTGATGGGTCCCACTAGCGTTGAAAAGATTTTCAGTTTCGATCACACTACATTTAAACGGATATGTGAAAAGGATCAAACCATAACTGTTAAAACGATGGCTAGGACGATGGGAATCATAGCAAGTTTCCTCAATGGACTTAAGGAAACATGTGACAAGGAACTGAAAAATCTCCAGGAAGATGATAAAATGAAGTTAAGTCTGAAAAGGAAAAAGATTGATGTGTTGAATAAAAAGAGAGTGAAATGCACGGAAGCCATGGAAAAATACAAGAAGACTTTCGGTATTATAGCAATCAGCTTCTTGGAACTAATCGGACAAAACGATGAATTTTAATCATTAAATAAGAAATAACCGGTCAAGATGCTAACATCAGAAGCCTAGTATTAACATAAAAAATCAACAACAAAATGAATGTAAACACAACCTTACCCGCCCCCACACCTTACGATAGTAGGCGCTCGGCAGTTCTCCAGCGGCTTACGCTAAAAACGTTAGCGCAAACACACGTCCTCTACTAAAATGAGGCAGAAACAGTCAATCAACCTAAAAACAATAAAAGAAGATGAAACTTTTTTTTTATAGGAAATTTATTCGCTTCGTAATAAAGCACTTTACCATCGTTATCAACAATACCATACAGATGAATGGTGGACAATATATCGAACACATGAACAACTATCAGGGAAAGGAGGATGAGAAATGTCTGGACAAAGAATGATCATCATGAACGCTGGTAGCTCGTACTTCGAGCATGTGGAGAACTATTATGGCAGCAATGCCTGTGAGCAAAACTCATGCAGAAATGCTGTGATGCCGGCTGAGCTGAAAACGGAAAAGGCTCAGAGGATAAAGAACAACCTGATAGAGATAGGCTTGGTAACCGAAAATTTCATGCCTTCAGGACTGTCTTCATCCGAAGCTGCCATCCTTGCCAATCAGATAGGTACAGAGTTGAAAATCGATAATATATGGAGCGTATTCGGCAATTATTGGGGTCCTAATCCGAACTCGATGAGAGCCGCCTACAACCGAGGAATGGATCAGAAGAAAACGATTCCCTTCCTCGAAAAAGTGATGCCTGCTATCAGAGGCTAATCTGGCAGGTAGTACTAGTACGCGTACATAGTACGTACTAGGTAGAAGCGAGAAATTTGCCTTACCTTTGCCCCCGGAATTCAGAACCAATGCGGTCTGAGTTTCGGGGGCTTTTGTGTATCTGCACATCAACCATGGTGGGAGCCCCCAATCTTCTAAATTATTTAAAATGATGGAAGTGAAAGCGTATGTGTTCAGTCCTCCTCCTTACAGACGGCTGAGAGTGGTGAAAACGGAAGAGGGGATTACCCCACAAACCAATCTTTTATTAACGAAATAACATGACAGAAACACAACATGTAATTGCACTGAACCCTTATCGCAAGGGCAATAAGGGGAAGGTGTTTTCCAACAGTATGGCGGTGTATGACAAGGTGATTGCATCGCCGGAAATCAGGAAGATGATTCAGCAGATTAGGGGCGAACTGCCTATACCGAAGGTGAATGCCAACGATGCAGAGGCGGTGAAGAAGGCGCAGGACAGGCTGAAGAGCGAACTGCCTTTCTTCTGTCCCCACTACGGCATCTTCAAGAACAATGTGCGCAGACAGGAGAATGCCCAGCCCGAGAGCTTCATGTTCCAGACTATCATCGACGTGGATGACAGGGAGTATGTAGACAAGGCTATCGAGAAGGCAAGGGAGCTGAACTGCTCTGATAGCATCTGGAACGGCTCGCTGCTGCACCTCTGCTACAGTGCCCGGAAGAAGCTGCACATCGGTATCAGACTGCCGGTGGGAATGACCATCGAGGAGACGCAGAAGGCGTATTGCGAGGCGCTGGGGGTGCCGTATGACGAGAGCTGCATCACACCCGAGAGAATGATTTATCTTACGGATAAGGACTCGGAAATCTACAGGTCGAAGATGTGGTGCGCCGTGCTGAGCGAGAAGGAGATTCTGATGCGAAGGCAGGCGTATCTGGACCGCGGACTGACCGTGGACGGAAGAGGTGGAAAAGTTAATAGTTTACAGTTAAAAATTAATAGCAATGGTAAGAATAATGAAAATAATAGACTATCGGGCAACGACGGCAATCCTGCTGTTTCTGCTGGCTCTGCTGTTCAGCCTGCCCAATCTGGTAATAGCCATGGTGCTGATGCTCCTCATATCGGGGATTCTGGAGGCAATCAGGATGCTGGCGGACTGGGAGCCAGGGAGAAGAATCTGATTGCGTTTGACCTCTTTACGCAGGCTGCCGGACTCGGGGGTATGGAGATTGATACCGTGGGGTCGAGACACTCTTCGCTGCTGGCTATCATGAGCGCCGGTGCTTCGAGGGTGATGGAGGAAGAGGAACTGATGAAGGTGGTGAGGGTGAAAATGCCGAGCTACTATCAGGAGAACGACTGCCATCAGCTGATTCATGACTTCTATGCGAAATATGCTGACAATACGAAGCCGATGTCGAGGGAAGTGATGAGGGTGAATGCGCTTGCGGAGCAGAAGGCCAGCCAGCAAGTTAATAGTTTACAGTTGAAAGTTAATAGGGCAGATGGTAATCATACAGTTCAAAGTTCAAATCTCAAAGTTCAAAGTACCGGGGAGGATTATCCTGACCCGCCGGAGATGCCGAAGAAACTGCCGAAACTGGTGGAGCTGCTGATATCGAGGACGCCGGAAATTTATAAGCCGGCTGTGGCGCACGCTATCTTCCCGCCGCTGGCTACGCATCTCTGGAAGACGAGATTCCGGTATATTGACAACGTGGAGCACGAGGCGAGACTGATGACGCTGCTGCTTGCGGGTACCGGAGCGGGTAAGAGCAGCGTGAACAGGCCCATCGATTTCATTATGGAGGATATCAGGCTGAGGGATGCTGAAAACCTGAAGCGCGAAAAGGCGTGGAAGGATGAGATGCTGCGCAAGGGTGCCAACAAGGATAAGCGCAAGAGACCTGAAAACCTGATTATCCAGGAGATTGATGCGGATATGACGAACCCGGCTTTCGTGATGAGAACGGCCGAAGCGCAGGAACATTTCCTCTATACTTCGCTCAATGAGCTAGACCAGTTTGATGCGCTCAAGGGTAGCGGAAGCCAGCAGTTCCGTATCATGTGTCTTGCAGCCGACCCGGGTAATAAATATGGACAAACTCGCGTAGGAACGATGAGTGTCACGGAGCGTGTTACCATCCGGTTCAACTGGAATGCATCTACCACCATCCAGAAGGGTCAGCGTTACTTCTCTAAGGTTCTTACCGATGGTCCTATCAGCCGTATCAACTTCTGTACCATCCCCGAAAGGGAAATCGGCGAAGATATGCCTGTTTACGGAACCTATGATGAATCGTACCGTGAGGCGCTGCGGCCTTACATCGAAAATCTGAACAAAGTAACGGGTCTGATTGAGTGTAAGGAGGCGTTTCAGCTTGCCCTCAAACTGAAGGATGAGAATGCTGAGTTTGCCCGGCTGTCGCAGGACAGGACGTTTGAGAATCTCTCGTTCCGTGCCAACGTCATCGCTTACCTGAAGGCGTGCGTGCTATATGTAGCCAATGGTTGCAAGTGGGAGCCGGAGATTGATGAGTTTATCCGCTGGAGCGAGCAGTATGACCTGTACTGCAAGATGCGGTTCTTCGGCGACATGATTGCGAAGGAGAACTATACGGCGCAGAGGAGTTCGAAGCGTGGGCCTCAGAATCTTTTACAGATTCTGCCCGATAACTTTACGGCTGCGCAGTTGCTTGCCATCCGGCTGGAGCATGGACTGGATGCGAAGGGTACCGATATGATGATCAGGCAGTGGCTGCACCGGAATTACATCAGGCGGGCGTATCAGTATACGGGCAAGCGTGACAGTTGTGACAGTTGTGACAGTTTTGAGAAGCTTAAGTACCGCCACGACGGTATGGTTATTGAATCTTAAATTTATTTTTACTTATGCAGATAGTTTTAAAACGGATAGCGAAGAAGAAGACCTACACGATAGGTCGCCTTTACATCCTGAAGGATGAGGATGTGAAGAAGCGCACGATTGAGAGTGTGAACAAGTGCAGGGGGCTGAAGACGGTGTGCGAGGTGCCTGCGGAGAAGCTGAATGCGGACTCGTATTTCTGTGATACGCTGGAGCCGTGCTGGCGCAACCTTCTGGGTGTGGAGCTAAGTCCTGCCGAGGAGAATGTGCGGTTGGGGCGTGTATCGGGCAAGAAGGCGCAGAAGATGAAGGGCACGACGGCGATACCTGAGGGCACTTATCCGCTGGTGATCAGTAAGTCGCCGAGGTTTCAGATGTGGTTGCCGCTGCTGTTGGGTGTCCCCAATTTTGAGGGCATCCGCATCCATGCCGGCAATTATCCCGATGATACGCAGGGCTGCATCCTGGTGGGTGAGAACCGTGTAAAAGGCATGGTTGTGAACTCCCGCATCTGGCTCCACCGCCTCATCAATGCCATCACCGCTGCGAGAGACAGGGATGAGAGCATTTGGATTACCATTGGGTAGTGAGTAGTGATTAGTGTTTAATTTTAATACATTTTTATATCATGGAAAAAAATTATAAAACAAAAAAAGAAGAGATGAAGAATGAAAAGACAGCAGGTAATGCTGTCGTGTTTGAAAACCCTGAATTCGGTAAGATTCTTACTCAGACCGATGATGATGGAGAACCTTGGTTCTGCGCAAAAGATGTATGTAATGTGCTGGGTTACAAAAAGTCTTATAATGCTGTAAAACAGCTAGTTAACCCACATGAAACCCTAAAACAGGGTACATGGGTAGCGACAGGTATTAAGAAGGATGGAAGCGGGGCAAAACGATGGACTCAGATGCTTTTCGTCAACGAGAGCGGATTCTATGCTTTGGTTCTCGGCTCCAAGCTTCCTACGGCGGTAAAATTCAAAAACTGGGTTACTTCCGAGGTGCTGCCACAGATTCGCAAGACGGGCGGTTATATTCCGGTAAAGCAGGGCGAGAGTGATGAGGAGACGATTCGGCATGCTGAAGAGATTCTCAGAGCTACACTCAAGGAGAAGGAGAAGCTGCTGAAAAACCAGCAGGTGCAGATTGATCAGCAGAAGAAACTCATCAGAGAGCAGGATACGGAGATTCGTCGGCTGAACGGTGTGGTGGACGAACAGGTGGTTTGCATCGCCAAGAACGGTGAGAACATCATCCAGTTGGAGAATCAGGTGGATCATCTTCTGCCGAAGGCGCTCTACACCGACAATGTGCTCAACTCTGTTTCCTGCTATACCACCACGCAGATAGCGAAGGAGCTGGGTATCACGGCACAGGAGTTGAACCGCCAGCTCTGTGCCCTTCATATCCAGTACTACCAGAGCGGCCAGTATCTGCTCTATGCTGATTATGCCCACATGGGCCTGGCGAAGAGCCGCACCCGCTACTCTACCCTCCCCGACCCTCACTGCGATGGGGCACAGGAGAAACTGGGCACCGCCTATACCCACACCTACCTCGTATGGACAGAAAGAGGAAGGAAGTTCATACATCTAAAGGTAAAGAAGGGCCTTATTCGATAAAAAGGCTGGGGACCAGCGATGGAATCGCTGGGGACGGGGGCAGGAAGGAGGAAAGCCTCTTCCTGCCCTTTTGCACCCTCGTTCCCTAAAAAAAGGGGAGAAAAATTTGGTAGTTAGTGAATAAAGCCGTAACTTTGCATGCTCTTAAGCAGAATAAAGGAAATAGATTAGTAATTAAAAGCAAATATGAATAATCATACGACATCAATAACGACAAACAAGAAACATCACTACCGGGAACTGCTAGCTATCGGCATTCCTATCATCATAGGACAGCTGGGTACCATCATCCTGGGATTTGCTGATACGCTGATGATAGGCCATCACAGTACACCCGAACTGGCGGCTGCCGGACTGGTGAACAATATCTTCGGTCTCGTTTTCGTATCCTATATGGGATTCACCTACGGACTCACTCCTATCATCGGACGGCTCTACGGCGAGGAACGGACCGACTGCATCGGACAGAAAGTGCGCAATGCCTTCTGTGCCAACATGCTGACGGGCATCATCTTCACCCTCGCCCTCATTGTACTCTACCTGAATCTGGGGCGCATCGGACAGCCTGAAGAGCTGCTCTCGCTCATCCGTCCTTACTTTCTGGTAAACCTCGCCTCCGTGCTCTTCATGGGCATTTTCTTCACGATGAAGCAATTTCTTGACGGACTCGGACAGACCAAGGTGGCGATGTGGGCGATGATTGGCGGCAACGTAATCAATATCCTGGGCAACTGGGTACTGATTTACGGTGTGGCGGGCTTCCCGGAACTGGGTTTGCTGGGAGCCGGTATTTCGACGCTGGTGAGCCGTATTCTGATGGCGCTGGCGATGGTGGTCATGCTGATGACGGGCAAGAATCTTGGGGAATACAGACGCGATATTCTGCACAGTTCTCTGACCAGGGCTGACTTCAGGGAGATGAACCGGTTGGGCTGGCCTGTGGCGCTGCAGCTGGGCATGGAGTCGGCTGCCTTCACGCTGAGCTGTGTGATGGTGGGCTGGCTGGGAACCATTCCGCTGGCGGCTCATCAGGTGATGATTACCCTCTCACAGCTCTTCTATCTCGTGCTTTCGGGCATGGCGGCAGCGCTGGCTATCCGCGTGAGCCATTTTATGGGACAGAAGGACTACGGGGCAGTTCGCCGCAATGCCTACGACGGGTTCCGGCTGAACCTGCTGTTCTCGCTGTGTATGGGTTTGCCGGTATTCCTGCTTCGCCATCAGATAGGTGGCTGGTTTAATGATAATGTGGAGGTGCAGGCGTATGTGGCTACGCTGATTATCCTGTTGATGGTATATCAGTTTGGCGACGGACTGCAGTATACCTTTGCCAATGCGCTGCGTGGCATCGCCTGTGTAAAGCCGATGGTGCTCTATGCCTTCATCGCCTATTTCGTCATCTCCTTGCCGCTGGGCTACACCCTAGGTTTCCCTTGCGGCTTGGGCATTCTGGGCATCTGGTTAGCCTTCCCGTTCGGTCTGACCATAGCGGGAGAAATGTATCGCAGAAGATTTGAAAAGGAATTGAAAAAGATTGAAAAGGAATAAAAAAAGGGTGTATCATATTCTATTTCTAGAAGTATGAACACCCTTAAGTATAATACAACTGCAATTTATTTTTTACTCAGCAACCTGCTCAGCACGATCATCTACGTTCTCACCCTCTGTAGGAGCGAGAGTAGCCTTGAAATCGGTGATGCCGTACTTAGCGAGAATGTTGTACCACTGGAGGAGCTTCTTGATATCGCTGTCGTGAACACGGTCGCGATCGTAGTTAGGAAGAACCTCAGCAAAATAAGCGTGGAGTTCAGCAACAGGCGCCTTCTTGTAGTTGAAAGTGCTAGGCTTACCCTCTTCCTTCTTGCTTACGCTGTCGAGCACTTCCCAGAGTGGCACCTCATCAGCGTCTGTATACATAGCGATGTCACCAAGACTTGTTACGCGGTCGGTAGCGAAAGCCGGGATACGCTTGTGAGTCTCATCGAGTGTTTCTACGATGAGGTTTCTGTTACCTCTTGATACCAATTTATAAAGGCCTGGTTTGCCTGCAATTGAAAGGATTGTTTCCATTGTCTTTTCTATTATTCTTTATTATTAATGATATCTAATAATTTCCTTACCTGTGCATCGATATCCTGCTCGCCATCGTTCACGATTTCGAAATCGGAGCGGGCTGCAAGTTCTTCCTGCGGCATGACGGCATCTATCCACTGCTGCGCCTTCTCTGCCGGGATATGATCGCGCTGCATGATGCGCTGGATGCGAACCGGGACGGGAGCCGTTACGCAGACCACGAAATCGAGGTGGATACGGCGGTAGAAACCGCTATCGAAGAGGATGGCACTCTCCATCCACTCATAGCTGCTCTGCTCGAAATCGCGCGCCACAGCCGGATGAACCACATCGTTAACAGCCTGCTTGTTAGCCTCGCCAGCCAGCAGAAACTGAGCCAGCACGGGCTTCTGTAAAACGCCCTCTGCACTGTAAACCTGATCGCCCACCAGCTTCTTCAAACCAGCCTGCAAGCGGGCATCGGTGCGCATGAGCCGCTTAGCCTCATCATCACAGTCGTAAACCCTGATGCCCTGTTTCTCTAATATCCGGCACACATAGCTCTTTCCGCTACCTATACCGCCCGTTATCGCTATCTTCATCACGATGAATTATTAACTGTAAATTATAAATTACTAATCATCATTTCATCATTGCTGTTCCAGCAGATAATCTACCATTTCCAGTTCGAGATGCGCCTTGCTCACCGAGCGCGGCACGCTGCGCAACTGGAGTTTGCACTTGTCAGAAGGGTTGTTAACCAGATCGTTATAATCTACTACCACCTTAAACTGGCTCGGTTTGATGGTTCTGAAGAGGCTGGCTCCGATGGTGAATCTTACCGCCACTTTAGATGGAAAGGTACGGAGCACCATGTTATCAGGCATGTTGATGGCCGTAACAGGCACATCGACCGACTCTTCGGTAAGCACATCAGGATATACCGCCAGACGCACCATCCGAGGCACAATCTTCATGCCACGTATCTTCTTGATAGGTACGCTGCGATGAATGGTATCCTGCAGGTTGCGCATGTTGAACGGCTCGATTTCTACCGATTGCAACTCATCGAGCTGCTTCTTGTTGGCATAAACCGTAACCGTAGACGGCAGGAATTCGGTATGTGCCAGATAATAGCTCTTGCTGGTTGTAATCTTACCTCTGAACACCACAGGCACCCGCTTGGAAGAGCCATAGGTGAAGAAGAAATCGAATTTTGCCGGCTTGATGGAGAGCAGTTTGGTAGAGCCATAGAGCTGGGATGCCACCTGTTTCTGCACATCAGCCATCGGAATCTGTCCCGTTCCCGTTTCTTCGTCGGCATAATTGGCAAACCGGAATGTGAGCGGATGAATCTTGCCTCCGTAAGCATAGGTAACGAGTGTGAATCCCTTATCGCGCACCGTAATATGCACGGTATCAGTGAGTTCGCCGGTTATCACCGCATTGCGGGGCACGCCCGTTAACTGCACAGGAATATTGAATTCTCTCTCTGTAGTCTCATTGAGCGTCATCATCAGCCAGAAGATGCCGCTGAGAGCGAGAAAGAACAAAAAAATCAGAAACTCCTTATTCAGACCACTGAACAGGAAGTTTCTGACAGCTTTTAATATGCTCTTGATACTACGCATTAGGTGTCTGACTAGCTGCATCAGCAAACACGTAGCCCTTAGCTACAGTGATTACCACACCACGAGCTATCTCAACATCAACGGTATTAGCCTCGAGGTTAACACGCTTAACTGTGCCGTAAACACCGCCGCCTGTAACCACCTTGGTACCCTCTGCCAAAGCATTCTGGAACTTGCGGATTTCCTTCTGCTTCTTCTGCTGAGGACGGATCATAAAGAACCACATGATAGCGAAAATAGCTACCATCATGATGAGAAAACTCATGCTGCTACCACCGGCAGCTGCTTGCAATACTAAATTTGTCATGTCGTTAAAAGTATTATCTATTATTATTTATGTTCTACATATAAAAAGGTGTGACCAGCAAGAAAGGCCTCCGTTATTTACTCACCCTCGCCCGGAGCGCGATGAATGCGCGGACGACGGCCGGCTGGGTGCTGGTTGTCTGGGCGCTGTTTGCCGGCATGTTCACCGTGCTGTGCGTGCTGCTTGCGCTCAGGCATCTCCTTCTGGATAAGGTTGCGGCTGATGAGCTCGCGGCAGATGTTGTCGATCATACCGTTAACATAACCGCCGCTTCGAGGAGTGCTGTATGCCTTGGCAAGTTCTACATACTCGTTGATAGTGACGGTAGCCGGGATGCCAGGGAAGTTCATAACCTCAGCGATGGCAATCTGCATGATAATTACATCCATATAGGCAAGACGTGAGAAATCCCAGTTGCGCAAAGCCTCGCTCATATAGCGCTGGTAGGTATCGCAGTTGAGGATGGTAGCACGGAAGAGCTTGCGTGCAAACTCTCTGTCTTCAGCATCCTTGTATTCTGGCAGCAATTCCTGCTTGGCCTTAGCATTCGGGTCGAAACGCTTGATAGTCTTCAATACGAAAGTATCTATGATATCCTTGTCATCGTTCCAGTAGAGGCTCTTCTCCTCAAGGAATGCATCAAGATCTTCATTATTCTGAATGAACAGCTTGTAGATGCGGCGCCATACCTCGCGGTCGCGGCTGTACTCGTCGAGATCGGCGAGTTCCTCATCAATAGCACCGCTGATATAATCAGCATAGAGATCGCTAGACGTAATCGCAGTATACAGTTTGCGCACCATTTCGATATCCTCATCCCAGTTGGAATGCTTTACATCTATCCATTCGAGCAGCATCTTGTTCTCTTCGAGCTGCAGAGCGAACTTATTGAATGCGAAACGTGGTGAAGGTTCCTGCTCACCCTCTCTCTTGGCACGGGCTACATCTACATCGTAGCGCTTGCGTGCCTCCTGGGTGATGGCAACGATGAGCTGCAACATGTAGTTGTACAAATCGTATGACTTGGAGAGACTAAACATCAGCTCCTTCTCAGCGTTCTCCATGTTATGATCGCTGTTTTGATAGTATGCGTAGGTTAACTGCACAATCTTACGTCTTATCAAATCCCTATTAATCATTCTCTAATGTTTTTAAAAGATTCATTTATTAAATTACCTAATACGCTTGCAAAAATACACATTAAATAGGTAATAGACAAGAAAACGGGCAAAAATTTCAGTTTATTTAAGCAAAAAATTGTATTTTCAATATTTTTTCTGCATGTAGAACATGTTTTTCAGCAAAAAGTTTGCTCATTCCAAATAATTTTCGTAATTTTGCACCCGCTTTAAGCAAAGCTAATCCGTGTGATGGCGAGTTAAGGCACATTTTTTATTAATAACTTAATTTAGAGTAACACAAAATGAAAGAGATTAATGTAACAGGTCAGAAGCGTACAGACCTTGGCAAGAAAGCTTCTAAGACATTGCGTAAGGAAGGTTTTATCCCATGTAACCTTTACGGTGAGAAGAAGGGCGAGAACGGTGCTCCTGAGGCTATGTCATTCGCAGTTCCATTCGCAGAGTTGCGTAAAGTAATCTACACTCCTCATGTATACGTTATCAACCTCATCATCGACGGTGAGAGCCACACAGCTATCATGAAGGAGATTCAGTTCCACCCAACAACAGACGCTCCTCTGCACGTTGACTTCTACGAGGTTAACGACCAGAAGCCTATCACTATCGGTATTCCAGTTAAGTTGACAGGTCTTGCACAGGGTGTACGTGATGGTGGTCGTATGAACCTCTCTATCCGTAAGATCAACGTTACAGCTCCTTACCAGGTTATTCCTGAGCACCTCGATATCGACGTTACTGAGTTGAAGATCGGTAAGAGCATCAAGGTAGGTGACCTCTCATTCGAGGGTCTCGAGTTGGCTACAAGCAAGGCTGTTGTAGTTTGCTCTATCAAGATGACACGTAACGCTCAGCTCGCAGCTCAGACTGCTGAGGAAGAAGAGGCTTAATCACTGAGTCATCTAGAGATTTTACGAACCTGAGTAAAGCATTATCAAACATTGGATAAATATTTGATTTGTGGGCTTGGTAACCCTGGCGATGAATACGCCGGCACCAGGCACAACACAGGATTTATGGTATTGGACGCTTTTGCTAAAGCGTCCAATATTCATTTTGAGGATAAGCGATATGGCTTCGTAGCCGAGACTACGCTCAAGGGAAGAAAGATTTTCCTGCTCAAACCTACCACATTCATGAACCTCAGCGGTAATGCGGTAAGATATTGGCTGAATCAGGAAAAGATTGACCAGAGCCGACTCCTCGTTATCAGCGATGAGCTAGCCCTGCCTCTGGGTGCTTTCCGACTGAAGGCAAACGGCAGCAACGGTGGCCATAACGGATTGGGACATATCCAGCAGCTTATCGGTCAGAACTATGCCCGCCTGCGCATGGGCATCGGCAACGATTATCCGCGTGGCGGTCAGATAGACTGGGTGCTGGGCAAATATACTGAGGAAGACATGAAGCAGCTGCAGCCGGCCATCGACCTGGGTGTAGAGATCATCAAGAGCTTCGTATTGGCTGGTATCGACATCACCATGAACCAATACAATAAGCTAGGAAAGAAGTAATTATAGTGATTAATTATTAATGATTAATCTCCATAAGCATTAGAAATCATGAAAGAATCAGCAAGAATAGACAAGTGGCTCTGGGCTGCCCGCATTTACAAGACCCGCAGCATTGCTGCCGATGCCTGTAAGAATGGCCGCGTCATGGTGGGAGGCGTAACGAGAAAGCCTTCCTTCATCATCAAGCGTGGCGATGTGGTGAGCGTAAAGAAAGCCCCTATCACCTACTCTTTCGAGGTTCTCGACTGCATAGAGCAGCGCGTAGGCGCCAAGATGCTGTATGGTGTCTATAAAAACGTAACCGACCCTAAGCAATACGAGCTCCTGGAGATGAGCCGCATCAGCGGATTCGTAGATAGAGCAAGAGGCACTGGTCGCCCAACAAAGAAAGAACGCCGAGCCCTGGATGCCTTCGTAGATCCCGCCATGTTTGGATTTGACGAAGAAGACTGGGACGAGGATGAAGAATAAAAGAAAACTCCCCCTACACTTCAAAGAGTATAGGGGGAGTTTTCGTTACTCCCACTGAGCACTTTTCTTTTGCTGATTCTTTTCATAAAACATCAATCCTACAGCAAAAAGACATATCAAAATCAGTGCTCCACAAATAATGGCAAAATTAATTTCTTGTGTAGTCATAATTATCTTCCTTTCTTTTTCTTATTATTTTTATCATCAGGACCATTATGATGAACAAACCAAAGTCCTAAACCTAACATCACTAACATAATGATAATTGCTATAGCAACCATTCCTGGGGTATTCATGTCTCCAAAAAAACTTGCTAGCAAGAGCGCCGTCAACATATATTTGGCAACGTCCATTAACCATTTTCCAAATTCCAGTCCCATAAGCATTTCTATTTAGCTCTGCAAATATACAACTTTTTATGAAACGATGCAAGAAAATTGGGATAATTATTGCTAAAAATATACGAAATAGAAACTTATATGTGATATTTGGCTGCTTATTTTAAAATAATGCTTAAAATATTTGGAGCGAATAAAGAAAAAACATACCTTTGCACCTAGTAAAAATGATGGAATCAGCATACACACTGATAACTAATCATACTCTATATGAGCATTATAAACTATTAATTTAAAATATTAGAGATTATGAAAAAATTATTCGTTATGGCAGCTATGGCGCTGTCTTCAGTAGGTGCTTTCGCACAGTACAAAGCAGGCGATGTTACAATTCAGCCTAAGGTCGGTTTGAACGTTTCATCTCTTACAGAGGATGATGCAGAATACAAAGCAGGCTTCGTTGGAGGTGCTGAACTGGAGTATCATGTATCACCAATGTTTGGCATTAGCGGTGGTCTTCTCTACTCTATGCAGGGTGCAAAGGCAAAGGTTAAAGATTACGACGTGAAGATGAAGATGGATTATCTTAATATTCCAATTCTTGCCAACGTTTATGTGGCTCCAGGTCTTGCTTTAAAGGCAGGTATCCAGCCAGCATTTAATCTTAGCAACAAGGTTAGTGTTGATGGCGTTACTGTAGATTACGATAAATATGCGCCAAACGGAGCAGAAGTTAAGTCTTTTGATTTCTCTGTTCCTGTAGGCATCTCTTACGAGTATATGAACGTTTGCTTAGATGCTCGTTACAATATTGGCGTAACAAAGGTTTCTGACTTTGACGATGCTGGTTGCAACTCTGTATTCCAGATTACACTGGGTTACAAGTTCTCTCTCTAATCAATGAACTTTTAGTAATCCCAAATAAAACAAGAGGGTGTGTCATAAGTCTATGGCGCACCCTCTTTTATG
>NZ_QSAV01000119.1:385-1033 GCF_003465495.1 Segatella copri | reverse complement strand
ACTTATTTTTTAGCGGGCAATATGGAGAAGTAGATGGTTACTGGCGGAACTGGTTCCGACAATGGTGACGGATTGGAATAGTCTCCAACTCTGGCAGTGCCTTACCTCTCTGAAAGGGAGGCACTGCTAAACTCTGATAACTTATTGTTTCATTTAAATTTTATTGATTATGAAAATGTTTCGTTCTAACTCTGAATCAAATCCAAACAAGATTTCCTGGACTCAAATCGTGAATGCCATCGTACAGGCGCTGATTGCTGCTCTCACGGCACTGGGAGTAAGCTCGTGCGCGAGTGCCTTATAGCAATGTTGAATGTTGAGTGTTGAATGTTGAATTATTCCTATGACGAAAGATACATTTCCAATGAACATTGGCGGGGAGAAGGTACGCTCTGAGCGCATGCTCCTCGCCAAAGTGGAGAACGGCAAGAACATGATGTCTGCCGACTCTGTGAGATTTCTGGTACTGCATTGCTCGGCTAGCCGATGCAATCAGGACTATAGTGTGGAACAGCTGCAACGTGACCATAAGGCTCGTGGGTTTTATGACATCGGCTACCACTTCTACATCCGTAAGGATGGTACGATGACGCAGCACCGTAAGCTGCTGGAGGTGGGGGCTCATGCCAGACCTTATAACAGATGCTC
>NZ_QSAV01000119.1:0-375 GCF_003465495.1 Segatella copri | reverse complement strand
GGGGCTCATGCCAGACCTTATAACAGATGCTCTATCGGCATCTGCTATGAGGGAGGGCTCGATGAGCAAGGCAAGCCTTGCAACACCATGACCACTGAGCAGGAAACGAGACTCATTGATCTTTTCAGGAATCTGAAGATTCTCTTTCCGAAAGCGAAGATTGTGGGCCATCGGGACTTGCCTGGGACTACTCCCAAAGAATGTCCGTGTCTGGATGCTGGAAGCTGGGCTGCTCGACACCGCCTTGATTAACTCTTATAACTCCTTTTGGCTGGCATTGCTGGCTAAAGGAGTTTATCATGATACGTCTTTCCAAAGTGCGTCGGATCTGTTACTACAAAACCATTTTCAGCTACATATCCTTCACTTTTTGCC
>NZ_QSAV01000118.1:0-1066 GCF_003465495.1 Segatella copri | reverse complement strand
CTTATAAAAAATATTAAATTATAGTGTTGCGGAAATTAGGAGTACAAAAAAAATCAAGATATGAATTACAAAAACATCATCAGTGCCCTTTTTATTGCAATGATCTTTGCAGGGGGCATCAGTTGCACAAACAAGACAAAGAGTGCAAAACAAGGTAACGACAGCATCGCTTCCGATAGTGTAGCAGCTACAGACAACGAAGAACCTGTCGATGTTGTGATTAGTCCAGAGAAATCAAAGAAGGGGAACGTTACAAAATTCACTTTCAACTATTCTGGTAAGGAGGTAAATGTTATTGCCGATGAAAACAAGTATGAATACTATGTTAAGATTGACAATAAGAAATTTCCTTTGGAATCTGAAGATTATGACTTTGGCTCCATTAAGGATTGCAGAATGTATAAAAACAACATCTGGATTATTGGCGATAAAAATGTAGCAGGAATATACGCAGCAGAAACCAGTGGCATAGGGGTCGTATGCTTTAATATAGACAAGAAAAAAATCAAGGATGTAGTATCTTGCGGTGGAGCTAAATTTAGTGACAACCAAGTAGTTTATCAGAAGAAAGAACTAAAAAATCCTGATGCAGACTGTGCGGCAGATTTTAAGTTTAAAACTATCACCAAGAAAATCTTCATAGATGGTAAGGAGAAAAAGCCAACAGAGAAGGAAATCATTAGCTTCATCAAAGAAATGTATAATGGGGAATTATACAATGACTACGACTTTCTGAAAAAACATTGTACAAAGTCTCTTCTTAAACACTTGGCTGCAGAATATGATTATGACGATAGAGGTTATGCTTGTTGGCTGTTCCGCAGCGGTTTACAAGATGGTCCAAGTGAGCGACATGGTATCATCAGCATTAAGCCTCTCGGTAATTCCTGGTACAAATATTCATATTACGACATGGGAACAAAGGCTGAAAACAAAGTAAAGGTCATCATAGATGGAACAACCATCAAATTCGACAAGGTGGAACAACTTACCAAATTCTAATGGTTGACATCATTTAAATAATCAAGAGGGTGTGTCATAAGTCTATGGCGCACCCTTTTCGTTT
>NZ_QSAV01000117.1:743-1069 GCF_003465495.1 Segatella copri | reverse complement strand
GAGTGGAAGAATATCGATATCATCAAGGTGGTAATCAAGACTGTTGATAGATTGCTCGGTCGCCCTGAGGGTGCTGACTTGGATTTGATTACTTATGTAACAGACAGAAAGGGTCACGATATGCGTTACGCTATTGACTCTAGAAAGTTGCAGAAGGAACTCGGCTGGGAGCCATCTCTCCAGTTTGAGGAGGGTATCGAGGAGACCGTGAAGTGGTATCTCGATAACCAGGAATGGATGGATCATGTTACTTCTGGGGAATATCAGAAGTATTATGAGGGGATGTATTGTAAATAGACCCTCCTGTCCCTCCCTTGAGGGAGGGT
>NZ_QSAV01000117.1:0-733 GCF_003465495.1 Segatella copri | reverse complement strand
TAATGTCTTTTTTCGAAAACCTACCCGTCCTTCCTTACCGTTAAGGAAGGCTCCACCTCTCATCTCGGTCTTCTCCCCTCAGGGAAGAAGAGGGAAACCGCCCTACTCGGTGCTCGGAACCGCTTCGCTATAAGGTTGGCGGACCATCAAAGGTCTTCGCCATAGTTATGCGGGCTGGGACCGCCAGGGGATAGCTGTTTACAATTAATAATTTACAATTTATAGTTTGCTGTTTGTAGTTTACTGTTTATTCGGGGGAAATTGGCTGATGAGTTGCAGAATTATTGCTTTTTTCTTGGTGGTTTCGAAGAAAAAGCGTAATTTTGCGGAAAAGTTTAACGTTTAAAATTATAGGTTATGGCAACATTAACTATACAAGTGGAAGATAATAGTGTTATGGCTGGACTCAAGAAAGTTCTTGAGGCAATGAAAGGCGTTGTGATTGTTCCTAATCATCAGAAAAGCATGTCAGGGATAGAAGAAGCAATGGATGATATTCGTCATGGTAGAGTGACAGAGTATGAAAGTGCTGATGATATGTTTGAAAAGTTGGGAATATGAAATACAGAATCATAGCTACCAGTCGCTTTGAAAAGGATGTAAAGCGTTGTAAAAAACGTAATCTTCCAATGGAAAAGCTAAAGAAAGTAATTCGATTACTTGAAGAGACTGGAAAATTACCTCCTGAATATGTAAATCACCGTTAGCCCGTATGGCGGTACCTATATAATAT
>NZ_QSAV01000116.1:0-1134 GCF_003465495.1 Segatella copri | reverse complement strand
AGAACGAAAGATTCGTGAGATTCGAGAGATTCGTGTTCAAAATTCAACATTCAACACTCAACATTCAACATTATAGAAAATGGATTTACGAAGTTACACCAAGCAGGAGTTAGCCCTGCTCTATTTTCCGGATTCCGACCCGGACGTGGCAAGAGCCCATCTGATGAGATGGATAGTAAGATGCACCCAGCTCTACGAGCAGTTGCAGAAGAGTGGATACAACAAGAGTTGCAAGGAGTTCAATCCTCTGCAAGTATCCTATATTTTCTTCCATTTGGGAGAACCCTGATATTTATCAGTGATAATCGGTGAGTATCGGTGAGCAACAATGAGCATCGGTGAGTTGGGAAAATGAAATGTTGTATCTTTGCAATGTGATTCAGAAAGAAGAACATTAACCATTTAAACACTTAAAAACTTATGTTGCTTTACGTACTAAAACTAAATCAGAACGCCAAGATGCCAGAGGCATACGGCAAGTATTACGCCTATCCAGTCATCACTCAGACGGTAGACATCGACGGCCTGGCCGAACACATGGCTAGCCACAACACTCCTTTCTCTAAGGGAGCCATCAAGGGCATGATTACCGATATGGTATCGTGCATCAAGGAACTCACCTTGCAGGGTTTCGCTGTGAAGATTGACGACCTCGCCATCTTCTCCATCGGCATCCGCAACAAGGAGGGAGCCGCCTCAGAGAAGGAGTTCACCATCGCCAAGAACATCGACGGTTTCCGTCTCCGTGCTCGTGGCACCGGTGAGTTTAGCACCAAGACCATCAACCTCGAAGCTACGCTGAAGAAGGCCTCTGCTCTGTTAGGTGATGGCACCACCCCGGATACCACCCCAGATACCACCCCGGATACCGGGAAGGATACCGGAAAGGATACCCCTGGTGGTGACAACACCGACCAGGGCGGTAGCGGAACCACTGGAGAAGGAGGAGGCGACGGCTTAGAGTAGCCCTACCCGCCTCGCATCTGAAACAAGAGAAAGCGCATCGGCAGGATGCAGTCCGGAGTAATCCGAGGGCCCATCAGGAATGAGTTCATCACTCACCATTCAACATTGTCAAATCATCGCCCTGAACGGATACTTGCTCATCCTGCCCGCTTCCTTCTTGTCTTCCCA
>NZ_QSAV01000115.1:942-1211 GCF_003465495.1 Segatella copri | reverse complement strand
ATTCGGTGGCGATTGAGCCTCGTTCGTTGATGTTTCCTCTCGATTGGGAATTGTTGCAGCCACATTCTCAACGATAGCTCTCAACTCTGGATTCTCCACATCATCAGTGCAGAGGGAACTGCGGGTGCTTGGATTGACTTTATTGCCATACGTAGATGGTTTAACAAAATCCAAATACTCTTTTTCCATCAGCTCCTTTTGCTCAGGAGCCAAGACTGCATCTTTTGTTCTTGCCATAACTTATGCTGTTTTATTTGTTAGTATTTGGC
>NZ_QSAV01000115.1:0-917 GCF_003465495.1 Segatella copri | reverse complement strand
GTATAGTGGTCACGGTTTGCACCATTGACCGATTGTCGGGTGCAAAGTAAGTGTACTGAGTGCAGCCATGCAACTGATTGGGTGTAACGTGGCAATTTAGTTGTGGCTTGCTTATTTGCATACCGAGATAGTTGTGAGAACTTCAACGTATTTCTCAACTCATCATTGTTCATGTATTCGTTGCAGTCGTGCAAGTTTTTCTTGTTGTTTTTGGCGTTGAAGTCGGCAAACCCCGGCAACATACTGCCACAGAAATTGAAAACGCTTGTTTTTAGATTGCCGTGCCTTATCTTTGCACTCACAAACGTGGAGCACAGCATATGCGTGGAGCTTTGCTACATATAACATAGTATTAACTTAGAAAAAAGAAAAGTATGGGATTCATCGTATTCGAGGAAGAGGCATTCAACTATCTTGATGCCCAGTTGGAGAACTTCGTGAAGCGCATGGACAGAATCCGTGAGCGCAGTGAGGACAAGACCATGAACAAGTGGCTCGACACGCAGGACGTGTGTCAGACGCTCAACATCTGCCCACGGACAGTGCAGACGCTTCGGGACAACGGAACTTTGGCTTATACGCAAATCAGCCACAAGACCTACTACAAGCCGGAGGACGTGATGGCTATCGTAGCAGTAGTGGAGGACAAGAAAAAGGACATGCGCTTTCGCAAGCGCACAGGTTAGGCTGTCAATATACAACAGCCACTTAATCCAATGCAGCAAGTAAACCGAGTAACGTAAGTATCAACAATAAAACGAGACAACTATGAGCAATGAAGTAATGACAAGAAACAGCGAGTGGATGAACCACATCGTGAACCACCTCAACCGAATGGTTGACAATTTTGAACGTGCCGTGATGAACTACCGCCCCATGCTTGGCGGTGAGCGGTTCATGACGGACAAGGAGCTTTG
>NZ_QSAV01000114.1:0-1223 GCF_003465495.1 Segatella copri | reverse complement strand
TGTCTGACACCTGTGAGCATTTCCTTGTGGAATGCACCTTCCTTGTAGTCAAAGGCATAGCTGCGCAATGTCTCGCCCTGGAAATTCACGGTCACTTTCTCCAACAGCTTGTTGGAGGAGGCGAGGAATCCATAGCGGGCATTGTTGGTCTTTACCTGCTTTACCTTGTTGCCTTCAAAGAGTACAACGGTGTGCGGTTCCTGTCCTGCATTACCTGCGTGAACCTCCTTCAGATATGCAGCCTTGGCCTTCAAGCCGCCACGCACATCCTCATCCACGATGTCATACACATATTCTATATAGTCACCGTGGAGTTCCTCGACACGTTTCAGCTTCCATTCGGCAATCACCTCACGGGTACTGCCCGAAGCATCGGTGACATTGCCCTTTACAACAGCTCCGTCACCACCATAGATGTACTTGACACCCTGCTTGTCTGTAACCTCCCAATAATAGTTGGCAGGACTGTCACCCTTGCGGATGATACGGCTGAAATCACCGCCTTGGCGGGTGTAGAACTGGCGGTCAGCCTTTCTGTTCATCTTCTCGCCACGGTGTGCGACTCCCATCTGTCCGTTGTCATCCATAGTGGAGAGCATTGAACCGGACAAGAGATAAGTCTCCGTCTCTTTTGACTGGTCATAACGAGGCACGCCCCACCGGGTGTCAAGCGTAATGCTTGGCACGCTGACGTTCCAACCCTCGCCAAGCCAACCGCTACCGCCCTCGCTGCTGTACTGCAAGCCAAGGCTTGGCTGCATACCGTTTCGTGCTGGCGGCATCTCGAACGGATACTGCAGGTTGGCAGAGCCACGGTTGTTTGCGCTTGGAGGCGCAATGACATTGAGCTTCGCCGTCGGGTCTGCCGCCTTGATGTCGTTCATCATCGTCGGGGCAAAGCCTTCGGTCTGCGGTGACTCCGGGGCCTGTATCACACCGTTGATCATGTCGGTGAAGTGGGTCGTCTTTGAAACGACACACTCTTCCTTCTTGTCCACACGCACACGCTCCAACGCAACCCAATGCTTCTCGGCCGGGTCGTAGTAATAGGTACGGATGTCGTCCTCGGTATAGCCGCTTGGTATTCTCGTGCGGTCATACTTTATCTTGACAGTCGCGCCCTCGCCTGTGAAGTGTGTTCCGTGAGGGAGGAAACGGTAGCCATGTCCTCCTGCCGTGACGTTGGTCATGGCAAAGTCAAGCTCAGGAACATTCTCCTCTCC
>NZ_QSAV01000113.1:544-1234 GCF_003465495.1 Segatella copri | reverse complement strand
TCCTCCCTGCATAGATTCGGCTCTTGGCGATACACGATTATGCTCTGTGCCAAGTCTTGCATCCAACTTGCCAAAGCTGCATTCTCTGCAAATCTGCGTACCCTTGAAACTATATCCGTCCTTGCAGAATCGGATGCCTTGCACCTTGGTTCGCTCCTTGTCCTTATAGACTAACTCCAAGAGAACACCTCGCTTTGCAAGTTCATTCTTGAACTTCTGCCAACTATCAGCGCCTTTCAAGGCATCCTTGACGGCATTGTGAATCTCGTATTTGGCACGCTCAGCATTGCGTAATTTGCGAGTATTAGTATTGCTCTTGTCCGTTCCGCAGGTCAGTCCATACTTGGATTTTAGAGCCTTGGTCACCTGCTCATTACGCCTGTAATCATTCCTGTCTGATATGAGCTTGCCCTCATTTTTGATGCGGTTGTACACGATATGACAATGTGGATTGTCCGTATTGTGATGCCTTACGATGATGAATTGGGTATCGTTGATGCCCATCATCTGCATGTATTCAAGGGCTATCTTAGCCATGAACTCATCCGTCAAACGTGGCTTGTCCTCTGGTTTGAAGCTCAATGCAATGTGTCCCACAGGCTTCTTAATTCTTGGATTTAGCTGCCTCTGTAGCTCAAAACTTTGAGCCATCTCGGCATTCGTGCCGAGCAACACGCCATCTGAGGCGAT
>NZ_QSAV01000113.1:0-534 GCF_003465495.1 Segatella copri | reverse complement strand
CCATCTGAGGCGATGATTTTCGCCTCGTCCTTGCCTGTAACATAGCGGATGCAACCACCAAATGAGCTGCCCTTCTTTAGCTTGCCTATCATGTGGTATCCTCCTTTCTGCCCATACTGCTTGGCTTCGGTTTATAACTTGCTTGGCGATACTCGCCAAGGATTGCTTTCAATCTTCTCAACAAGTCCACCACATACACATGGGTTTCCTGGAACCCTCTCTGATGCGACAGCTTGGTAAGTTGGTTGAGGTTGTTCGCCATGCCAATGAGGTGCTTGGCGATGGCTACCGTCTCTGCGTTGTGTCCGCTGACCACCTCGCCGTTCAAGGCGGACTCACGGATGTACTCCGCCAACTTGCAGTTGGCTTTTCTCGCCCTCAGTCTCAAAGCCTCGTAGCTTGGCTTTGAGAACTTCACCGTGACAGACTTCGAGAGCTTGCGAACCCTGCCCGTGGGCGGTCTTCCGCCCTTTCTCCTATTCTGTTCCTGTACGTTTGTCATTCGATATACTGTTTACAGTTGGTACACTCACT
>NZ_QSAV01000112.1:0-1256 GCF_003465495.1 Segatella copri | reverse complement strand
ACAACAGCGAAAAAAACTGAATACTGAATACTGAACACGTTTCCTGCAAATAGGTTATTACTTTGTAATATGCTGATTTATAAAGCAAAAACACAGCTTCTATACCGCGAAAACATAGAGAAGCGCCGCATGAAACATAGAGCTTGTTTTTTAAGCTAACTTTCAAATCGTAAGTTTGCTGAAAATCGCTCCTTATCACATGTCTAAATTTGGTAGATACCAGATTTATTCGTATCTTTGCACCAGCAATCGAAAGAAATGCCTTAGGTGCCTGAAGGCGGTCTTCTATTAAGACCAACACGGGTCATAAATGATGGCAGGCGCCGGTCATCAATGAAGACCCAGAAAACGGCAGGAACGGGGCGTTCTGGGGAGTTGCAAAAACAAAGGACTCTAAACATACTAAAAACGACTATGATTAATTACAGCATCGTAATGCGTAGCGTGAACGCAAATCTTCTGGAAATCAACCAGGCTAAGTCACGCATCAACCAGGCAAAGAAGGAGGGTAAGAATCCTGACCCAAAGGACCTGGAACTCGTGAAGACTGAGAAGCAGAATGCTTTCGCCATTTCACAGTACACCGACATCATGACCATCGAGAAGTTTGCCAAGCACATCACTTCGCATGGTAGTGTTTATTCAAGAGCCGACATCAGCGCCATCCTCTACATTGCCGTAGACTGTATGCGTGAGATGTTGCTTGAGGGTAAGAAAATCCGTCTGGGCGACCTCGGTGATTTCTCTCTCCTTCTCACTTCAAAGGGTGCCGAGGATGCCGACAAGTTCACCGCACAGAACATCACTGGCGTGAAGGTTCAGTGGGAGCCTGGTCAGGAGTTTAAGAACCTTCGCGATGACGCCGAGTTCAACCTCGTAGCCAGCCGCAGCGCTCAGGCAGCCGTTATCAAGGCGATCAAGGAGGGTAAGACCAACGTTGACCTCAACGCCCCAACTACTCCGGATAATACGCCAGGCGGTTCTACCCCAGGTGGTTCAAGCACCGGTCAGACCGGCAGCGAAGGCCAAGGCTCTGAATCAGGCGGCGGTACTACCGGCAAGGACGATACTGGCGACGGCCTTGAATAGCCCAAGGATAGACTGGCTAGGGTGCTAGCCCCTAGCCCAGCCTATTCGCCCCACAAAAAAGTAAACATGAAACACTAAACTTTAAACACTAAAAAGATGAAAGCGAACACTTGGAAAACAATTCTGCAGATAGCCATCAGCATTCTGACCGCTATCGCTACTACGCT
>NZ_QSAV01000111.1:0-1265 GCF_003465495.1 Segatella copri | reverse complement strand
CAGGGCAAACGCATTAAATTGCGCTGCCCTCCAAAAGTTTTGACAGGTACTCTTCATCCCAGCCTGCCTTCAATCTTTTCAGGTTGAGACTTCCCTTGGTCGTCTTGTCATTTTTCAAGATGGAGAGGACCATTTTGCTTATGGTAGAGAAGTTCCTCGCTGCATTTTTGACTTTCTTACTTTCGTCTTCTCTGAAAGTAATGTCCAATTGCCAATGCAAGTTGTTTTCTATGGACCAATGTTGCCTAATGGCGCTTGCTATCTTTTCGGGGTCTTCATTACTTAAGGAAGTTATATAGTATCTTGTTTCCTCAGATGTTTCACCAGATGTCGCAACAGATCTTCTTGAGGTAATCCCGACAACAGACCTTAACCCAACAAACCTGTTCTTAAACATTCTCTGCATTATGTCCCCATAGCTTACAACAATGCAGGTTCTTTCTTCCTGACGACCATGTCCCTCATTAAAGGAATAATGTTTTGTCACTACATTACAATTGCCTCTATACTCATGCTCGTAAATCATGTCCTTAGCAAATTCGTAACTTTTCTTCTGATTTTCCTTCAAGGCGATAATATAGTCCCCCTTGCCTTCTATGATTTTCTCTGTTATAGAAGTTTGGCATCCCATAGCATCTATTGTCACAATGGCATTTGACACGTCTATAGCACTAAGCAACTTGGGAACGACCGTGATTTCATTTGTTTTTTCACCGACTTTCTCTTGCCCAAGTGATATGCTGTTGTCTGCTGACCAAGCAGATACGATCCATGTGCGGAAGTCAGCTTGACCAATAGTGTGCTCGGCATCACACTTGCTTGATCCACGCATAAGCTTGCCATCAATGGCAACAACACCTTTGACTTCCCCTACAATTTCTCTAACCCAGTTTCTGAAGATCTCTTCAAATCCTTTTGGATCAAAGATAGAAAAGAAACGATTGAAGGTGTCATGGCTTGGAATAGTCTCCAACCCCTGCAAACGCTTTTTGAAGAAGTCTAACTTACTTTTTCCAAACTCTGCAATTTCGTTCCAAGATTGAGCTCCTGCAATTACCGCAGCGATTGTAATGTAAATGATATGTTCCATTTTATGGACAGTTCGACCCGCAACTCGTGGGTCGGCTATTTGTTTAGATAACTTAATAATGCTCATTTTGTACCTTTTATTTGTTAATTATTTCTTTACAAAGGTACAAAAAATATTTCATATATACAAATATATAATGTTAATATTCAGTAAGTTACAACTGCACAACGCAGAT
>NZ_QSAV01000110.1:0-1277 GCF_003465495.1 Segatella copri | reverse complement strand
TCCTCCCTGCATAGATTCGGCTCTTGGCGATACACGATTATACTCTGTGCCAAGTCTTGCATCCAACTTGACAAAGCTGTATTCTCGGCTAATCTGCGTACCCTTGAAGCTATATCCGTCCTTACAGAATCGGATGCCTTGTACCTTGCTTCTCTCCTTGTCCTTATAGACAAGCTCCAAGCGAACACCTCGTTTTGACAGTTCATTCTTGAACTTCTGCCAGCTATCTGCAACTTTTAAGGCATCTTTGACTGCATTGTGAATCTCGTATTTTGCACGCTCCGCATTGCGCAATTTGCGAGTGCTAGTCTTGCTCTTGTCCGTTCCGTAGGTCAGCCCATACTTGGATTTTAGAGCCTTGGTCACTTGCTCATTACGCCTGTAATCGTGGGCTTCAGATATGAGTTTGCCCTCATTGTTGATGCGGTTATACACGATATGACAATGTGGATTGTACGTGTTGTGATGCCTTACGATAATGAATAGGGTATCGGTAATGCCCATCATCCGCATGTATTCAAGGGCTATCTTAGCCATGAACTCATCCGTCAAGCGTGGCTTGTCCTCTGGTTTGAAGCTCAATGCAATGTGTCCCACAGGCTTCTTAATCCTTGGATTTAGCTGCCTCTGTAGCTCGAAACTTTGCGTTATCTCGGCATTCGTGCCGAGTAACACACCATCCGAGACGATGATTTTCGCCTCGTCCTTGCCTGTCACATAGCGGACGCAACCACCAAAGGATGCACCTTTCTTTAGCTTGCCTATCATGTGGTATCCTCCTTTCTGCCCATACTGCTTGGCTTCGGTTTAGAACTTGCTTGGCGATACTCACCAAGGATGGCTTTCAATCTTCTCAACAAGTCCACCACATATACATGGGTTTCATGGAAACCTCTCTGATGCGACAGCTTGGTAAGTTGGTTGAGATTGTTCGCCATGCCAATGAGACTCTTAGCGATGGCTACCGTCTCTGCGTTGTGTCCGCTGACCACCTCGCCGTTCAAGGCGGACTCACGAATGTACTCCGCCAACTTGCGGTTAGCTTTTCTTGCCCTCAGCTTCAATGCCTCGTAGCTTGGCTTCGAGAACTTCACCGTGACAGACTTCGACTGCTTGCGAACCCTGCCCGTGGGCGGTCTTCCGCCCTTTCTCTTGTCTTGTTCCTGTACGTTTGTCATTCGATACACTGTTTATAGTTGGTACACCCACTTTCTGCGACCGTCGGGAGCAAAATTTCTCCGCCCTCATGGTGGAGCGAGGCGTTTTGGGGTTCCCAA
>NZ_QSAV01000011.1:0-90295 GCF_003465495.1 Segatella copri | reverse complement strand
CTTAGCACATTATTGAATTATTAACGAACTATTGTTATATATCTTTTTAAGTTATTTGAGGTTTGCTTAAACTGATATTTGGTCGCAAAGGTAATAATAATAGTTGAAAATCGGAAATAAATCAGCAAAAAAATATCGAAATAGACCAACTTGAACCAACTTGAACCAGCTTTTCTTGTTTTTAAACTGTTTAAATGATGTTTTTTCTTCCTTTTTACTTTCTTGCGCATATCTAGGTATTTTTATATGAATAGGTAGTTTTTTTAGAAATTGCTTGGTGGTTTCAAAAGAAAAACGTACTTTTGCAGCCGGATTATCACGGATGATTCTTCTTTGAGACCTGTTGGTACTGGGAGTAAACTCCTGATGTGGTGCAGTCTCTCACTGTTAATTTGTGAAATCTTAAGTATGAACAATAAACGATTTAGATAGTAATAATATGCAATTAATTTTATTATCGGGTGGCTCGGGTAAAAGGCTCTGGCCACTTAGCAATAATGCTAGAAGCAAACAGTTCTTGCCATTGCTCGAAAAGGAGAATGGGGAGATGGAAAGTATGGTTCAGCGCGTGGTACGTCAGGCTCAGGAAGCAAATCTGACCAACGATATTACGCTTGCTACAAATGCCAGTCAGCTGGATATCATCCAGAACCAGCTGGGAGAGCGGGTTTCTGTGGTTACCGAACCGGAGAGGCGTGATACTTTCCCTGCTATCGCTTTAGCTGCAAGTTATCTGAAACTGAAGAAGAAATGTGAGGATGACGAGGTTGTGGTTATTATGCCTTGTGATCCTTATACCGAGTTGGAATATTTCCATACCATAGCCCGTATGGTGGAGTGTGTGGAGAAAAACGTCGCCGACCTCGTGCTGATGGGTATCAAACCTACTTATCCAAGTGCAAAATATGGTTATGTGGTTCCTTTTGCTGAAGGAGAGAAGTATCAGATAGTGAAGAGATTTACCGAGAAACCGGATGTGCCTACAGCAGAGAAACTCCTGGAGGAGGGTGCTTACTGGAATGGTGGTGTCTTCGCTTTCCGTTTGGGCTATATGATGCAGATTGTACGTAAGTATATGCAGAGTGAGAACTTTGAAGATACTCGTGCAAGATATAGCGAATTTCCAAAAATCTCTTTCGACTACGAGGTGGCGGAGAAGGCTGAATCGGTAGCGGTAGTACCGTTTAATGGTGAATGGAAGGACCTGGGTACCTGGAATACACTCACTGATGAGCTGCATCATGCCAGCATCGGTAATGCGGTGATGGGAAGTCATTGCGAGAATACGCATGTCATCAACGAACTCCAGTTGCCTCTGTATGTGGATGGCTTGAAGGATGCAGTTGTCGCAGCGAGTCCTGATGGCATCTTCGTCTGTGCAAAGAAATATTCCGAGGACATCAAGAAGGCGGTAGAACATCTTACTCCGCGTCCGATGTATGAGGAAAGAAGGTGGGGTACTTATCGGGTGATAGACGATTCTGAGTATGCTGACGGCAATCATTCACTCACCAAGAGTATTACCTTGAAGCCAGGTAAGAATATCAGTTATCAGCTTCATCACCATCGTTCAGAGGTGTGGACATTCGTAGAAGGTGAGGGCATCTTTGTACTTGATGGTGAGGAGAAATATGTGAAGGCTGGTGATACCGTGGTGATTCCTCTGGAGCATTATCATGCCATCAAGGCGATTACACAGCTGACTTTCATCGAAGTTCAGAATGGTAATCCACTGGTTGAGGAGGATATTGAAAGATTCGATTATCAATGGAAAATGAAATAAAACACAAGTTTTTGTGATATAATGTCAGTATTTAAACGTGTCAAAGTGTCAGTATGGATGCTTTGGCACGTTTTTCGTATACTGGCGGGGTGACGGGTAGCAATACCTGTCGACAAAATAAATGTATAACAATTAAAATATTATAGAATCATGAACATTAAACCATTAGCAGACAGAGTGCTGGTACTTCCTGCACCAGCTGAAGAAAAAGTAGGTGGAATTATTATCCCTGATACAGCAAAAGAGAAACCACAGCGTGGTAAGGTCGTTGCTACAGGTAAGGGTACGAAAGACGAAGAGATGATTCTCAAAGAAGGTGATACCGTACTCTATGGTAAGTACGCTGGCACAGAACTCGAATTCGATGGTACTAAATATATCATGATGCGTCAGAGCGATGTACTCGCTGTAGTAGAAGAGTAAGAATAAGTGAAGAGTGAAGAACGAAGAGTGAAGGATTCAATTGCTTTGTTTTAACTCAACATTCAACATTTAACATTCAACATTAAAAAGATAAAAGAAAATGGCTAAAGATATTAAATATAATATGGATGCCCGCGACCTCTTGAAGAAGGGTGTTGATCAGTTGGCAAATGCAGTAAAGGTAACTCTCGGTCCTAAGGGCCGCAACGTGGTAATCGAAAAGAAGTTTGGTGCTCCTCAGATTACTAAAGATGGTGTTACCGTGGCTAAGGAAGTAGAGTTAGAAAATAAATTCGAAAATACTGGTGCTCAGCTTGTTAAGAGCGTTGCCAGCAAGACTGGTGATGATGCCGGTGATGGTACAACAACTGCTACTATCCTGACTCAGGCTATCGTAACAGAGGGCTTGAAGAACGTTACTGCAGGTGCAAACCCAATGGACTTGAAGCGTGGTATTGACAAGGCTGTGGCTGCTGTTGTTGCCTTCATCAAGGAACATGCTGAACAGGTAGACGACAACTACGATAAGATTGAGCAGGTGGCTACTGTTTCTGCCAACAATGATGCTGAGATTGGTAAGCTCTTGGCTGACGCTATGCGCAAGGTTTCTAAGGATGGTGTCATCACTATCGAGGAGAGCAAGAGCCGTGATACCAACATTGGTGTTGTTGAGGGTATGCAGTTTGACCGTGGTTACTTGAGCGGTTACTTCATGACTGATGCAGACAAGATGGAGTGTGTAATGGATAACCCATACATCCTTCTTTATGATAAGAAGATTTCTAACTTGAAGGAGTTCTTGCCAATTCTCCAGCCTGCTGCTGAGAGTGGTCGTCCTTTGTTGGTTATCGCTGAGGATGTTGATTCTGAGGCTTTGACTACTTTGGTTGTTAACCGTTTGCGTGGCGGTTTGAAGATTTGTGCTGTGAAGGCTCCTGGCTTCGGCGACCGTCGCAAGGCTATGCTGGAGGATATCGCAGTGTTGACTGGCGGTGTTGTTATCTCTGAGGAGAAGGGCTTGAAGTTGGAGCAGGCAACTTTGGATATGCTGGGTTCAGCAGACAAGGTTACCGTCAACAAGGACAATACAACTATCGTTAATGGTCATGGCGAGAAGGCTAATATCCAGGATCGCGTAGCTCAGATCAAGAACGAAATTGAGAATACCAAGTCTTCATATGATAAGGAGAAACTTCAGGAGCGTCTGGCTAAGCTCGCCGGTGGTGTAGCTGTCCTCTATGTAGGTGCCAACTCTGAGGTTGAGATGAAGGAGAAGAAGGATCGTGTTGACGATGCACTCTGCGCTACCCGTGCCGCTATCGAGGAAGGTATCGTTGCTGGTGGTGGAACTACTTATATCCGTGCTCTCGAGGCATTGAAGGATATGAAGGGTGATAACGCTGACGAGACAACCGGTATCCGTATCGTAGAGCGTGCTATTGAGGAGCCTCTCCGTCAGATTGTTGCCAATGCCGGTGGCGAGGGTTCTGTAGTAGTAAATAAGGTACGCGAGGGCGAGGGTGACTTCGGTTACAATGCCCGCAAGGACGTTTACGAAGATATGCGTCAGGCTGGTATCGTAGATCCTGCCAAGGTAGAGCGTGTAGCTTTGGAGAATGCTGCTTCTATCGCAGGCTTGTTCCTGACAACAGAGTGTGTGTTGGTTGACAAACCAGAGCCTGCACCAGTTGCACCAGCTGCAGCACCTGGTATGGGTGGCATGATGTAATTAGATGAATAATTTGAGCAAACAAAGCACATCGTAAGACTGCGAGTTTGCAAAGCGAAAATATCAAATAGGGGTGATTCTCAGCGAATTATCCCTATTTTTTTATTTTTTTAGTCATAAAGATGCAAAAAATAGCAAAATTATTTGGTTCGAATAATCTTTTTTTGTAACTTTGCATCGTAAATAAAAGAAAGTATCATCCGAAGGGATGGCAAAGATATTTTTTTGATTTGTTTTAGTAGATTAGTTTTTAAGTAGTTTGTTTTTGGAAATCGGTTGTCGTGAGACATCCGATTTTTTTTTGTTTTTATTTTGTTTTCTCAATTTAATTGTGTAATTTTGCAGCATAATAGAAAATTCATAGCATGAACAATATTGATTGGAAAAAAGCAGTGGTCTTTCTGATTGTTATCGGAGGACTCATTTATATTACAAAGGCAGAGTTGGGAATGACTACTACAAACTCGTTCCTTACTACGCTGGGTATCTTATTGCTTCTCTTTATCGGAGATAACTTCGCACAGAAGATTGATGATGATCGGAAACGACGTAAACTGAATAATGATGGAAAAGCTGATTGATCTATATAAGAAATGGGCGGGTGAAGAACCGGCTGATGTCATAAAATTGGCAGGGCAGGGGAGTAACCGGCAGTATTTCCGTATCATTGGGCATGATGGTGATACGGTAATTGGTGTGATAGGAACCAGTCGTGATGAGGATCATGCCTTTGTATATCTGGCTCAGCATTTCCAGCTCAGACAGTTGCCTGTTCCCCAGATTCTGGCGGTGAGCGATGATGAACTCTGCTATCTTCAGACAGACCTTGGCGGTACTTCGCTTTTCGATGCCATCAAGGGCGGACGAGATGCGGGCGGACGTTACAATCAGAAAGAGAAGGAACTCCTTAAGAAAACCATTCGTGAACTTCCGAATATCCAGATTCGCGGTGCAAGAGGATTGGATTGGCAGAACTGCTATCCGCAGCCAGAATTCGATGTAGACAGTGTACTCTTCGACCTCAACTACTTCAAGTATTGTTTCCTGAAGCCTACCGATTTGGATTTTCACGAACTGAAGCTCGAAGCCAACTTCCGGCTTTTTGCCAAGGATCTGACATCAGAACCGATGGATTGTTTCCTTTATCGCGATTTTCAGGCGCGCAACATCATGCTGGATGATAAGGGAAATCCATACTTTATTGATTTTCAGGGTGGTAGAAAAGGACCGTTCTATTATGATCTCGCCTCATTCCTCTGGCAGGCATCTGCTAAGTATCCGTTCAAACTGCGCAGAGAACTGGTTTGGGAATACTACCAGTCATTGAAGCATTATACCGAGGTACCATCGGTGCGCCATTTTGTAAACCGGTTGAGTCTTTTTGTGCTCTTCCGTACCTTACAGGTTTTGGGCGCCTACGGATTCCGCGGCTATTTCGAACGCAAGAAGCATTTCATCGACAGTATTCCGCCAGCTATCCAGAATCTGCGAGATCTTCTGAAGATGGGTGACAAGGTATTCCCTTATCCTTATATGATGGATATGTTGAGAAGACTGACCGAATTGCCACAGTTCAAGGTGATAGAGAGTGTGGCGCTGAGTCGTGCAGACGGCTATAAGACTACCGACAATAATATCTATCGTGCGCATCCGCAGGACGGACCTGCCACCTATTCTAAATATGATGGTAAGGGACCGCTGGTGGTAAGAGTGTATAGTTTTTCTTTCCGTAAGGGCATTCCAGAGGATCCGTCGGGCAATGGTGGAGGTTACGTCTTCGACTGCAGAAGTACCCATAACCCTGGAAGATACGAGCCTTATAAGAAGTTGACGGGTCTGGATGAGCCTGTTATCCGATTCCTGGAGGATGATGGTGAGATATTGAAGTTCCTGGATCATGTCTATGCACTTGCCGACCATCATGTAAACCGCTACATGCAGCGTGGTTTCACCTCTCTGATGTTCTGTTTCGGATGTACAGGCGGTCAGCATCGCAGTGTATATTCTGCGCAGCATCTTGCCGAACATATTCACCGGAAGTTTGGTGTAGAAGTGCATATTTGTCATCGTGAACAGCATATTGAACAGGTTTTACCTGCAAAACAATAGAAAATAGCGTGCAAATTTGGCTATCTCGCAAAAAGTTAGTAAATTTGCACGCACATTTTAAAATAGCTATTTAGCAATGATGCAAGCAATGATATTCGCAGCAGGTTTGGGCACTCGCCTTAAGCCACTTACCGACCGCATTCCGAAGGCTCTGGTAAGTGTCGGGGGAGAACCTTTGCTCAAACGTGTCATCTTTCAGTTGAAGGATGCCGGTTTCACTCGCATTGTAGTGAACGTGCATCATTTCTCCCAACAAATTATCGATTATCTCAGAGCACATGACAACTTCGGTATGGACATCCGTATCAGTGATGAGAGTGAAAAGCTGCTCGAAACGGGTGGAGGTATCCGGAAGGCATGGCCGCTCTTCAACCAGTCAGAGCCTATTCTTATCCACAACGTGGATATTCTGAGTAATGTAGATCTGAAGAAATTCTACCAGATGGAGAGTAGGGATATGATTGCTGCCCGCCTGATGGTGAGCGAACGCAAGACCAAGCGCTATCTGCTCTTTGATGACAGTATGCGACTGGTGGGATGGACGAATATAGAAACGGGCGAGGTGAAGAGTCCTTATCCTGATCTCAATCCCAAAGATTATAAGATGTATGCTTTCTCGGGCATTCACATGGTTGCCCCATCGCTCTTTCCATTGATGGAGGAGGAACCGGACAAGTTCCCTATCATGGACTTCTATCTGAAGCATTGCGACAAGGTGCGCATAGAGGGATATGTAAAGAACGACCTCAAGCTGATGGATGTGGGAAAGCAGGAGACGCTGAAAGAGGCGGAAGCATTCCTGAAATCGTTAGGTAATAGTTTATAGTTAATAGCGGCTATGCCGTATAGCAAGATTACTATAAACTATAAATTGTAAACTGTAAATTAAAATTAGATATTATGCAACAGAAGATTATTATTTTGGATTTCGGTTCACAGACCACACAGCTCATCGGCCGTCGTGTCCGTGAACTCGATACCTTCTGCGAAATCATGCCTTACAACAAGTTTCCAAAGGATGACCCATCAGTCATTGGTGTCATCTTGAGCGGTAGCCCTTATTCCGTTCATGATCCGGAAGCTTTCAAGGTAGATCTGAGCCAGTTTATCGGCCGCATTCCTGTACTCGGCATCTGCTACGGTGCTCAGTTCCTCTCTTACGCCCAGGGCGGTAAGGTGGAGGCTGCTGACAGCCGTGAGTATGGTCGTGCCAACTTGGAGCATTTCGATAAGGAGAATCCTTTGTTCAAGGGATTCATCGAGAACTCTCAGGTTTGGATGAGCCATGGTGATACCATCACTGATATCCCTGATGATTACAAGTGCATCGCTTCTACTGCTAATGTGAAGTATGCTGCTTATGCTTCTACCAAACAGCCTGTATGGGCAGTACAGTTCCACCCAGAGGTGTTCCACTCTTTGCAGGGTACACAGTTGCTGAAGAACTTCGTGGTTGATATCTGCGGAAGTAAGCAGGACTGGAGTGCTGACTCTTTTGTTGAGACAACAGTTGCTGAGTTGAAGGCACAGTTGGGCGACGATAAGGTTATCCTCGGTCTTTCTGGCGGTGTTGACTCCAGTGTGGCTGCCGTTCTCCTGAACAAGGCTATCGGCAAGAACCTTACCTGTATCTTCGTAGATCATGGTATGTTGCGCAAGAATGAGTTCCGTGACGTGATGGAAGATTACAAGTGCTTGGGCTTGAATGTAATCGGCGTGGATGCATCAGAGAAGTTCTTTGCTGACCTGGCTGGTGTTACTGACCCTGAGAAGAAACGTAAGATTATCGGCCGCGACTTCGTGGAGGTTTTCAATGCTGAGGCTAAAAAGCAGACTGGTGCCAAGTGGTTGGCTCAGGGTACCATCTATCCTGACCGTATCGAGAGCTTGAATATCACCGGTAAGGTGATCAAGAGTCATCACAACGTAGGTGGTCTTCCTAAGGAGATGAACCTTCAGTTGTGTGAGCCTTTGAAGTGGCTGTTCAAGGATGAGGTTCGCCGTGTAGGTCGCTCTATGGGTATGCCAGAGCACCTGATTACTCGTCACCCATTCCCAGGTCCTGGTTTGGCTGTCCGTATCTTGGGCGATATCACTCCTGAGAAGGTACGTATCCTTCAGGATGCTGACGATATCTATATCCGTGGCTTGCGTGAGTATAAGGTGAAGTTGAGTGGTGAGGAAGCTCGTCGCGTCCTGGCTGCCGGTGTTCCTGCTGACATGCAGAATGGCGAGATCGAGGTTTCTCTCTACGATCAGATCTGGCAGGCTGGTACCGTATTGCTTTCTACTGTCCGTTCAGTAGGTGTGATGGGTGATGAGCGTACATACGAGCACCCGGTTGCCTTGCGTGCTGTAACCAGTACTGATGCGATGACTGCTGACTGGGCACATCTTCCTTATGATTTCATGGCTAAGGTAAGTAATGAGATTATTAATAAGGTGAAGGGTGTAAACCGTGTATGTTATGACATCTCTTCAAAACCACCTTCGACAATTGAGTGGGAATAAACTGAATAAAAAAGTCGCCTTCAAAGAGGGCGACTTTTTTTTATTCTTATTTCTGGTTCTTCAGGAGATCACGTATTTCCATGAGAAGTTTTTCTTCATTGCTTGGCTCCGGAGCCTTAGGTGCTTCTGCCGGTTTTTCCTCTTCCTTCTTCTTGGAAATCTTGTTCACCACCTTGATGAGCATGAAGATACAGAAGGCAACGATGAGGAAGTCGAAACAGGTCTGGAGGAAGTTACCGTAGTTGATGGTAGCCGCCTTCAGTTCCTCACCCGCTACATTGACGGTAGGTAGGGTGAGTTTGAGGTCGGCAAAATTCACGCCGCCAATCAGCCATCCTATAGGAGGCATGATGACATCATCTACAACGGAGCTCACGATTTTGCCAAAGGCACCACCGATGATAACACCGACAGCCATGTCGAGCACATTGCCACGCATGGCGAATTCCTTGAATTCGTTCAAAAATTTACTCATACTTTTATCTTTTTAATTATAACTATAGTTTGATTGTTCTTCTTTTTCTCTTTTCTTATATATATAATAAGGTATAGAATGCTGAGTTTTTCCTTTGCTTTTTGCAATATGGAGTTGTCAGTATGGCATGTAATGAGTGAAAATAATGCCAATATTAAAACTCTACTATTCTTTTTTAACTTATTTAATACTCATTCTGGTTGCAAAGTTAGAAAAAAATTAGTAACTTTGCGCTCGAAAAGAAGAAAAAATGCTCTAAGGCGTAAAATTTTGAATGTTTCAGCATCGGATGAACGCTCGAAAGCAGTTGAAAAAGTAATTTTTATTAAACTTTTAATTTAAATATTAAGAACAATGATTAAGATTGGTATTAACGGATTTGGCCGTATCGGTCGTTTCGTATTCCGTTCTACAGTTGAGGCTGAGAACGCAAAGGAAGTACAGGTAGTAGCTATCAATGACTTGTGCCCAGTTGATTACATGGCTTACATGTTGAAGTATGATACAATGCACGGTCAGTTCGACGGTACTATCGAGGCTGACGTTGAGAAGAGCGAGTTGATCGTTAACGGTAACCACATCCGTGTTACTGCTGAGCGTGATCCTGAGAACTTGAAGTGGGATGAGGTTGGTGCTGAGTACGTAGTTGAGTCTACAGGTCTCTTCCTCGCTTACGACAAGGCTGAGAAGCACTTGAAGGCTGGTGCTAAGTACGTAGTACTTTCTGCTCCTTCTAAGGCTGACGCTAACGGTAACCAGGCTGATATGTTCGTTTGCGGTGTTAACACTGACAAGTACAATGGTCAGAAGATCGTTTCTAACGCTTCTTGTACAACAAACTGCTTGGCTCCTATCGCTAAGGTATTGAACGATAACTTCGGTATCGAGACAGGTTTGATGACAACTGTTCACTCTACAACTGCTACACAGAAGACTGTTGATGGTCCATCTATGAAGGACTGGCGTGGTGGCCGTGCAGCTGCTGGCAACATCATCCCTTCTTCTACAGGTGCTGCTAAGGCTGTAGGTAAGGTTATCCCTGAGTTGAACGGTAAGTTGACAGGTATCTCTATGCGTGTTCCTACTTTGGACGTATCTGTTGTTGACTTGACAGTTAACTTGAAGAAGGCTGCTTCTAAGGAGGCTATCTGCGCTGCTATGAAGGCTGCTTCTGAGGGTGAGTTGAAGGGTGTACTCGGTTACACAGAGGATGCTGTTGTTTCTTCTGACTTCTTGGGTTGCGCTTTGACATCTATCTTCGACGCTAACGCAGGTGTTTATTTGACAGACAACTTCGTTAAGGTTGTTTCTTGGTATGACAACGAGATTGGTTACTCACACAAGGTTGTTGAGTTGATCAAGATCATGAAGAAGCACAACGGTTAATTCTTTGCCTCTTAACGATTAAGTATATGGCCGTCCAGCATTTTTTCAATGCTGGACGGCTTTTTGTTTTTATAAGTGAGAATTTCTTTTCATTTTATTTTGTTTTCTCAATAATTTCATTTAACTTTGCGGCATGAAATATTCGATGATAACCATATTGGGACCTACGGCGAGTGGTAAGACGAGTCTTGCTGCCGCTCTTGCAGCCAGGATCAATAGCCTGGGTGCCCATTTGTCGGGTACCCCTGCCAAGGGCGCTGAAATCATTAGTGCTGACAGCCGCCAGGTATATCGCGGCATGGATATAGGTACGGGTAAGGATCTGGCTGACTATACCATCCATGGCAAGCAGATACCTTATCACCTTATTGACATCTGTGAGCCTGGTACGAAATATAATCTCTTTGAATATCAGCAGGATTTTTATGATGCCTATCAGAATATTCAGAAGAGAGGGGCTTTTCCGATATTATGTGGAGGTACAGGACTCTATATTGAGTCGGTGCTGAAAGGTTATCATCTCTCACCTGTTCCGCAGAACCCGGAACTCCGTGAATCATTGGCTCATAAGAGTTTAGAGGAACTTACGCTGATACTGAAAGAGCTGAAGGCGAAAACGGGTTCTAATATGCACAATCGCACAGACGTGGATACAGCACAGCGAGCTATCCGGGCGATAGAGATTGAAAGCTATAATCTGGAGCATCCGATGCCCGAACGTGAACTCCCTGCGGTTGATTCGCTGATTATCGGTGTCAGCATAGACCGGGACGCAAGAAGGGAGAAAATTTCACGGAGACTGAAACAGCGATTGGATGAGGGAATGGTAGATGAAATCAAGGGACTGCTAGATCGTGGTATTCCTGCCGAAAATCTCATCTATTATGGTTTGGAATATAAGTTTATTACAGAATATGTAATCGGTAAGACTTCATACGATGAGATGTATCGCGGTCTGGAAATAGCAATCCATCAGTTTGCCAAAAGGCAGATGACGTGGTTCAGAGGTATGGAGCGCAGAGGCTTTACTATCCATTGGGTAGATGCATTGCAGCCAATGGAGAAAAAGGTGGAGACGGTTTTGGAGCTGATGAGGAGCTAGGCTGCGGCCTGGAATCTGGCTAGGGCTGGCATCCGATGGAATCGGATGCAACGATGGCTAGACGGAAGTAATATTTTTCTAATTACAAAGAAGAGACAATGGTAAACGAGAATAAATGGGGGCTGCTTTATTGCCCTAGAGGAGGCTGGCGAAGTAACAAGCGCTGGGAAAAAATAGAGAAGGTGCTCAAGCAGCAGAGCGTAGATTACGACTTTGTGCAGAGCGAGAATCAGAAGAGCGTAGAACGGCTCATCAGAATGTTTATCAACAATGGTTATAAGACCATTGTCATCGTTGGTGGAGATTCTGCGCTCAATGATGCCGTAAACTGTCTGATGCAGATAGATCCGAAAGAAAGAGAAGAGGTGGCACTGGGTGTTATTCCTAACGGACTGATGAACGACTTTGCCCACTTCTGGGGATTCAGCGACAGCGATATCGAGAAGACGGTGGCGTCGCTGAAAAAACGTCGTATCAGAAAGATTGACCTCGGTTGTATCCGCTATGTGAATAAGAAGGGGGAGAAATGCCGTCGCTATTTCCTCAACTGTATCAATATCGGACTCATTGCCGCCATCATGAACCTGAGACGAAAAACCCATCATATCTTCGGTTCACGTACCCTGTCGTTTCTCTGTTCCTTCATCCTGATGATATTCCAGCGTCTGGACTATAAGATGCATGTGAAAATCAATTCGGATGTTATCAAGCGTAGAGTGATGACGATGTGTATAGGCAATGGAACTGGATATGGACAGACCCCGAATGCTGTGCCATATAACGGACTGCTCGATGTGTCGGTGGTATCTCATCCTAAGACAACCCAGCTCTTCGAGGGAATCTATCTTTTTGTGAAAGGTAAGTTCCTCAACCATAAGAGTGTGCATCCTTACCGTACCCGAGAGGTAGAGGTGCTCGATGCCCAGCATGCCCTGATAGGTATTGATGGCAGATTGATGAATACGCCGGTAGGCCCATTCCAGATTACTGTAATTCAGGAGGTTATCAACTTTCTGATACCTGTATAACCGGTATGCCCGTAATAAGGTAATAAAAACGTATAATGTAAAACATATAAATAAAAAATAGCAGAACTTTATCCGAGTTCTGCTATTTTTATGATTTCTTCTTCCTGTAAGATTTTGATTTTCCTTCCTTCTGTATTGATGAGTTCTTCTGCCGTAAAGGCTGAGAGCGTACGGATGGCATTGCTCGTTGTCATATTACAGAGATTTGCCAGATCTTCACGACTCAATCGGATGTCAAGAGTTTTTCCGTCTTTTTCTAACCCATAAGAGTCTTTCAGAAATATCAGTCCCTCGGCAAGTCGGGCACGGATATGTTTCTGGGTGAGGTTCACGGTACGGTCGTCCGATTTACCTATTTCCACACTGAGATATTTGATAAAGAAGAAGCCGATGTTGAAACTCTTGGAGATCAGTTTCATGAGAACTGCCAGCGGGAACTGGGCAACGACGCAGTTTTCCAGCGACATGGCTGCCGTCTTGTATATCTCATCCGCAAAATAGGCTCTGAAACCAAAAAATTCAATCGGTTTGATAACACGGATAATCTGGCTCTTGCCACCGATACCTTCTTTGTATATCTTCACTTTTCCCGCTATGAGACATAGTGCATATTCGGGAGTACCCTCGTTCTTGTAGATGATTTCGTTCTTCTTATACTTCTTGGTTTCCAGATGTTCTTTCAGTAAATCGAACTGGTCATCAGTGATGCCTCCCCATAGCTTAGCAATCAGCATTGCTATATTTTCTTTATCGTATTTTCCTCTAGCTGCCATGTGTACAAATCTTTTAAACTGAAAACTGAGTGCAAAAGTAATGCTTTTTCTCGAAATAATCAAGCATTTTTGTCTAAAAATATGTTTTAAAACATAAAAAGGCAATTTTTTCTAAAAATGGCATACAAAAAACTTTGTTATACCACAAAAAAGTGTTACCTTTGAAAGCAATTAATTTAGTCAACAAAAATATAGAACCTTAATATAGATCTATGAGTTATCTAAAATTCGAAAAGGCCCTTATGACGAATCTTCAAGAGTCGTTGCCTAAGGAGTTGTTGAGAACAAATCGCTCGGGTGCATATTCGTGCTCAACGATTGTAGACTGTAATACCCGCAAGTATCACGGATTACTTGTCGTGCCGGTTCCTGAACTGGACGATGAGAATCATGTGCTCTTGAGTTCGCTGGATGTTACGGTGATTCAGCATGGAGCAGAGTTTAACCTCGGCTTGCACAAGTACCAGGGCAACAACTACAGTCCGATGGGCCACAAGTACATTCGTGAGTTTGATTGTGATAAAGTGCCAACTACCCTTTATCGCGTAGGTGGTGTTATCCTGAAAAAGGAAGTTGTATTCCAGCATTATGAGAATCGCATTCTGATTCGCTATACCCTGGTAGACGGCCATTCGGCTACAACCCTTCGTTTCCGTCCTTTTCTGGCTTTCCGCAGTGTCCGTCAGTTTACTCATGAGAATGCTACCGCATCTCGTGATTATGCTGAGGTAGATCATGGTATCAAGACCTGTATGTATGCAGGTTATCCTGATCTCTATATGCAGTTCTCCAAGAAAAACGAGTTTAAATTCTGTCCAGATTGGTATCGTGGCGTGGAATATCCAAAGGAGCAGGAGAGAGGTTATGCTTCTAACGAAGACCTCTATGTTCCTGGCTATTTTGAAATGGATATCAAGAAAGGCGAAACCATCGTCTTTGCTGCTTCTACATCAGAAATCAAGGCAGTCAGCCTGAAGAAGCTCTTCGACAAGGAAGTGGATGAGCGTTCGCCTCGTGACAATTTCTTCCACTGTCTGGTCAATGCGGCTCATCAGTTCCATCGTCGTGAAAAGAACGATGACCGTTATATCCTGGCAGGTTACCCTTGGTTCAAGTGCAGAGCCCGCGATACATTCATCGCTCTTCCGGGTCTCACCCTCTCTATCGAGGAAGATGACTACTTCGAACTGGTGATGAAGACTGCCATGAAGGGATACTACGAGTTTATGGAAGGCAAGCCGGTCAGCGTTCATATTGCTGAGATAGAGCAGCCTGACGTGCCATTGTGGGCTATCTGGGCTTTGCAGCAGTATGCCAAGGAAACCAGCAAGGAAGAATGCTTCAAGAAGTATGGACAGTTTATCAAGGATGTTATCAACTTTATCCAGGATAACAAGCATCCGAACCTGAAGCTCGAAGAGAACGGATTGCTCTATACCGATGGTAAGGACAAGGCAGTTACCTGGATGAACTCTACTGCCAACGGCAGACCAGTGGTTCCACGTACAGGTTATATCGTAGAGTTTAATGCTTTGTGGTATAACGCTTTGTGCTTCTGTGCTTCTCTCGCTGGAATAGTTGGCGAAGAAGACAGCCAGCAGAAACTCCTGGCTCAGGCTGAGCTGACAAAGCAGGCGTTCCTCGATACCTTCCTCAATGAATATGGCTATCTCTACGATTATGTTGATGGAAATATGATGGACTGGAGCGTTCGCCCGAACATGATATTTGCAGTGGCTTTCGACTATTCTCCATTGTCGCAAGACCAGAAGAAGCAGGTTCTTGATATCTGTACACGCGAACTCCTTACTCCTAAGGGATTGCGTTCACTCTCGCCAAAGAGCGGTGGATATAATCCTGTTTATGTAGGTCCGCAGACCCAGCGCGACTATGCTTACCATCAGGGTACGGCATGGCCATGGCTCGGTGGCTTCTATATGGAGGCAAGTCTGAAACTCTATAAGCGTACCCGTTTGAGCTTTATCGAACGCCAGATGGTAGGTTATGAGGACGAAATGTCTTCCCACTGTCTCGGTACCATCAGCGAACTCTTCGATGGAAACCCTCCATTCGCAGGTCGTGGTGCCATCTCTTTCGCCATGAATGTGGCTGAGATTCTGCGTGCGCTCGAGTTACTTGAAAAATATCAATATTAATAATAGGAGGACTGCTATATGAAAGTTTTAATGTTTGGATGGGAGTATCCTCCTCACGTATTTGGTGGTTTGGCAACTGCCAACTTTGGTATCTCCCAGGGACTTCATGCCCAGGGCGATGTTGATATCACATTGTGTCTGCCTCATCCTTTCGGTGATGAGGACCGCAGTGCCTGCAAGATTGTGGCAATGAACAGTGTGCCTATCGCCTGGCGAGATGTAAATCACGACTATGTGCAGCAGCGCGTAGGCAATATCATGAATCCGGACGATTATTTCCGCTACCGTGACCACATCTATGCCGATTTTAACTATATGCATGTAAATGACCTCGGCTGTATGGACTTTGCCGGTGGTTATCCGTCAAATCTTCATGACGAGATCAACAACTATAGCATCATTGCCGGAGTTGTAGCCCGTTCAGAAGAATTTGATATTATCCATGCTCACGACTGGCTTACATTCCCTGCCGGAATTCATGCCAAGCGCGTGAGTGGCAAACCATTGTGCATCCACGTTCATGCTACTGATTTCGACCGTAGCCGTGGAAAGGTGAACCCTACCGTTTACGCAATCGAGAAAGACGGTATGGATAATGCCGACTGCATCATGTGTGTATCCGAACTGACCCGCCAGACGGTGATTCACCAGTATCACCAGGATCCACGCAAGTGTTTTGCCATGCACAATGCCGTATACCCATTGAAGCAGGAGTGGCAGGATATTCCACGCCCAAATCATAAGGGCAAGGAGAAGGTAGTAACCTTCCTGGGACGTCTTACCATGCAGAAGGGACCTGAATATTTCGTTGAGGCTGCCAACATGGTATTGCACCGTACCCGCAATGTGCGTTTCTGTATGGCAGGTTCGGGCGATATGATGGACCAGATGATTTATCTCGCTGCCGAAAGAGGCATTGCCGACCGGTTCCACTTCCCTGGTTTTATGCGCGGCAAACAGGTTTATGAATGTCTGAAAGACAGTGATGTCTACGTGATGCCATCTGTGAGCGAGCCGTTCGGTATCTCACCTTTGGAAGCTATGCAGTGCGGCACACCAACCATTATCTCCAAGCAGAGTGGATGTGGAGAAATTCTGTCCAACTGTATCAAGGTAGACTACTGGGATATCCATGCCCTTGCTGATGCCATCTACAGCATCTGTCACAACGAGAGTCTTTTCGATTATCTCTCAGAGGAAGGCAAGAAAGAAGTAGACCAGATTACCTGGGAGAAAGTGGGAGCCCGCATCAAAGACCTGTACCTCAAAACCTTAGGGTGGAAGTAGGTTAAGTGAAGAGTGAAGAACGAAGAATGAATAATTTTGAGGCTTTACTCATCTTACAAGTTAAACGTTCAAATTTCAAATTTTATGAAAACAATTTGTTTATATTTCGAGATACATCAGATTACCCATCTGAAACGCTACCGCTTCTTCGACATCGGTACCGACCATTATTACTATGATGACTACGAGAACGACCGTAGCATCAACGAGATTGCTGAGCGCTCTTATATGCCAGCCTTGAATGCCCTTCAGGAGATGATTGAAAAGAACGGCAAGTATTTCAAGATAGCTTTTTCGCTTTCGGGTGTGGGTATGGAGCAGTTGGAACTTCATGCTCCTCAGGTGCTGGAGAAGCTTCAGCAGCTCAACAATACGGGTTGTGTAGAGTTCCTGGCTGAGCCTTACTCTCACGGACTTGCTTCTCTGGTTAATGAGGCAAGTTTCAAGGATGAGGTGATGCGCCAGTGTACTAAGATTGAGGAATATTTCGGAAAGAAACCTACCGTATTGCGCAACTCTTCGCTCATCTACAGCGATGATATCGGTAACGATGTTGCCAACATGGGATTCATTGGTATGCTCACCGAGGGTGCCAAGCACGTGCTCGGCTGGAAGTCTCCTCACTATGTTTACCATTGCGCCCTGAACCCTAAGTTGAAGCTCCTTTTGCGCGATGTGAACCTGAGCGATGATATCTCTCTGCGCTTCAGCAACAGCGATTGGGACGGTTATCCACTCTTTGCCGACAACTATATGAACCAGATTGCTGCCTTCCCAGAGGAAGAGCAGGTTATCAATATCTTCATGGAGCTTTCTGCTCTTGGTATTGCCCAGCCTCTGTCAAGCAACATCCTCGAGTTTATGAAGGCACTGCCTCAGTGTGCCAAGGACCGTGGCATCACCTTCTCAACACCTTCAGAAATCTGCAAGAAGATCAAGTCGGTAGGCGAGGTGAATGTGCCTGATACCTTGAGTTGGGTAGACGAGGAGCGTGATGTAAGTTCATGGTTGGGTAACCCGATGCAGCGTGAGGCTTTCAACAAACTTTACAGTGTGGCAGACCGTGTACGTATCGCCAACGATCCACGTATCAATCAGGACTGGGATTACCTGCAGGCAAGTAACAACTTCCGCTTCATGACTACCAAGCCAAGCAATGTGGGTCTTGACAGAGGTATCTATTCAAGTCCTTTCGATGCTTTCACTAACTATATGAACATTCTTGGCGACTTCATCACCCGAGTAAACGACCTCTATCCTGCTGATGTTGATAACGATCAGCTTGAGGGCCTGCTTACTACCATCAAGAATCAGGATGAAGAGCTTGAGATGAAGGACAAGGAGATTGTCCGTCTTCAGGCTAAGATTGAAAAGATAGAGAAGGAGGCAGAGAAGCACCATGGCGAGAAGCCTGCTAAGGCTGCTCCTGCCAAGAAGGCCGCAGCTAAGCCTGCAGCCAAGAAGGCTCCTGCCAAGAAAACAACAAAGGCAGAGCCTACAGAAGAAAAGAAAGATTAGAATTTTTAGATTACTCATAAAGATTAATCCCCCTCGCTGCATTGATTTGCAATGAGGGGGATTTTTTTGTTTCCCAAAATATTCTCTGAAATAACGCATTAGCTGGAAAGCGTTATTTTTCGAAATGAATCCAGTCTACGTCGAAGAAGGCTGCATCGTTCTTCTTGGCTGTGCGGGTGTTGAAGAAACCGAGCTTGGCACCAATCCACTTGCCTTCACGCACAGTGAAAGGATTGCCTATCTTGGTGAATTTCTTACCATCCAGACTGTAACTCCATTCAGCGATAGCCTGTATCTGGTTGGCGATACCTTCGCTATGAACCTTCACGCGAAGCCATACATCCTGGGTAGCGATGCGGGAAGAAGGAATATCATCTACGGCATACTTCACGGTGTAAGGTTTAGGCAGCTTACTGGTCTTGATGGCTACTTGCTTCACCACCTTCTCAGCCTTTCCCTTCTCAGCCTTCTCGCAGGTTACATATTGCAATACAACACCCTCTTCCTTGGTATCAACAAACTTGAGTGCCGCATAGTCCATGCCTTGCATGATCATGCCGGCGCTTTCGCCCAATACCTTATCTTTTTCCTTGTAAGCCTCGGTGCGGTTAGGTATGAACTTCACCTTGGCAGTAGCAGTAAAGTTCTCGGTAGGGAGTTTCTGGAGCAGGAGGTTTGGCAAATCATACAGGTTCTTTACATCTTCAGCCTGCTGCACACCATAGAGACGCAACTTGGAGTTTTTGGCATCACAGAAGTACCAGTACTGACTGTAAGGACCGTTCCACTGCCATTGCAGACCTAAATCTACGCTGTTGAAATCATCCGATTCCTTAGGCTGGAAGTTACCGCTTGATGGCAGGTTTGGCTTCTTCCATTGCTGAACAGGGTCACCGCAGCCGTCACCATCCTTGTCGTCACCGATGACGAGCCAGTCGTTTACCCATTTGGCTGGTTGCAGATGAACCACACGACCATAAGCATGTTTGTCCTGGAAGTGGAGGAACCAGTCTTCGCCGTTCTGGGTATCTACCCATGCACCCTGGTGAGGGCCGTTTACCTTCTTGTTCTTTCCCTGTGCCATACCCACATACTCCTCGTAAGGACCGTATGGATTCTTGGAACGCAGTTCTACCTGCCAGCCATACTTTACTCCGCCCGCAGGACTCATGATATAATAATATCCGTTGCGCTTGTAGAATTTGGTACCCTCGATGGTAGGCTGGTCTTCATGACCATCATATACGATGCGTGAAGGACCGATAACCTTGGTGCCGTCAGGTGACATCGGAGCTACGAAGAGTACAGACTTGATACCGGCTCTTGAACCGGCGCATCCATGCGAAAGATAAGCCTTGCCGTCTTCATCCCAGAGAGGGCAGCAGTCCATAAGACCTTTTCCCTTCATCACCCAGGTGATAGGCTCCCAAGGACCACGAGGATCTTGTGTCTTGGTCATGAAGAGTCCCTGGTCAGGATCGCCACAGTAGATATAGAACCATCCGTCATGATAGCGGATGGAGGGTGCCCATACGTAGTTACCATGCTGAACCTTCTTGCGCCAGTCCAGTTCGGTGCCCTGATATTCAGGCAAAACAGGATAGTCATCGAGTAGGGCAGCACCTATAATCTCCCAGTTTACCAGGTCGGTGCTGTGCAGAATCTGAAGGCCTGGGAAACACTGGAAGGAAGAGGAGGTCATATAGTAGTCATTGCCCACACGGCATACGTCTGGGTCTGAGTAGTCGGCGTCAATAACCGGGTTGCGGTACATTCCGTTCTTCAGGTTCGGATTCCATGTCTTGGATACCGCTTTCTGGGCATTCACGCTCACCGCAGAGAGCGGAGAACTCAAAGCGATGGTTGCGAGAAGGCACAGGAGTGAATGCGATTTTATTTTCATTGTTACCGATGTTTAAATGAATTATTTAGCTACGTATTTCTTGTTGTTGTAGATATAGATCCCTTTTTTGAGACCTTGCAGGTCTTCCGCCTTGGCATTGAGCTTCACCATGCGACCGCTGAGGTCGTAAATGTTGTTATTGTCTACCTTGGCGATGGTAGCAATTGGCTGGATGCCTGTAGAAGTCTCTGTATAGAGAGTGAACTGCAAGATGCACTGCTTTACCTTTGGAGTGAAAGTAAGCGTGTGCTCTACAGGTGAATCAAACTCTACTGTATATTTTTTCAGACTTTTGTCTTTTGGAAAAACATAGGTAGAAGCATCGTAGCTTGTGCCGTTTATCTCGCCGAGATAGGCATCTGCATCAGAGTAATTGTCTTTTCCCTCGATATCCATTTTGACAATCTTTATGCCGTCAGGAATGATGATGGTGTATTGATTTGCGCTATACTTGATATAGTTGGTACCAGAACCAGTATCGTATGTCTTTCCCTTCTCATTGCTGATAGCGAAGCCGTTGCTAAAAGAACCGGCTGTCTTATCTGTTAAAGTCTTTGAGTTCAAAGTGAAAGGTCCCTTTGTATCTACTACTCCTGAACCTGTAGACGTAGCACCACACTCGTCTGTCCAAGTAGAATCAAACTTCTTGAGCCAGATTGAACCGCTGCTGACGGTAATCTTAGAGTTGTTCTTGAACACGAGATTATCTACGAAGCGGATATCGATACCCTTCTTTGCTGAAATCTGCACGTTGTCGAGTGTTACATTCTTGATATGGCTCTCAGGACGGCCAATCAGGAAGATGGCTTTGCCATCGCAAACATCTGTTGTCTTCACGTTCTGAAGCAGAATGCCGTTGTAGGTAGGGGTAGTACTATCAAGAGCTCTGGCATTTGCCTTGTCTACGGCAGGATCGCTGTTGTAGTTCTTGTCGTAGTAGCAATCGATAGAGAATGGGTTCTTCACCTTGGTCATGGTGAAGTTGGTGAACTTCCAGTCCTCCTCGCCACCGCCACGCAGTGTACCATTGCTGTTGATACCCGTCTTCATGCGGATACCGGCAGTTGTACCATTCATGGTGATGTTGTCGAACCATACATGCTTGATGTTTTTGGTGAAACTACCGATAGAAGCACCATGTCCTGTACCAAAGTCGCAGTTCCAAACATGGATGTACTGTGCATCATTGTCGCAAACTACGTTATCATCACCTGTGCTGATGTTGCAGTTATAGATGTTCATGTGGTGTCCCCAGATCGAGATACCATCTGTGTTATGAGAAGGCTGTTCAGTCTTGGTTTCAGAAGAAGGGTTATAGATGGTTACATCATGAATGGTACCATGGTTCGCACCATTGCTGTTACTCAAGGTGATGTTGACACCCGGAGTATTCTGAACCTTGAGATTGCGAATCAGGAATCGGCTGCCTTTCTCGAATCGGATCATGGCTCCAGGATTGAAAGTCTCCTTGTTGTCGCGAGCCTCCCACCAGCGGGTTCCCTGTCCATCGATAATAGAAGTTTCACCTTCGCCCTCTATAACGATGTCGCTCTGGTTCTTGTTCTTACAACCGATAAAGAGCGTTTTGTTGTTAGGTGCCTTACCATATTCAACGAGTTTCAGAGTCGCTCCTGCGCAAAGGTGGAGCACAGTCTTTGACTTGATGCTGAGTACCTCGGTCTTGCTTGTCATCTGATCTGTACTACCAAACATCCAGGTACCGGCAGGAATCACGACCATACCACCTGTTGTAGGCACAGCATCAAGTGCTTTCTGGATAGCCTTGGTGTTGTCTTCTGCCGTAGTGGAAGCACCATAATCCTTGATGTTGAACGTGTTTTCCGAAGTGATGGTTGGCAACTGTGGCAGTTCTACGGGAGTCCATCCTTCTGGAGTGTTCTGTGCGTTCTGCTCGGCTGTGATACCTGCGAAAGTTTGTGCTTTAGCGAACATTGGCAGAGCCATGAGCGCAGCCAGCACGGCTGTCTTAATGATTGATTTCTTCATTTCTTCTTAGGTTTATTTATTTTATTATTATTGTATTCTATAAGATTTTCTGCAAAGTTACGATATTTTTGCTTACCGCATGCAGATAGTGGGCGAAAAACTACGAAAACGATTACGTATACCTTGCCGATAGAACCAAAAGAAAGACCGTATCCATCAGGAATTATCTCCCTAGAATACGGTCTTAAACCTAATGATTAACGTATGTCCTGATAAGTTTTCTTATCAACATAATGACTTTGATTAGTAACCAGGATTCTGGTCGGCTAATGTCAGCTGGTCATTGGCATCAATTGCAGCCTGTGGGATAGGGCGAAGAAGCTTCTTGCCGATATACTGGGCAGCCTTGTCTCCCATCTCATGGTTATATTTGGTGCAACGTGTTACCAGGGTTTGGGTTCTTCGAAGATCCATCCAGCGTGCCTCATTACCGAAGTTCTCGCATGCATTCTCATCAAGGATGTCATCGATAGTGATAGTTCCTGTAAGTGCAGAAAGACCAGCGCGCTGGTGAACCTCATTGAGTCGTGCCAATGCCTTAGGATTATCACCAGCCTTCAGATAAGCCTCAGCTGCTACGAGATACATCTCTGGCAAAGTGATGATATGGATGTCGCGATAGCAGGTGTTCTTCTCTGTCTTAGCAGTCTTGCTGTCGTCAAACTTCTTGCATGGACTGGAACCATATACCAGTTGCTGGTTATCGTAATATTCCATATCTCTGCCGTCCATATTCTGTGCTTCCTTGCTCTGTGAATCCATCGGAATGCGATAGGTGTTTGCTCTGTTTGCAGGATCTATAGCCTTCCATGCTTCAAAGTCGGCATCTGTTTCATACCATGCAGAATAGTATCGCGTTACTGGCTTACCTACCAGACTCTCACCATTCTTGTACCAGGTCCAGTAACCGGTACCTGCAGCATTTCCCTTGTTTATATCTGGCAATTCCTTCATGAAGGTAGCATCGTAACGCTGGTCTCCCTTCTTGAAACAATGCAAGGCATAGAGGGTTGGTACATAGCTGGAGGTTGTAGCCTTGATGTTATCCTCGTTTCCACCCAGATAGTTGCAGTAGTAACCGCTCCATTCTGTACCACCTGATGTTGTATTGTTGGCTGTAGCCAAATCATATTCCACATCCCAAAGGAACTCTTCGTTGTCATCGCCCGATCCGTCTGCCTTCCAGAGCTTGGCAAATGGGGTAGTCAGTTTTCTGCCTGCAATCACCTCATCGGCAAGAGCTGCTGCCTTGGAGAAGTAGTCTTGTTTGTTGAGGTCCCATGCTGCAGAAAGGTAGGTTTTGGCTAGGATAGCCTTGGCTGTTTCCTGGCTGATTCTGCCGCCACCCTTGGTAGCTGTTGAAGCCTGAAGCACATTCTTGCTGATAACATCTTCGAGCTCGCTGATGATATAGGCATATACATCTGCAGCAGAAGACTTAGGATATCCTGTGTCTGCTGTGGTGAGGAAGTCCTTCATGATAGGCACACCACCGAAGTTGTTTACCAGGAGATAATACTCGTAAGCAGCCAATACACGGGCTTCGCCTACAAGCTGACCTTTCGTCTTGTCATCAACTTGGGCTGTCTGTGCATAATATGACACAGAGTTGGCTGCACGTATACCTGAATAGAGGTAAGTATAGAGATTCTTGATATCCGTATTTTCTGGAGTCAAGGTCTCGTAAGTGTTCAATGCCTCGTTCATCTTGTTACGGGCATCGGCATACATGTCTGTACCTGCTGAGAAACAGCTAGTGAACAGAGGAGCTGCATAAACGTTTTGCAGATGCTGATAGGCATCATTGACGAGGTTGTTTAATCCCTCTTTTGTCGCAAAAGTCTGTTTATCAGTTACATTCGACTTGTTGCTAGCATCCAGGAAGTCGCTGCAACTTGTCATGGTTCCCATGCAGCAGGCCGCCAATGCTACGCTATATAATATCTTTTTCATAATTGTTTACTTCATTTAATGAGATTAGAACTTAAGATTTACACCAAACTGGTAGGTTACAGATGATGGACCGCCATTCTGCAGATTCTGTGATGCCCACTCTGGGTCGAAGCCCTTGTAGTTGGTGAAGCAGAATGGGTTCAGAACGTTTACATAAACACGGAGATTTCTGATACCTGCCTTGTTTACTACGCTCTTAGGCAATGTGTAACCCAGGGTAATGTTCTTAACCTTGGTGAAAGAGGTCTTCTGATACTGGAAACCTTCTCCCTTGGCTGAACCCTTGTCACCGAAGTAACCACCCATCGAAGTATCGCTGTTGTTTGGATAAGGATACTTTCCGTAGTGGGTCTCTGTGGCGGTTGTAATCTCACCTGTTGCATGATCGATGATTGGTGCTCCCTTTGGTATGTAGTAGTCCAGTTGCATGTGGGCATTACCACGGTCGCCATACTTCATATACTTCTCATGGAAGTAGCTGCGTGACCAGAATCCGCTCTTTGTATAGAACATGATAGAGAAGTCGAAGCCCTTGAAGTAAACATTGGTAGTGAAACTACCGGTCCAGCGTGGATCGGTACAACCATAAATCTGCTTATCGTTGTCGTCAATCTTACCGTCATCGTTCCAGTCGTTTACGGCTACCTGACCTTCATACCACTTATACTTAGTGCCATACTTCTCGTAGAATTCCTTCAGGGTATAGTGCTTGTCACCATTCATGGTGTGCATGGTTACACCCTTGTCGGTGATGACATCGGTATGGGTATAGTCACGGAGTACATTCAGTGGCTCGCCGATAAACCAGTTGTTGGCTACCTCATCAACCTTACCATTACTCAACTCCTTAATCTTGTTCCAGTTGCGGGCGAAGTTTACGTTCGCACTCCAGGAGAAGTCTTTCTTGTTGATGATGTTAAAGTTCAAACCGAGTTCTATACCTCTGTTCTGGACAGAACCTACATTGAAGGTTGAAGTCTTCTCACCAGTTTCGATAGGCACTGAACGTGACATAATCTGACCATCAGAAAGACGGTTATAGAAGTCGGCTGTTACATTGATGCGGTTTTTCAGGAAACTCAGGTCGAGACCTACATCAAATTCCTTTACCTTCTCCCAGATGAGTTCTGTATTTACCAATCCGTTAGGATGATAACCCTGTACCTCTTTGCCATCTATGGTTACATAAGATGGACCTGTAGCAGAAGCGATAGTTACATAGTCACCCACATTGTTGTTACCGGTAACACCATATGACAGACGGAGTTTAGCATTGTCTAACCAGTTGTTGAACTGCTTCATCCAAGCTTCATCAGAGATACGCCATGCTGCAGCTACAGAAGGGAACCAGCCCCATCGGTTGCCGTCTGCGAAGCGTGAGCTGCCATCGGTACGGAGTGTAGCTGTAGCCATGTAACGGCCCTTGTAGGAATAGTTGGCACGGAAAGCAAATGACTCCAATGATGACTCAGTATAAGAACTTGAGAGGGTTTTGTCGCCGCTGGCTGTTCCCAGGTTGTGGAATGTAGTATGGTCGCTGGCGATACCTTTGCCTTCTTCGTACTGATATTCTGTGTTACTCTTGTACAGTGAGAACAGTGCCATGGCACCAACGGTGTGGTCGCCAAATGTGCGGTTGTAGTCAAACTGGTTGTCCCACGTCCAGTCTACACGGGTTGTATTGGCTACTGAACCGAAGTTGGTCTTGTTCTTCTGGTAGTAAGTTGAACCTACGTCGTTACCCTCGTTCAGACCTGTTGCATAGAAGATACCCTGGCGCTTGTGAGAGTAGTTTGGGGAGAAGGTGGTTGTAAACTTCAATCCCTTGATGATGTTGGCACGCAGGTAGAAGTTACCCATCAGTCGGTACATCTTGGTCTCATTGGTGTAGTTGCCGTCATTCAAATCGATGAGTGGGTTATATGTAGATGTAAACTGTGCATCTGAACCAAAGGCTGCCTTTGCTCCCGGGTTAGGAATCAGGTTGCCATCTGCATCTGTTGGAGATACGAATGGGTTAAAATAGAATGCATTCACGTATGGAGAATAAGTACCATCAGTACATACATCCTGGGTGCGGCTCATTGACATGTTGGTAGAGAAACCTGCCTCGAATATCTTGGAGAGCTTGGCATCCATTGCTCCCTTGAAGTTGAAACGCTCATAGTCGTTGCCTTTGAATACGTTCTCTTCTCCCTGATAACCCATACCTACACGGTAGTTTACCTTTTCTGTAGCACCGGCAGCACTGATGAAGTGGTTTTGCTGGGCGGCTGTGCGGGTAACCATCTTCTTCCAGTCGTAACCGTCGAAACTTGGATCCATCATCAGGTCATAAAGTTTGGAGTCTTTGTAGCTGGTTGCTCCCTTGCGGGTCAGGAAGGCAGAATTCAAGTCGGTATTCTTGATGATGTAATGTGGATGTCCATCAGCATCTACACCTTTGCGGCTAGAACCATCGTAGCTCTTTCCATTAAGCGTGGTATATCTGGCAAATCGGTAATCCATAAACTCGTTGGCATCCATAAACTCAGGCATGCGCGCCAACTTCTTGATACCATAATATCCGTCATAAGAGATGGTTGCCTTCTGTGCCTTGTCTGCACCCTTGCTGCCCTTGGTGGTAATCATGATGACACCGGCAGAGGCACGGGAACCATAGATGGCGGTAGAAGATGCATCTTTCAATACGTCGATGCGGTCGATATCATCAGGATTGAGGAAGTCCATGTTGTCGCAAACTACACCATCGATAACATACAATGGCTGTGCCTGCTTGTTGATAGAAGCCTGTCCACGAACCTGAATATTGAAGCCTGCACCTGCGCGGCTACCAGACTGGGTGATGTTGACACCTGGAACAGAACCCTGCAGAGACTCTGCAAGATTGGTAGTACCACGAGCGGCTATCTTTTCTGAGTTGACAGATGCGATAGAACCAGTTACGTCGCGTTTACGCATAGTACCATAACCAACGACAACGACCTCGTCAAGGGCTGCATTGTCATCTTCAAGTACGATGTTCCATGTTTTCTGACTTCCTACTTTAACTTTCTTAGGCTTGCAGCCGATGTAGCTGAAAGTCAAGACCGCATTAGGGTCTGCGTTCTGAATGGTAAACTTACCGTCAAGGTCGGTGATGCCACCTGCTTTACCATTCTGGTCAGTAATGGTTACACCAATCATTGGGTCGCCATTAGCATCCTTAACGGTACCTTGGATTGTTTTCTGCGCAAAAGCGAGGAAACAAACCGAACTCAAGGTCAGTGCCATGCTGGCACGTTTCAGTTGTTGATACATAACGATGTTTGTTTTGTAGGTTATTATTATTTCTTGTTAAGTTTTGGTCTAATTGAACTTATTCGCGATTAGTTGTTGTCGTGTTTGATTCTCAATAGATCATAAGAAATCTTAGATTTTTGATAATAATCTTTAGATTTCTGCTACAAAGGTAATTAAAATTTTTAAAGGTTGAATAAAATAAACGAAAAATCTAACGTAAACGTTTTCGGAAGTGTTGTTTTTACAATATAGCCTTTAATGGTGTTGATTCTGGCTTGCAAGTGAGGCTTATTTGATGGGGCAGGAGGTAGCCGGAATTACGTCACGACGTATCTGTTGCTGCGTCGCGACGCACTGGTTATTACGTCGGGACGCAGCAAATGCTACGTCGTGACGTAATTTCAGCAGCCCATGGTAAGCGGAGCCGCTTACCATGGGGCGTGGCAATAGGTGACAATAGGTGATAATAAAAATACCGCTTATTTCCACCCGTTATTCATTTATAATCAGAGTGTTATAGTACGAGTGGCAGATGTGACAACAGAATCGAAGAAAAAATCGGTTCAATAAATTCGGGCTTTGAAGTAAGCTGATGAAACCATGCACTTCATAGCATGAGTTCTTACGTTTCATAGAGTCGCTACATACCGCTGGGCTGGCACCCAAATATGGCTGCGCTGGCTTGTAGATTCGACTGCGTTGGCTTGTAGATTCGACTGCGTTGGCTTGAAGAGGTGTATTCGTAGCTCGAATGAGGCACTTTATTTGATAGAATGTAGCGGCTGAGTTCGCTGAATGAAGTGGCAGCGTTAGTTGACTGAAGTGCCTGAGTTAGTTGACTGAAGTGCCTGAGTTAGTTGAATGAAATGGCTGAAGTTCCCCAAAAAGAGGGGATGTTATCGCACTTATGACACGCCCTCTATTATTCTACTGAACTTTCGCAAGTGGTTTAAGTACGGGGTGAAGACCCAAAAGCTCCTAGCCCAGGGCGTGTGGGGCAAAATTTGCGAAAGTTCAGTTAATTATATTGTTCCAAATTCTTGATTTCATCGATAGATAAGCCGGTGGATTTTGCAATGACGTCTATTGGAGTATTGTATGCCAACAATTTCAAAGCAATCTTTTTGCTTACCCTTTTCCTCCCTTCTTCGTATCCTTTTTTATAGGCTTTCTCCACGGCATACTTATATACCGCATAATTGTCCCACATGACCATCATGCTGTTGTCGTATTTCTCCTGTTCCTCTTTGGTCAAGGTTTTGGAGTCAGCGTATTCAGCCAATTTCTTGAATATCTTATCAAGAGCTTCGCAAGGGAATTGTTCTACTATCTCCATATATTTCAATTTATAAATCCAAAAATCTAAAAACGTAGTACACGTTTAGAACTCATTTTATTGTTCCAATTTCTTAATCTCTTCGATAGATAAGTCGGTGAGATTGGCAATTTCGTCTAATGGAAAGTTGTGCGCCAACAACTTCAAAGCAAACTCTTTTCTACCTTCTTCTTTGCCCTCTTTCTTACCTTCTATTCTACCTTCTTCTTTGCCTTCTTTTCTACCTTTTTCTATTCCTTTCTCTTCAGCATGCTTATATACAGCATAATTGTCCCACATGACCATCATACTGTTGTCGTATTTCTCCTGTTCCTCTTTGGTCAGGCTCTTGGAGTCGGCGATTTCTGCCAATCTCTTGAATATCTTATGCTGAGCCTCGAAAGGCATTTTTTCTAAAGTCTCCATATGCTTCAAATTATAAATCCAACAATCTAAAAACGTAGTACACTCTTCCTCTTTCTTCTTGAAAAGAGGCATTACCAAGTAGATGAAGCGGATTTTGTTAGAATAAACCTCTCCGCTATCCTTGTCTGCCAGCACAACGTCTGTTCTGAACTTCTTTGGCGTATTTTCATCTACATCAAAGTTCATGAAACAGATAACATAAACAGGTGTGAGATGATAATCCCATTGTCCTTTTATGCCTTGGTCTACTATCGTTTTCGATGCATAGTAGAGAGACCGGTCGATGAAATAGGACTGGCTCCTGTTTTGCATTTCAACGATAATGTGCTCACCTGTGTCAGTTTCGCAAAAGACGTCGTAGATGATACCTCGTTGGTCTTTCGTTTCTGGCAACATCTCCTTGTCCTTAAACTTCACATCAGTGATATGCTGCTCTCCCAAGAGCAGCTGGTTCAAGAACTCTATCAGCAAGTCTTTGCTGTATTCCTGGCCGAAGATTCGTTTGAACGACCAGTCTGAGAATGGGTTGATGTATCTTGCCATATCTTTGCGATTTTATGTTCTCGTTGCAAAGATACGCTTTTTATTCGTAACTTCCAAGAAATTAATTGTAAAAATGAGATAGAGAATAATAGAAAATAAAAAAGTGCAATGCCCGACTTTTGATGAGGACATTGCACCTTTAATCATATTATTTATCAGATGTAAGTACTATTACTGTACAATCCAGCGTGGGTCGCCGAAGTTACCATACTTACTCTGGTATTTGTCTTGGATAGTGAAATCACCTGTTGAAGGTGATAGCCAAAGTTCTGCAGATGAAATATCTACAGGATCTCCAATATGCAACTTTGACTTCCAAGTGAATTCATTGGTATAATATACATCAACGAATGGAGCGTTCTTGTAGCTTGTTGCAGTTGCATCTGTCAATGCTGCACTCTGACCGATGAGGGTGTTGCTAACGTTTGGAATAATATTGGCGTTCTTGTTGGTATCGATGAGATACTTACCGCCCACAACTGCGTCATACAATGTACAGTGATCTACATTCACCTTTGTCATACTGTTGGCTACAGCAATCATAGGACCTGCAGAGAGGTTGGCGATGGTAGAGTTGGTGAGGTTTACTTCTCCCAGCTGTGCTTCAGGAGTATCCTTGCCTGCTGCCAACACACCGTAAGAACCAATCTTATTTATCTGGCAGTCTTTGAAGTTGATGCTGTTGATGGCAGGTGCTATTCCCTTCTGCAGACGGATGATACCACGGGTATTCTTAATGTTACACTTCTCGAACTGAATAGAACCGATGTTATCGTTCTTGTTCAAGTTGATGATGTAGTCTGCGCTATTGTCCTTGTTCTCCAAGTTAAGGTTGTAGAAACGGATGAGGTCTTTAGCACCCTCAATCTTGATTTCCTTTACCTTCCATGTAGAAACGGCGCCAGATGTTCCCCAGAAGTAGATGCTCTTGATGTTGGCTGGGATGGTGAGTCCCTTCTGTTCGCCAGTATCAGAACTTGTCATCTGGTAAGTTGCATTCTTAGGCATCACGATAACAACCTTGTCTGATGTAGCTTCCTCCAAGATGGTACCCAAGTCCTCACCCTCGGCAAGAGTCATGACATCATAGCCTTCTGGGTAAGCTTCTGTAGTCTTGAAAGAGTAAGTACCTCTCAGGTTCTCCTTGTTCCACAACTTCACCTTGTATGAAGAGTTAGCCTTTAAGCCTGTGATGGTCAGCTTACCAGCTGCTACATCCTCGGCAGTGAAGTCAACCTTGGTAGAATCTTCTGAACTCTTGTAATAGTAAACAGCATCGATGGTCTTGCCGGCAATGAAGCTGACGGTAGCAGTGGTTGATGTTACATCAACGCCTGTGATAATCTGTTCAGCCTTGGTCTTGAACTTAAACTTGTCCAAGTATTTCCAGTTAGAAGACTTGCCGTCTAAGCTGCGACCCTTGATACGGATGTAGTACTCTGTATTTCCATCCAGATTGTAGATGCTGTCTGGAGTATCTACAAATGAAGAGTCAACAACGCTATGGTCGGTGCCGCCCATAGGAATATCGTTGTAGAGAGAGTCTGTGCTGTACTCAACGATGTAATAGTCGGTGTTTGGCATCTTCTTGAAGCTCACCTCAGCACGGTCGTCCAGAGGAGTAACCGAAAATTCGATAGAGTGGAACAGGCGGTCGTAGCTGGCGTCAACACTCCAGTCATTGTCATCGGTACAAGATGTCAATGAGGCAAATCCCAGGAGCATCAATGCTCCGGAGATTGCGCTTTTATTTATTTTAGATAAATTCATGATTATTCAAATTTTATCTTTTATTAGAATGGTTGATGAATTGCTTTTCTGTAGCAATCGCTTATTAATAACCATAAGAATTACTCAACTTGCCCTGTGAATCGGCGATACTTGATGTAGCGATAGGGAAGAGGTAGCGGTTCTTTACAGTTGTATTGAGATATGAACTGATGAATGGCAGTTTGCCTTTCAGATTCTTCTGGTCTTTATCGGTTACCTCAGCGCCCCACCAGGTTACATACTCGTAATCGGCAGTATTTTCAGGAGCCTCATACCAGCATACAGAATTCATATCAATCTTTACATCTGTAGCAGTCTTGATGGTCTTGTAATAGAGTTTGGCAGGATACTCATTAATCTGAGCCTCATAGTCTGCCTTAAACTGGTCTATCTTCTTGCTCAGGAGGTTCCAGCGCTCCAACTCATATTTACGTACACACTCACCTGCAAACTCCCAGGCATTCTCGTCAACGATGGCATTGAAGAATGCATCCTTGTCAGAAGAAATGCCAGCTACGTATGCCTTGGCATCAGCCTTGTTGGCATCAGCGAATGCACGCTCATGTACCAAGCCTAGAGCGTCGCGGGCACTCAATCCGTTTACGCCGCCTGTAGTCGCGTCAGGATTGCCGTTAAGCTCATTCATTACTTCTGCATACATCAGGAGAACCTGTGAGTAGCGCAGGGTAATGAAGTTGATACCTGTACATACCTTTTCTGTACTTCCCAAGGCAGCCTGGCGCCATTCCTCGCTCATCTTACGGATATCCCACTTACCGCAGTAGATACCGAATGGTGAGTTCTTGTCGAATGACTCTTTCATTACGCCATCAGTCTCTTTCAGGGTATAAGGAACGCACGTGATGTCACGCCGCTGGTCCTTGTGGTCGTATGACCAGAAGAGAGGAGCTGTCATCTTAACCTTACCTGATGAGTTACCCTTCTTACCATAGCGTGAAGAAGATCCATTGATGCGGACACCGATGGTGTAGCCTAACTCACCACTTCTGTTAACACCCAGTGCTACCTCGAAGAGATTCTCGTAGTACTTGTCATCAAGTTTGTTCTGGTTGATGAGATACCACTCGTTCTCATAGCTTGGGTTCAACTGGTGAATGCCCTTGCTGATGATTTCATTGAGATGAGTCTGTGCCAACTGATAATACTTGGTACGCTCAGCTGCACCTGGACGCTGTGTAGGATAGGTTGGGTCGCTGTTCTCTGCAGCAGTCTCATATCCGTCTTTCTGACTTTCTCGGATAGCCCATCCAGCACGCTGCAAGGCAATCTGTGCGAGCAAGCCATGAGCATAGCCCTTAGTGATGCGCTCTGTGGTATATGAGTTCTCGCCTACCCAGCAAAGGTCTGGGATAGCTCGCTCCAACTCTACGATCATGCTGTCCATGATTTCATCACGGTCAGTCTTGCCTACGTAGATGTTGCTCAAGTCTGTCTTAGTTCCTTCCAGCTTCATTGGCACGTCACCGAAGTTTCTTACCAGGTTGAAGTAGAGGAGTGCTCTTACTGTGATAGCCTCGGCACGGTAGCGATGCATCAGTTTGATGTTGCTCTTGGTTTCATTGCCACTCTGTGTGTCGAAGTTGTTTACGAGCTCGATTACATTGTTGCTGTATTCGATACCCTCGTAAAGCTTGTCCCAGGTGGTCTGAATCTTAGACCAGCTACCAGCTACCATGTTGAAGTTGCAGGCACCACGCTCACTGTTGGTCTGTGAAGTGGTAGATGCGTCCTGACCATCTATCAGCTCTATATCTGAGTTGGTACCGAGGGTGATACCCATCAACTGTCCGTAGATACCCTCTTCTGTCAGTTCACCATATGCCTTGTTCAATACAAGACTAGTATAGTAAGGTGAAGTTGCTACCGCATCAGGAGTGTGCTCCGAAGGTGACTGCTGGTCGAGGAAGTCACTACATGATGTTGTTGTACCGAGCAACAATCCGCTTATCAATAATGCTTTAAAAATATTCTTATTATTCATTGTTATATCCTCCCTTGAATTAGAATGAAACGTTCACACCAAATACGAATGAGCGGCTCTTTGGATAAGCTGCATAGTCGATACCTGGGCACATTGGATTCTTCTTAGAACTTGTATCTGTCTCTGGGTCAGAACCTGAGTAGCCTGTGATGGTTAACAGGTTATAGGCTGTCGCATAGAAACGTACGTTGCTCAAGTTTACCTTCTTGATAAGGTACTTTGGCAAGGTATAACCCAATGTCAATGTCTGCAAACGGAGGAATGAACCGTCCTCTACAGCATAGTCTGTGATAGACATGGTACCTGTTACACAAGGGTTGAATACGCTTGCGTTGGCATTGATGGCATTCAGGGTGTTGTAGATATTCTCGATACCGCCATATTGAGCGATGACAGTTGAAGAAGGCTTTGTCAGGTTGACACCTGTGGCTGGATCAACGCATGTATAGCGGTTGATGAAGTCGTTGTTCAGGTTGTAGCCCTTGCGAGAACCCTGATAGAAGCTAGAAGCCAACTTGGTACCATTTACAATCTTGTTGCCGAATGAGTAGTTGCAGAATACAGATGCATCGAAGCCATGGAAGGTTGCGTTGAAACCGAAACCACCTGTCCAAGGTGCGATGGTGTTACCCAAGCGCTGCTTGATAGCCTTGCCGTTCTCGTCTGCCTCCAACTTGATGGCACCTGGAGCCAATGTTCCACCGATGGTACCTACGGTATTTGCGATGCTGGCATCTGCCAACTGCCAAGCTGTACCGTTCCACTTCAAGTCGCCTGTGCCTGTCTCTGGGTTATAAACAGTATAGAAACCGTTCATTTTGTAACCCCAAACCTCGCCGAGTCGGCCACCTTCTACGATTCGGAAGTTCTGGTTGTCATTGCAGAGAGAACCTGCCCACTTATACTCCTGGAATTCAGCCTGGCTGTTCAGCTTGTCTATTTTGTTGCGGTTGTAAGAGATGTTGCCAGTGAAACCGAGTGTGAAGTCCTTCTTGTTGATGATGTCAGCATTGATGGTGAACTCGAAACCCTTGTTGGAGGTCTGACCGAAGTTCTGATACTGGTTAGCATATCCCGAAATAGATGGGATGTTGGTCTGCATCAGCAAGTCCTTGGTTGTATTCCAATAGAAGTCGAGGGTACCATTGATACGACTGTTGAAGAAGCCGAAGTCGAGACCGAGGTCACGGGTGATGGTTGTTTCCCACTTCAGGTTTGGATTAGACAAAGTCTTGTGCTCCAGCATGGTAGTGAAATTGCCATCGAAGAATGGCAATTTTGCAGTAGCATCAGACAATGAGTAAGTTGCATCAATCAAACCACTCTTGATACGGTTGTTACCTGCAGTACCATAAGAGAGACGGAACTTCAAGTTTGATAACCAGCTGGCTGTACTCTTCATGAACTCCTCCTCGCTTACACGCCATGCGAAAGCTGCTGATGGGAAGTAACCCCATCGGTTGCCTGCAGCAAACTTAGAAGATGCATCGGCACGGAGAGTAGCTGTGAAGAGATATTTCTCAGCGTAAGAGTAGTTGATACGGCCGAAGTAAGACAGGAGGTTGTCCTTACGGCCGATGGTGTTAACGTTAGGGAGAGCTGTACCGGCAGCCTGGTTAGCCAAAGCTTCCTTGACACCGAAAGTAGTAGGGAAGGCTACGGTTGTAGAGGTGTAGCTCTCATCCTGAGATGACGACCACTCCTGACCTACGAGTACATTGAGCTTGTCACCCTTCAGCAGGGCGTTCTTTGTATCGTATGTCAAGGTGTTGGCATTACGCCAGTTCTTGTTGTCCTTACGTATAAGCTGAGTCTGTGGCTGACCTGAGTAACCGAACTTAGAGTTGCGTGATGCGTATGTACCCCAAGCTTGTTCTGTCTTCTCATAGCTCCAGGAGTAACCAAATTCAGAGCGGAAGGTGATGCCCTTGAATGGCTTCCAGTTCAAGCCGGCATTGTAGTTCTGACGGAAACGGCGCTGCTGTTTGTAGGTATCATCCATACGCTGTGTAGGACAAGCCTCTGTGCTGTTTGAGCTTTCATCATCGTCATCGCCGCTGATGAACAGAGGATCTACTGGGCGGAATGTAACTGTCTTGGCTACAATAGAGTTAGAGGCATTGCTCTCGTTGGTATCAGCACCAGACCCCAAACCATTAATCTTGGTATAAGCCAAACGAGCATTGAAGTCCAATGTCAACCATTTGTTCAACTTACTGTTGAGCTTAGCGTTAATATTGTCCTTGGTATAGTCAGAAGCCTTCATGATGCTCTTGTCGTCAGTACGGGCATAGCTGATGTTGTACTTTGTCTCCTTGGTACCACCATTTACAGCTACGTTGTAAATCTGCTGCAAGCCTGTGCGGCCGAAGAGGTCGTCCTGCCAGTTGTTACCCTTTACAGACTTCCAAATTCCCATATCATCGTAGTCACCATACTCAGTGTTACCTACTTCATACTGATAGAGAGCGTAGTTGTAAGGATCCATAACCTTGGTCTCCTTAGCCATCTTCTTGAAACCTAAAGATGCACCAAAGCTCACCTGAGTCTTACCCTCCTTACCACTCTTAGTAGTAACAATGATAACACCATTGGCACCACGGGCACCATAGATAGCTGTTGAAGAGGCATCCTTCAATACGTCGATAGTCTCGATTTCGCTTGGAGCGATATCGCTAATAGAACTTACAGGGAAGCCGTCAACGATGTAGAGAGGAGAGTTATCCTGTGAAAGAGAACCACCACCACGCACGCGGATTTTGATGTCTGCATCAGGCGAACCTTCTGTAGTTGTGATGCTTACACCGGCAAGTTTACCAGTCATGGCCTCGCCTACACTTGAGACAGGGATGTCTGCAAGCTCTTTGGAACCGATGGAAGCCACAGAACCAGTAAGGTCCTTCTTTTTCATCGTACCATAACCGATTACTACGACATCGTTGAGGGTGGTGTTGTCATCCTCAAGCTTTACATCGATCGTTTCTTTACCTGCAACGCTTACTTCCTTAGCTTTCATACCAATGTATGAAATCTTCAGTTTCTTGCTTTTGCCTTTTAAGTTTACTGTGAAGTTACCGTCAAGGTCGGTCACGCCACCATTGCCAGCTACACCTACCTCCATGACAGATGCGCCGATGATTGGCTCGCCCGTATTGTCAGTAACAACACCTTTTACTGTTTGTGCAGATACACTTGTTACTACGAACATCAGTGCGCCTGCCAAAGCAATTTTCTTTTTTCTAAAATTACCAGACATACACTTTAGGTTTAGATAAAACTTATTCTAAATTACTAATATTCTAATGTTTTTATTTAATGTTTTTAAGTAGAATTCCAGTTCTGAGCAAATGCCTGCTGAAGGGATGTTCCTCTTGGAACCCGAAGACTCCGATGGGGCTACCTAGATGCGTAGCAATAGCTAAGTCTTGGTTTTCTTGTTGCAAAAGTATATAAAAAATATGAGAATATAGGTATATTGGGGGTAAAAAATTACGTAAACGTTTACAGATTTTTGAGTAAATACTCTGTTTTTTACATTTCGACGGTCTGTTTTCTCAGTTCCCGTTTTTGCTGTTTCGGAAGTTGAGGGAACAAAAAAAAGTGCAATATCCGGCACCCTTCTGAAAGAAGATGGGGATATTGCACTCCGAATGTTATCTGTCAATCTAATTACTTATGGTCTCTGTTTCTTTACTTTACGATGACCTTGCTTGTCTTCTTGCTGCCATCTGCCAGGGTCTTCACAATGATGTTGATACCCTTCTGAAGATTTGAGAGCTGGGTGCCGTCGGCTGCATAGATGGCAGTCTTGATGACTGCTGCATCTGTAGCTGAGGCAATGTTTTGGATGCCGGTGCCCTGACCAACAACTGTAGCTTCGCTCAAACCGCCCATCTCGTTGGCTGTACGTACGCTCCATGTTGCAGTGGCGTCATCAACGATATAGTTAGGAGTGATGGTGAAGTCTACTACCTTGCCGTTCTTGCATACTGCCCAGAGAAGAGCGTAGTCGTTATTGTCCCAAGCGAGGGTTGTGCCGTTCAGCTTAACGTTGCTAGGTGCTGATGCCTGCTCGGTAGCTGCAGTTGGATCCCAGTCATCATCCTGACCCATTACAGTTTCAATGGTGTAGGTTGCTGCTTCCTCTGCTGTGAGGATAGGGTCTCCTGCTGTTTCATTACGACGGTTTACATAATTGTCACCATCCTTTGAATCGTAGGCATCGTAAACTTTCTTTCTGTCCTTGAGGTTTACTACGCTACCTGTTGATGTGTATGAGTTGTATTCAGCGAAACGCTTAGGGTAACCGCCACTCATCTCGTTCCATCCTGCTGCTGAAGGGATAGCTTCCATCTTGGTGTCGATGTAGAGTGCAATAGGTGTGCCTTTGCCCCATGGACGACCTAAGGTGTAGTTACCATTCAGGTCTTTTGCCTCAGTAGCATCCTTGATGGTACAGTCTTTGAAGATGTATCCATACTTCTTTGGTTGAGAAGGAACTGCGAGATAGCCTCCCTTTTCGCAAATCCAGAGTTCTACATTATTATAATATACATCACCCTTACCGCAGAGGTAGTCGGTACGACCACGAAGGATTCCGTCTTCGAAGTAGAATTTACCGTTCTGGTTGTTTGATACGTAGGTGTCCTGGTAAGCCCAGAGGCTTACGTTCTTACAGATGGTCTTGTTGCTCTGGTCGTTGAGTACGATGTCGCGACCTTTGGCATCACCCATACTGCTGTACATCTTCAGATCCTGGAAATAGGTGTTTGTTGCTCCCTTCTGCAAGCAGAGTACGTCACCCTTGCCGATACCTTCCAATACGTTGGCTGATTGGCCTGAGTTTGGAACGGTGTTGGTCAGTGAGGTGTTGTCCATGCCTTCACCAATGATTGATACGTTTGGCGTATTCATATAGGTGGTTGGGTTAGCATAACTCTTGCCGTCGCTACCTGTTACCTTACTCTTCTCGTCTGCAGGAATCTTGTAGTCGCCCTGCTTGATGAAGATGCGGAAACGCTTGCTAGTATCTGTACGCTTAGCTGCTGCATCAAGTGCTGTCTTGAAGTCGCCGTCGGTTGGGACGATGAAGTCGTAGAGAGCCTTGGTTACAGCTGGCTTGGTCTTGGTAGTGAAGTTCAGAACGATTTCCTGGTCTGTGGCATTGTCTGTCAAATCGGCTACCGAACCTGCAGCGAGTGTGAAGGTATAAGCTGTAGCGTAGTTCAAGCCTTTGTATGCAAAGGTGATGGTCTTGCCGGATACGGCTCCTTCAATCTTTTGTGTGCCGAGTGTAGCGGCTGCGTTGTCGGTGAGTTTTACCTTCTCATCAAAAGTCAGTACAATCTTGCCGTTGGCAGATGCGTTGGTTGCGCCTTCTGTTGGTATGGTGCTTACGAGTACAGGGGCCTTGCCGTCGTTAACGAGCTGGGCAGTGCCTGTGATGTAGATATTTGTGATAGAGATTCCGTCGTTGTCGCCTGTTGCTCCCTTGATGGAAGAAGTCTTGTCGGCAATCCAGCGGATGTATACTTCTGCCTTGTTGTTGGCATCGGATGGGAGAGTGAACTCTCCGTCTGTCCAGGCTTTGGCTCCTGGCATTTTGATGGCACCTACTTTGGTCCAGTCGGTTCCGTTGAGAGAGTATTCTACATTATATGTTTCGTATGCGTTATAATTGTAGAGCATGCTGCTCTTTACCTTGATGTCGGTAAAGGCTGTTGCGTTGACCTTGGTCTGCCAGTAGGTCTCACCCAGTGGCTTGGTTTTCTTGGAGGTCCAGTTTACAGCTGCATTCTTTCCTTCGTAGCCGCCAGCACTGTTGCTCTTGTCGAGCCATGTGTATGTATTTCCGTCTGCATCGCGCAGAATGAGCTGGTCTACATCGTTGTCTTCTGCAGCGAAGTCTGCTGTACGACCTTCTCTTGCTGACTTATAGAAGTCCCAGCCTGCGATGAAGTCTTTTGCAGAATATGCAGCAGTGTATGATTGGTCGACATTCATCTTTATTTTGCGTTCTGCTCCTGTTTCACCATCATTCCAGTTGGTAAAGGTGAGGATGTCGTTGCTGCTGGCTGTGAGGGTTACTTCTGTTCCCTCTTCATACATGTTCTTTCCTTCAACAATGGTTGGGACAGGAGAGGCACTTATCATATAGTCTTTTGCTCCACCTTCAACCTTGTAATTCAATGCGTAGGTGTTTATCTTCTCAAAGTTTGCCTTCAATGCTGTGTTGGTTGAGATAGAGAAGGTGTATGCTTCATCTGTAGATACCACCTGGTTGTTGGCATCTGTCCAGTTGATAAACTTGTAGCCGAAATTCTTTGTTGCTGTTACGGTGATTGATGTCTCTGCATCAAATACGGTTCCTGCAGGAGATACTTTGACTGTTCCTGCTCCTACGGTTGAAACGGCAGCCGACAGGGTGTACTGCTCAACCTGCTGAACGGTTCCGTTCAAGAGACCATTGATGTGTACATCGGCAAAGCCTTGCTGCTTAGCAGAGCCAACACCGACAGTGCAACTTAGCGTGAAGCCTTCAGCTGATGTCAGTTGGGCTTGCTGCTCGGCAGTGAGCTGGATGACGATATGGTTGGTCAGGTTTTCGTGATCCTTATATTTGTCATCCGCTGTAGTTTTGTTGTCTCTTAATGCCGTGAAATTACCCAAGTCTACAGAAGTTCCGTTGCTAAGTTTTGCGGTTACGGTTACTCCATTTTCTGCATCTGTACCGAATCGGTTTACATAGGTACTGATAGATGTTGGGGTGAATGTAAGACCCTTGCTTGGTTTTACGGTCCATTCTACGGCTTTTGTTGTGCCAACAGGACCGAAACCAGCCATGACCATCTTGTTTCCGTCTTTGTCTTTTGTAGTCTGTGATGTCTTGAGAGAATACTTCAAGTCACCGGTGTTTACGGAAACCAGACTGAAACCATTTTCTGGTGATTTAGTGTACTGCGTAGCGTAGTTGTCGTCATTAAACGGCCATGAAATGCTAGCTTCTTCGTTCTGGTAGGTTTGCGCATTTGCCACTACCATAACAAACAGGGCTATGAGTGAGAGCCCCAATCTGAGTAGATTTCTTTTCATTTGTTTGCCTTTTAGGTTGTTATACTTATTATAATTTTTATTTTCAGTTTATATTTTAAGTTTGTTGGTGCAAAAATACACTTATTATTTCTATTTAAGAACTTTTTGTTTCAATTTTGTTGTAAAAGCTACGTAATCGTTTTCGTACATTTCCGTCTTTTTATCTCTCTTTCCTTTTGCCAAATGAGAATTAAGTCGTACTTTTGCAGGCGTAAAACAAACGAATTTTAAACCAAATTATAATAATAAATCACAGAACTTTCGCAAGTGGTTCAAGAACGGGCTGAAGGTCCAAAAGCTCCTAGCCCATGGCGTGTGGGGCAATACTTGCTATCTTTACAGTACTTCCTTATCTCCTTTCATTTCTTGATAAGTGAAAGTTAAGTTATTTGATTTTTTCTTTGGTTAATTCAGATTTTCTTTGTAATTTAGCCGCGCAAAACGTAAAGTTTGTAAGATTATGGCAAAAATAGTAAATAAATACCCTGTGGGGATACAGACATTCGAAAAACTCCGTGAGAAAGGTTATCTCTATGTAGATAAGACCCAATATATCGTGGATTTCAGAGAAAAGCAGATGTCGTATGTCTTTCTGAGTCGTCCAAGACGATTCGGAAAGTCGCTCTTTGCCTCTACTCTTCAAGCTTATTTCGAGGGTAGAAAGGAACTCTTCGAGGGATTGGCAATAGCAGATTATGAGAAGGATTGGGTGAAGCATCCTGTGCTTCATTTTGATATGAGCGGTGCCAAGCACTTTGATGCTGATGCCTTGAACAGTTATCTGAATCTGCAGCTTTTGCCCTATGAAAAGCTATACGGTAAGGGAGAAGGTGAAAAATATCCTAATGAAAGACTGGATGGTATCGTAAAGCGTGCTTATGAGCAAACGGGCGAAAAGGCGGTTGTCATCATCGATGAATATGATGCCCCATTGCTGGATGTGGTACATGAGAAGGAGAACCTGCAGCCCCTCCGCCGCATCATGCAGAACTTCTACAGTCCTCTGAAAAAGCTCGACCCATACCTGGAGTTTACCTTCATCACGGGTATCACCAAGTTCTCGCAGCTCAGCATCTTCAGCGAGCTGAATAACCTCGACAATATCAGCATGTTCGACCAGTACTCCGCCATCTGCGGTATCAGCAAGACGGAGCTTATCACGCAGATGAAACCGGATATTGAGGCTTTGGGAGAAGACCTGGGTATGACGTATGAGGAGTGCCTGTCAGAGCTGACAAGATTCTACGACGGCTATCATTTCAGTAAGAAATCTGAAGATGTTTTCAATCCGTTCAGCCTGGTAAAGGCACTGAATGCACGGGATATTGCTCCTTACTGGTTTGGCTCGGGTACTCCGTCTTATCTTATTAAGACATTGCAGAAGTATCACGTCAATGTGATGGATATTGAGAAGAAATCATGTGATGTGGATGACTTTGATGTTTCGCCGGAAATGATGACTTCTGCGCTTCCGTTGCTCTATCAGAGCGGTTATCTCACTATCAAGAAGTATAATCCGATGCTGCATCGTTATACTTTGGAATATCCTAACAGGGAGGTAAAGATTGGTATGCTCAAGAGTCTTGCACCTAACTATCTTTCACCAATATCTTTGGATAATAACAGCCTGGTGGGTGATTTCCTGGAAATGCTTTATGATGGAGATGTAGAGGGAGCAATGATTCGATTGAAAGCATATCTTGCCAGCATCTCCAACCGTTTGAGCAATAAGAACGAACGGGATTTCCAGACGGTGTTCTATCTTATCTTCAACCTGATGGGCGCTCATATGAGGGTAGAGGAGGATAGTGCAATAGGCAGGGCTGATGCAGTGGTATATATGCCTGATGCTGTATTTGTTTTCGAATTGAAGTATGATGGTTCTGCCGAAGAAGCAATCAAACAGATAGATGAAAAGGGATATCTGATTCCATATTCTGCTGATGGTAAACGCTTGTTCAAAATTGGTGTTAATTACGATAGTAATCAGCGGACAATTAGTGATTGGAAGATAAAGGAAGGATAAAATACTGTACTTTAGTATATAGTTCTGCAACGGGCTGAAGGGACTGCTATCTCTTCAGCCCGTTTGGTGTCTGCTAGCTAAAACTCTCTTATATCCTGGTACTTGACGTTTGAATTTACGTAATTGTTTTCGTAGTTTTAGCTCATTTTGGTTCAAATTTTTCTGAGATTCTCAAAATGATTTGCTAATTTTGCCAACGAAACCAACTAGTAAATGAATCAAACTAAAATAAAGTTATTCAGCAACTAATTAATAATATATAAACTTAAAATAAAACGATTATGAAGAAATTCTTTACTCTTATCGCAGCCGTAGCTTTGGCTGCAAGTGTTAATGCTCAGGGAACTTATGCTGTGCAGGTAGGTGACAAGGTAAATGCTGGTGATAGGATTACGTCAGTAAAAAATGTCACTTTGACTTATATGGAGAATGCTGGTACTGCTTTTGCAGATGGTAAGGCTGTGGATAACTGGGCTGATGCCAATTTTGTGGCTTATGTATCTGGTAAGAACAGTGGTAAGTTGGTGTCTGGTGCAGAGCCTACTGGATGCGCTTACAAGTTCGAGACCACAAAAGCAGGTTCTTTAACAGTAGCAGTTCAATTGAATGGAAACAAGGGCTTCCATATCTTGGATGCAGATTTTGCTGAGGTAGCTCCTGCTTCTTACAATTTGCCAAGTGCCAAGGATGGCGATTCTCAGACTTTAGAACAGAATGAAAAGGGCGAGAACATTATTGCAGAGAAGTCTAATGGTACTGTAACCTTCAGCGTTGCTGAAGGTGGTACATACTATGTTTTCGCTGCAGGTACTAAGATGGGCTTCTTCGGCTTCACGTATGAGGCTGGCACACCAACAGGCATCTCTTCTGTAAAATCTGAGGCTGCTCAAAATGGAAAAACATATAACCTCGCTGGTCAGCAGGTTTCTGACTCTTACAAGGGCTTGGTAATCAAGAACGGTAAGAAGTATGTAAAGTAACAGATTGTGTAAACAGATAAAACAAAAGGGCATTCCCAAACGAGGGGATGCCCTTTTTGTTTTATAAGAAGTTTTATTCCTTTGTTACCTTATCCACTATGGTCTTTCCGTTCTGAAACAGCATCTTGCGGATGTTGATGCCTTTTTGAGGAGCAGAAAGGAGGGTGCCGTTGAGGCTGTAATACGTTACTTTGAACAGTTCACTTGGATTGGAACCGGTGATTTGTGAGATGCCTGTAGGATTCTTCCATGCAGGATAGTATTCATCTACATTGCTCTCGGCATCAGCATTGCCCTGCTTCATGATGTCCTCAACCAGCGAATTGGCGTAAACCTCAAGGTTGGTGTAGTACTCCTTGCTGTCAAGCGAGTAGGTCAGGGCGTCAGTGGCATCGTTTGGATCTAAGCCGTTGGCAATCTCCCATGCATCTGGAATTCCGTCTTTATCAGTGTCGAAGTCGGCTGGGCGAGTAGCGGTGCCGAAGTTTGCCTCGGTGTAGCCGTTTACATCTGATACCTTGTCGATGATGCCAGGTGATTGGGTAATGCTTCCCTTATACTTGGCTGTACCGGTCTTAGCCTCTTCCATGTAGCGCGCATCAATCTCATCGCGGTAGAGTGAGGCTCCGCTGTATGCCAGAACCTTGCTGAAGGATTCGTCAGCAGAGTGGGTGGTAACCTCTCCTGTTGGAGCAGGAGCGTCCATCTTGATCTTGACACAAGACTTGCCGCTGATGGTTACATGGGCAACATTGTCACCATAAAAGTTTTTGGCATCCGGACTGTAGTATTCTCCGTTCAGGCTTGGAATGCCTTTGTCGTAGCTGATACCTTTCCAATCCTGATTCTTGGTAACAGAACCCTTGGTGGTTTCGGTGGTGTTTCCGTTGATGAAGTAACGGCTGGTCATGTCGTATAACTCAGGATGATTCTTGTCGGAGTTGCTGCTGTTAGATAAGGTAACCAGGGTGATACTTTAAGTCCCTGGCTAGGTCCAGCCTTGTAGTAATTGTTCACGATGTTGATCTGTCCTCCGCCCGGACCGCCATAGCAGGTTCCTTGTGCATTATACATCACACAGTTTCGAAAATCGACGTTCTCTGCCTGTACGGCGTTCTGCCATTTGTAGGTGCTGTATTCCTTGTTGGAAGTATAGCCTGTCCATCCATATCTGGCACCATTGAATCGAGGACCGCGGTTCATGAGATGGCCTACGAAGTTGTGGTGGAAGCTGGCTAGCTTACCGCCCCAGATACCACCATAGCCGTGTGCTCCTTTGGAGTGGCCCGGATTGGTGAGGCTTTCGGCTACAGTACACCACTGCATGGTGAAATTGTTGTTGTCGTAGAATGAAGCCACCTCATCGATGCTCCAGCTGAAGGAACAGTGGTCGAAGATGATGCCGGTCTTGTTGCGCTGCCAGGTAGCATCCGCACCGTCATTGATGTTCTTTTCCTGTCCGCGGCGTATGCGGAGGAAGCGGATGATATTGTTGTTGCCCGGTTGAACTGTATAATAGCGCAGGGTGATGCCCGGAGATGGGGCTGTCTGTCCGAGAATGGTGATGTTGTCAGCAAACTTGAGATCAGACTTCAGGGCGATGACGCCAGCCACATCGAAGACAATGATTCTATTACTCGACTTGACAGCCTCTCTGAAAGAACCCGTTCCGCTGTCGTTGAGGTTAGTTACGTGTACTACTTTTCCGCCTCTTCCGCCGGTTACGTATCTTCCGTGACCTTCTGCGCCCGGAAAGGCTGGAGCTTGTGCCAAAGCAGCAGCACTCATAAGCGCTGCTGCCATACTTGTTAATATTTTCTTGTTATTCATTTTAAAAATGATGTATTCAAATCTTAGCAGTTTACTTATTCAGTCCCTGCATTTCCATTTCCAGACTAGCCCAGATGAAAGGACCTACGCCCTTGGCATCATTGTCGCGGATAGGCTCGCTCATGTAATAGTCGAAGCTTCCATCGCGCTTGAAGTTTGGCTTCTTGACGTATGGACCAGGGCCAGGGCCGAGTCCGCTGACAGCACAGCAGCGTGTAAGGCTGATGGTCTTGTCTGGGTTTACCTTGATGAAGTTGTTCAGGATACCCTCATAAGCCTTGATACCTGCTTCCTGATATTCCTTTCCGAGGTATCCCTTGCGGTAACCCTTGAGGAGAACATAGGCAAACATGCTTGAAGCGGTGCTCTCGAGGTAGTTGCGAGGATCCTTTACGTCCATCACATCGTACCATACACCCGTCTTCTTATCCTGATATTTCACCACGCTCTTCATAGCCTTATTTAATAAGGTGATGATTTCGCCGCGGCGAGCATAATCTTCAGGCATGGCATCAAGGCATTCGGTCATCGCCATGACGTACCATCCGAGGGCTCTTGCCCAGGTATGCTGGCTCTTTCCATCTTCCTTGTTTGCCCAGAACTGGCTGTGGGTTTCGTCCCAAGCATGCTTCCAGAGCTGAGTCTTCTCGTCGTAGGTACGCAGGTCGGTCTTCACAATCTGGTCTACCGCATCGTCGAGAATCTTCTTCGCCTTCTTAGGCTTGAGGTTCTGAACGGCGTAGTTGCAGTAGAAAGGCAGTCCCATGAAGATGCCGTCGAGCCAAACCTGGTTGGCGTAGATTGCCTTGTGCCAGTAAACGCCTTCCTTGGTGCGAGGCTGGTTCTGCAACTGCTTGAAGAGCGTCTTCAGTGCCAGTTCGCTGCTCTTGCTAGGGAAGAGGTTGTGCATGCGGAGGATGAACTTCGCAGTGCGCACATTGTCGAGGTTGAAATCCTCATATTTGTAGCCTGTGATGTTTCCCTTTTCGTCAATCATCTTGGCTGGATATTCTTTCAGATAGTTGATGATTGCCTCGTTGTTGGCTTCGGCATCAGCTCCCTTGAAGGTGCTCTTTCCGCCTTTGTAATGGAGGTAGGTGTCGAGCATACCTTCCATCTCAATGCCCATTACGTAGCTCCACTTTGGCTTCTTGCTGAAGTCGAGCAGGTAAGACTGAGGTACGCGCTGCATCTCGCTGTGAGTGAGCCACTCTGAGTAGGTCTGGTAAGGACGGTCTTCCTTGTTGAGAACCAGGGAGCCGTTGATGATGAGGTTGTCAAACTTCACGTTTCTTGTCTTGCCGGTAACCTTGGTAGGCTGCTTGATGACACCGTCGAACTTACAGTTCTTTACATGGATGTCGTATACGTTTTCTACCTTGTTTCCACCGATGATGAGCACACCGTAGTTACTCTTCTGGCAGGTAACATCTTCCATGCTCACGTTGCGCACGGTAGGTTCAAATCCGCGGTAGCAAGCCTCTCTTGGCTCATAGTCGAGGTTGATTTTGAGCACGGCTTCCTTACACTGTCCTACGGTAACCTTGCGCATGTGGATGTTCTGGATGAGTCCGCCGCGGCAGTTGTTGGTCTTGATGCGGAGGATGCGCTCCAGGTGAGGAGAATCCATCTCGCAGTTCTCGGCGTATACATTCTCGCATCCGCCTGAAATCTCAGAACCGATGACTACGCCACCATGTCCGTCTTCCATGCGGCAGTTGCGGATGATGATATTCTTGGATGGTTTGTTCCAGAGACGACCGTCGTTGTTTCGTCCGCTCTTGATGGCGATGCAGTCGTCGCCGGTGTGGAAGATACAGTTCTGGATGAGTACATTCTCGCATGCCTCAGGGTCGCATCCGTCTCCGTTAGGTCCTTCGTTCCAGACAGTTACGCCGTCTACCGTGATGTCCTTGCAGAGCAGAGGGTGCATCACCCAGAAAGGCGAGTTGATCATCTTTACATCCTTGATGAGGATGCGCTCAGAGCGTACGAAGTTGACGAGCTGAGGGCGGAGACCCTGTCCCATACCGAACTTACGCTCATCAAAAGGCACGCCGTCTTCTGCCATTTTCTGCAGTCTGGCGCGGGAGCCCATCTTCTGGTGTTCCTTGGTTACGCCCTCCTTGTATCCGAAGTGAGGGTTGCCGTTCCACTGCCACCATGTATCATTGTTGCCGCCTCCGTCGATGGTACCTCTACCGGTAATGGCGATGTCGGAAACCTTGTAGGCATAGATGCATGGAGAGTAGTTCCAGCATGCCAGTCCTTCCCATGCGGTGCGAACCAGCGGATAGAGTTTTGGCTCAAAGGCAAACTGCAGTACGGCACCTTCTTCGAGATTCAGTTCTACGAAGCTCTTCATCTCAATGGCTCCTGTGCGCCAAGTACCCTTCGGTATGACTACGGTACCGCCACCTTTCTTAGAAACGAGAGCGATGAGTTTGTTGATTGCCTTCTGGTTCTGTGCAGCCGAAGCGTTCTGCTTGGCTCCATAGGCAGAAATAACATACTTCTTGGTTGCCTGCTTGATGTTAGGCAACTGTATGCTCTGTTCAATGCGCTGATATTCAGCATCGTTCCATCCATTATCTGCCCAAGCGCAGGTAGGGATGAGGAGCAGAGCAACGAGTAGGGTCTTAAAGAATTTCTTCATTGTCTTTGTTCTAGTTTTATGATTTTTAAATGTATTTATTCGTTTGTTGGGTTTGATGCTTAACACATCGGTGCAAAGTTACGAATTTTATTTGGAAAACAAGTACGGGTGATGTTAAAATTAAATGTTTTTGGAAAAAAGTTTGGCGTTTTGAAAAAAAAATGTTACCTTTGCAACGATAATTAACATTATTAACGCAATAAATACTGGGTAGCCTATTAGATAGACATTTACTTAATGAATAAAATAAGATTAAGAAAATGAGTAAACTCAATGAAATGACAGACGAAGAGTTGGCCTTGGCTTATGTCGGGGGCGACAACAGAGCCTTTGATCAGTTGCTTTCCCGCAACGAGGTGAAACTGTTCTCTTATATCCTTTTCGTGGTTCACGATGAGGATCTGGCGAATGATATCTTCCAGGAGACATTCGTGAAGGCAATCAGTCGTTTACATGCTGGCCAGTATTCCTGTTCTGGCAAATTTATTTCGTGGTTAATGCGTATAGCGCATAATGTCATCATCGACGGTTATCGCAGTCAGTGTGTATTCCGCATGGTTGAACAGGGGAACGACAATGATCTTTCCTGTCTGCGAGGCGAAGATTTTCAGGCAGACTGTGCTGAGCAGGAGATGGTACGCAAACAGGTGCTCCGTGATGTGAAGAAACTGGTAGACTTTCTGCCGGCTCCACAACGCGAAGTAGTTTATATGCGTTTTTATCAGCAGATGTCTTTCAAGGATATAGCCGAGTGTACCAATGTGAGTATCAATACGAGTCTGGGAAGAATGCGTTATGCGCTCCTTAACCTCCGCAAGATGGCTAAGGAGCACAATATCTATCTGAATCTTGATTAGTGGAGTTCTTTCAAGGCATGGATGGTAGCATAAGGGTCTGTGCTCTTGAATACATAACTTCCGCTTACCAGCACGTCTACTCCGGCTTTCACCAGTCTTGGAGCAGTTTCTGACTGCACGCCGCCATCTACCTCGATGAGTGCCTGGCTTCCGCTCTCTTTGATGAGCTGGCGCAGACGGCCTATCTTCTTGATGGTGTTCTCGATGAATTTCTGTCCGCCGAAGCCTGGGTTAACGCTCATCAAAAGTACCATGTCTACATCGCAGATGATATCTTCCAGCACACATACCGGGGTAGAAGGGTTGAGGGTAACTCCTGCCTTCATGCCTGCTGCATGAATCTGCTGGATGGTGCGGTGCAGATGGGGGCAGGCCTCGTAGTGCACGTTCATCATCATGGCACCAAGCTTGGCAGTCTGCTCAATGTAATTTTCCGGGTGCTGTATCATAAAGTGAACATCGAGGGGCTTGGTGCACACCTTGCTCACGGCTTCTATCACAGGGAAGCCGAACGATATGTTGGGCACGAAGACACCATCCATCACATCGAGGTGGAGCCAGTCGGCCTCACTCTTGTTAATCATCTCTATATCACTCTTCAGGTCAATGAAGTTGGCTGAGAGCAATGAAGGGGATACCATTGTTTTCATCTTTCTTCTTCTTTTAGTTAGGATAGCACACCTTTAGCTTCCCATTTTGCACCATGGTATGATAGGAGTAGGCTATCTGCTTGATGAAGTAGATGGTCTGAGCCGAAGGTCTCATTTTCTTTGGTGTAAATACTTGCTTCATAGGCGTGAATCTTTTTATTTGAATAATACTTCTTGTTATTTGTTTTTAGAACGGGCATGCCTTGAGGATGAGTTTTCCTCTTTCCGTAACCTGTTCTCTAAATAAATAACGGCGTATTGGGAAATTTATTACATTCCGGCGAAATATTTTTTCTTTCTCCCTATATGTAATAAGGTATAGTGGAGAAAACGTGAGACGAAAGTGGAGAAAAAGGGGCGCTGGATGATAAAATAGTGTTAAATCTCAAAATTTCTCGATAAAAAGTTTGTAGTTTAAAAGAAAAACTGTACTTTTGTAGTAGAAATGAAGAACGAAGGAGAATCTTTTCGTTAAAAAGAAAGAAACGCCTCGTTTTTGGTAGTAACAAACAATTAAAAGAAAAAGCAATATGAATACATTCGTATCTACATCATGGTGGTGGCGTAACTCAAGATTCCAGAAGTCGTGAGTCGAGACGCTGTATGTGGATGTGAACAACATAATATACTAGGGGTCTGCCGTAACTTACGACAGGCCCCTTTTCTTTTACAACGAAAAATAAAAACAAAAAATATAGGAGATATTAACTATGGAAATGAAGGACATTTTGAACAGAATGTTGAACCATGAGGAACTTTCCCGTGAGGAAACCCGAGACATCATTGTAGGAATCACCAAGAGTGAATTTCCTGAGGAACAGATTACAGCCCTGCTCACCGGTTTGCAGATGAGAGGCGTAACGGTAGATGAACTGCTCGGTTTCCGTGACGGAATTCTTGCCACAGGCGTGCCAGCCATCCTGGATTGCGACCGCTACATTGACGTGGTGGGAACCGGTGGCGACCGCAAGAACACCTTTAACATTTCTACTACTTCCTGCTTCGTCATTGCGGGTGCGGGTTACAAGGTGGCAAAGCACGGCAACTATGCGGCTACTTCGGTGAGCGGTGCTAGCAACGTCATCAAGAACCACGGTGTCCAGTTTACCGATGATATAGACAAGCTGAACCGCAGCATCAACGAGGCAGGCATCGTTTATCTTCATGCCCAGCTCTTCGCCAAGGCAATGAAGTTTGTAGGTCCTATCCGCAAGGCTTTGCAGTTTCCTACCGTGTTCAACCTGTTAGGTCCTCTTGTTAATCCTAGTCAGCCTAAGTGCCAGTTGCTGGGTGTAGCCAATCTCGACCAGATGCGCCTTTACAATCAGGTTTACCAGAAACTAGGCATTGATTTCGGCATTGTTAACAGCATCGACGGATATGATGAAATTTCACTCACCGGCGACTTCAAGGTAACCACCAACAACTATGAGAAGCTCTTCAAGCCTCAGGGTCTCGGTTTCGAGATAGCCAAACCGGAAGAGGTGCGAGGCGGAGCAACCGAGGAAGAGGCTAAGGATATCTTTGATGCAGTACTTGAAAACCGTGCCCTCCCAGCCCAGAAGAACATCGTTCTCGCCAATGCAGCCTTCGGCATCCAGGTAATGGAGAAGGGACAGAAGAGCATAGAGGAATGTGTGGAGATAGCAAGAGAGAGCATTGACTCGGGTAAGGCGCTCGCTACCTTCAAGAAATTCGTAGAGATCAACAGTTAAAGGTAAAAAGGGCTTTTAAAAGTAAAAGGGTAAAAAGGTAAAAAGAGCCTTAACCCCTTTGTCCCCCCCCCGTTCCCAGCGATTCCATCGCTGGTTCCCCAAGTCTTTATCTTAAATAAAAAAACGAAAAAAATGGCTGATATTTTAGAGGAAATTGTGGCTCATAAAAGAATAGAGATTGAGCAGCGCAAGCGCTTTATCCAGCCACGGCAGATGATAACCCTCACCGAGCAGAAAATGCAGGAAGATGGGGGAAAGGTGCCGGGCGGAAGCATGAAGGAGTCGCTGATGAACTCGGAAACAGGAATCATTGCTGAATTCAAGCGCAAATCGCCTTCTAAGGGCTGGATCAAACAGGAAGGTAAGCCGAGCATCATCCCGCTCGCCTACCAGCAGAACGGAGCCTCGGCGCTCAGCATCCTCACCGACATTGATTACTTCGGAGGATATGATGAGTATATTCAGGAGGCGCGCCATGTGGGCGTTACCCTACCTATCTTATATAAGAACTTCGTGGTAGAGGAATACCAGCTGCTGCAGGCGAGATACTGCGGAGCTTCTGCCGTGCTGCTCATTGCGGCCTGCCTGACCAAGGAGGAGTGTAAGCAACTCATGAACATGGCACACCAGCTGGGCATGGAGGTACTGCTCGAGATGCATAATGAGCGCGACTTCGAGTATGCTGAACTGGAACCGGATATGTACGGCATCAACAACCGAAATCTCGGAACCTTCTTTACTGATGTGGAGAACAGCTTCAGATTGGCAGAGAAACTTCCGAAGGATGTGTGCAGGGTGAGCGAGAGTGGCATCTCCAACCCGCAGACGGTTCTCCGGTTGAGAGAAGAAGGCGGCTTCAGAGGTTTCCTGATGGGCGAACAGTTCATGAAACAGGCTGACCCGGGCGTGGCGCTTCAAGAGTTTATTAAGCAGTTGAAACAATAAAGAAAATGTTAGTAAAGGTTTGTGGAATGCGTGAACCTGGTAATGTAAAGCAGGTTGCGCAACTCGGCGTTGATATGATGGGATTTATCTTCTATCCTAAGTCTCCACGGTATGCCAGTCATGTGGTGGGTCGCTCTGATGCTGACCGCAATGTGTGCCGAGTGGGAGTCTTCGTAAATGATTCCATTTCCAATATGTTGGATAAGATTCATTCATTCTCTCTGAATGCGGTGCAGATGCATGGAAGCGAGAGCAGGGAACTGTGTGAGCAGCTGCGTGCAGCAAAGGGGAATATGAAGATAATCAAAGCCATTAGTGTTTCCACTGCCGGGGACATTCAGAAATATAAGGAGTATGTAGGCGCTGTTGACTATTTCCTTTTCGACACCAAATGTAAGACGGTGGGCGGAAGTGGTCAGCAGTTTGACTGGCAGGTACTGGATGAATATGATGGCGATGTTCCATTCCTGTTGAGTGGCGGCATCGGTCCGGAAGATGCTTCCCGTATCCTGTCTTTCCATCATCCCCGATGCGTAGGAATCGACCTCAACTCCAGGTTTGAGATAGAACCGGGACTGAAGGATGTAGAGAAACTCAAGGAATTCCTTTTAAAGGTAAAAAAATAAAAAAGTAAAAAAAAATGAATAAGATAAATGCATTATTTGCAAACAATAAAGACCGCAAGCTTTTGAGCTTGTATTTCTGCGCCGGATGCCCAACTTTGGAAGGTACCGGTGATGTAATTAAGGCGATGGAGCGCAAGGGGATAGATATGATTGAGGTAGGAATCCCTTTCAGTGATCCGTTGGCTGATGGTCCTGTTATCCAGAGTGCCGGAACCGTGGCTCTGAATAACGGAATGACGGTGAAGAAACTCTTCGCCCAGCTGAAGGAAATCAAGGATGAAGTGCAGCTTCCATTCGTGCTGATGGGTTATCTGAACCCTATCATGCACTACGGCATAGAGGCTTTCTTCAAGAGCTGCGTAGAGAGCGGAGTGAGCGGCACCATCATCCCAGACCTTCCCTTTGATGATTATCTGAAGGTGGTAAAACCCATAGCTGACAAGTATGACATCCGTGTCATCATGATGATTACCCCTGAAACCAGCGAGGAGCGCATCCGTTTCATCGATGAGCATACCGATGGATTCATCTACATGGTCAGTTCGGCAAGTATCACGGGCGCCCAGAGCAGTTTCGGCGATGCCAAGCTGGCTTATTTCAACCACATCAACGGCATGAATCTGCGCAACCCACGCATGATAGGTTTCGGCATCAGCAACAAGCAGACCCTTACCAGTGCGCAGGATAATGCGGCGGGAGCCATCATCGGCAGCAAGTTTGTAACCCTGCTCAATGAAACCGGTGATCCGGATAAGGCTTTAGATGGGCTTTTTGAGTGCCTCGAAAAGTAGTTGATTGGTAACAGCGGCTTCGCCGTATAGCAGGCTTGCTCTATAAACTATAAATAATAAATTATAAACTAAGTATTATGTATCAAGTTGACGAAAAAGGATTTTTTGGAAAATTCGGAGGAGCTTATGTTCCTGAGATATTATATAAATGTGTAACCGAGTTGCAGCAGGCTTACAAGCCAATCATTGAGAGCGAGGAGTTCAAGAAGGAATACCGTGCGCTGCTCAAAGATTATGTGGGCCGTCCTTCACCTCTTTATTATGCCAAGCGCATGAGCGAGAAGTACGGATGCCAGCTCTATCTGAAGCGCGAGGACCTGAACCATACCGGTGCACACAAAATTAACAACACCATCGGTCAGATTCTCATGGCCAAGAAGATGGGCAAGACCCGCATCATTGCCGAAACCGGAGCCGGACAGCACGGTGTGGCTACAGCTACGGTATGCGCCCTGATGAACATGAAGTGCGAAATTTTCATGGGTGCCACCGATGTGGAACGCCAGCATACCAACGTAGAGCGTATGAAGATGCTGGGAGCCAAGGTGAACCCTGTGCGCACCGGCAACATGACCTTGAGCGATGCCTGCTCTGAGGCCATACGCGACTGGTGCTGCCACCCACAGGATACCTTCTACATCGTAGGTTCTACCATGGGTCCGCACCCTTATCCAGACATTGTTGCCAAGATGCAGAGCGTAATCTCTGAAGAACTGAAATGGCAGCTTGAGGAGAAGATTGGCCGCGACTATCCTGATTACCTCATCGCCTGTGTGGGTGGCGGAAGCAATGCTGCCGGAACCATCTACCACTACATTGATGATGACCGCGTGAAGATTTACCTAGCTGAGGCTGCCGGTCACGGAATAGATACCGACTATACCGCTGCCACCATGCACTGCGGCACAGAAGGCATCATCCACGGAGCCCGTACCCTCGTGATGCAGACCGAGGACGGACAGATAGAGGAAGCCTTTACCATCAGTGCCGGTCTCGACTATCCGGGCATCGGCCCTATGCACGCCGACCTTGCCACATCGGGCAGGAGCCATGTGCTCGCCATCAAGGACGATGAGGCTATCTACGCCGGTTACGAGCTCACCCGCATGGAGGGCATCATTCCGGCTATTGAGAGTGCGCACGCCGTGGCAGCCCTGAAGAAGATGAAGTTCAAGAAGGATGATGTGGTGGTGCTCACCGTATCAGGCCGTGGCGACAAGGATGTAGAAACCTATCTCGCGCACAAGGAAATGGCGGGAGAATACGGCAATTTTTAAATAGTTAATAGTTTATAGTTAATAGTTAACAGAGGCTGCGCCGTTGAGCACGATTGTCAAAGCGGTTCATGTTATAAACAGTAAGCTGTAAACTATATACAGTAAATTATAAATTAAATGAAGTTTAGTTACAAGACAGTTACCCGCAAGATTCTCGCCGACCTCTATACGCCGGTGGGAGTCTACATGCGACTGAGAGATATTTATCCGCAGTCGGCTCTGATGGAGAGTTCCGACTATCATGGTTCCGAGAATTCGCGCTCCTTCATCGGGGTGCATCCGCTGGCAAGCATCGCCGTGAGTCATGGTGAGGTCATCAAGACCTATCCCGACGGAAGAGTAGAGAAAGAGCAGCTTCCTGCCTTCGGTGCTGGTCAGGGCGAGGAGTGCAAACTCGCCATCTCAAAGAGTATCAACGACTTCATCTCTTCCTTCCATGTAGAGGGCGAGAGCAAGGACTTCTGCGGACTCTACGGATTCACCACCTTCAATGCGGTGAGATATTTTGAGAACATCCCAGTCAAGGATACCACCATGGAGAAGAATGATGCGCCCGACATCTATTACATCATGTATAAGGACATCATCGTCTTCGACCATTTCAACAACACCATGGAGCTCATTGCGCTCCAGGAAAGTGAAGATCCTCACTCTTCACTTCCAGAGCTCGACGAACTGCTCAAGGCGGTGAACAAGGCAAATGTGAAGCCTTACGATTTCCACCCGGTAGGCGATACCACCTCTACGCTCACCGATGAGGAGCACAAGGCAAACATACGCCGATGCATACTGCACTGCCTGCGCGGAGATGTATTCCAAATTGTGGTGAGTCGCCGCTTCGTACAGAAATATGAGGGCGATGATTTCAAACTCTACCGTGCGTTGCGCAGCATCAACCCTTCGCCTTACCTCTTCTATTTCGACTTCGGCGGTTTCCGCATCTTCGGTTCTTCGCCTGAAACCCATAACCGCATCGTGGGCAACAAGGCGTTCATCGACCCGATTGCCGGAACCACCCGACGCACAGGAGATATGGAGCAGGACCGCAAGGCTGCCGAATTCCTGCGCAACGACCCGAAGGAGAATGCCGAGCACGTGATGCTGGTAGACCTGGCGCGCAATGATCTGAGCCGCAACTGTCATGGGGTGAAAGTAGATTTCTACAAGGACATGCAGTTCTACAGTCATGTTATCCATCTCGTGAGCCGTGTGAGCGGAGAGTTGGATGAGCATGCCGACCACATCAAGGAGTTTATTGATACCTTCCCTGCCGGCACGCTGAGCGGTGCGCCTAAGGTGAGAGCGATGCAGATTATATCAGAGCTGGAGCCTCACAACCGCGGTGCCTACGGAGGCTGTATCGGTTTTATCGGTCTGAACGGCGACCTGAATCAGGCCATCGTGATACGTACCTTCATTAGCCGAAACGGCGAACTCTGGTTCCAGGCGGGTAGTGGAGTAGTGGCAAAGAGCAATGATGAGTATGAGCTGGAAGAGTGTAACAACAAGCTCGGTGCGCTGACCAAGGCGATTCACATTGCTGAAGAGTTGTAATAGTGATTAATTATTAGTGATTATTTCTCGCTGATTGTACTCACTAATCAATAATAAATAACAAAAGATGAAAGTAGTAATCATAGATAATTACGATTCCTTTACCTATAATCTGGCCCATCTGGTAAAGGAGTTGGGAGCTGACGTTACGGTGTTCCGCAACGACCAGTTCCAGTTGCCGGAGCTGGAGCGCTTCGACAAGATCATTCTGAGTCCGGGTCCGGGCATTCCGTCGGAGGCGGGACTGCTGATGGATGTTATCCGCAAGTATGCAGGCCGCAAGCCGATGCTGGGCGTATGTCTGGGTCATCAGGCCATAGGCGAGGCGTTTGGAGCCAAGCTTACCAATCTTTCTGAGGTGTATCATGGAGTGGCAACCCCTTGCACCCAGTTTGGCAACGATGTTATTTTCGACGGGTTGGACAAGCGCATAGAGATTGGCAGATACCACTCTTGGGTGGTAGACCGCTCGGGATTCCCTGACTGCTTGGACGTTACGGCAGTAAGTGATGATGGTTGCATCATGGGTCTGAAGCATAAGAACTATGATATTCATGGTATCCAGTTTCATCCGGAAAGCGTGCTGACGCCAGACGGCAAGAAGATAGTGAGAAACTGGTTGGAAAAAGCTTAATGACCTTAATGACCAATGACCTTAATGACCACCATGACCGCATGGTGGTTGTTGAGTTTTTTTTGTTTTATGATAAGAAAAAGCAAAGCCTGACGCTCTCTCGAGTGCCAGGCTTTTACAATTAACAATTTTAATTCTCGCTACAATCCTCTCACGAGTTTCACGAGTGGAATCTAACCTGAAAGAGTACCTTTCCCAATAAAGGAAAGGTCTCTAATAACCTTCTTAATCTTTAAAAATATTTACATATCCCAAGCCACAGCACTCGCACCGAGTACGGCAGCAGAACTACCATCAAGGGTAGAAACAAGGAATTTAGCCTTACCCTTGAAGGTGCGGAGCACGTGCTCATCATAAGCCTTCTGGATAGGTTTCATGATGAGGTCGCCAGCCTTGGTCAGACCACCGAAGAAGACGAAAGCCTCTGGTGAAGAGAAGGCTGCGAAATCAGCACAAGCCTCACCGAGCATCTTGCCGGTAAACTCGTATACACGCAGTGCCAGCTTGTCGCCCTTGCCTGCAGCAACGCTCACATCATAAGATGTAATATCCTCAGGATTCAACTCGCGGAGCAATGAAGGCTCATCGCTCTTCTCGAGGAACTCACGTGCTGTGCGAGCCACACCAGTGGCAGAGCAGTAAGCTTCGAGACATCCTGTACGGCCGCATCCGCAGATACGACCCTCTTTGCCACGTACCATGGTAACGTGACCCAATTCGCCTGCGAATCCGTCGCAGCCGTAAACCATCTGTCCGTTGATAACGATACCAGAACCTACGCCTGTACCGAGTGTAACGTCGATGAAGTTTTTCATGCCTCTTGCTACACCATATGTCATCTCGCCGAGCGCAGCAGCGTTGGCATCATTGGTCATACCTACAGGCAAGCCGCCGATGGCTTTGCTGAACAAGTTGGCCAATGGTACCACTCCGTCGTGTGCCCAAGGAAGATTTGGAGCGAATTCAATGGTTCCATTATAATAGTTTGCGTTTGGCGCACCGATACCCATTGCCTTAATCTTGTCAATGCCGCCTACCGTATCAATGATAGGCTGGAGAGCTTCTACGGCTGCCTTCACATAGTCTTCAACCTTTTTGTAACCGCCTGTCTTGATGGCAGTTGTTGCTTTGATCTCTCCGCGAGCATCTACGATGCCGAAAACTGAATTTGTACCGCCGAGGTCAAGGCCTATTACGTACGGTTTAAGTGTATTATCTGTCATGTTAATTATTTAAAATTAGTTAGAATTATTTTATTTCTCGGCAAAGATACTGAAAACTTTTGAATCTCGTTTATTTTTAAATATAAAAAATTTTAATTTTCTTTTTTTCTGCCAGACGATTTGCTGTCCGAAGTTTCTCTGTTGCCCTAAATCCTGTTTATATTCATGCAGAACATCCGCATAATCCGTGTAATCCGTGCCCGAAAATATAAAAAACGGATATAAAATGAACTTTTAGGCGAAAAAATTGTGCTTTGTGCCCGAAATTTTGTAACTTTGCCGACTGTTAGAAATTGTAACGATACTAAGATGAATTTAGCATTTCCAATTGAGATAAACATCCTTGACTTCATATTCAAAGGAATTGTCATCGGTGTTCTTGCCTCAGCCCCTATGGGGCCGGTAGGCATCCTTTGCATCCAGCGTACACTCAACAAGGGTCGCTGGTATGGGTTTGTAACAGGTGTGGGTGCCGCATGCAGCGACATTGTATATGCTCTGTTTACAGGCTTGGGCATGAGTTTTGTGATGGATTTTGTGAGCAACTCCGAGAACAAGTTCTATCTTCAGATTTTCGGCAGTCTGATGCTCCTCGTGTTCGGAATCTACTGCTTCAAAAGCGACCCGATGAAGAACATGCACAAGTCGAGTAACAAGCAGGGTACCCTGATGCACAACGGCATCACGGCGTTCCTCGTAACACTCTCCAATCCGCTCATCGTGTTCCTCTTCATGGCCACCTTCGCGCAGTTTGCTTTCGTCGTACCGGATATGCCGGTAGAAATGGGAGTAGGGTATCTCAGCATCGTCTTCGGAGCCCTGCTGTGGTGGTTCGGACTCACCTGGCTCGTCGACAAGATTAGGAACAAGTTTGATACCAACGGCATCGTCATTATCAATAAGGTAATAGGAAGCGTGGTCATCATCTTCTCCATGATCGCTCTCTTCGGCACGATTTTCAATCTGTATCATCTGCCGGAATTTTAAAAGTCCTTAAACAGGTCTTTAAACACCCCTTCAATCAGAAGAAGGCAAAGCATAAAGTTCAAAAGTTAACAGTTCAAAGTTTATGTTTGTAGCACAAGAATTAAGAAAGAAAAGTATCGCAGAATACTTATTATATATGTGGCAGATTGAGGACATCATCCGAGCTTACGGATGCTCGCTGCCTGTCATCAAGAAAAATTATGTAGACCGGTTCGACTTTACACCTGAGCAGCGCGAGGAAGAACTCGACTGGTTTGGCAACCTGATTCGCATGATGAACGAGGAGGGAAAGCGCGAGGGAGGACACCTTAATATTAATAAGGTGATACTCAAGGACGTCATTGACCTGCACGGCATGCTGCTGCAGAGCACCAAGTTTCCTATCTACAATGCCGAATATTACAAGGTGCTGCCTTTCATCGTAGAGCTGCGCCAGCGGGGCGACAAGGATCTCAACGAGATTGAAACCTGCCTCGATGCCCTCTATGGTGTGATGATGTTGCGCCTGCAGAAGAAGGAAATTACGCCCGAAACCGAAAGGGCCATCAAGGAGATTACCGTCTTCATAGGTCTGCTCAGCGATTATTACATCAAAGACCGAACCGAGGGACTCAAGTTTGATGATGACGACATGTAGTGATTAGTTATTAGTGATTACTTTTTAAGAATATACATTATTATATATTTACAACAGGATGAACGAAATAGAAAGAAGAAGAACATTTGCCATTATCTCTCACCCGGATGCTGGTAAGACAACATTGACCGAGAAGTTTCTGCTTTTCGGTGGACAGATTCAGGTGGCAGGTGCCGTAAAAAATAACAAGATTCGCAAAACTGCGACTTCTGACTGGATGGATATTGAGAAACAGCGTGGTATCTCGGTATCTACATCTGTAATGGAATTTGATTATCTCCCTGCCGGACAGGAGGGAGAACCTTATAAGGTGAATATCCTGGATACGCCAGGTCACCAGGACTTCTGCGAGGATACCTACCGCACACTTACTGCCGTAGATTCAGCCATCATCGTGGTTGACTCTGCCAAGGGTGTGGAGGCACAGACCCGCAAACTCATGGAGGTGTGCCGCATGAGAAATACCCCGGTAATCATCTTCATCAACAAGATGGACCGTGAGGGACGCGACCCGTTTGATGTGCTCGACGAGTTGGAAGCAGAGCTCAAAATCAAGGTTCGCCCGCTGAGCTGGCCTATCGGTCAGGGCGCCCGTTTCAAGGGCGTTTACAACATTTACGAGCATCAGCTGAACCTCTTTACCCCTAACAAACAGCGAGTTGCCGAGAAGGTAGAGGTAGACATCCAAAGTTCAGAACTCGACGAGCGGGTTGGTGAACGTGAGGCTGCACAACTGCGTGAGGAACTGGAACTGGTAGATGGTGTTTACCCTGAGTTTGAGGAAGAAACCTACCGTTCGGCCGAGGTAGCACCTGTGTTCTTCGGTTCGGCACTGAACAATTTTGGTGTTCAGGAACTCCTCGACTGTTTTGTTCATATTGCTCCATCTCCTAGACCCACCCAGGCAGAGGAGCGACTGGTGAAGCCGGAAGAACCTAAGTTCAGTGGTTTCATCTTCAAGATTACAGCCAATATTGATCCAAACCACCGCTCCTGCATCGCTTTCTGTAAGATATGCTCGGGCAAGTTTGTGAGAAATCAGCCATATTACCACGTGCGCTTGGATAAAAACGTGCGTTTCTCTTCGCCTACCCAGTTCATGGCACAGCGCAAGAGTACCATTGACGAGGCTTATCCGGGTGACATTGTAGGTTTGCCAGACAACGGTATTTTCAAGATAGGAGATACGTTGACGGAGGGAGAGAAGATGCATTTTCGCGGTTTGCCAAGCTTCTCTCCACTCCTTTTCAAGTACATCGAGAATGATGACCCGATGAAGAGCAAGCAGTTCCAGAAGGGATTGGAGCAGCTCATGAACGAGGGTGTGGCGCAGCTCTTCGTCAACCAGTTCAACGGCCGCCGCATCGTGGGCACCGTGGGTCAGCTGCAGTTCGAGGTTATCCAGTACCGCCTGGAGAACGAGTACAATGCCAAGTGCCGCTGGGAGCCAGTGCATCTTCACAAGGCTTGCTGGATAGAGGCAGATGACGAGAAGGAACTCGAGAACTTCAAGAAGCGCAAGTACCAGTACATGGCCAAGGATATTGAGGGGCGCGATGTCTTTCTTGCCGATTCGGGCTACGTGTTGAGCATGGCGCAGCAGGATTTTGAACACATCAAGTTCCATTTCACATCGGAATTCTAAATCAATGTAAAAAAGATGGATGAAGAAATTCTAGATTACAACGAGCAGAAAGAGGGATGGGTCAGTAAGATGGTGGATTGGCAGAAAAAACATATTTCTGACCGCCAGATGACCCTTATCCTGGCTTTTATCATCGGCCTTCTGGCGTCGGTGGCAGGATATTTCCTGCACGGCATTGTGCACGAAATACAGTTGCTGCTCACTTCGGGATTTAACAAGGGCACCTATAACCTGCTCTTCCTGCTCTTCCCGATTGTGGGCATTTACCTCACCATGCTCTTTATTAAATATGTGGTCAGAGATAATATTTCCCACGGTATCACCCGTGTGCTTTACGCCATTTCTACCAAAAATTCCAAGCTCAAGGCCCACAACTGCTGGTCATCGGTGGTGGCATCAGGTATCACCATCGGTTTCGGTGGTTCCGTGGGAGCCGAGGCTCCTATTGTGCTCACGGGTTCGGCCATCGGCTCAAACCTGGGACAAATCTTCCGCATGGACAAGAAAACCATGATTCTGTTGGTGGGCTGTGGCGCCTCTGCAGCCATTGCTGGAATCTTTAAGGCGCCTATTGCCGGACTCGTGTTTACGCTTGAGGTGCTGATGGTAGACTTGAGCATGGCTTCCTTGCTGCCTATCCTTATCAGTTGTGTAACAGCTACTTGCTTTACCTACATCCTGATGGGCTCCAAGAGTCTTTTCGATTTTACGCTTACCAGTCCGTGGGCGCTCGACCGCGTGCCTGCCTGCCTTTTGCTGGGCATTTTCTGCGGCTTGGTGAGCCTTTATTTCATGCGCACCATGTCGGCGTGCGAGGGCTTCTTTGCCAAGCTTTCGCCTTATCCCTACGTAAAACTGCTGTTTGGAGGACTGATTCTGAGTTCGCTCATCTTCCTCTTCCCTTCGCTCTACGGCGAAGGCTATACGGCAGTCAACGTGCTGCTGAAGGGGCAGAATGTGGAAGACTGGGGGCAGGTGATGAGCCGTTCGCTCTTCTACGGGCACAACCAGCTGCTCATCCTCTACATCGCTCTGGTAACCTTTACCAAGGTTTTTGCCACCTCGGCAACCAACGGCAGTGGCGGATGCGGTGGTACCTTTGCCCCTTCGCTCATCATTGGCGGTTTTGCTGGTTTCCTCTTTGCGCGTCTCTGGAATGTGAACCAGGTGGGCGTCTACATTCCTGAGCAAAACTTTACACTCTTGGGCATGGCGGGCCTCATTACGGGTGTGATGCATGCCCCGCTTACGGGCATCTTCCTCATCGCCGAACTCACGGGCGGCTACCAGCTCTTCATGCCGCTGATGATAGTGTGCATCTCTTCGCTGCTCACCATCAGCATCTTTGAGAGTCACAGCATCTACGCCCTGCGTCTGGCTAGAGAGGGTAAGCTGCTCACCCACCATATTGACAAGGCTGCGCTCACCCTGCTGGGCATGCAGGATGTCATTGAGAAAGATTATCATCCGGTAGGTCCGGATCTGCCGATGAGCAAGCTGGTGAGTGAGATAAGTCGCAGTAACAACAACTTTCTGCCTGTTTTGGATCAGGCGGGTGTGCTGTTGGGAGTAATAGATATTACGAAGATTCGCCACATCATCTTCCGCACCGAACTGTATCAGCATTTCACCGTGCGTCAGCTGATGATGCAGCCTTCTGCCGTTCTTACCGAACATGACAGTATGGACGAGGTGATGCAGAAATTTGATAAAACCGATGCCGCCCAGCTGCCAGTGATTGATGTGGCAGGCGTACTGAAGGGTTACATCAGCCGTACTAGAATCTATTCCATGTACAGGCAGATTGTAGCGGATATGTCGGCAGAGTAGGAGTTTTAAGTGAAGAGTGAAGAACGAAGAGTGAAGAATTCAACGGCTTTGCTGGTTTTATTTTAAAATATTAGTGTTTTATGGAGAAGAAGGATTTGAGAATTGTTTTCATGGGAACACCGGAGTTTGCGGTAGAATCCCTCAAGTGCCTGGTAGAGGGCGGTTACAACGTGGTGGCTGTGGTTACGCAGCCTGATAAACCGGTGGGCAGACATCAGGATACGCTGCAACCTTCGCAGGTTAAGCAGTATGCCGTAGAGCATGGTTTACCGGTGCTGCAGCCTGTAAAGATGAAGGACCCTGACTTTGTGGAGCAGTTGCGTTCTTATCAGGCTGACTTGCAGGTGGTAGTTGCTTTCCGCATGCTGCCAGAGGTGGTTTGGGCGATGCCGAAATATGGTACTTTTAATGTACATGCAGCCCTCCTTCCGCAGTATCGCGGTGCGGCGCCTATCAACTGGGCAGTGATTAATGGCGAGAAGGAGACGGGTGTTACCACCTTCTTCCTCGACCACGATATTGATACCGGTCGCATCATTCTGCAGAAACGTTTTCCTATTCCGGAGACGGCAAATGTGGAGTATGTTTACGACGGGTTGATGCATCTTGGTGCTGAACTGGCGCTGGAAACCATTGATGCGCTCATCGCTGCCGATGGCAATATCGGTTCCATTCCTCAGAGCGAAATGATAGGACAGGGTGCCGAACTCAAGCCGGCTCCGAAAATCTTCAAGGATACCTGCCGCATCGACTTCCACCAGCCAGCCAAGAAGGTGTATGATTTTATCCGCGGTCTTTCTCCATACCCTGGTGCATGGACCGAAATTAAGAAGAAGGAGACAGTAGTATTCTTTGACGATCCTAAGGGAGATGATGATCATGTGAGGTTCCCTGAGCCTACAACTCATCCATCCCATAAGCAGAGTACACAGAAAATTCAGGTACTTAAGATATTTTCTACCCGTCTTTCATGTATGAAGCGTGGTGATGCGCCTGTGGGATCGTTCCGCGTTGAGGGAAAGTCGTTACAAGTAGCCTGCCTTGACGAATGGCTCATTATTCAGGAGTTGCAGCTCAGTGGCAAGAAACGTATGGATGCTTCTGCTTTTCTCAATGGTATGAAGGACATAGCTTATTATGAGTGTTTGAAGAAAGATGTTAGTGACGATTTTTAAGATTCAAAAGATTTTTGATTTTTAGTTTTATAGTATTATGACTGTAGAAGAAGACATCAAGCGTGCTATAGAGTGCATGCGAAAGGGTGGAGTGATACTCTATCCTACAGATACCGTATGGGGCATAGGATGCGACGCCACCAACCCTGAAGCGGTAAAGAAAGTTTATGAAATAAAGAAACGTGACGATTCTAAGGCGCTTATCTGCCTGATAGATTCTGCTGACCGCATGGCGCGTTATTTCCGCAATGTGCCACAGGTAGCATGGGATTTCATCGATGCTGCCATGCCTGTAAAGCCTACTACGGTTATTCTTGATGATGCGAGTGGAGTGGCTAATAATCTGGTAGCAGAGGATGGAAGTCTGGCGATGCGTATAACCTATGAGCCTTTCTCCAAACAACTCTGTTACCGTTTTCAGAAGCCTATTGTAAGTACAAGTGCTAATGTGAGTGGTGAGCCTGCTGCACAGAATTATCGCGACATCTCCGAGGAAATCCTCAATGCTGTAGATTATGTTTGCTGGAGCCGTCGTCAGGAGCATAAACCTCATCAGACTTCCAGCATCGTTAAGATTGCTAAGGATGGTGAAGTGAAAGTAATCAGATAAGTTTTCAATTCATCCTTATATGAAATGCCTGCTAGAGGGATATTTTCTTCCCTTAGCAGGCTTTTTTGTATGTTTTCAGTCTATAATATACTTAACGAAGTACTATTGCAATTCGTTTATATGACAAAAAAGAATTTCCGCTCAATACGGATATATAACAAGAAACCCTGCAAGAAATGAATCTTGCAGGGTTTATCTTGGGTGGAAGGTGGGACTCGAACCCACGACATTCAGAACCACAATCTGACGCTCTAACCAACTGAACTACGTCCACCATATTGGTTATGTTTTGCTTTTTCAAAAATAGTTGGGTGGAAGGTGGGACTCGAACCCACGACATTCAGAACCACAATCTGACGCTCTAACCAACTGAACTACGTCCACCATATTCTTGTTAAGCGGGTGCAAAGGTACGAAAAAAAAATGGTTCTACCAAATTTTTTCGTACCTTTTTTCTTATTTTTTATTTTGCAGGGCTTGTTGGAACAACTGGAGCTGCCTTCTGGGCATCTGCACCAGCTGTAGGAACAGCCTTCTGAGCACCTGCTGCTGCATCCTTGCTAGCACCTGGCATTGCAGGAAGAGCGGTCTGCTCCTGAGTGGCTCCCTCCAAAACACTGCTTTCGCCAGCTGCCTGAGGGGCTACATAAGCACATGCCACGCTGATGACAACCAAGGCTGCAGCGAGGCCCCATGTTAATTTCTCAACAATGTCAGTGGTCTTGCGAACACCCATGATTGAGTTGGTTGAAGAGAAGTTACTTGCAAGTCCACCTCCCTTTGACTCCTGGATGAGCACGATGAAAATCATCAGGATAGCTACCAGGACGATTAATACTACTAATAATGTGTAAGCCATTTTTTAAAACTAGTTTTATTTATTTATTATTCTTCTTTATTTCTTCTTGCTGTTCAGCATCAGTTTCTCAAGGAATCTGAGCTGGTCAACATAATATCCGTTCTTGTCAGGATGCTGCTGATGCAGGCGGCTGATGATTTCGTAAGCCCTCTGATACTTGCCCTGCTTGATGTAGATGCGGGCGAGGGTTTCGGTGAATACACCGCTGTTTTCCTCTTCGCCATCCTTGCCGGAATCGGTCTGAAGTTCGGGAGTAAATTCTGGTTTGTAATCTTCGTCCTGCTGGATTTTAGGCAGTTTGAAACCGCCATCCTCCATAAAGTCGTCGATGAGACTCATGGTGCGCGAAGTATCTTCTGGCTCCTGCTGGTCTTCGGTCTCCATGAGATAAGCCACATAGTCTACAGCCGCGTCAGCAGGTGTAGGCTTACGTTTCTCCTTCTTCTCTTCTTCGTCTTCTTCCATAGGAATGGATCCCAGGAAGTGGTCGATGAGGTCGCTAGTACGGTCCCCGTGTTTTTCTGCTCCTATTCCTCTTACGCCTTGCTGCTTGTCGGATTCAGTCTCTTCAGGGGCGTTTTTTATCTGATAGTGGGCTGCCTCTACCATCTCGAAGATAATCTTACGGTCGGTGATGTAGATGGCTGCACGGCGCAGTTCTTCGTCGAAACTCGGGTCGTGGAGCAGGTACAGATTCTTCAACATCAGCAGGCGTGCCGTCTGATAATACGGATATAAGGCCAAGAGGGCGCGCAAGTCGTAGAGCGTCTCTCGGTTCATTTCCTCCGGGTGTTGTATCAATCTGCTTAATTCCACGATATTTTTACTTTACTTTATTTTACTTTGAACTTTGAACATTGAGTTTTGAACTTTATGATTAGTAAAGCCGTTGAATTCTTAACTCTTCACTTTTCGTTCTTCACTTACTTTACCAGTTAGCTACCGTAGCGTTGAATATCTGGTCTACCAGGTCTTTGATAATCTGGGTTACCAGTTCTTCCTGCACCGAGGCAAGGCTCTGAGTGGTGTCGTAGGTCTTGGCAGATGTAAACTGCTTTTCAAAGTCCTCGGCATGGTTCTTGGTGTTGGTGAAACGTACGTTTACGGTGATACTGAGCTCGGTCTGTGCTGAGTATCCCTCAGAACTAACCGACTTGTTGCGCTGAGAATATTGGGTGATTTCGCCCTCTATCTTCAGGTCTCCGTTGCGTGACACCTGTATGAGCTGGGTGTTGCTGGCAAACTTATCCTTGAGTTCGTTGTTGAACATCGGACCCATCGGCCCCCATACATACGAACTTCTGATAGGGAAGTCGGCTATCTGTATGGTCTTGGTTTTGGTGTAGTCGATGCTGGCACCGTTGAACTTGTAGCTCACGGAGCATGCTGCCATGACCGCCACCATCAGTGTGACTCCTATTATATATAGGTACGCGCGTATATGCTTCATAACTTATATTTGTTAATCTTTCTGTACAGAGTTCTGTCGGAGATTCCCAATTCTTCTGCCGCTTTCTTGCGGTTTCCGTTGTTTCTCTCCAGTGCCTTTTCTATCATCTGCTTGCTAAGGTCGCTGAGGTTCAGATTCTCGTTTTCTTCCTTGATCTCCTCAATCTCAGCATCCTCGGCTTCGGGTTTGTAAGTGCCCCTAATGCCTCCTGTAGCTATTTCCTGACGGATGTGTTGTAGCTCGTCGAGATCGGTAATCGGAGGTACGGAAGATACCGGAGAAACCGATGGAACGGATGATACGGACGGAACCGGAGAAACCGATGAAACCGGAGATACAGATGATACTGGAGCTACCTGGGTATTCGGCTGAACCGGAGAAACATATCCGCCTGTACCGCCCAACTGGCGGGCCTCATCGAGTTGCTTGCGCAGGCTGTTCATCTCTCGTCTCAGGTCGCTCACGTTGCCCCTCAGTTCGTAGAGAATTTTGTATAGCAGTTCGCGCTCGCTGGCGTAGCTATGGTCGTCCTTGCCATCCTTCTGTATGGTGGCGAGCTGTGTAGACTCCTCATCTCTCGGAATAAACTGGGTGAGAGTCTGTGCATCGATTTCTCTTTCTCGGCTCAGCACTGACATCTGTTCGGTAATGTTCTTGAGCTGTCTCACATTTCCCGGCCACTTGTATTTCAGCATGATCTGCTTAGCCTCATCTGAGAGTGAAATCTTAGGCAGACGGTATTTTTCGGCCATCTGCATGGCGAAGAGGCGGAAGAGCAGGAGGATGTCGTCTCCACGCTCTCTCAATGCAGGCATCTGTATCGGGATGGTGTTGAGGCGGTAGTAGAGGTCCTCGCGAAAGCGGCCTTCGCTCACAGCCTTGCGCATGTTTACGTTGGTGGCTGCCACGATGCGGACATCCGTTTTCCTTATCTCAGTTCCACCCACGCGGATGTATTCTCCCGTTTCGAGCACGCGCAGCAGTCTTGCCTGCGTCTGTATCGGGAGTTCGCCCACCTCGTCGAGGAAGATGGTACCCTTGTTGGCAATACCGAAGTATCCTTCGCTTTCGCCTATGGCTCCAGTGAAGGAACCCTTCTCATGTCCGAAGAGTTCGCTGTCAATGGTTCCCTCCGGAATGCTTCCACAGTTGATGGCGAAATATTTCTCTCTGCGGCGTGGCGAATTGTCGTGAATCACCCTTGGAATGATTTCCTTACCCACACCGCTCTCGCCGATGATGAGCACGGAGAGATCGGTCGGCGCTACCTGTAGGGCTACGTCGAGCGCATGGTTCAATCCGTCGCTGTTACCGACGATATTGTAGCGTTGTTTTATCTTTTGTAGTTCGGAAGTATCCATTTAGCTGCCAAAATTACTCATTTTTTCTGAATTATCTGCATTTTTTTTTAATTTTAACGTTCGGAAGGTCTGATTACAGGGCAGATTTGCCTTTTTTGCGTCATCTGCCCTCCCGAATCTTTCTTTATTCCGCTTTTTCTCGGGAATAGGGAATCTTTCTCTTATCCCTTTTTCTTAGGGATGGAGAATCTTACCTTCTCGCTCTCGTCACGCTTCTCGTGGTAGAGTTTAGGCAGTGGATTCTCGTAGGCCTCATCATAGTCTTCGCGGTTGCAGAAGGCATCCAGCGCCAAGTAGATGGCGTGGCGGAAGGAGATTGCATCGGCTTCGTTGCAGCCCGTGATGCTGTAGCAAGGAGTGGTGTTGGCGGCGGTGTGCACGAGTGGCAGACCGGCAGTAAAGAGTACGCCATCCTCGGTGTAGAGTGAATGGAACGGGGTAGTAGCCTGATCATGATACATGGCCATGATGCCGTCGAATTCTACGAAATGGCCGTTGCCGAAGAACTCGTCAGTAGGGTAAGGACCAAAAGCTTGTATTTTCTGCTCGGCAAGCTGGTCAATGGCTGGGATGATGATGCTGGCTTCCTCTGGTCCGCAGCTCTCCTCACCGTTGTTGCTAGGATTCAGGGCGAGCACGGCGATGCGCGGGTTGGTAATCATGAAGTCTCGCTTCAGTGATGTGTGCATCTGCTTCACCTTCTCGATGATGAGCTCCTGGGTGATAGCTGCCGGCACGTCCTTGAGCGGAGTCTTTCCGGTTACGGATGCGATGCGGAGGTCGCCGCCGCAGAGGATGGAAAGGCCCTTGGCACCTTCGCCCAGGCAAGTTTCTATGTATTCCTTGTGGCCCTTGAACTGGAAGCCCTCAAATTGTGCGTTCTGGTTGTTTACCGGTGCAGTAACGAGCACGTCGAAGAGCTCGTCGCGGTAGTCGGTCATGGCTCGGTCAAGTGCCTTGATGGCTGCCGTACCCGATTCCTGAGTAGGCATGCCCATGTCAACCTTTACCTCCTCGTCTACGGCTGGCAGGAGGTTGATTCTTCCGTCTTCAGCATCTTCTGCTTTCTGGATGATGGAGAACTGGGCAGGCAGATTCATCGCCTTGCGGTAATAAGCTGCCACTTTAGGCGAACCGTAGATGATAGGGGTACAATACTCCAACATCTCTGGTTCACTGAATGCCTTAAAAATGAGTTCGTATCCGATACCGTTGGTATCTCCGTGAGTGATGGCCACTCTAATCTTTTTGCTGTCCATTTATCGTTTTATTTTATAGTAGAAATCGCAGCTTCTAGCTGCTTGATTAATATTTTCTTTTTCATTTCGGGCGCATAGACGAAGCCGATGATGATGATTTCATCCCCCGTTTTTCTCAAGCGGATGCACCTCATCACGTAGGGGCCTCCCATGGCGTCGCCCTTCATCTCCCAGAGTCCTTTTTCTGAAAGGACCGGGATTATCATGTACATGCTGTCGGTTTCGCCGGGCATGTTTGTGCGGAGCATGCTGTCAATCTGCTGCTTCTCTTGAGCAGGAAAAGCATTAGAATTGGCTTTCCCTCTTCTTTCTTCCCTCTTCACTTTCATGAGGATGAGGTTCTTCATGCCCGAACTGGCGTTGTTTGAAATCCAAATGAAGTTCCCGGCCTTCTTGCTTGCCTGCATTTCGGCAGGGATGATCATGCTGATGCCGAAGTTCTTCTTTACCAGCTGCTGCATCTCGTGGTTCTGCCTGCTCGGGTTGGTGGAGATGATGGAGGCGAGGTGCTCCAGTTCAGTCTCATCTACGAGCTGGCGCAGTTTCTCGGGGTTGAGTTTCTCTCTGAGTTGCTGCGGCGAGCGTGCAGAGATGCGGATGACGGTCTGCGGTGAAGCATTCTCGTTGCGGCTCAGCCTGACTGAGAATTCCGCTGCCGGGATGTTCACTACGATGCGAGTTCTTACGAGCAGGTAGCTGCCGTGGATCTTGCCCTTCTTAACCTGGATGAGCCGGCAGAGCGGTTCGGGTTGGGGCAGGGCAGGCACCTCTTCCGTCAGTATCTTCGTCACGATGCTGTCGGTATCTCCCTCGAGCACCACCTCGTAAGGCTGTCCTGTGCTCTTGGGCAGTTTTCTGTTTCTTCCTCCTCCCAGGCTGCAACTTGCCAGAAAAAGGAACAAAAGACAGCCGGCAAGTAGGATCTTTAAAGATGCTCTAACCATTTTTCCCCCACCTTTCCTTACTTATTCATCTTCTCTTCATCCTCGTGCTCACGGATTTCTCCGATTTTCTTCGAGGTGCTGAGCAGACCGCAGGCGGCGTAGATGTCCTGGCCGCGGCTGGCACGGATGGTGGTGAAGACACCATGCTGGGTGAGATAATCACGGAACTGCTCCATCTTCTCATCATCCACACCTTGCAGAGAAATGTCTGGAATTTGGTGGAAACGAATCAGGTTGAAGCGGCAGTCAAGTCCCTTCACCAGTTTGATGATGGCCTTGGCATGCTGCATACTGTCGTTTACGCCCTTAAACACGATGTATTCGAAACTCAGGCGGCGTTGATGAGAGAAATCATAGTTCCTCAGCAGTTCTACTACCTGCTCAATGCCCATGCCCCTTTCGGCAGGCATCAGTTCAGCGCGCTCAGAAGGGATAGGGTCGTGCATGCTGATGGCCACATGGCAGTCGCTCTCTTCCAGAAACCGCTTCAGCTTGTTCTTCACGCCCACCGAACTTACCGTGATGCGCTTCGGGCTCCATGCCCAGCCGTAGTCGGCGGTGAGAATCTCTGTGGCGCGCAGCACATTGTCGAGATTATCCATCGGCTCGCCCTGACCCATGAACACGATGTTGGTAAGCTTGTCCACCTCCGGCAGCGAGTAAATCTGGTTCAGAATGTCGCCTGCAGGCAAACTGCCCTCAAACCCCTGCTTGCCGGTTTGGCAGAACAGGCAGTTCATCTTGCATCCCACCTGCGAAGAAACGCACAGCGTGGCGCGGTCTTTGTCGGGGATGTAAACCGTCTCGACAAATTTGCCGCTTCGGGTAGGGAAGAGGTACTTGATGGTACCATCCACCGAATGTTGTGCATCGGAATATCCGAAGCATCCTATTTCGTATTCGGCAGCGAGTTTGGCACGGTTCGCCTTCGAGATGTTGGTCATCTCATCAATGCTCTTCACATGCTGCTCATAGAGCCACTTCGCCATCTGCCCACCGGTGAAGGCGGGCATGCCTAAGTCCTTTGCTACCTGCTTCAATTCGGCAAGTGTAAGGCCCAAAAGATATTTTTTTTCATTATTCATACTGCAAAGATAGTGTTTTTTGCCGAAAAATTAGTATCTTTGCCACATATTTTAATATAATAAGATAAAATAAAGATAAAAAACACAGATTTAGCCCCCCGAAAAGGGCTGAAGTGAACAAAAATAACGTAAGAAAATGAGAGAAAAAATAGACCTTTTCTTGCCTTGCGAATACATCGACGATGCGCAGAATGCCTTGTCGGTGCTTCATGAGTACAAGACTGTACAGCATATCCACTTCATGGTGAGTGCTGATTTTGCCGCTCATCATCAGGTGCCCGAAGGATGTACGTTTGTCATCACCGACCGCCTGGAAAGCAGTAACACCATTGTCAGCATCGCTGAAAATACAGATGCCGACTACGTGATGATCTGTACCCGCCACACCACCATAGGATGGGGAAACAACACGCTGGAGCGATTCCTCAGAGTGGCAGATGATACGGATGCCGTCATGGTTTACGCCGACCACTACAAGATGGTGGAAGGCAAAATGGAGAAACATCCGGTAATTGACTACCAGTCAGGTTCTTTGCGAGATGACTTCGACTTTGGAAGCCTCTGGTGCATCAAGGCACAGGCGCTGGCCGACTACATCGCCCAATCCGACCGCGAAGAGTATCAGTTTGCCGCCCTCTACGACCTCCGTCTCTATCTGAGCCGTGTGGGTGAAATCTTCCATCTCAACGAATTCCTCTATTCTGAAGCCGAACTCGACACCCGTAAGAGCGGCGAGAAGCAGTTTGACTATGTAAACCCGCGCAACCGCGAGGTGCAGATTGAGATGGAAAAGGCATGCACCCAGCATCTGGGCAAGGTGGGCGCCCTGATAGACACCACCTTCTACCGCCAGCCCGACTTCGGTGAGCAGGATTTTGAATACGAGGCATCTGTCATCATCCCCGTCTTCAACCGCGAAAAGACGGTGGCTGATGCCGTGAAGAGTGCGCTGGGACAGAAGGCCAACTTCAAGTTTAACGTCATCGTGGTGAACAACCATTCTACCGACCGCACCGGCGAAATTCTGGATGAACTTAAAGCCGACAACCTGATACAGATTGTGCCGGAGAGAACCGACCTGGGAATAGGCGGATGCTGGAACGAAGCCATCAACAGCAGTTTCTGCGGAAAGTTTGCCGTACAGCTTGACAGCGATGACCTCTATTCTTCACCAAAGACACTCCAGAAGATAGTAGATGCCTTCTACAAGCAGAAGGCAGCCATGATTATCGGCTCGTACCGCATGTGCGACTTCGACCTCAACACCCTGCCACCGGGACTGATAGACCACAAGGAGTGGACCGATGAAAACGGATGCAACAATGCGCTGCGTATCAACGGATTGGGTGCTCCGCGCGCCTTTTTCACACCGCTGGTCAGACAGATCCAGTTTCCTAACACCTCGTATGGTGAGGATTATGCGCTCGGCTTGGCATTTTCGCGCCGTTACCGCATCGGCAGAATCTACGACGAACTCTACCTCTGCCGCCGCTGGGGAGGTAACAGCGATGCAGCCCTCAGCGTAGAGAAGGTGAACGCCAACAACCTGTATAAGGACCGCCTGCGCACCATGGAACTGAAGGCACGCCAGCACCTGCTGCAGGGCAAGGCCGACATTATGGAAGACAGCAGCATCTCGCGTTTCTTCAACCGTCAGCTGGAGGTTTGGACCGATGCGCGCCACCGTTTCCGCGACCTCAAGCATGTAGAAACCCGCCAGTTCTCCGACCAACTGAAACTGCAGTGGAACCCAGCCCGCATCGTAAGTACGGGCGCCAAGATAGATAAGAAAACCCTGGGCGAGCGCCCTTGTTTCCTTTGCGACAAGAACCGTCCTAAGGAACAGATGTCGAAGCAGATAGACGAAAAATTCCATCTTCTGGTGAATCCGTTCCCGATTCTGCCAGTCCACTTCACCATTCCGGCACGCAAGCATCAGCCTCAGCTCATCTACAAGAATTACGGCGAGATGCACCGCTTCATCAGTCTGCACAGCGACCTGATGGTGTTCTACAACGGTCCGAAGTGTGGTGCATCGGCTCCAGACCATCTTCATTTCCAGGCAGGAACCAACGGCATCCTTCCTCTTCAGACCAACTGGCAGCGTCTCTCCCGCAACTTGACCGACATCATCTCTCTCAATGATGAGGAGAAAATCTCAGTGGTTCGCGACTTCATCGTTCCCGCCTTCGTCATCATCTCGAAGAGTGCTGAGAGCGATGAGGCCCTCTTCCGCCGTCTCTACAAGGCAATGCCTCAGCGTGGCGACGAAACCGAACCGATGATGAACATCATCTCCTGGCGCAAGGGCGAGGAATTCATCAGCGTGGTCATTCCGAGAGAAAAGCACCGTCCGGAAGCCTATTTTGCCGAAGGCGACGCCCAGTTTGTGGTTTCGCCGGGAGCACTGGATATGAGCGGACTCATCATCACCCCTCGTGAGGAAGATTTCCGAAAGCTGACCGAGGAGAAAGCCCTCTCGCTGCTGCAGGAATGTGGCGTTTCGGAAGAAAAGATGAACGCCATCATCGCCAAACTGAAGGCATCTAAGGATGCCGAGGATGCAGCCGAAGCCTCTTCCACCTTATATAATAAAGGTAAGCAGCCCGACGTAACGGTGGGCATCGTGAGTGCGCAGAAGATTCATTTCTCGCTCAACAAACCTTATCTTGCCAAGGGCGAAAAGGTGCTGGGCGAACAGGTGGTAGAATTCTCAGAGGGCGGTGTGCTCTGGAACGGCAACCAGTACAGCCAGCTCACCTTCCATCCGCAGAGTGCCGACGCCTCGTTTTCGCTGAGCGACGTAACCATCGGTGTCAACTTCCACTGGGAGCGCAAGGAAACTCAAACCTTCCTGGGAACGCTCCGCTTTGTGGTAGAATCGGATAAGATTGTGGCAATCAATGAGTTGCCTGTAGAGAAATATCTGGAGAGCGTCATCAGCAGTGAGATGAGTGCCACTTCGAGTCTCGAACTCCTGAAGGCGCACGCCGTCATCTCCCGTTCATGGCTCCTGGCACAGATGAAGAAGCGCCGAGAGGTGGCTGAGAGCGGCAACAACTTCTTCTCCTTCACCAAGAAGGAAGATACGCTCATTCGCTGGTACGACCGCGAAGACCACACCCTCTTTGATGTATGTGCCGACGACCACTGCCAGCGCTACCAGGGTATCACCAAGGAAACATCGCCCCATGTAGCTGAAGCCATCCGCCAGACTAAGGGACAGATTCTGATGGACGGCGAAGAAATCTGCGATGCAAGATTCTCGAAATGCTGCGGCGGAATAACCGAGGAATTCCAGTATTGCTGGGAGGATACGCCGAAGACTTATCTTACGGCGGTTCGCGACATTGCCCTGGGCGTGGAACATACACTGCCTAATCTGACCAATGAGGAAGAGGCAGAGAAATGGATCCGCTTCAATCCGCCAGCTTTCTGCAACACGCAGGACAAGAAAATCCTGTCAGAAGTGCTCAACGACTATGATCAGGAAACCGTCAATTTCTACCGCTGGAAGGAAACGCTCAGCCAGGAGAAGTTGCAGCAGCTCATCGCCGACAAACTGAAGATGGACCTGGGTGCCATCCTAGACATGAAGGCCGTGGAGCGCGGAAAGAGTGGAAGAATCAGCAAACTCCAGATCATCGGAACAGAGAAGACCTTTACCATCGGTAAGGAACTTGAAATCCGCCGTACGCTGAGCGACAGTCATCTGCTGAGTTCTGCCTTTGTGGTGGATAAGTATGATAAGGATGAACAGGGAGTGCCTCAGCGTTTCGAACTCATCGGAGCCGGTTGGGGGCACGGAGTAGGCCTCTGCCAGATTGGTGCTGCCGTGATGGGCGAGCAGGGTTATCATTATGATGCCATCCTGCTGCACTACTATCAGGGTGCTGAAATCAAGAAACTTTATAAATAGTGATGTAAAATGGTAACAAAGAAAAACAGTCGGAGTCCATGGGCATGGATTCCGACCCTTTATTTTGCCGAAGGACTCCCCAACGTCATCGTAACCGCCCTCTCTGTGGTGATGTACATGCAGTTGGGGCTGACCGATGCTGAGGTGGGTCTCTATACCGGATGGCTCGCCCTTCCCTGGGTCATCAAGCCCTTGTGGAGTCCGTTCATAGATTTGCTGAAGACTAAGCGCTGGTGGGTGCTCACCATGCAGGCTCTCATCGGAGCTGCCCTTGCCGGCATCGCCTTCTCGCTGCCTACCGCCTTCTGGTTTCAGGCAACGATGTGCTTCTTCTTCCTCATCGCTTTCTGTAGTGCCACCCACGACATTTCGGCAGATGGTTTCTATATGATTGAGCTGGATGAGCACACGCAGACTAAGTTTGTAGGCTTGCGAAATACCTTCTACCGCCTCGCCATCATCTTTGTGAATGGTTTTCTGGTGATGCTGGCAGGTGTGCTTCAGGTTCTCTTCCGCAACCAGATTCGCTTCTCATGGGCGCTTATCTTTTACGGACTGGCAGGTATCTTCATCGGTTTGTGGCTCTACCACAGCCGCTTCATGCCTCGCCCGAAGGATGATATGCAGACCGACAGAACGGTGGGTGAAGTGGCTCATGAACTGAAGAACATGTTCCGCACCTTCTTCGTGAAGTTCGGATTGGGTGAAACCGTCTGTGTGATGCTCTTTCTCCTGTTCTACCGATTCCCAGAGGCACTTCTGAACACCATGACCAAGACCTTCATCCTCCGTCCTAATTCGCAGGGCGGATTAGGCTTGTCGCCGCAGGAATATGGCTTTGCCAATGGTACTGTGGGATTGATAGGTTTGCTGCTGGGTGGAATTCTTGGTGGTATTCTGGTGAGCAGGGATGGAATGAAGAAATGGCTCTGGCCTCTGGTTTGCGCCATTACCTTGCCTGATGTGGTTTACATCTATCTGAGTTATTCGCTCAACAGCAACCTCATCGTGGTTTCCAGCTGTCTTTTTGTCGAGCAGTTGGGTTATGGTCTGGGCTTCACGGTTCTTACCCTCTACATGCTGTTCTACAGTCAGGGAAAGTTCAAGACCTCCCATTATTCTATCTGTACGGGCATCTCCTATCTCGGATTGATGCTGCCGGGCATGGTTTCTGGATATCTGAAGGATATGGTAGGTTACCGCATGTTCTTCATCATCGTGATGGCATGTTGCGCCATCACCTTCATGGTTACTGCTTTCCTGAAGATTGACCCTAATTTCGGAAAGAAAGAGGAGAAGGAAGAGGATGAAGCGGAATTGGACGCGATAGAATAAATGATGATGTTAACGTAAAAACGAGGATGTGCGAACATCCTCGTTTTTATCTTTATTCCCCGATAATCGTTGCGATGAGGTGTCGGCTTCCGCCTCCCTCTCTGAATTCGCAGAGGTAAATTCCCTGCCATGTTCCGAGGTTTAATCTGCCGTTGGTAATGGGAATGGTGAGCGATACACCCACCATGCTCGATTTGGCATGAGCCGACATATCCGTCGGTCCTTCATCCTGGTGCAGGTATCTTGGGTCGCCATCCGGAACCAGTCTTTCGAAGATACCCTTCAAGTCATGTCTCACATCTGGGTCGAAGTTCTCGTTCAGCGACAATCCGCAACTGGTATGTCTTACGAAGAGATTCAGAATCCCTGTCTTAGGCAGCGCTGGCAGGTTCCTCATCACCTCGTTGGTTACGAGGTGAAAGCCGCGAGGAAGCGGACGCAATGAAAATTCTACTTGCTGTATCATATCATTCTTTGTTTTTATATTTCAATTGTTTGTATCTTTCTGATTGTCAATTTACAAAGGTAATTATAATTTTATTATTATAATGCTATTATAATGCAAATATAGGAAAGTTTAACCATTAAAGGATTTCTCTTCCTTACTATCTGCTACCCCGAAAAATCTTCTTCTTTAGAAGAAGGGAAAAAATAGAAAAAATAATCCCGAAAAAATTTGGTGGTTTCAGAATAATGATGTACTTTTGCAACCGAAATCAAGCATTAAGAGTTGCCCAGTTGTGGCACACCAACCGAGTTTCACATAGAGATAACCACGGTGGTAAAAGAATGTGTAAGTGTTTAACAACTTAAAATAATTATCTTTATGAATCCAAATTCAGATTTAAAGAACAATGAGAATGTAATGGCAGCTAATGCCGAGTCATCAACAATTAAGGCAGCTAATGCCGAGTCATCAACTGTTGGTGCAGGTTATGCCGAGTCAAGAATTTCAGAGTATGCAGCCCGTTTTGCCGCTTACAGCGATGAGCGTTTGAAGCAGACCGTGGATCACGAGCGCAAGGTTCGTGGTTGGGGCAGCGAGCGCAGCTACTTCCTCGCCGCCCTGCGAGGAGAGTGTGAGAAACGAGGCATTGATTACTGCTAATCAAGCCCCATCTGTGTGAATCTGTGAATTGAAAATCGGCGGCCGAAGGGAAAGCCAAATCAGTGGGAGTTTATGACTTGAATTCCTCGATGAAGGGTTGCAGGTTTCCACCTCTTGGCGAGTTATGGTCTTCAAGGATGGCGAAGGCGATGAGCTTGTACTTGTCCATGAACTCCTTCTCGTCGATGACTTCGTGAAACAGTCTTGCGATATGTTTCGGAGGATTGTGGAAGGCACCGCAACCGAATGCACCGAGCACGATGCTGTCGTGTCCGTTCAGCAAACCGATGCGCAGCATCGTTCTCATTTTGTTTTTCGTCAATGCGGCATCTTCTTCACAGATGTTTCCATCTCTATCTAAATCTGGATGATTGATGGCAGCTACTGCCACGAACGACATATAATAAGGAGTATCGAGCAAGGCAAAGTCATCCTTAGCTCCAGCTCTGAACACGGTAGCATCTGGCACATAGATGCCTCCGAATCTCACAGGCATCGGATATTGGAACTTGCTTTTCTCCAGACCGTAATCCTCGGCATATTCCGCATAGCGATACATAGAGAGAAAGAGGTTGGTGCTGCGGAAGAGGCTCTCCTCCTGAGCCCGGCTTCCGTTCTTCACTCCACCGCCCGGGTTGCGACGGCTTGCCAGGTTGAGAACCACGGGATTGTATCCTTCCTGTTGCAACAGATGACCGCAATGAATGCTGTCGTCATTCTTCACGATAATCTTGGTAGAACCATCTGCAAGGGTAGGTATGTTTGAAGCATCCAGTGGCTTGGTATAGAATCTGCTTCCCTTCAACATCTTCGTGTTGTCGGGCAGTTTCACTTCCTCCCCATTCTCAGAGGTGTAATGTCCATCCAGTACAATATCTATAGTTTGCTGATATACGTCAGCCAGTTGTCTTCTGTCGTTTATCATGATTTCTTCTGTTTATTTTGTTCGTGTCACTAAAAATCCATTCTTTCAGGCAAAATTACAAGTTTTCTTTGTATTCTCCAAACTTTTATATATAAAATATGTGGTATTCTCGATATTTCTTTGTAAATTTGCCCACAAAAGAAAAATATATAATTATGGAAGGACAAACAAAACTTTCAGCCGGACAGATAGGCATATTGATTAATGCCCGTATCAAAGATATGGCAATGTGGCTGATGGAAGACTTCAAGTATTCTCTTGAAGAAGCTTTAGATTGTGTTTATAATTCAGAGTTATTCGAGAAACTTCAGGATTTAGAGACAGGGCTATATTATCAGAGTTCTGGCTACAACTATGAGTTGCTGAAGGAGGAAATTAAATATGGAAAGGTAGGTTGAGAATTATGGAATTAGAAAATAAGACTTATTACATTATATATTGTGTGAGCCAATTTGCACAGCGGTTTGGCATATCTTTGAAGCAATCCTATGCTTATCTGAAAAGGCATAAGGGATTGGATTTTTTGTATGAATGTTATGGAGCGGAGCATCTTCTTTCTTTAGATGATGCAGTGGATGATTTGTCAGTCATTTGCCATAGGCATGGAGGGGCATTGGTATGATAGAGTTGTATCATGGATCCAATCTGTTTATAGACAAGATTGATTTTACTAAGTGTAAGCCTTATAAGGATTTTGGACAAGGTTTTTATCTGACGGATATTTTTCCGCAGGCAATGGAGATGGCAATCAAGCGAACTCGTATTGTTGGCTCAGGTTCTCCTGTCGTAACAAAATTCTTGTTTGACGAGAAACTGTTGATTGATGGAAGTCTGAAAGTGTTGACTTTTGATAGTCCATCAATAGAATGGGCAAAATTTATCTTAGCTAACCGTAAAAGAAGTAAGGAAAAATTTGTTCATGACTATGATATAGTGGTAGGTCCCGTTGCTGATGATGGTGTCGCTTTTCAGTTGGAAAGATATTTGTATGGAGGAATGACTTTAGAGCAACTGGCAAAAGAGTTGACCTACAGAAAGCTGAATCGCCAGTATTTTTTCGGTACAGAGAAGGCTATAAGTTATCTTCAGCTGATTTGATATGTGTCGTATAGATTCATTAAGAGTCTGAGCAAGAAGCAGAGAGAGGATTATATGATTATGGGACCAGTATTTCTCCTTTGATGCTTCAAGTAAAATTTACTCGATAAAAGATATTTTGAGGTATTAAGTTGCATATTTCATTTATTTTTTGTAACTTTGCCCTCGAAAGGGGAGAGGTTGCCGCAGGCGGCTGCTCCCTTGTAACATAAGTTGAACAAATAAAATAGAATAATAAGAAACAGAAAGAATAAACTTTAGACATATAACATATTAATATACAAAGCGTTTACGATATTCGGAATACTCTCGAAATTTGGCGATTAAAAGATGTAAAACCGAGATTAAGTGAACGCCTGCGCTATAGCGTGGGCGGAACTTATCGGTTTTACGGGCCACGCCAAATGCCTGAGAGTATGATAAGTGAAGCTCACGCTTCTTTTGTATCATGCTCTCAGGTATTTTTTGCTTGTGGCTCGTACTTCCAGAATAAAGTTCAACGCTCATTTTTTTCTATAGCGACGATGAAACAGGAAATCCCTTATTCATCTGCGCAGCTCTTGTATTATGCCTGGCAGTTGTCACGCAATAGGGGCGGTGCGGATGATGATAAATTGACGGGTGTCTTGTCGGAGGCACGTGTCGATCTGAACCCCCATCAGGTGATGGCGGCTCTTTTTGCATTCCAATCTCCTTTCTCCAAAGGTGTTATCCTTGCCGATGAGGTGGGATTGGGAAAAACAATAGAGGCTGGTATTGTTATCAGCCAGTTTTGGGCTGAACGTAAGCGTCGTATCCTCATCGTTGCTCCAGCTACCCTTCGCCGACAGTGGAGCATGGAGCTGGAGGAAAAGTTCTTTCTGGATTCTTTTATTCTCGAAAAGAAAAAAGGGATTTCTTTAGACCATCTTTCCGATGGCAAGCAAATCTATATCTGCTCTTATCAGTTTGCTTCCAGACAAGCCGAAATTTTGTCGCGCACTCATTGGGACCTGGTGGTTTATGATGAGGCTCATAAACTGCGTAACGTTTATAAGTCAACCCCTTCGATGGCTTCCCGTCTGAAATCCGCTTTTTCTGATAGTCATAAACTCCTCCTTACCGCCACTCCGCTTCAGAATAACATTGAGGAATTATATGGTCTGGTAAGTATCATCGATGACCATTACTTTGGTGACTTGAAGAGTTTCAAAGCTCAGTATTGCTATAGTAATAAAAACGATGATATTGCTTTTGGTGATCTTCGCAGGCGTCTTCGCCCCATCGTGCATCGCACGCTTCGCAAACAGGTTACGGAGTATGTAAAATATACTTCCCGTATCCCGATGGCGCAGGAATATTATCCTGCCGTTGAAGAGCAGAAACTCTATAATCAAATCAGCGAGTATCTTCGTCGGGATGATACTTACGGATTACCCACCAGTCAACGTCAGTTGATTACGCTGATATTCCGCAAACTCATGTCTTCATCTACCTTTGCCATCGGCTATACGCTCAAAACGCTTATCGACCGTTTGCAGACCAAAATTGCTCCATATTCTGCCGATAAACCGCAAGGCTGGTATGGGGAAGATGGAAAAATTGCTATGGTTGCTGAAGATATGTTGGGCGATGATTGGGATGAATGGAATGAGCAGGATGAGAACGAACAGGAAGGAGAAATCCTTACTTCCGATGAGATAGAAGGTATCAAGGATGAAATCAAGGAACTCCAACGTCTATATGATCTAGCCAATAGTATCAGTAGCAATAAAAAAGGTGATTGCCTCTTGTCGGCACTCCATACCGGCTTTCAGAAGATGGAAGAGTTGGGAGCCAACCGCAAAGCATTGATATTCACGGAAAGTACCCGTACCCAGCTCTATCTGAAACAGCTTTTAGAGGAGAATGGGTATATGGGCAAGATAGTCCTCTTCAATGGTTCCAACAATGATGAAACTTCCCGGAAGATATATAAGGCATGGAAAGAGCGGAATATAGGCACATCAGCCTTTACCCCTTCTTTGTCGGCAAACAAGCGCCAGGCTATTGTAGATTATTTCAGAGACAAAGCCGAAATCATGATTGCTACCGAGGCGGCATCAGAAGGTATCAACCTTCAGTTTTGTTCACTTATCGTGAATTATGATTTGCCGTGGAATCCTCAGCGGGTGGAACAGCGCATTGGTAGATGCCATCGTTATGGACAGAAGAATGATGTGGTGGTTTTCAACTTCATCAACAAGGCAAATGCTGCCGATGTGCGAGTGTTCCAATTGCTATCAGAAAAGTTCCATCTCTTTGATGGTGTCTTCGGTTCCAGTGATGAGGTGTTGGGCAGCATCGAGTCGGGTGTTGACTTCGAGAAGCGAATGCTCAACATCTATCAGCAGTGTCGTACTCCCGAAGAAATCAATGCAGCCTTCGACCAGATTCAGCAAGAGATGGATGCGAGTATCAAGGCAACGATGCAAGATACGCGCAAGCAACTGCTTGAAAACTTTGATGAGGATGTGGTGGGACTGCTGAAGATTCGCCAAGGCAAGGATATGGGAAATCTGAATAAGTTCCATCGCTGGCTTTGGACGATAACCATTGCTACGCTTGGTAAGGAGAATGTAGAAGTGGTAGATGAAACCAATCTCGTCTTTCGCTTGAAGCACAATCCTTATCCTGATGTGGCAGCAGAATGCGGCATGTATCAGATAACTACGCTGCAATCGCAATACATCAATTATCGTTTGTCGCATCCTTTGGCTCAAAAGGTCATTGCTTTGTGTAAGCAGAATATACAAAGCCAGCAGAATCTCCTCTTCGATTATAGCCTATACCGTTATAAAGTGGCAGATATAGAACAATGTGCTTATGAAAGTGGATGGCTACAGGCTCATCTTGTTTCTTTTATATCCGAAGGACAACAGGAACAGCACATTGTGCTGATGGCACTTGCGGAAGATGGAACGGCTTTAGGTCAGGAGTTTGCTGAAAAGCTATTGAATATACCATCGGAATGTACGGGAAAAGTTTGTGTGCAGGAGGAAGCAAGCCAGAAGTTAGCTTTCCTGTATGATAACCGGCGAGCAGCCTTGACCGTTCAGATAGAAGAACGAAACAAGGCTTTGCTTGATACTGAAATCCAGCATATCGAGAAATGGGCAGAAGACCAGCAGCTCACTTTGGAGAATGAACTGAAAGACATCAAGGCTAAAATTAAGGAGAAGAAAAGACTTTTGAGTCGTTCGGAGAATGCACAGCAAACATTGACCCTGGAAAAGGAATTGAATACCCTTACTCGTCAGCAGAAGCGTAAGCGAGCCGAAATCTTTAATCTGGAAGATGAGATAGAGGAGAAGCGAGACGGAATGATAGACAAAGTAAAGGCATTTATACAGCAGCATATTACGGAAGAAGAACTCTTCTGCGTGCATTGGACTTTAAAGAAATGAAACGGAATTAAAGCAAGATAACATAACCAATAATATAAACAATGACACAATACGAACAGAAATTTAGAGATATACTTGCAGAAATACTGCAACTCGACCAAGCCGAACTCGACTTTGGTATATATCGCATCATGAATCAGAAGCGTAAGGATATCGAGGCGTTCTTGAACAATCGCCTTGTTCCTGAAGTTACAAAGATTTTGAAGGCTCAAACTGCTGCAGGAACTGATATTTCTGCCATGGAGAATGAGGTGTTTTCTCATTTGGCTAAATTTTTTAGCCGTTATTATGAGGGTGGCGATTTTATCTCTAAACGTCGCTATAAGGACGATGCCTATGCCATTCCTTATAGTGGTGAGGAAGTGAAGTTGTATTGGGCAAATGCCGACCAGTATTACATCAAGACTTCTGAATATTTCAAGAATTACTCGTTCGTGTTGCCGACCAGCCGTCGTAAGGTACACTTTGTTCTTCGTGATGCGGATACAGAGCAGAACAACAACAAGGCTGCCTACAATATGGAGCGCCGTTTCCAACTTTGCGAAGAGGACTGTATCGCAGAGGAAGATGGTGAACTATACATCTTCTTTACTTATGAGCTGATGCCGAAGACTACCAAGCAGGATGCACTTATCAAGGATGCTGAGGCTAAGATTATTTCTTCGTTTGCAGAAGGAAAATATACCGACTTTGCAGAGTTGGTCAATGAGAAGGTACCAACTGAAAAAAACAAGGATCGTACTTTGCTGATGAAGCATCTGCAAGACTATACGGCAAAGAACAATTTTGATTATTTCATCCACAAAGACCTGGGTGGTTTCCTTCGTAGAGAACTTGATTTCTATATCAAAAACGAGGTGATGTTCTTGGATGATTTGGATGCCACTCATATCATGGAGCATTTGGCACAAGTGAAAGCCATCAAGCAGGTAGGAGAGAAAATCATCACCTTCCTTGCCCAGCTCGAAGACTTCCAAAAGAAGTTGTGGCTCAAGAAAAAGTTTGTAGTCGGTTGTGATTATTGTATCACGCTCGACCGCATTCCTCGTACCCTTTACCCAGAGATTATTGCTAATGATGAGCAGCGTAAAGAATGGGTTCGCCTCTTTGCCATCGATGAAATCAAAGGGGATATGATGACAGATGGTTATAGTGAGCCATTAACAGAAAAGTTCCTAGAAGACAATCCTTTCCTTGTGCTTGACACTAAGTTCTTTAGTGCCGAGTTCAAGCATAAGCTCGTGGGAAGTATGGAGAAAGTAGATGAGGAGTGTAATGGATTGCTGATTAATAGTGAGAACTTCCAAGCTCTTGAATTGTTGCAGGAGAAGTATAGAGAGGCGGTGAAATGCGTGTACATTGATCCGCCATATAATACAGGAGATAATGATTTTATCTATAAGGATAGTTTTATGGGATCTTCTTGGTTAACAATGATGCTTGACAGATTGAATGCTTGTAAAAATATAATGAATCAATCTGGAGTATTATTCTCTTCTATTGATGATAATGAAGTTGGTGAGTTGAAAGTTTTGCTTAAAGATGTCTTTGGAAAAGATAATTTTGAAGGACATATTCATTGGCGTAGAAGGTCTAATCAACCAAATGATAAAACAAAAATGATAGGTCTTGTTGCAGAACATATTCTTTCCTATGCAAAGTCTTTTGAGAGAAATAAAGCAGAAGGCGTAGGAAAACTTGCATTAACTGGTGATTTCTCAAATCCTGATAATGATGTAAGAGGTCCTTGGGCAAGTAAACCTTGGAAAGCAGGTTCGGATCAATCGGGATGTCGTTATGGTATTGTAACCCCAACTGGTGTTAAATATGATGAAGAATGGTTGGGTGAAGAAAAAACATACAAATCATTATTAGAGGATAATCGTATATATTTTCCAAATAATGGAAAAGGTTCTCCAAGAAAGAAATACTTTAAATCCGAAAGAGAAGAGGAGGGACAATGTGCTACAAATTGGTGGACTCACGAATTGTTTGGTTCTAATCAAGGTGCAAATGCATTAATGACGAATTTGTTTGGAGTGAAAAATAAGTTTAGCAACCCTAAGCCAATTGAATTGGTAAAAGGTGTTGTTCAAGTTACAAACAGAGATTATTCAAATACAGTCTTAGATTTTTTTGCAGGATCAGGAACAACTGGTCATGCAGTAATCAATCTGAATCGAGAAGACAAAGGTAATCGAAAATATATCCTCTGTGAGATGGCAGAGTATTTTGTTCCTGTAACCAAGCCTCGCATCGAAAAAGTAATCTATTCCGAGGATTGGAAGGATGGCAAGCCTGTTTCCCGTAAAGGCATTTCTCAATGCTTCAAGTACATCCGTCTGGAGCAATACGAGGATACCCTAAATAATTTGCAGCCAAAGAACCAGCGACTCGACTTCGATAACGAGAATGGCAAGGGAGATTTCGAGGAAACCTATTTCCTCCGTTATATGCTCGATACAGAAACCAAGGGAGATCTCTTCAACCTGGAATGGTTTAAGAATCCGTTTGCCATGTCTATCAAGACAACCAAGGATAATGAGTTGATAGATACCCATGTTGATATGGTGGAAACCTTCAACTACCTTATCGGTCTGAATGTAGAGACGCTCCGTTATCCTAAGGATGGCTACTGTGTGGTGGAAGGAACTACCCATATCGGCAATGAGCGAACTCTCGTGATTTGGAGAAACTGCAACAAGGTGAACAACGAAGACTTGAATGAATTCTTCCGTAAGCAAGCCTACTGCACCACAGACTCAGAGTTCGATAAGATTTATGTAAATGGTGATAATACATTACCGAATATCAAGACGGATGAGGAGCATTGGAAAGTAGTACTCATTGAGGAAGAATTTAAGAAGAGAATGTTTGAATAGGTCTTATTATGGCTAAGAAAATACAGAAAAAAGGAAAACTGCAGCAGGCACTGGTCCTGTTTCATTATATCTTGCAGCTGTTTGGCTGTAAGGACTTGGAGGCTTTGTCTCGTGACCTCAAGGATCCTGCATACGAAGGATTGAATGATGACCACGAGTCAAAACTCTATCATGAGCTTTGTCATAAGCTCTATGCTACAGGTCCTTTATCCATAGAACAGTTGTACTTTTACGACCAGCATATCGTGAAGTTTACTGATGAGATTAACGAGAAGCGAAGTGAACCTATCAAGTGGAAGTACTTCCAGTATCTATCCCTCTTGTTCACGGAAATCTATCTCGACCAGTATTTCAGTAATCCGCAGGCTCTTTGCGACAACTTAAATCGTTTTCTGCATGATGACTTCAATCATCGTGCAGAAACCTGGCACGAGTTGCCCGACTTTACGGTTGATGACTTGAATAAGTTGGCTTATTGGAATGCAACAGGTTCGGGCAAGACTCTGCTGATGCATGTCAACATCAAGCAATATCAGGAGTATGCCAGGATTCATCATGCCAAGAAACTCAACCGCATCATCGTATTGACTCCGAATGAAGGATTGAGCCGTCAGCATTATGAAGAGTTGAAGGCTTCTAATATGGATGTTGCTATGTTCAGCAAGCAAGGTGTTGGTGGTTTGTTTCAAGGCAAGGCAGTAGAAATCATTGACATCAATAAATTGGCAGATAAGGATGGAGATAAAACGGTAGCTGTTGAGGCTTTCGAGGGAAACAACCTGGTATTGGTAGATGAAGGTCACAAAGGTTCCAGTGGTGATGTCTGGATGGGGTATCGCCAGAAGTTGACTGAGGAAGGCTTCTCTTTTGAGTATTCCGCTACCTTTGGTCAAGCCATTTCTGCAAAAAGTAATGCCAAAGACCGGAAGGCGATGTTCGACCAATATGGTAAGGCAACACTTTTTGATTATTCCTATCGTTATTTCTATGCCGATGGATATGGCAAGGATTACCGTATCATGAATATGAACGACTGGAATGATGATGATTTGCTCAATATGTATCTCACGGCATATTTGCTATGTCTTTATGAGCAGACAAAAATCTATCAGAGTGATGTGCGGATTCATAACAGGTTTCTGGTGGAAAAGCCTTTGGGAATATTTGTGGGAAGTAGCGTAAAGGCTGTGAGCAAGGAAAATAAGAATCAGGTATCGGATGTAACTCAGATACTCTTGTTCTTGCAGGATTTTATCCGGAATCGTACAGAGTTTTCAGGTTATATCCGTCGTTTGCTCAGTTCGGAAGATGGATTGAAAACAAAGAATGGTTATTCTGTATTTGGCAACTCTTTTCTGGCGCTTAAAGGTGGTTATCTCGTAGAAGATGACAAACAGAAGTTTGCCGAGAACATCTACGATGCTATCTTGCGGAATCTTTTCCACTCCAATATCCATGGTGCCCAACTTCATATCGATCTTCAAAAAGGAGGTTTTGAGGAGATTGGATTGAGAGTAGGAAGTACTAAGGATTATTTCGGAGTCATTAATGTGGGAGATGGTAAGGAATTGCTGAAACTCTTGCAGGATAAAGGATTCCTTTGCGAAACGAAAGCTTTCGGAACTTCCAGCCTCTTCAACAATATCAATTCTCAAGATTCAACCGTTAACATCCTGATTGGATCCAAGAAGTTTACTGAGGGATGGAGCTGTTGGCGAGTTTCCGTGATGGGTCTGATGAATGTGGGACGCAGCGAAGGTTCTGAGATAATTCAGCTTTTCGGTCGTGGCGTTCGTCTGAAGGGATACAAGTATTCGCTGAAGCGAAGCAAGATGCTGGATGCCTGCTATCAGGACGAGATGATTCCAAAGAATTTGTCAACCATAGAGACTCTGAATATCTTTGGCGTGCGGGCTGATTATATGGAAGCCTTCAAGGCATATTTGGAGGATGAAGGTTTGCCAACCAATGAGATAGACTATGAGAAGATTGTCATCAAAACCATTAAGTCTGTTGATTTAGACGCTCTTCATCTCTCATTGCCTAAAGTTGTGGATGGCTATAATTTCAAGAAGTCTGCCGTCGTGAAACCTGCCGACGAAAGCCTGATGAAAAAGGTGAATGTAAAACTGGACAAATATCCAAAGGTGGATTTGCTGAGAAGCAAGAATGTCCAAACTGCTAATGCTGCAAGTCGCTATATAGGTGTTTTGGGACAGGAGCATCTGAATTGGATAGACTGGACGGAAGTGTTCTTTGCCTTGCAAGGTATGAAGGCGGAGCGTGGTTGGTATAATCTGGAGTTGCGATTGGAAGACTTGAAGTATCTGATGGCAAATCCTTCCTGGTACGAATTGTCTATTCCTGAAGACCATTTGAACTTTCATGATTTCGGAAAGAATGTGGAGTTGTGGCAGGATGTTACAATCAGTCTGCTTCGAGGCTATATGGATATGGCTTACAAGAAGGCCAAGTCGAAGGAAGAGCAAAAGCATCTGAAGGAGACACGCGTTACTTATTATAATATAGGTATGCCTGATGAATATGAAATAGAGGTTCGTAACGACCTGTATAATGTGGTAGATTATTTGAAAACATTGCAGGCGCAGGTGGAGGCCAATGAATTTGGTGAAGACTTAGTTCTTGATGCTCCTTATTTCAAGGCATTGAATGTGGAGGAACATCTGTATAAGCCTTTGGTCTTCCTTGCAGAGAAAGATACCAATGGTAATCGTCCTTATGTGGATGTTGTAACTGGTGAGCCTACGTTGAAGGTGTCTCCTGTGGCATTAAACTTGGGAGAACAGAACTTTGTTACTTCCTTCCGTGAATATTGTAAGGGTCATCAAGACGATGTGCTGGCTGGTAAGCAGGTTTATCTGCTTCGCAATGAGAGCAAGAGGGGATTAGGTTTCTTTGAAGCAAACAACTTCTATCCTGATTTTATCTTATGGATATTGGATGGAGAGAAGCAATACATCACCTTCATCGACCCGAAAGGTATTCGCAATCTTAAAGGATTGGAGGATGATAAGATTCAACTCTTCAAGTATTTACAGACAGAAGTGGCTTCTCAGTTGGGCAACGCTCATCTGATGTTGAACAGTTTCATTATCAGCAATACGCCAATGGAGCAGGTTGAGTTTTGGTTGAAGAATCCATTTGAGAAAGGTGAATTCCAAAAGAATCATGTGCTGTTTAAGGATGATAAAGGCTATCTGGAAACGATGGTTGATATGATTTTGCAGTATATGTAGGAAAAAGTTTTTCTATTTTATTGCCACATCTGCCACGCAGATTGTAAGTAATTGATACACAGAAAGAAATGGGTGGCAATAAGACGTATTCTTATTGTCACCTATTGCCACCTATTGCCACGGATTTGTAAGCGGCTCCGCGTTTATACCTTGCCCTTTATCGTAAA
>NZ_QSAV01000109.1:0-1333 GCF_003465495.1 Segatella copri | reverse complement strand
AGGGTTCGCAAGCTGTCGAAGTCTGTCACGGTGAAGTTCTCAAAGCCAAGCTATGAGGCATTGAAACTGAGGGCGAGAAAAGCCAACCGCAAGTTGGCGGAGTATATCCGTGAATCAGCCTTGAATGGTGAGGTGGTGAGCGGACACAACACAGAGACGGTAGCCATCGCCAAGAACCTCATTGGCATGGCGAACAACCTCAACCAACTTACCAAGCTGTCGCATCAGAGAGGTTTCCATGAAACCCATGTATATGTGGTGGACTTGTTGAGAAGATTGAAAGAAATCCTTGGCGAGTATCGCCAAGCAAGTTATAAACCGAAGCCAAGCAGTATGGGCAGAAAGGAGGATACCACATGATAGGCAAGCTAAAGAAGGGCAGCTCATTTGGTGGTTGCATCCGCTATGTTACAGGCAAGGACGAGGCGAAAATCCTTGCCTCTGATGGTGTGTTACTCGGCACGAATGCCGAGATGACGCAAAGTTTCGAGCTACAGAGGCAGCTAAATCTAAGGATTAAGAAGCCTGTGGGACACATTGCATTGAGCTTCAAACCAGAGGACAAGCCACGTTTGACGGATGAGTTCATGGCTAAGATAGCCCTTGAATACATGCAGATGATGGGCATCACCAAAACCCAATTCATCATCGTAAGGCATCACAACACGGACAATCCACATTGTCATATCGTATATAACCGCATCAATAACGAGGGCAAACTCATATCAGACAGGAATGATTACAGGCGTAATGAGCAAGTGACCAAGGCTCTTAAATCTAAGTATGGATTTACCTACGGAACGGACAAGAGCAATACTAATACTCGCAAGTTACGCAATGCTGAGCGAGCCAAATATGAGATTCACAATGCTGTAAAGAGCGCATTGAGAATGGCAGATAGCTGGGACGAGTTCAAAAGTGAACTTGCAAAACGAGGTGTTCACTTAGAGTTTGTCTATAAGGATAAGGAGCGAACCAAGGTTCAAGGCATCCGTTTTGGCAATGATGGATATAGCTTCAAGGGTACGCAGATTAGCCGAGGCTATAGCTTTGGCAAGCTGAATGCAAGGTTTGAGGGAATGGAGAACCATGTATCACCAAAATCCAACTCTACTCTGCAATACGAGCAAGGCTATCATAAGAGCAACCATGAGCCATCCATGTCGGATAGCAGCCAAGACCCTTGGGACGGCATTTCTTCCATTGGACTTTTTGCTTCTGCCAACGCTCAGACCTTTGAGTCTTTCCCAGAGGACGAATCATCCAAGAAGAAAAAGAAGAAACGCAGAAAGGGCTTTAGCCTTTGATGCAAGTTACAAACCATTCAAACAAC
>NZ_QSAV01000108.1:0-1380 GCF_003465495.1 Segatella copri | reverse complement strand
ATGGTTTCATGCAATATGGTGGCGAATGCGGGCAACGACAAAACTATCTCTGTAAATGCACTTCCAGCCAAGGGCGCATTCTATACAGGCAAGTACACCAACCACTTCAACCATGTTCTTGGTATCAGCCAGGAACAGGTCGATGCACGTATGGATTCGCTCTGGCAACACTTCTTCACCCCAGGCGACTTCTCGCGTTTTGCTCAGGCCGACCAGAGCACGGTTTATTACGAGGTGAACGACTCTATGGCCTTCGTCTATGATGTGGGCAGCGATGATGTGCGTACCGAGGGAATGTCCTACGGCATGATGATCTGCCTGCAGCTCGACAAACCAAAGCAGTTCGACCGACTCTGGCGTTGGGCCAAGACCTACATGCGCTATCCCGATTCATCGCCCTGGAGCGGTTATTTCTGCTGGCAATGCAAGGCTGACGGCACACCCTTCGGACACTCGAACGCAAGCGACGGCGAGGTCTATTTCGCTACCGCACTCTTCATGGCAGCCCACCGATGGAACAACCCTCAATATGAGGATGATGCGTTGGATATTCTCCACCAAACAATGACCAAACCCTGCACCGAGGGCGTCTGGAACCTCTACGATTCGGCCACCCACGTCATCACCTTCGTGCCTACTGACGATGCTCACCTCTACACCGATCCATCTTACCAGCTTCCGGCCTTCACCGAACTGTGGTCGCGTTGGGACAAGGAGCGTGCCGACTTCTGGAAGGAGGCTTCGGTGGCAGCACGTCGCCAACTTCGTATAGCATCCCACCCTGTCACCGGACTTTATCCCGACTACAGCACCTACGATGGTGAGCCTTTCCGCGGCCCATATTGTGGCTATGATTCGCGCCGTTTTCAGTATGACGCCATACGTTGCCCCATGAATGTCGGCATGGATTATTATCTCTTCGGAGCCGACCGTGAGCTACAGAGCGAAACCATGCTGCGCCTGCTCACCTTCTTCAGAGATGAAGGCTTTGAGCACGGTCAGTTTGAGGTCGATGGCTCTAATCCTACCGGCAACTATACCATCGGCATGACCGGTGCCAATGCTGTAGGCGCTATCGCCTTGCACGACGAGAAACTGAAGCGTCAATACCTGCAGATGCTCTGGGACGCCCGTCCACCTAAGGGCCAATGGCGCTATTATGAAGGCATGGTCTATATGCTCTCAATGCTCCATGTATCGGGCAATTTTAGAATCTATTAGCAGACAGACATTTCTCTCTACTTAGAATAATGAAACAGCAGAATAAGGATTTCGGGGTTCAAAAATATCCCTCAACATCCCTCTATTTTATAAAATAAGGTTAAATCAAGTTCGCCCTGCCAACAAAATCCATCCATATAATCAACTTTCTGAATATTT
>NZ_QSAV01000107.1:0-1437 GCF_003465495.1 Segatella copri | reverse complement strand
CTGGATAACATCTGTACCACCCAGAAAAAGCTGGATACGGTAATCAGAAGTAACTTCAGTCCCGAATTCAACCCCATGGAGGAATATCTGAAGAGTCTGCCGAAATGGGACCGAAAAACTGACTATATCGCTGAATTGGCCCATCGGGTAACCGTGATGCAGACAGGCGGTTACCGCCATACGGAGGAGGATTTTGCCTATGCCTTCAGGAAATGGCTGGTCAACATGGTGGTTTGCTGGGTTCGGCCCGATGTCACCAACCAGTCTATCATGGTTTTCGTAGGCAAGGGCGGCATCTTCAAGACCACGTTTTTCGACCATCTTCTGCCGCCCCATCTGCGCAAGTATTTCGCCAACGATTCTACGGGCGACTACAAGAACAAGGATTTCCTGCAGATGTGTGCCAGCAAGGCGATAGTGTGTCTCGATGAGTTCAGTTGTCTGCGCGGCAAGAACCTGGATTCCTTCAAGAGCAACATCACGAAGCGTAACATCAGCATGCGAATCCCTTATGCCGAGTGGGACTGCATCTTGCAGAACAATGCGGGGTTCTGTGCCACGAGCAATGAGGTTCATATCATCGATGATGACGAGAACCGCCGTTTCCTCATCTGGCGCATCGAGAAGATCAAGAGTCCCATCGACTTCCCCTTCAATTACGAGGGCATCTACTCCCAGGCTGTGGCACTGGCTCAGGAGGTGATAGAGAAGCGCCGCAAGGGTGAGCCCTGCGACTGGGTTTACTGGTTTACGAAGGAGGAGAACGAGGAGATTCAGCGCCACAATCTTTATTTCCGTGTAAACAACTATATAGCCGAGCGCATCAACAAGTTCTACCGTGTTCCTGATGCCGATACGCCGCCCGAGTTCTGCAAGTTTGTTACGGCGAGTGATGTGATGGAGCGCATCTGCACGAACCCCGCCTTCCGCCAGTCGATGTCGAACAAGGACATTTCGATGTTCATGGAGGCGCTGGGATTCAAGAAGATTCACCGCAAGACGGGCAACGGCTGGAAGGTGATAGAAATGCGTCCTGACGAGATAGAGAACAACCAGAAGATGGATGGCAGCGAGAATATTCCGCCCGGAGATCTCCCATTTTAGGAAATTCTGCTTCGGAGATATTTTTTTATCTTTCGGAGATATTTCCGTATCTTTCGGAGGGATTTTCTTATGATTCGGAGAGATTTTATTCTACCAGGCAGAAGAAAGAAGCAACTGACAAAAACAGACTAAAAAGAACAAATTATGATAGAAGACAGAAGTTACGGGAAGGCAGAGCTCGCCATGCTCTACTTTCCCACCGCTACCCCCAGGGTAGCGCTCAACCGGCTGGTGAGATGGATCAACCGGTGTCCCGAGCTCAAGCAGAGCCTCTGTTCGGGCTACGCCGGCAAGTTTTCCCACTTCTACACCCGGCAACAAGTAGCAGAAATC
>NZ_QSAV01000106.1:0-1456 GCF_003465495.1 Segatella copri | reverse complement strand
GCTTGCCACTGATGCGCTTCTGCGGATTCGGTGGCGATTGAACCTCGTTCGTAAGCTCGTCCTCCATGTTGGAGGTTGTTGCAGCCACATTCTCTGTCACAACTTCTAAATCGGAGTTCTCCACCTCTTCAAAGAAAGAGCTATGTTTTTGGGCATAGTCTTTACCATAAGTGGATGGGTGAAGCGAAGCCATCACCTCCTGTGTCATTTTCTCCTGCTGTTCAGGAAACATTTTCGTTTCTTTTGTTCTTGCCATAGCTTATGCTGTTTTATTTGTTAGTATAGTGGTCACGGTATGCACCATTGACCGATTGTCGGGTGCAAAGTAAGTGTACTGAGTGCAGCCATGCAACTGATTGGGTGTAACGTGGCAATTTAGTTGTGGCTTGCTTATTTGCATACCGAGATAGTTGTGAGAACTTCAACGTATTTCTCAACTCATCATTGTTCATGTATTCGTTGCAGTCGTGCAAGTTTTTCTTGTTGTTTTTGGCGTTGAAGTCGGCAAACCCCGGCAACATACTGCCACAGAAATTGAAAACGCTTGTTTTTAGATTGCCGTGCCTTATCTTTGCACTCACAAACGTGGAGCACAGCATATGCGTGGAGCTTTGCGACATATAACATAGTATTAACTTAGAAAAAAGAAAAGTATGGGATTCATCGTATTCGAGGAAGAGGCATTCAACTATCTTGATGCCCAGTTGGAGAACTTCGTGAAGCGCATGGACAGAATCCGTGAGCGCAGTGAGGACAAGACCATGAACAAGTGGCTCGACACGCAGGACGTGTGTCAGACGCTCAACATCTGCCCACGGACAGTGCAGACGCTTCGGGACAACGGAACTTTGGCTTATACGCAAATCAGCCACAAGACCTACTACAAGCCGGAGGACGTGATGGCTATCGTAGCAGTAGTGGAGGACAAGAAAAAGGACATGCGCTTTCGCAAGCGCACAGGTTAGGCTGTCAATATACAACAGCCACTTTATCCAATGCAGCAAGTAAACCGAGTAACGTAAGTATCAACAATAAAACGAGACAACTATGAGCAATGAAGTAATGACAAGAAACAGCGAGTGGATGAACCACATCGTGAACCACCTCAACCGAATGGTTGACAATTTTGAACGTGCCGTGATGAACTACCGCCCCATGCTTGGCGGTGAGCGGTTCATGACGGACAAGGAGCTTTGTGCCAGGCTGCAACTGAGCCGAAGAACCCTGCAGGACTACCGAAACAACGGTGTCATCCCGTATATCCAGCTTGGCGGAAAGATACTCTACCGCGAGTCCGACATTCAGAAGATTCTGATGGCTAACTATCGTGAGGCGTACAGAATGAAAGGTGTGTAGGAGAATGTCCTTGATTAGTGTGTGAAATGAACAAGGCGACAACGTATAACTTACCGAGTGTGGCTGTTATAGGTTGTCGCCTCGTTTTATTGGCTATACC
>NZ_QSAV01000105.1:1266-1485 GCF_003465495.1 Segatella copri | reverse complement strand
ATATAATAAAATATAATTACTTACAATTTGTAACCATCAAGTATACCCCCTAGAACAAAACTGAGGAACTGAGTTCTGAGGAACTGAGTCATTATCGCCGGTAAAAAGATACTGTTTTCCTACCCTTACGTCGCGTTTCACGATATCCCTTATCTTTTTACGGTAGCTCCTTGCAATACTCCCGTTCTATCCTTCTCCTGATTCTATTGATAACTTGCC
>NZ_QSAV01000105.1:0-1256 GCF_003465495.1 Segatella copri | reverse complement strand
AAGAGAAACGGTTTGACTATGTTAAACTTGGGTTAACTTTACAGTTTTTTTTAGGAGCTTGGCTTTTTTTACAAAAAAAATCGTAAATTTGCAGCGAGAAATAAAAACTTGAAGAATAAACAACATAAAAAATGAACTTATGAAGAAAATCTCGTTGATAGTGATGAGCTGCATGATAGCTTGCGGACTGCTCGCCAACCATGGCATCGTGAAGGGCGGAGAAATGTCGCCTAAGGTAGAGGACACGGTATCGATTGACAAGAAAATCGCTGATAGTCAATGGCTATCGAACAACTCCGACACGTTGGAAGTGGACGCAGCTGGCGAAGACTCGGTGGTGAATGTGGTGGCGTACTTCTGCAAGGGCGACACCTGCGAATACTGGATATATGAGAATGAGTGGAAGGTGAACGGCAAGGACACGGTGAAGACGCTCGGCGTATCCACCCAGGTGCGCCTCGTGGTAAACGATTCCACCAGCAAGGGCTATAAGATGAGCTACACCTTCCTGGACGTAAAGGCCGATTCGGTGGGCGACAACTTCCGGGACAAGATGATGGCCATGGTAGCGGAGCGCACCGCCAAGAGCGTGATAGGCACCACCGTCAACTTTGAAACCGATGAATACGGTTGCATCACCAAGATTACCAATCTCTCGAAAATCAAGAAGCAGGCAAAGGCTCTCTTCAAGGCGAGCATGAAGGACATCGCCGCCATGCCCATCATGCAGGCAATGAAGAAGGCGATAGGTCTTGACTTCATGAAGATAGGCAACCAGGCTAACACCGACGAGTTGGTGGAGGGCTACCTGGAGGAACTGAAACTGCTCTTCGCCTGGCACGGAAGCCAATATGCCGTGGGCGAGCATCACGAGCACGAGGATGCCACCAAGGATAGCTACGCCAACGACACTTATATCAATGCCAGCCTAGAGAAGAATGGCAACTACACAATCTCCTGCGAGGTGGTCAGCGTGATACCAAAGGAGACCGTGAAGGAGGTGATGGACGGACTGATGGGTGCCATCACGGAAGGACTGAAGGGCAAGAAGACCGAGGACGGCAAGGATCATGATGGCATCATCAACGACTTGGACGACGAGTTTAAGAAGGAGATAGAAAAGGCAGTTGACCAAGATGCCCAGACCTCGGAGTATCTCTGTGTGACCTGCTTCGAGAATGGCTGGCCTAGCAGCGTGTTGAAGCAAAATAAAAATGTGATGGCTGGCCGTGGCAAGCTGAAGCAGAAACTCATCG
>NZ_QSAV01000104.1:0-1587 GCF_003465495.1 Segatella copri | reverse complement strand
TGTCTTATACGTGAAAAAGTTGTCACCTTTAGGATGGTTAAACTAAATTTGTTACTATCTATTTTTTGTATCACTAAATGAGTTACGCATTTTTATTTTTATCACTATATGGGTTGTCAGCGAATACCCATTATACCTAACTAGGTTACTCTTTTTAAGGAGCTATCCCTAGAAAGGTTACGGTGATGATATTCTTTCAAATGCAAAGATACACATTTTCAACTAATTAGAAGAATTTTCCCAAGGATTTTTCCACATTTTCTGCTGTGGCCCCACTTGAGTATGTGCAACTGATGGTGTTTGATTACCGATACTCATATGCGGTCTTTCGTCGTTATAAAACGCAATAATCCTGGTCAGTTCCTTCTTACATACTTTACGAGTAGGAATTGTCATTCTATAAAGCCATTCTGTTTTTAAAATGCCGTTTGCACGTTCTGCTATAGCATTCTCCAAAGGATCTCCTGTTTGAGTCATACTTATTTGTGAGCCATGACTTTTTAGGATAGATACATAATTCTGACTGCAATACTGGCTTCCTCTGTCAGAGTGATGAATGAGTCCTTTTGCAGTTTCTTCATCAATGCTTTTATATGCCATTTTAAGCGCTTCTAATGGATATACAGTTTCTAATGTTGGACCAACAGCCCATCCAACGATTTTATGGGAATACAGGTCTGTTATAAGCGAGAGATAGCACACACCTTCATTGGTTTCAACATAGGTGATGTCACTTGCCCAAATCTGGTTCGGATGGGTAGGAACTACTCCCTTAATCAGGTTTGGATATTTGCGATAATTATGGTCGGAATCTGTTGTCTTATAGCGCCTACGGCGCTTTATACGTACCATGAGTCCATGCTTACGCAGCATCTCAATAAATGCGTCACGACCAGGGAAGCAGCCTGTATCCTCAAACATCTGTTTCAATATGGCATGCAACTTTGCAGCTCCTAAGCCAGGATTCGACTTACGATACTCACGTGCCTTTTCAATGATGATAGACTCAATGGCCTCTTCAGCAAAGCCGTCAGAGACATTGCGCTTATTATATGCTTGCCGGGTGAAACCAAACAGCCCGCATAGAGTGCCTAAACCTTGGCTCTGGCACTCTGTGCGGAGCAAGCTTACTGTTTGGTACCAGATTTTTTTCTCACAGGAATATTGAAGGTTTCTTCTGCGAGATCAATCATGGTGGAGAATGCCTTAGAGCGAAGCTTCTCTAACTCCAAAGCCTTGCGGAGACGCTTAATCTCTGCATCTTTCTCTTTCAACTGTTCATTTGTTGTCTTTGCCATATCGTCACGGTTTTGGTCTTCTGGCGGCAAAGATAACAAATCTTTTTCATTTAAGAACTTATCCATCCAAGAAAATAGCACTGTACGACTGCTTATATAGTATTTCTTGATGATTTCTTCTGCTGGGAGCCCACTCTCCATATACTCTCGAACTATCATGATACGATCATCATCTGTAAAAGAGTAGCTATTCAACTCTACCTCACGGGTCTCAAACCAACCAGTGTCCTCATTATACACACGTTCAATTCTTGTCTTACGTTTCATTGTCACTTCTGTTTGTTCCTAA
>NZ_QSAV01000103.1:0-1595 GCF_003465495.1 Segatella copri | reverse complement strand
CTCCACTCTGACCTTGCCGAGTCCGAACTTGGTTGCGTCCAGTTCCACACTTGCCAGTTCATTGGCAGAAATGTAGCTGTACTCAGTCTCTGCCAGACCTACAACGATGCCAAAGAGCACAAAATCATCATTTTCTCGCCGTCCTTCAAGAATGTACCAGCGAGCGTTGCCGATGAAAAACACTGCGATGCAAACTGCATCCTTCTTTTTGCTATCCTGGGAATAGAGCGGATAGTCCTGCATTGCCTTCTCCAATTCTGGAGTAATCAGGCGGTTGTTGAAATCTTTTGCCATAGTCTCTAAATTTTTTCTCCCTTTCGTTAAGTCCTTTCGGACTTGGGATCGGGAAGCTTTTTCTGCTTTTCAAAGTGCGTACAAGGCAATAAGGCAAGTCTGATGGGAAAAATACTCTTTTGCATGTTACATGGAAAAGGAAGATTGTTACCGAATCACGACTTGCTATTTGCCAAATACGCGATAACTTTGCAGAAAAAGAATCCCGAAATCCCAAAGACGATACGGAATCATAGACTTCTGGTTTCAGTAAGAAGAAAAAATATAACAGGGAATGACTGAAGGGATAAAAAAAGCCGGGTGGGAATAGTCCAAGCAAGTATCAACAGTTTTAAAAGCCAGGGTGTTGTTCCTTCGTAAGTCAATATAATCGGCCTGCGAAAGAACAACACCCTGACTAACTGTTCATGCTTACTGGACTATGGCGTGGGCGAAGATTATAAAGAAGAAAAGCCGACAGATTTATAAAGGAAAGACAGAATGCCTATAAAGAGGAAGACCAGGATATTATAATAAGGTGGAAGGGAGGGAAAATGAAGGTTGATGCTGTGAGCCAGTGCCCTCCTCGACGAATGGACATGCAGTAGTGTCAAACTGATTAAGTGGGAATCGCTTGCGTCCCACCTACTCAGTTTGTAAGCTACCGCATGTCGTTTCGTGGGCACCTTCCGACTGAGGGACTTTGCACTTACGTCATGCTCTGCAGACATAACTGCAAAGTCTATCAGGTGGAACTCCAGTAGCATCCTTCATGGTGTGGGGCGAAGCATTATCATCTCGTTTATAAAAATGCAAATCTATAAAGGCCTGCTACTCATCATGGAATGAGGGTTTCAAGGTGTATTCATGTGTACACGTACACACCTATCCATGTATATATGTATTCACGTCCACATGAATACATTTTAAAAGAGGAATACCATTATATTATAATAAGGTGGAAGGGAGGGAAATGAAGGTTGATGCTGTGAGCCAGTGCCCTTCTCGACGAATGGACATGCAGTAGTGTCAAACTGATTAAGTGGGAATCGCTTGCGTCCCACCTACTCAGTTTGTAAGATACCGCATGTCGTTTCGTGGGCACCTTCCGACTGAGGGGCTTTGCACTTACGTCATGCTCTGCTGACATAAATGCAAAGTCTATCAGGTGGAACTCCAGTAGCATCCTTCATGGCGTGGGGCGAAGCATTATCAGGGAAAATCAGCCGATTATCACTATGAGAACAGCTCATTTTGGTTAAAATCCGCATGTTTATACCATTTTTTTGCTGCTACGCAAAAAGATTTCGCACTATTTTTGT
>NZ_QSAV01000102.1:0-1783 GCF_003465495.1 Segatella copri | reverse complement strand
ATACGCTTTAATACTATTTCCATTTGCTTGAATGTTATGTGTTAAGTTTGAAAACTATTTTGCGTTAAAACATCTCAGGTCGAGTCCGTCAGAACGGAATAATAGCTTCTTAAAACTGAATAACTGAATACTGAACACCTTTCCGCCCTGCTTTCCGTCAGCTCCGTCGGCATTTACTCCCTTCGGAGGAATTTTCTCGATATAATGGCGGTTCACCCAGTTTCTCAGCATCGTCGCCGTACCCTTCTTGCCGAAGTCGTTCTGCAGACGCACCATTTCAGCCTGCGTGTAGGTGAAGGTGTCAGGCAATTGCTGCAGCAGGTTGGCTGGTCCTCGCTTGCTCGATTTCTCTCCTACCTCATTAGCCTTGGCTATGCTTGCGCCAAAGAAAATCATCTTGCACCACAGGTCGTAACTCTCGCTCCATCTGGTGAACTCTTCTATTTCGGGTTCCCATTTGCAGCCGTTTGCAACGTATAGCACGCAAGCCTTGAGAAAGGCAATTACGTTGCCACGGAAGGAGAGATTCTCGAACACCCTGTTTTGCGACATGCGCGAAAAGTCGGCGTTCTCATCCTTTAACTTTTCTGCCAGGGCGAAAGCCTCAGCACAGTCTATCCTACCCGACGCCTTGCACAGATTCTCTATGTACGGTCTGAGCGCCTCTCTGAAGGCATCGTCGTATTCGCCGTATACAGGCATTTCAGCACCGATTTCCCGCTCCGGGATGGTACAGAAGTTGATGCGGCTGATAGGTCCGTCGGTGAGCACCTTGGAGAAATATCGCTGCCCCAGCTGGACGGTGGTTGATGCATTCCAGTTGAACCGGATGGTGATGCGCTCGGTGATACTCGATGTGCCCACGCGAGTCTGGCCGTATGAGTTTCCTGGATCAAAGGCAAGACACATAATCTTGAACTGCTGGTTGCCCTGTCCCTTGAGGGCGTCGAACTGGTCTATCTCGTTGAGCGTTGTATAGAGGAAATGTTCCTGAGCCTCAGCCGTGCGCATAACGAATGCCGGGTTGGTCATATCGGCATCTATCTCCTGGATGATGAGGTTTTCCGGACGCTTGCGCTTATCCTTGTTGGCACCCTTTCGTGTCACCTCCTCTTTCCATTCCTTCTCCCGTTGCAGGTTCTCACGGTCGCGCTGCCTGATGTCCTCCATAATCATGTTGATGGGCATCTGCACACAGTTCTTGCCTGCGCCCGTACCCGCCAGCAGACAGCACATCAGGGTAGCCTCGTGCTCCACATTGTCGATGTACTTGAAGGTGGTCTTGCAGAGGTGTGTAGCAAGTGGCGGGAAGATGGCGTGTGCCACGGCTGGCTTGTAGACGTCCGGGGTCTTTGATAGCAGCAGCTCCACGAGTTTTGGGAGATGTTCGGGCATCGGAGGCGGAGCTAATTTATCATCTTCCGCATTGGTATCCGTGCCGCCTTCGGAACCCACAGAACTTGCGGATTTGAATGCCACGGCATCCTTCTGGGATGACTTCTCAGCCTGAGCATTGATGCGGATTACGGCTTGCGACATCGGCTTCGAACTGTCGCCATATTTCGCATAAAAATCGTGGATGAGCTGCTGGCAGTCACGCTCCTGCGAAAAGGCTGGCATCTTCTGTGCCACCACCGCCTTCAGTTCCTCTTCGGGCATCACTCTCGATGCGCCTGCGCTCATAATCGCCAGGAGCGATGAGTGGCGCGAGCCTGGGGTGTTGATGTCTACGTCCTTCAGACCTGCCGCATTGCGGAAGAGGTCGAAGGCTGCTAGGTTCTTG
>NZ_QSAV01000101.1:0-1999 GCF_003465495.1 Segatella copri | reverse complement strand
GGAATATCTTTGAATTCTTCAATTTTGTCATAATGCTCAGTTTTAGGATTCCACACGCAGGCATCAAAATATTCTGTGCCAGAAGCTCCAAAGCTGCCCAAATAAAACAATACGTCTTCTTTTATACCGTCAAAATTTATGTCCGCCAATATGCAACTATCAATACGTTCTCCATTTGGTACAAGATCATCGTCTTCAGGATATTTGTATCCGAAGCGATGAATTGTCTTGTCGCCACGTTTTATAATCACTCCATAATCAACATCGTCAACCTCATGCTCTATCATAAGGCTTAGAGTGTCGTCATTACTTCTCATAGAAGAATCAGAAGTTGCTTCTTTCTGTGGAACACATTTCGTTTTATTCTTATTGCATCCCCATACTACAAGAAAACTACAAAAAATGAGTAGAATAAAAACTATCTTTTTCATACTTCTTTTTATTTTTATTGCGACAAAGATATAAACCGCTTCCTTCCTGACTGTAATCGGAATGAGATATTATCACGTTCCAATTGCGCACAGGTCGAAAGTGTGGCTATCATTATCGGGGCAAAGAGGGACGGATGTCCTTCTTCGTCCAATAATATAAGCTGTTCATTTTGAATGTAGAGGTTAATGCCACAATGTTGCAATTTATTCAGAATTAAATGTAACTTACTTCTATCAATTATTTGTCCGGCTCCAATTCCTCTATTGCGCAAATTGCTTGTAGCTCGACCTTTTTAATGTGAGGATAAGTCTTCTTATAATTATCTGTCACATCTTTAAAGATACTCTCACCGTCACTATAGAATGTAGCCAAGACAACTTCTCTATAATCTTTGAAAGGCAACAAATACCAAACTTCTGTATTATCAGCATTTTGTTGGATGTTAAGAACTCCCTCCATACGTGTATTTCCTTCACTGTATGCATCGGCAAGTAATAGAAACGAAAATAGGGAACGCACTGCGTTCTCTATCTTTTTATCACTTGTTGCGTCTGTTTTTTGAATCCATACCTTTAGAGAAAGCACGAAGTTGTTGCTTCCCAAGGAGGCCATGAAGTGGTGATGAACGGAGAATAACATTATTCACACTCTCTCGGAGGGTGTGACAGAAGTTCTTTTTGTACAAACACTCCTTTCTCGAACTTCCATTTTCCAAACTCATAATCAACGGCAGAACCACGGCTAAAAGATTCAATAATCTTTTCTTTTTCGTTAAGCGTAGGATTGGGAATATCATGGAATGATGGAACAAACAAGAACTTCTGCTTGACTTCATTCCAGACATAAGCATCCCAATATTCCACACCTTGATTTCCGAATTGTCCCAAATATACCAACAGATCTTTATTGCCATCAAACGTCACATCAGTCATCAGACAGCTATCCTTCCGGCCACCATTTGGGTCAAAAGTATCGTCCTTTGGATAAGAGAAAGGTATAATTTGTACTGTTTTCTCCCCTCGCATAATAAATACTTCAAAATCGAAATCCTTGGACTTGGGAGATTGTGTTCTTATAACAGCGTTAAGCGTATCTTCCGATGCAATATCTTGCTTGGTAAAGACTTTGCCCGAAATCACACTATCGGTGTCAATAGACATGCTGTCTTTGGTAGGGTTTCCCTGCCCCACCTTACTTTTCTTGCAACCGAAGATCAACATCAAAGAAAGTATTACTAATGTACTATCGATAATTCTTTTCATTGTCTTTAAATATTTTGATCATTTCATTGCGTTAATTTTTATTATTGTATGCAAAGGTAGTGCTTTTAGCCTTTAAGCCACTATCACACAACCCCTTTCTTTGAAAAGAACGTAAAATCAATAGTATTATTGCGATGATTGTACTTTTATTAATCGTTTCACTCGTTGTACCGTATTTACCCCTTAAACGGATGATTTCCCGACAACAGGAGTCAATAACATTACAATAAGTCCACAAAAGGAAGAACAGATATATGATTTGTCTGGGAAAAAGGTAATATCTACAACTCATTAAAAAGAAAAAA
>NZ_QSAV01000100.1:0-2033 GCF_003465495.1 Segatella copri | reverse complement strand
TGATGATATGAATGAATTCTTTGTTTCCATAATTGTTCTCCTAATTTTGGTACAAAAATACCACAAATATTTTTAATTGTGGTACTTTTGTACGGGAAACTTTTAAAATCCGCTCTTTTTTAATACATTCCAACAGTTTTATAGCTATTTTAGTACAAAAGAACCACAAATATTGCTGGTTGTGGTACTTTTGTACGGGATGATAGAATGGACAATGCATGGTTATTTGCCTCTTGATTTCTTTCTCATCATTCTATTTTTCTCCTTTATCCGTTGTACTTGAACACCTTGACCATTTCCTTGTCGCCACCCATGAGTTGGCTACATCTGTTCAGCATTCCGGTGTCAGAGAAACCGCATTTCTCCATGACTTTTCCTGATGCAGGATTGCCTGTGAAATGGTCTGCCCAAATGTTTTCGAAATGCTTCTCGTTGATGCAGTAGTCAAGCATCAGCTTCAAGGCTTCGGTGCAGATTCCTTGGTTCCAAAATGGCTTTCCTACCCAGTAGCCCACCTCACAATCGTTTTCTCCGATAGGGATGTTGCTGGTTTCATGGGTGTAGTAGCCGATGCAGCCGATAGCCTCGCCAGTCTCTTTCAACACAATCGCCCATGTCGTTTCATTATGGAAGAATGTCCGGATTATCTCCCGACTTTCCTCTACAGACTTATGCGCCGGCCATCCAGCACGTGGTCCTACGTCAGAGTCGGAGGCGTACTTGAAGAGCGCCTCTGCATCTGATTCCTGCCAATATCGAAGTAAAATTCTTTCTGTTTCCATCAGATTATTTCAATGAAATTCTTCGTTCTTTATTTTGTGTCTATTATCTTGTAGCAGAGATTTTTTGGGGGTACTAGCTTATCTTTCCACCCTTAAAATGCATCTCAAATGTGACCACGAAAGATTTTGCACACGCGCGTGCAAAATCTCCCAATCAGGAAAATATTGGTATAATTGCTTGAAATAGGCAAGGTTACGAACACCATAGCCGGAGCCGAACTCAGTCGTCAACTGCTGAGATATGGACTTGATGAGCTGTATTCCATAATCAGCACGCTGCTTGCCAAGCTGCTCTTCTTCAACAATACGTTTGCCAATTTCCCAGTTTGAGCGTATCAGGGTTTCGTTGATAGATTGATACGCCTTGTTTCTTGCCCTTGTGATGATGGTTCTGATATCATCTATGACATGTGCATCTATATTTATAATATTCTTTTCCATCTATATATTTTTTCATTTATTCAAGTTTCGTAAGTTTTGTCCCATACGCCCTGAACCAACGGTCACCGGCCGAAGGGAATTGAAAATCGCTGGCCGAAGGGTAAAGCAAAGGTAAAGTGCAGAAGCCCCTAGCCCAGGGCCTTCAGCCCGTACTTGAACCACATGCGAAAGTTCAATTATTAATTTTTAAGGCAAAGATAATAAAAAAAAGGGAAATGAGCAAAAAAATGATGATTTTTTACTCATTTCCCTTTAACTTTCTTTGTAAATCCTTAATGACCTTAATGACCATGACCTTAATGACCGGATTTCTCAGTTTTCTTTATCCCATGCAGCTCGTTACTCCGAGCGTAGTAGCGATAGCGGTCAGAATGCTGATGGCTATCTGAAGAATTGTTTTCCAAGTGTTCGCTTTCATTTTTTTTGAATGTTGAATGTTGAATGTTGAGTGTTGATTTTTTTTGGGGGGGGGGGCAGATAGGCTAGGCTAGGGGCTAGCACCCTAGCCAGTCTATCCTTGGACTATTCAAGGCCGTCGCCAGTATCGTCCTTGCCGGTAGTACCGCCGCCTGATTCAGAGCCTTGGCCTTCGCTGCCGGTCTGACCGGTGTTTGAACCACCTGGAGTAGAACCGCCTGGCGTATTATCCGGAGTAGTTGGCGCGTTGAGGTCAACGCTGGTCTTACCCTCCTTAATCGCCTTGATAACGGCTGCCTGAGCACTGCGACTGGCTACGAGGTTGAACTCGGCGTCATCGCGAAGATTCTTAAACTCCTGACCTGGCTCCCACTGAACCTTCACACCGGTGAT
>NZ_QSAV01000010.1:92145-92438 GCF_003465495.1 Segatella copri | reverse complement strand
ACAATCTTCGTGGTGGCAAGGAACGCATCTTCGATGACATGAACAATGGCTTTGGCTGGAATCGATTGCCAAAATCGTTCATGGCACAGAATACTGTATTCCTGCTTATGACAGCTCTCATCAGAAACTTCTACAAAGCTATTATGCAGAGATTGAAAACCCATGAATTTGGATTGCGTGCCACCAGCAGAATCAAGACCTTTGTTTTCAAGTTCATCTCTGTTCCTGCGAAATGGATTAAGACATCACGTAGGCATGTATTGAACATTTACTCAGACAACAATGCTTATGCC
>NZ_QSAV01000010.1:0-92135 GCF_003465495.1 Segatella copri | reverse complement strand
CTGTTCCTGCGAAATGGATTAAGACATCACGTAGGCATGTATTGAACATTTACTCAGACAACAATGCTTATGCCAACCTGTTCAAGACAGACTTTGGTTAAAGACCATGCTTTTCTGGTTAAACCAGCGTATTACCTCAAGTCGCTTTATGGGGTAAGGGGATTTTGTGTCTGCGACATTTCTGTTGTGCAAGAAATATGTACAATAAAATGAATTTTGTCGCTTTGCAAGCAAAATCCCACTAAACCCTATAGGTTGCGGATTTGAGGGTAAATAAATATATTCAATAATTTAATTTTTTTTAAGATGAAAATTGAAAAATTTAATGCAGACAACAGCCGTTTCGGTGTTGTTCTGAGTGAAGTGATGAAGAACCATCATGTATCTGGTTCTGATCTGATGTTTTATGCTGAGATGCATAAGGAAAACATTTTTGCAATCTAAAAGGGTAAGGGCGATTATCGGCTCAGTGTTTATGTAAGGATTGTTTCTGCTCTTCGGTACTTTATCGAAGACTCGGAAGAATACGCCCGAGTGAAGCAACGCCTTATCGAAGCAGCCTTCGATGATAGTTACTTTTTTAACAAATAATACTTTTGAATTGGATTTTTAAATTAAAAAGTGGAATCCGGCGGTTGTCGGATTCCACTGATATCGTATTTTTTTCGACGTTTCGCAAGTTTATCGCCACACGCCCTGATACTTCAATTTAACGCAAGAACTTTCCGGTAAGGCTTGCCTTGCAGGCAGCTACTTCTTCCGGAGTTCCGGCTACAACAAGATTGCCGCCCTTGTCGCCGCCTTCCGGACCGAGGTCGATGATATAGTCGGCACACTTGATGACATCCAGATTGTGCTCAATCACTACCAGCGAATGGCCCCTTTCTATCAGGGCATTGAAGGCATGGAGCAGGCGCTTGATGTCGTGGAAGTGAAGACCCGTGGTAGGCTCGTCGAAGATGAAAAGCGTAGGCTCCTGTTCTTCCTTACCTATGAAGAAGGCGAGCTTTACACGCTGATTCTCACCACCCGAAAGCGAACTTGAATTCTGACCGAGCTTGATATAACCCAGACCCACATCCTGAAGCGGTTTCAGTCGGTTTACGATGATGCGGCAGTTGTCGAAGTCGCCCTCGTTGCGCTGCAGCTTTTCATCGCTGAAGAACTCAATGGCCTCGTTTACCGTCATGTTCAGCACATCATTGACGTCTTTTCCGCCATAGCGAACCTCCAGGATATCGTGCTTGAACCGCTTGCCCTTACAAGCCTCGCAGGTCAGCGTGAGGTCTGCCATAAACTGCATCTCGATGGTAACATATCCCGCACCCTTACATTCCTCGCATCTTCCGCCTTCAGTATTGAAAGAGAAGTACTGCGGCGTGAATCCCATCTGCTTAGCCAGTGGCTGGTTGGCAAAGAGGGCACGTATCGCATCGTACGCCTTCAGATAGGTGGCAGGGTTGCTGCGGGTACTCTTTCCGATAGGGTTCTGGTCAACAAACTCTACATGTCTGATGCTCTTCCAGTCGCCTTCCATCGATGTATATTCGCCTGGGGCATCTGCTACGAGGTCCAGACGGCGACGCATGGCAGGATAGAGGATTCCCTTGATGAGCGAACTCTTGCCAGAGCCTGATACGCCGGTTACACAGGTGAATACATTGAGCGGTATCTTAACATCGATGCCGCGCAGATTGTTCATCCGGGCTCCCTTGATTTCGATATACTGGTTCCAGGCACGGTGGCTCGTTGGCACCTTTATCTCCTCGTTGTGGGTAAGGTACTTGATGGTATAACTCTCCGGATATTCAGCCAGCAGCTTTTCCTGTTCAGCCTTGTCGGTGGTTGAATATTCTGATGACGGACCGGCGTAGACCACTCTTCCGCCCAGTCTGCCGGCATCAGGACCGATATCGATGAGATAGTCGGCTGCCCGCATAATCTCTTCGTCGTGTTCTACCACAACCACCGTATTGCCCAGTTGCTGCAGTTCTTTCAGCACCTTAATCAGTCGGGCGGTATCGCGGCTATGGAGTCCGATACTAGGTTCGTCGAGGATATATACGCTACCCACGAGCGATGAGCCCAGGTTGGTGGTCAGGTTGATGCGCTGACTCTCACCGCCGGAGAGGGTGTTGGAGAGTCGGTTGAGCGTAAGATACCCCAGACCAACATCCAGGAGGAACTGCAGGCGGTGGGTGATTTCGGTGAGCAGACGCTTGCTGATTTCCTTCTCATGCTCAGAGAGTTCCAGTTTCCTGAACCATTCGCTCAGGTTCACAATCGACATCTCAACCAGTTCGGTGATACTCTTTCCGCCAATCTTCACATAGTTGGCTTCCTTCTTGAGTCGGGTACCATGGCAGTCAGGACAAATCGTCTTTCCACGGAATCGGCTCAGCATCACGCGGTATTGTATCTTGTACTGGTTCTCCTTTACCATTCTGAAGAACTCATCGATGCTCACCCTTTCCTGCTGTTTACGTTTCTTCTCGCCAGGCAGACCGTGCCACAGCCAGTCCTTCTGCTGCTGAGTCAGTTCGAAATAAGGCTTGAAGATAGGGAAGTCGTATTCAGCTGCTCTGCGGATGAATTCCTTGAGCCACATACCCATCTTTTCGCCTCGCCAGCAAACCACACATCCGTCATATACGCTCATCGAAGTGTTCGGGATGACGAGTTTCTCATCGATGCCTATTATGCTGCCGAAACCTTCACAGGTAGGGCAGGCTCCGAGAGGAGAGTTGAAGGCAAACATATTGTCGGTAGGCTCTTCAAACTGCATGCCGTCGGCTTCGAACCGGGTAGAGAAGTCGTAGCAGATGTTGCTTGGCAGGAAGACGAGGCGGCAGGCTCCATCTCCCTCATAGAAGGCAGTTTCGGCAGAATCCATCAGTCGGCTGATATCATCCTTCTCATCGCTTACCGAAGCACGGTCGATGACCAGGAAGATTTCTTCATCCTTCTGCTGCATTCTCTTTCTCAGTTTATCGCCGCTTACTTCCAGCAGTTCCTTGTCAGCCTGCTCCATGAAGTCTTCGATGCGTACGAATTCACCTTTTATATATATACGCGCGTAACCTTCCTGGTTGTACATCTCCAGCTGTTTGCCCAGACTGCGCCCTTCGATGACGTGGATAGGGGCGAGGATGACAAACCTGGTACCCTGGGAATACTGTCGGGTGCAGGCGAGTACATCTTCGGTAGTATGGCGTTTCACCTCCTGTCCGCTGATAGGCGAATAGGTTTTTCCGATGCGTGCGTAGAGCAGTCGCAGGTATTCGTAGATTTCGGTATTGGTGCCCACGGTAGATCGTGGGTTGCGCGAAATCACTTTCTGTTCGATGGCGATGGCAGGTGGCAATCCCTTGATGAAATCACATTCCGGTTTGCTCATACGTCCCAGAAACTGGCGAGCGTACGAAGAGAGCGACTCCACATAGCGGCGCTGGCCCTCAGCATATAAGGTATCAAAAGCCAACGATGATTTTCCCGATCCGGAGACACCCGTAATGGCAACAAACTTGCCCTGAGGTATCTTCACATCGATATTCTTGAGGTTGTTGGCTCTTGCCCCTTTTATTTCTATATATTTATCTTTTGGCATATTCTTTCTTCTTTTAAGATTAGGGGACCAGCGATGGAATCGCTGGGGACGGGGGCGCAAGGGGAAAGGCTCTTTTTACCCTTTTACCTTTTTACCCTTTTACCTTTTATTCGTGGTGGTAAGGTTCACCTTTTATAATAGTACATGCGCGATAGAGCGCCTCGGTAAAGATAAGGCGCACCATCTGATGCGAGAAGGTCATCTTGGAGAGGGAAATCTTCTCGTTGGCGCGGTCGTAGACAGACTGTGAAAAGCCGTAAGGACCGCCGATGACAAAGACGAGCCTTCTTGCCGTGGCCTGCTTGCGCTCTATCCATTTGGCAAACTCGATGCTTCGGAATTCCTGTCCATGTTCATCCATCAGCACCACCGTATCCGAAGGCTGCAGGAGTTTCAGAATCAGTTCTCCTTCCCGTTCCTTCTGCTGCTGTTCGCTGAGACTCTTGGTGTTCTTGAGTTCAGGAATGGTTGTTATGTTGAAAGGCATATAATGGGTGATGCGCTCGGCATAATCCTTGATGCCCGCAATGAAATGCTTGTTTACGGTCTTTCCGACCAGAATGAGTTCTGTCTTCATTTCGTTGGCGTTTTCTTCCTATACACTTTACACTTGAATTGACTTTCACTTCGTCCGTCGAACGTTGTTTCTTCGTTCTTCACTTCGCTTCGTCCCTGTAATATCCTGTTCCTATTCTTTTCGGATTCTTCGGAAACCAGCCTTTCTCGCAGCGTTGTCTCTGTTCGAAGAGTTCACCGATGCTCCAAAGGCATGAAGCACCTACTACGCCCAGTATGGCAGAGAAGAGCACGTTGGCAACCAGGAAGGCAGCTCCTATGCAGATGATGCCTGCAACGAGGAAAACCCACCAATAGCGGGTGCCCGTATAATATTCCGTCTTCATGACGATAGGGTGAAAGATACCTATTATTAAAAAAGTGGATACGGCGATGATGACGCCCGTGTAATATACTTCCATATTCTATTGTTTTATATTTTGTTCATTCAACTTTGCTATCTTACCAATACAATATTGCTAAATATTAGCCTTATTCTATTTTCTATTCCATTTCAATGTGCAAAAATACAAAAAAAACTTCATTCTTGCTTGGTTTATCAAAATTTTTATATAACTTTGTACGCAAATAGAGAAATTATGCATTGTTTTCGTGCACATCCTTCTCGATAAGAATTAATTAATAACATAATATAATCAAACTATGGCTAATAACGCAGAATTGATCAAGCAGTGTGAAGAAAGAGCACAGCAGTGGCTCACACCTGCTTTTGACGAAGAAACCCGTAAGGAAGTAAAGGCAATGCTCGACGCAGAGGACAAGTCTGCTCTCGTTGATGCATTCTATCAGAACTTGGAGTTCGGTACTGGTGGTTTGCGCGGTATCATGGGCGCAGGTACCAACCGCATGAACAAGTATATCGTTGGTATGGCTACACAGGGCTTTGCTAACTACATCCTCAAGGCTTTCCCAGGTGAGGAGAACCTTTCTGTAGTGGTAGGTCACGACTGCCGTAACAACTCCCGTCTCTTCGCTGAAACCGTAGCTGCCATCTTCTCTGCCAATGGCATCAAGGCTTATCTCTTCGAGGGCCTCCGTCCTACACCAGAGATTTCTTTCGCTATCCGTGAGCTCGGTGCAAAGGCCGGTGTCAACGTAACAGCTTCTCACAACCCTAAGGAGTACAACGGTTACAAGGCTTACTGGAGCGACGGTGCTCAGGTTCTGGCTCCACACGATACAGGTATCATCGAGGAGGTAAACAAGGTTACTATCGACCAGGTGAAGTTTGAGGCTAACTGGGATAAGATCAAAATTATCGGTGGTGAGATGGATTACGACTACATGACAGCCGTTCATTCTGCTATGATTGACCAGGATGTCATCAACCGTCAGAAAGACCTCAACATCGTTTATTCAGCTATGCACGGTACAGGTCGTGTCATCGTTCCTCTCTGTCTGCGTTCTTGGGGCTTCCAGAACATCAATGTAGTTCCTGAGCAGATGGTTGTAGATGGCAACTTCCCAACAGTGGTTTCTCCTAACCCAGAGAATGCAGAGGCTATGACCCTCGGTATGAAGCTCGGTACCAAGTTGAACGCTGACCTCGTGGTAGCTACCGACCCAGATGCTGACCGTCTGGCTATCGTTTGCCGTGACGACAAGGGCGAGTGGATGATCATCAACGGTAACCAGACAGCCATGATGTTCTGCTACTACATCATCGAGAACAAGAAGAAGTTGGGCAAGTTGAAGCCAACAGACTTCCTCGTAAAGACCATCGTAACAACAGAAGTTATCGCTGAGATTGCCAAGAAGAACAACGTAGAGTTGCGCGACTGCTACACCGGTTTCAAGTGGATTGCACGCGAGATTGCTATCTCTGAGGGCAAGCAGCAGTACATCGGTGGTGGTGAGGAGAGCTTCGGTTTCTTGCCATACGATAAGGTACGCGATAAGGATGCTCCTGCATCTATCTGTCTGATTTGCGAGATTGCAGCATGGGCTAAGGATCAGGGCAAGACTCTCTACGATCTCCTGATGCAGATTTATGCAGAGTATGGCTTCAGCAAGGAGTTCACAGTAAATGTAGTTCGCCCAGGTAAGACCGGTGCTGACGAGATTAAGCAGATGATGACAGACTTCCGTGCCAACCCTCCACAGGAGTTGGGTGGCAGCAAGGTGGTAACCTGGAAGGACTACCAGAGCCTGGAAGTTAAGCATGCTGACGGCAGCGTAGAGAAACTCGACATGCCTGCTACAAGCAATGTACTCCAGTGGTTCTGCGACGACAACACCAAGGTAAGTGTCCGTCCATCAGGTACAGAGCCTAAGATTAAGTTCTATATTGAGGTTAAGGATCCTTCATTCAAGTGCGCTGGCTGCTACAACCGCTGCACAGCTGCTGCAATGGATAAGATCGAGGCTATCAAGAAGAGCCTGAAGTTGGATTAATTTCATAGGAAATCATATCATGGCGCTCCGGTAATTATTGCCGGAGCGCTTTTCGTTTCAATAGCCGTTTATTCTTCTCGAAATAGGGTAGCAAGTTACCCTCATTATCATGTTTTTACAGAAAAAAAGCAAAAAGACTTGCATATTTTCTGATTTTTATTTATCTTTGCACCCATATTACAAAATTATAACATAGAATTATACTCTTATGGGAGGCATTTTCGGAACTATTTCCAAGAAAAGCTGTGTCGCTGATCTCTTTTACGGCACAGATTACAACTCACATCTCGGCACACGCCGGGGCGGTTTGGCAACCTACAGTAGTGAGAAGGGCTTCGTGCGCTCTATCCACAATCTGGAAAGTTCATACTTCAGAACGAAGTTTGAATCTACGCTCAACAAGTTTGAAGGAGCTACATCGGGCATCGGCGTGATTAGCGATACAGATGCCCAGCCACTCATCATGAACTCTCATCTTGGCCGCTTTGCCATTTGCACTGTAGCTAAGATAGTAAACAAGGATGAACTTACTCAGCTTCTGCTCGAAAAGAACATGCACTTTGCTGAAATGTCTTCGGGTAGTACCAATCCTACTGAGTTGGTGGCTCTGCTTATTATTCAGGCTAAAACCTTCAGAGAAGGTATCGAAAACGTTTTCCATCACATCAAAGGTTCCTGCACCATGATGATCCTTACCGAGGATGGCATCATCTGTGCGCGTGACAGTTGGGGACGTACTCCAATCATCATCGGCAAGAAGGAAGGTGCCTATGCGGCTTCCAGCGAAACCACCTCGTTCCCTAATCTCGATTATGAAACAGCATATGAGGTAGGACCAGGCGAAATCGTGAAGATTAAAGCTGATGGCATGGAGCAGATCCGTCCTGCCAACAAGAAGATGCAGGTTTGCTCTTTCCTCTGGGTTTACTATGGTTTCCCTACATCTACCTACGAGGGCAAGAATGTAGAGGAGGCGCGTTTTACCAACGGCTTCAATCTCGCCAAGACCGATGATGTGGAGGTAGACTGCTGCAGCGGTATTCCTGATTCAGGTACAGGTATGGCGATGGGTTATGCTGCCGGCAAGGGTGTGCCTTACCAGCGTTGCATTGCCAAGTATACTCCTACATGGCCTCGCAGTTTTACTCCTAGCAACCAGAGCATGCGTTCATTGGTAGCCAAGATGAAGCTGATTCCTAACAAGGCGATGTTGAAGGGCAAGCGTGTGTTATTCTGCGATGACAGTATCGTTCGTGGTACCCAGCTTCGCGACAATGTGAAGGTGCTTTTCGACCAGGCAGGCTTGAAGGAGTGCCACATGCGTATAGCGTGTCCTCCATTGGTATATGGTTGTCCGTTCATCAACTTCACTTCTTCAAAGAGTGATATGGAGCTGATTACCCGCCGCATTATCGAGAAGTTTGAGGGCGATGCCAACAAGAATCTTGAGAAATACGCTACCACCGGTTCTCCTGAGTATCAGAGAATGGTAGATGAGATTGCCAGCCAGTTGGGCTTGACTTCCCTGAAGTTCAATACCATCGAGCAGCTGGTAGAGGCTATCGGTCTTCCAAAGTGCCAGGTTTGTACCCATTGTTTCGATGGCAGCAGTGCATATACTCTTGATGAGTTTGCTGATGAAGACTAAAATAAGAATATAAGTTCTTGATAGATTAGAAGATAGGTCTAGCAACCCCGCAAAGCGCGGTGTTGCTAGACCTATTTTTTATTGTTATTTTCGGAAATTTTGAACATATTGTGATAAGATGTGAATAGTCTTTTATCACCGAAAAGCTGTACCTTTGCACCCAGATAATAAATGAAACGTAAATCAATAGAAATCATTAAGAAGAAATGAAGAAAATAATCATCTTATGTTTCGCGCTCGGAGCTTTCCATACACTTGGCGCACAGGAGACGCTTACGCTCAGCCAGTGCCTGCAGATGGCAGTGGATAATAACCTGTCGCTCCAGAGCAGCCGAAACGAAATAGCTAAGGGAAAGTACGCTATCAGCGAAAATCAGGCTAAACTCTATCCGCAGATCAATGTGGTGGCACAGCTCAACGACAACTTTACGCCGCCTGTTTCGGTTACCGACGGCTCGGCTTACGGCAAGCCTTATAATGTAACCAAGACGTTGCAGTATAATGCATCGGCGGGTGTACAATTGCAGATGCCACTGTATAACCAGATGATTCTTACCGCCATCGACATTACCAAGATTGCCGATAAACTCAACCAACTCTCTTATGAGAAGGCGCGTGAAGACCTCATCGTGCAGACTGCCAAGATGTATTACATGGCGCAGAACACATCTGAGCAGATTCGTCTGACGGATGACAACATCAAGCGACTGGTAGAACTCAGAAACATCACCCAGGCATTCTATGACAACCAGATGAGTCTGGAGGTTGATCTGAAGCGAGTGAATCTCAATATCGAGAACCTCACCGTGCAGCGCGATAACGCCATCGCCATGCTCGAACAGCAGTATACCATGCTCAAGTATGTGATAGATTATCCTGCCGAGAAGGAGATGAAGGTGACTGCCGTAAATCCGGGAAAGATAGAGATGGTGAAGGCTGACGGACTGGATACGGGACTCTACGAACTCCAGTTGCTGGAGCAGAAGAAACTGCTCACCCAGAAGCAGACCAAACTAGCCAGGGACGGCTATCTGCCATCACTCTCGCTGACTGGAAACCTGATGTATTCTGCCTTTACCGATAGGATTGATCACTGGATTCATTCGGGCGAATCAAACCATTGGTATGGTTCCAACGGTCTGGGCATCCAGCTGAGAGTGCCTGTATTCGATGGTTTTGAAAAGCGTTCTAAAATCAGAAAGGCGAAGATAGAGGAGGAGAATGCACGCATCGGTTACGAGGACGCCCTGAAGGGACTGCAGGCAAACTATATGAATGCGGTGAGCGAGGTGAACAACAGTCAGCGCAACTACAAGAAGCAGTTTGATAACTATACCATGGCGCAGGATGTTTACAACGTAACAGCCGACCAGTATAAGGAGGGTGTGGCTTCGATGACAGCGGTGCTGCAGGACGAGATGCGCATGAGTGAGGCAATGAACAATTATCTCACAGCCTACTATCGCTACAAGGTTGCCAATCTCTCGCTGCTCAAGTTGACTGGACAGCTCAACCAGATTTCGGTTGCTAAATAACGGAGAAGAATAAATCATTAAAAAATAAAACATAAACAGGAAAACGGGATGTAAAAAACTTTACTTCATATTCCCTGATTCCAAATTACAATAAAACTATGGAACAGAACGAAAATAAAAATGTAGAAACTGCAGAGGCTACACAGGTATCTCACGAAGAAACCAGGAAAAAACTCAAGAAACAGCGCGTAAGACAGATTATCGCCAGTCTGATAGGTGTTGCTATTCTGGCTTTCGGACTTTGGAAGATCGTATGCCTCTTCCTCGATTATAACTCTAATGAAACGAGCAATGATGCTCAGATAGAGCAATATATCTCACCGGTTAATCTCCGTGCATCCGGCTATATCGCCAAGGTATGCTTCAGAGAACATCAGGAAGTACACAAGGGAGATACCCTCCTCGTGCTCGACGACCGGGAGTATCGCATCCGTCTGATGGAGGCTGAAGCAGCCCTCAAGGATGCCAAGGCAGGAGCCAATGTCATCAACGCTACAGAGCAGACCACCGAGACATCAGCTTCTATCTATCAGGCATCTATCGATGAAATAAATGTACGACTTGCCAAACTTGCCACGGACTGCGAACGCTATCGCAACCTGGTAGAAAAGAAGGCGGCTACTCCTATCCAGCTCGAACAGCTGGAGGTGGAATATGCAGCCACCAAGAAGAAACTCGAAGGGGTAAAGAAACAGCAGGCTGCTGCCTATAAGGGAGTAAACGAGGTAACTACCCGCAAGCAGAATGTGGCTGCCTCCATCGAGCGTGCCGAGGCTGCCGTAGAGATGGCAAAGCTGAACCTCTCTTACTGTGTGGTAGTGGCTCCTTGTGATGGTAAACTGGGTCGCCGCTCTATCGAGGAGGGACAGATGGTGAATGCAGGAACCACCATTACCTACATCATTCCAACCAACAACAAATGGGTGATTGCCAACTATAAGGAAACCCAGATAGAGAATCTCTATGTAGGACAGAAGGTGCGTATGACTGTAGATGCCATCAGTAACAAGGAGTTTGAGGGTACGGTGACCGCCATTTCTGGTGCTACCGGTTCGAAATATTCGCTGGTACCTACAGACAATTCGGCTGGCAACTTTGTCAAGATTCAGCAGCGTGTGCCTGTAAGAATCGATTTCAACAACCTCAGCAAAGAGGATAATGAGCATCTTGCTGCCGGCATGATGGTGGTTGTCAAGGCTGAGAGAAAGTAAAAAACAGCTAGATGGAAATGAAGTAATATATGGAAGAAGAATATAAGAATTATCCGTTTTATGATTGGGTGCCCAAACCGCTCGGAATCATCTTCATGATCATCCTCTTCGTGCCGATGATTACGATGAGTGGCGTCTATTCTGCCAACAGCGGCGAGATGATGAGCGGGCTCGGCATCCAGTCGGAATACATCGCCTTTGCGGGCTTCTGCACCTCGATAGGAATGGCGGCTTTCTCGCCGTTCTTCTATGAACTGGTGTGCATCCGTAGAGAGAAGATGATGTGTATCGTGGGCTTCTCCATTCTCTTTATCCTCAGTTTCGTGTGTGCCCAGACCGACTCTCTGTTCATACTCGGACTGTGCAGTCTGCTGATGGGTTTTGTCCGTCAGACGCTGCTGATGGCGCATCTCTTCGTGCTCATCAGATATGGTTTCGGAATAGAGGCTACGAGGAATATCACGCCGGGATGCGAGCCTACTACCGAGGAAGCATGGGATGCGGTAGATTCGGAGAAGATGGTTTCGCAGCCAGTTATCTATCTCTTCTTCATGATTATCGGACAGTTGGGAACCTGGCTAACGGCATGGCTTGCCTATGCCTATGAGTGGCAGTATGTTTATCATTTTATGATGGCATTCATGCTGGCGGGCATCATCATCGTGTTCTTCACCATGCCTTATCATAAGTATCCGATGCCTAAGTTCCCGATAACGATGTCGAAGTTTGGCAATGTTACGGTGTTCAGTATCATGCTCTGTTCGTTTGCTTACGTCATGGTTTTCGGTAAGACACTCGACTGGTTTGATGATCCTACCATCCGTTTCTCTTCGGTGGGCTGTCTTATCTTTACCGCTCTGTTCATCTATCTGGAGAAGACGAGGCGTTCACCTTATTTCATCATGGAGGTGTTTCAGCTCAGGGTCATCAACTACGGCATCCTGCTCTTCTTCCTGCTGATGGTCTGCAATTCGAGTGCCATGTTTGTCAACGTGTTCACCAATGTGAGCATGAAGATAGATAACTGGCAGAACGCCACGCTAGGCAACTGGGTGATGGTGGGCTACACCGTGGGACTGATATTCGCAGTTATCGCCCGAGCCAAGAATGTTCACCTGAAGTGGATGTACTGTCTGGGCTTCCTCTTTATCGGAGCCTATGCGCTGTACATGTATTTCGAGGTACAGAACGACGGTATGTATGAGCGTATGAAATGGCCTATCATCATCCGTTCTACGGGAATGATGCTGCTCTATTCGCTCATCTCCACGATAGCCAACCAGCGCATGCCTTACCGCTTCATGTCAACCTGGGTTTGCATCATGCTTACCGTTCGTATGGTCATTGCCCCTTGCATCGGCTCTGCGCTCTATACCAATGTGCTTCAGCACAGACAGCAGTATTATGTAACCCGCTTTGCCCAGGATTACGACCGCACGAACATCGAGACGGCGAAGACTTACGACCAGACGGTGAGAGGCATGCAATATCAGGGCAAGAGTGTAACCGAGGCACAGAACATGGCTGCCATGAGTACGAAGGGAAAGGTACAGGTACAGGCCACGCTGGTGAGCATCAAGGAGATGGCTGGCTGGACCTTCTACGGCTGTCTGCTGTGTGCCGGACTGATGCTCGTTCTCCCTTGGCGCAAGCGCAATATCGGGGAACTGACGCGTGAGTATCTGCTGAAGAATGTAGATGTGAAATCCCTGGGAAGAAGGTAGTGGAGTGCTAAAATATCATAAAAGATACAGGCTGCTCATCTGATGAATGGATATTTTTGTTATCTTCGCAGTTAAATCTGAAGATAACAGATCCATATTCATCATGAAAATAACAGATAATATCATCATATATGAGGCTCATGAGTTTCCTCAGCTGTTGATGCAGCCTTTCTACTCCGACTATGTCGGAATCGTAATCTGTCATCAGGGGATGTTCCGTTTCTGCGTAGACGGAACATCCTTTGTTGCATCTGTGGGTGAAACCGTTTTCCTCTCCAAAGGAGTGATGTTTCATGTGCAGGAAACGGGCAAGAACCTCAAATATACCCTTCTTTTTTACCGTGCTGAACAGATTCGTCACATGTTGGGTAATACCGTGGTTACCATGCGTCTTTATGCTACGATTTATCCCAAATCCTGCCATGTCAGGACGACGGGCTATGAGGACATGCTTACTTCTTATGCCCTGATGCTGAGGAAACTGGAGCTGGAAAAAGAGAAGAGTGGTGAACTGGATGCCTATTGTGTGCATGAGCAGAAACTGTTGCTGATGGCTGTTACGTACCGTTTGTGCAGCATCTTCTCGGCATCGTTCAAGGCTGCCGGCAAGGAGATGGAACGGAAGATTGCCATCTTTGAGTCGCTGGTGCTGCTGATAGAGAAGAACTATATGCGTGAGCGTAGTGTGGCTTTCTATGCAGACGAACTCTGTCTTACACCGAAATATCTGTCGGTACTGGTCAAGTCGGTTTGCGGTCAGACGGTCCAGCAGTTGCTTTTCAAGGCGATGATCCGTCGCAGTATCTACCTGATGAAGAACACCACGAAGACGATACAGCAGATAGCCAATGAACTTAGTTTTCCCAATGCTTCAGCCTTCGGAACCTTCTTCAAGAAACATACCGGTCTGTCGCCTAAGCATTACCGTAATTGGGAAGAGGGAATGAACCGAGATTTCATCCTATATCTATAAAATAAAAAAGGGACAGAGGATTTGTTCTGTCCCCTGTCCCGAAACTGTGATATAACTAAAACAACTGAGCGAAAGCTTCGGCTGTCTTTCCTGTATAGGTCTTCATCTCTGTAACCGGCTTGTAACTGAAATCCTTGAAGGCAAGGAGCTGTGTGGCAACAAACTGGTGGTCGTCAGAGATGCAAGCCTGTAACTTCATATTACCCATGCTGATGGCAGAAACAGGGAATTTGCTGATCGCTGTTTCTACATCCTTAGGGGCTGCACTGAGGATGTTCTCAAGCTTTCTTCCATCCTCTACAGAATATTCTTTCTCTTTTATCTTAATCACACTGTTGGTAGGTTGATAGATGAGCTTGACAGTCAAACCCATGAAACCTTTCTTTACCTGTACATCCTGGAGTGCCAAAACATCAGCACCCATCTCTAAATGATTAATCTTTGCCATAATTTTATACTGTTATTTGCTTATTCTTAATTCTTGAAAAATAATATATATTGAACTGTTTTTTTTTTTGAATAGGGGTGTAACCAATCTTATCGCAAATCTTAGGAAAGATGCGATAAACCTATATGAAATTTTAAAAAGAGAAAAGAATAAGCACTAACAGAGCAGACGTCGCAGGCAAATGACATAATACTTGCAGGCGACATCAAAGTGGATTGGGGCAGTTTCCTGTCGGAAAGGCTCCATGCCACCTTCTATAGCTGATAAAAGGGATGATAAATAACGGATTCTATTTGTAAGCAATCTACTGGCAGTCTGACTGTTGTGCATGTTGCCACTTGGCAATAAGCGCTGCGGACGGCTGCTACAGATGCGGTAAGCAAGCTGTGAGGCGTTTTCAAGCTGTGCCTCAGGCTGGCTCTTGTCATACTCAACCTTCGCCAAACCATCTTTCTTATGGCTTGCATCTTCGGTATAAGAATCCTCGGGAGTAAAAGAAATAGGGGCAGCAGATACCTCTCCATAGCCTGAGAAGACCATGGACACCAGAAAAAGGATGTATAGTATCAACTGCCTCATATTAAATATATTATGGTGTCAGGATGAACTCCCGACACCAGGGATGATTAATAGCTTCTTGCGATGATGACACGGGCTACAGCTGGCTTGCCGCTTACCATATCTACACCTGGAGTCTGCTCGTAAGCGAAAGGCACGCAGCGGATGGTAGCCTGAGTCTCTTCCTTAATCTTAGCCTCGGTCTCGGCTGTACCGTCCCAATGGCAGAGGAAGAAACCACCGTCCTTCACACGCTTCTTGAACTCCTCGTAGTTGTCGCACTCATAAACGTGAGCATCACGGTAAGCACGAGCCTTCTCGAAGATATTCTTCTGGATGTCTTCCAGCATATTCTTTACGCGCTCAACGATACCGTCGAAGCTTACGTTCTCCTTCTCCAAGGTATCACGGCGCATAATCTCGATGGTGTTGTTCTCCAAGTCACGGCCACCCATAGCCAGACGAACAGGAACACCCTTCAACTCATAGTCAGCGAACTTGAAGCCAGGACGCTTGGCAGGGTTGTCATCATACTTCACGGTGATGCCCAACTCGCGGAGCTGGTCGATGACAGGCTGCAATTTAGCAGTAATCTGAGCCAACTGCTCGTCGCCCTTGTTGATAGGAACGATAACCACCTGGATAGGAGCCAGCTTTGGAGGCAATACGAGACCGTTATCATCGCTGTGAACCATGATGAGGGCACCCATCAGTCGGGTAGAAACACCCCATGAAGTAGCCCATACGTACTCAGGCTTGTTCTCCTTGTTCAAGTAGGTAACATCGAAACTCTTGGCGAAGTTCTGACCCAGGAAGTGAGAAGTACCACTCTGGAGAGCCTTGCCATCCTGCATCATTGCCTCGATGGTATAAGTGTTGAGAGCACCTGCGAAACGCTCAGTCTCACTCTTCACACCCTGCAATACAGGAACACCCATGTAGTTTTCAGCAAACTCAGCGTAAACCTTGAGCATCTCCTGAGCCTTTGCCTCAGCCTCTTCCTTAGTGGCATGAGCGGTATGACCCTCCTGCCAGAGGAACTCAGAAGTACGGAGGAACGGACGGGTACGCATCTCCCAACGCATTACGTTACACCACTGGTTGCAGAGGATAGGGAGATCACGCCATGAATGAATCCAGTTCTTATAGGTGTTCCAGATGATGGTCTCAGAAGTAGGACGGATGATGAGCTCCTCATCGAGCTTTGCGTTAGGATCAACCTCAACCTCTTTGCCATCCTCTGTAGAACGGAGGCGGTAGTGGGTAACTACGGCACACTCCTTGGCGAAACCTGCCACGTGCTCAGCCTCACGAGAGAAGAAACTCTTCGGGATGAGGAGAGGGAAGTATGCGTTCTGTACACCTGTCTGCTTAAACATCTTGTCGAGCTGTTGCTGCATCTTCTCCCAGATAGCGTAACCGTATGGTTTGATAATCATACAACCACGAACTGGTGACAACTCAGCGAGATCAGCCTTTACTACCAAATCATTGTACCACTGACTGTAGTTGTCAGCGCGCTTGGTTAAATTCTTGAGTTCTTTAGCCATATTGCTTTATTCTATTTATTTTGTTTTTTATTTCTCCTGTTATATATATATTAAGGTATAAGCTTGAGCCTTCATCATCTGCTGACGGCAGTTCATCTGTCTGCAGGTGTCTGAAATCCGACTTTTAGGGATTTTCCACCCCCAAATAGGTGATTTCCTAGCTCTATTTCGACAAATACCCTTAAATTTGCATGCAAAAATACAAAAAAATATTAGAAAACTCTCCATTATGGAGAAAAAAGAGTTATCTTTGCAATTAAATAACATAAATATAGGAGATTTTAAAATGAAAAAGACTAATTTTGCAGTTGCAGGCCTCTCTTTGTGCTTGCTCTTCTCTAGTTGTGGAACCAATCAGAAAACTGGTACAGCAGTAGGTGCCGGTTCTGGTGCAGCTCTGGGTGCTCTCGTAGGTGGATTGCTCAATAATAGCCATCGTGGTACAGGTGCTCTCGTAGGTGCTGCTATCGGTGCAGCTGTTGGTGGCGGTGCTGGTAACCTCATAGGAAAGCACATGGATAAGGTAAAGGCTGAGGCTGAACAGGTGAAGAATGCACAGGTTGAGACTGTAACAGATGCCAATGGCTTGTCTGCCGTTAAGGTAACATTTGCTTCTGGTATCCTCTTCCCAACTAATGGTTCTACTCTCAGCAGTAGCGCAAAGACTGATTTGGCTCAGTTTGCCGGTGTATTGAAGAACAATACCGACTGCGAGGTTTCTATCCAGGGTTATACTGATGCTACAGGTAATGATGGTATCAACTTGCCATTGAGCCAGAAGCGTGCTGAGGCAGTTTACAACTATCTTGCTTCTTGCGGTGTTACCAGCCGTCAGGTAAAGAATGTTCAGGGTTTTGGTTCTGCTAACCCTGTTGTTAATACTACTGCTGCTTGTGCCCAGAACCGTCGTGTAGAGGTTTACATGTATGCTAGCCAGGCTATGGTTAACGCAGCCAACAACGGTACATTGAAGTAATAACTTTCATGCTCCCGGGAGGGAAAAACTAAATAGATGATTTTGAAGAAAATCAAGAATATAGTAAAATGGGTGGTGGTGCTGTTTTTCAGTACCACCATTCTTGCTGTAGTGGCATATAGGTTCATTCCTGTGTATGTCACTCCTCTGATGTTTATCCGATGCTTCCAGCAAGTAGCTGATGGAGAGAGTATTACCCTGCATCATCATTGGATTTCGATGGATAAGATCTCGCCTCATATGCCAGTGGCGGTAATGGCGAGCGAAGATGCGAGATTCCTGAAGCATCACGGTTTCGACTTCAATGCCATCGAGAGTGCGGCGAAGAATAATGCACGTGGCGGAAAGGTGCATGGAGCCAGTACCATCAGTCAGCAGACTGCTAAGAATGTCTTCCTGTGGCCTGGCCGTTCATGGACCCGCAAGGGATTTGAAGTCTACTTTACCTTCCTCATCGAAATGATGTGGAGCAAGCAGCGCATCATGGAGGTTTATCTCAACAGCATTGAGATGGGACCGGGTATCTATGGTGTGGATGCGGTTGCAGAATATCATTTCGACAAGAAAGCGAAAGATCTGTTTCGTGGCGAGTGTGCGCTGATAGCTGCTACACTTCCTAATCCGCGCAAATTCAGTTCTCTGCATCCTAGCGCTTATATGAAGAAGCGCCAGCGACAGATAGAACATCAGATGAGATTTATCCCTACCTTCCCTCGTGAGGGCGAAGATTTCGACCCGGGCACGGCTGTGGGAGGATATAGGGTGAAGTGAAGAATGAAGAGTGAAAAATCTGGTAAATATTGATTAATGGATTTACTGAACGACTTGAACGAAGCGCAGCGTGCTGCGGTAGAATATATTAACGGACCTTCGCTGGTGATAGCCGGTGCAGGTTCGGGTAAAACGCGTGTGCTTACTTATAAGATAGCTTATCTTGTTCAACAAAATGAAGACTTAAATTCTTTGTTGGTTTTGACATTTACTAATAAGGCAGCTAGGGAAATGGTTCGGAGATTTTCTGCATTGTTGGGAGATGAGTTTGTTGGAAGGCAGCCTTATATGGGAACATTTCATAGTGTATTTGCTAGAATTTTGCATTCTGGAAATGCAGAAAAAATAGGTGTTGGATATTATAGCAATTTTACAATATATGATGAAGCGGATTCTCGTTCTCAAATAAAAGCCATTGTAAAAAGTTTGCAATTAGATGAGCGAATATATAAACCAGCTCTTGTTCATGGTATTATTTCTAAAGCTAAGAATAATTTACAGGATCCTGCTAAGTTCCTGGATTCTCATTCTGGAGAATTTGATAAATATAAAGGATTAAATTACGAATCCTTATATAATATATATGTAGAATATGAGCAAAGATGTCGCTCGGCTAATGTTATGGATTTTGACGATTTGCTTTATTATACTTATGTTCTGTTCGCAGATAAATCAAATGGAGTTTGTAGGCATTATGCTTCTGTGTTTAAATACATTTTGGTAGATGAGTATCAAGATACGAATAGGTTACAGCAGAAAATTCTTTCATTGATTTATGAAGAGATGCCTAAAAAGAGAATTTGTGTTGTGGGTGATGATGCGCAAAGTATATATGCCTTTCGTGGAGCTGAGGTAAATAATATATTGAATTTCTGTGATGAGTTCAAAAATAAAAGAGGACAAAATGCTGCGCTTTTCAAGCTGGAGCAGAACTACCGCAGTACGCAGACCATCGTGGAGGCGGCCAACAGTTTGATTCGCCACAACCGTAACCAGATTCCTAAGGATGTGTTCAGCGAGAATGCGAAGGGTGAGAAGATTCAGTATAAGCCTGCTTACAGCGACAAGGAAGAGGCGGCGATTGTGGCGAAGGACGTGAAGCGTATCCGGCGCGAGGATGGCTGCCAGTATAGTGATTTTGCCATTCTCTATCGTACCAATGCCCAGAGTCGTAGCTTCGAGGAGGAGTTCAGAAAGCAGGGTATTCCTTATCGCATTTATGGCGGACTGAGTTTCTACCAGCGCAAGGAAATTAAGGATATTATTGCATATTTCCGTCTGGTGGCGAATCCGGATGATGAAGAGGCTATCAAGCGTATCATCAACTATCCGGCTCGTGGAATCGGTGCTACTACGGTGCTGAAGATTGCTGACTGTGCCCATCAGAACCAGGTGAGTTTCTGGGAGGTAATCGGTGCCCCTGAGCGGTATGGACTGGCGGTTACCAAGGGTACGATGAACAAGCTGGAAACTTTCAGATTGCTAATTTCTTCGTTTATCGAACGGGCTCAAACTACGGATGTCTATGAATTGGGTGATGCCATTATCAAGGAGAGTGGCATCAGTCAGGATATCATGTCGGGCAAGGATGCCGATGATCTGGCACGTCAGGAGAACCTGGAGGAATTCTTGAGCGGTATGTCGGCTTTTGTGGAGGAACGCCGTGAAGAGGGTAGGTTTGATGAACTCTTCCTGCAGGATTATCTGCAGGATGTGGCGCTGCTTACCGATGCTGACAGCGATGGTGATAAGGATGAACCTCGTGTTTCTCTGATGACGGTTCATGCTGCCAAGGGTCTGGAGTTTCCTACGGTATTTGTGGTTGGTTTGGAAGAGAATATCTTCCCAAGTCCGCTTTCTGCTGCTTCGCTCAGAGAACTGGAGGAGGAACGGAGATTGCTTTACGTAGCCATTACGCGAGCTGAGAAACATTGTATCCTGACGAACGCCAAGAACCGCTGGCGATATGGCAAGATGGAGTTTGATAATCCGAGTCGGTTTATCGATGAGATTGACGGCAAGTTGATTGATAGCCTGGATGAGGCTGGTGGAAGCTTGTTTGGCTCCAGAGCTGATTCGATGTCTGACCAGCCGGAGTGGGCGAGAGCGCAACGTTCTCGCAGACCGTGGGAGGATGCTGAGCAGCCTAGATACAGTAGCAGGTATCAGAATTCCAAACCGGTAGCATCGCAGTTTGTAGCAGATCCTAAGCCTTCTCTCTTTGATGATGAACCGGAGACTTCACATACTTCCGGACGCTCATCTCTCTCTGAAGGTAATTTCAAGTCTGTTAGAGCGCTGAATGCAGCTAAACGTTACATGGAGACGCATTTTTCTCATCCTGCTTCTCGCAGTACAGGATCTTCTGCAGCATCAGTTTCTTCTTCTGCAGCTTCATCTGCTGGCAGTTCTTCTTGTGGTTTGCAGGAGGGAATGAAGATTGAACATCAGCGTTTTGGACGGGGAACGGTGTTGAAGATTGAAGGTACTGGTGAGAATACGAAGGCTACGGTTGAGTTCGTTCATTCTGGCACCAAACAGCTTCTGCTGAAATATGCCAAGTTTACGATAGTAGATTAAGTTCAGTAGTCTGATGTTTATATTTAAGGTTTATCCTGTTTTGAAGTTCTCTCTTACAGGTAGAATCTTATAATATTGATAAAGAGTTATAAAAATTGATTGTGCAAGGCCATCTCTGGTCTTGCCCTTTTTGTTTCTATATACTATAAATTGAAAAAGCGTCCCCGCAGTAGCCTCACGGTTACTACGGGGACTTATATTACTAACATCTAACTTTAGCATTTTTGTTTAAACTTAAAAACGAATTCTTTATGAGAGTAATTTCTCCATTATCTATAAACATAAACCAAGTATCTCATATATTGCAAGTAACTTGTATCCTGCAAATATCTTGTATCCTTAAATGCAAGTTCTTAGAAAAGTTAAACCCATAAATCAGTATCTCTACTAATATCTTGATTATTTTTATTTTATTGCTTTTTGTCTGTTTAATATTTAATACTTTTAATTTACAATGCAAAGATATAAAAAAATGGGTAAACTCCAAATTAATTTTGTTTTATTTTGTGTTAAATGGCTTTTGTCGTACTTATGCGGCGTTTTTTAAGGATTAACTGGCAAAGTTAAAAGGGTGTATCATAAACATTCAAATGCTTTATGATACACCCTCTTTCTCAGGATTCTGAATATTTTTTCGTGTTTATAACGCTTCGTCTTCAGGACGTGGCATCTGTGTCTGGGGCTTCTGTTTCTTGCCTGACTTCATGAATAGTTTCTTCTTCTTGAGCCATGCAGCCTTGCGTATTTCGTATTCTTCGCGATGACGCTCCAAAAAATTATCTGCCATGTTTCGTTTCCTTTTTTACTTTGCGTTATGAATGCTTATTCTTTTTCTTTAAACTTACTGTAAATCACCTTTATCTGTATAGGACTTGTCTCCTTGCCGTTGCTGTCGGTGGTTATTACACCTCTTTTCAGTCGGGTAGAAGCGAGTGACATATCGTGATTAATCTTGGAGATGACGGTAGTATGTCCCTGTGCGGTTGTGATGATGTTTACAGGAACCAGTACTACTTTATTCCAGTTTTCTCCCTTGCCCTTGTTCTTATACATGGCAGAAACCAGGTTGGCGATATTCTGGAATGTATAGGCATTCTTATAAGTACCTGTACTGCTGTAGCTTGTGGTATAAGAAGTACGGCTATCTGCCAACTTGCTCTTTTCGAAGAACGACTGTAAACTGTCTTTCTGAACCATCAGGATGGTGTTTGGTGTAGCAAAGTTGTATGGGTTGTCTTCGTTGTCATTGTTGAGTCGTGGAAAAGAGATGGTAGCTGTGTTGAGCGTATCCTTCTCATGACCTTTCATGATGTCTTCGATAGGGAGGGTAACCTCGGTGAAGATACCTGCTGGCGACTTGAGGTAAGTACAGTTCTGCTGACTTGCCAACTCCTCCAAGTTCGTGGTATCGTTCTCAATCTTGTTGAGCTGCAATACCTCTTCTGTACCATCGAAACGGTTGTATCCGATGCCTACAGCTATACTGTCTGTAACGCCGTCCTTTGCCTTGATGGTCTTGTGGCGGGTCCAGTAGAAGATAAGCTCTGTATTCCAGATCTTAGCCATGTTACCCGTACCGCCTACATTCTTGATGAAGAAGCCAGGGCAGACGTTGTGCAGGAACTTGTAGTTGGTCTTGAAGTACTCAGGATGTTCTGCGTATGTTTGCATGATGTAAGAACCATAGTTCTTGTATGTCTTACCATCTTTCTCATACTTCTTATTCAAGTAAATCTTGAAGTTCTTGACATCTGATGTATTGCTCAAGTTGTAATTACTGCTCCAATGCTGGTTGTTTTCGCTTACCCAGCCTTCCTTGAAGACATCATAATCAGAGTAATACTCCTTATCTTCTGCCATCGGCTTTGTCATCTCATAGGCTGTCACCTTCATTGGGGCGATAGTATCGCCGTAGCTGGCATTGTATGAAACCAGGAGGTAGCATGAGTCTGCTTCGATAGAACCTTTGTTTGCCTGCTTGATGTAATCGAGTGTATCTATAGAGAAAGTAGGCAATACGCTCAACTGGGTCATGTAGTCACCCTTTACATAGTTGCCGGTTTCCGGGTCTTTCATCTTACCGATGAGACCGCTGTTGTTGCGGCTCAATACGGCACCTGAAACCATAGACTTTGTAGCTACAGGAAATACTGCGCTAGTGATGTTGATGTTGTCAATATCGTTAGTGATGCTACCACCGATTCCCTCGGTGGTGTCATCACATGCAGCGAAAGTAAGCGCTGCTATTACTAATACTGTTAAGAGTCTTAAAATTTTCATTATCCTTGTATGTATGTGTCTCTGTTGTCGGAATTTTATTCTGCGTCAGGACAAACCTTGTTGATGAAGTCTGCGTATGGCTCCTGGATATCTTCTCCCGGATAAGCCAGTACAGGCTTGTTCTTCTCCTTCGCATAATCAAAGAGAATCTGGTTAGCTTCTTCTTCACCTTCTACTACACCGTCGCTATAGTCGATGGCGAGTTTGCCGAGCTCAATGAAGTTGAAGTCGTCCTGATAACTGTCAAGCAGTTCTGACTTGGCATCGCGGAAGGCAACGCAACGTTTGAAGTTGGTACCCAGTTCACCCTTGAGTTCGTTGGTATAGAGAGCGGTAATCACCTTTGATTCTGCAAATGAAGGCTCTTCGCTGTAGGCTGTCTTTACATAGAATGGTACTACTGCGCTAGCCCAACCCTGGCAGACGATTACATCAGGCTGCCAGCGGAGCTTCTTTACGGTTTCCAATACGCCACGTGCAAAGAAGATAGCTCTTTCTCCGTTGTCGGCATATTCCTTTCCGTTTTCATCGGTGCCCATCTGGCGGCTCTTGAAATAGTCGTCATTATCGATGAAATAAATCTGCTGTCGTGTTGTTGGTATAGATGCAACCTTGATGATCAGCGGATGGTCTGTATCATCTATGATAAGGTTCATACCAGACAGGCGAATGACCTCGTGCAATTGTCCGCGACGCTCGTTGATGGTGCCCCACTTAGGCATGAAGGTGCGGATCTCAAAACCTGCTTCCTGCATCTTCTGAGGCAGTTCGCGTCCCATGATTGACATGTGAGACTCGGCTACGTATGGGTCGATCTCCTGATTGATAAATAATACTTTTTTTGCCATAAAAATTAAATTTTATTCTTACGAATTACGTGCAAAGGTACAAAAAAAACTTCAAATAGGGGCATTTTTTTCTCCGAAATTCATTATTTTCGGCATTAATTCGCATATTTTTAGGTTTTTTCTTTCTCATTTGAGAAAAAAGTTGTTATTTTGCACCCGAAAACAGATTATGACGATGAAAGTATTCAATAAGATTGTTGACCTCCAGAACGAACTCTTCATGTGTCGTAAGGAGGGAAAGGAAATCGGCCTTGTGCCAACTATGGGTGCGCTGCATGAGGGTCACGCCTCTCTTGTTAAGCGCAGTGTAAAGGAAAATGGCGTGACTGTGGTTTCTGTGTTCCTGAATCCTACACAGTTTAATGATCAGGGTGACTTGGATCGCTATCCTCGTACCCTCGATGCTGACTGCAAGCTTTTGGAGGCTTGTGGTGCTGACTATGTGTTTGCACCATCGGTGAAGGAGATGTATCCTACACCAGATACACGCCACTTTGAGTTTCCACCTGTTTCTACCGTGATGGAGGGTGCCAAGCGCCCGGGTCATTTCAATGGTGTATGTCAGGTAGTGAGCCGTCTTTTCTATATCGTTCGACCAACTCGTGCTTATTTCGGTGAGAAGGATTGGCAGCAGATTGCTGTCATCAAGCAGCTCGTGAAGTACATCAACAGCGATGTGCAGATTGTGGAGTGTCCTATTGTCCGTGATGAGGATGGTTTGGCTAAGAGCAGCCGTAATACTTTGCTGGTTCCTGATGAGCGTGCCATTGCGCCAAACATCTATAAGGCCCTGAAGGAGAGTGTGGAGTATGCCAAGACTCATACCGTACAGGAAACTCATGATAAGGTGGTTGCCGACATCAATGCTGTAGAGGGTCTGGAGGTAGAGTATTTCCAGATTGTGGATGGCGACAGCCTGCAGGATGTTTCTTCATGGGAGGATAGTGCCTATGTGGTAGGGTGCATCACCGTTTATTGCGGTAAGACTCCTATCCGTCTCATCGACCATATCAAGTATAAGGGATAATTCCTCGATAGATATTCTTTATTAAGTTTAATCCGTAACAGATCAAGTAATAACAGAACAATGCAGATAGAAGTATTGAAGAGTAAGCTCCATTGTGTGACCGTAACTGAGGCTAACCTGAATTATATGGGTAGCATCACCATCGATGAGGACTTGATGGACGCTGCTAATCTGATAGCAGGCGAGAAGGTTCAGATTGTAGACAACAACAATGGTGAGCGCTTGGAGACCTATATTATCAAGGGTGAGCGTGGCAGCGGTTGTATCTGCCTGAACGGTGCTGCAGCCCGCAAGGTGCAGGTGGGCGATACCGTCATCATCATCGCTTATGCCCTGATGGACTTTGAGGAGGCTAAGACCTTCAAGCCAACCGTGGTTTTCCCAAAAGAGGGAAATAAGGTTTAAATATCGTATGATGATATAGAATTGTATAAAGAATGATAATCTCGTATGATAATCATAAAGAATATGCGTTCCTGTGGATAGATGAATCCGTAGGAACGCATATTTGTTTTGTGACGATAAACTTGCGTTTCGGTGTGGCGAAATAGCAGTAAGCCACATAGATGGTGATGCCCTGTTCACGGATGGATAATGTATGTATACCCTATATATAATGGTGTAATTACTATTTTATGAAGGTGTAATTACGATGGGTTAAGGATAGATCTCGATATGGCTGCTGCCGGAGTTGCCATTCTTGATAATCCTTATCTGGGTGGTGATGCGCTCGCTCATCGTGTCGGTATGACTGATGACGCCCACCTTCTTGCCTTGCGAACTTTGCAGCATGGCGAGGGAGTCGATGACGGTGGCTAGGGTATCAGGGTCGAGGGTTCCGAAGCCTTCGTCGATGAACAAGTTCTCGAAGGAGATGTTACGGGAAGATAACGCCGACAGGCCCAGGGCGAGACCGAGACTCACGATGAAGGTTTCGCCACCTGATAGGGAGGTGGTGTCTCGGATATCGTCGGCCCGGTCGTGGTCGATGACTCGGATGCCAAGCGAATGCTTTACCTGCTGTAGTTCGTAACGGCTGTTGAACTTTCTGATTTCCTGGTTGGCGTGCGCTATCAGGAAACTGAGCGTATAGCATTGGGCTATCTTGCGAAGCGTCTTTCCGTCTGCTCCGATGGCATCTGTGATGGCTGTCCAGTCGTCCTTTTCCTGTGTTACGAGTTGCAGAGCCTCAGCCTTGTCACCCAACTGCTTCACGGCTTCCTGATGGTTCTGCATCCTGGCGTTGGCAGCAATCAGTTCGTTGCGCTGGCTTCTCTCCTGATACTCCTGCTGAATGGCTAAGAGAGCATCCCGGGTTTGGGCTGGCTGATGTTCCAAGTGCTGCTGATGCGCCTTTTCTGCACTCTGGTAAAGGGCGGTAGTTGAAGCCACGGCTTTCTCCTTTTCGTCCTTTTCCCGTCGGATAGCGTTCCAGTCTTCGGCAGAGTGAAGCATCTCCCGGATGGTATTTCGGTCGATAAGGCTTGGTTCGATACTTCTTTTCTCGATGCCTTCCTCTTCGGAGTCTTTTCCTTCAATGCTCTTTTCTTCAAGCTGCTTGTTATATTCCTCAATCCAAAGGTCGAGTTCCTTTTCCTTCGCTTGCAGATTCTCTTTCATCGTCTTGTTCTGAGACAGCATGGTTTGATGCGAACCTTTACTGTTGGCGAGTTCTGCCTTCAGTTTGTTGATATTCTCGTTCTGCTTATCAGTTGCTTTCGTTGCCTCATCCTTTGCTGCTGTCAGTCTTTGTTCTGCCGCATCAGGTTCTTCTCCATTCAGAATCTGCTTATATTTCTCCTGCCATTCCTCCATTTCCTTCTTGGCGCTATTCCATGTCTGAAGGGCTTTCCCGTAAGCCTCCTCCTTGCTCTTCTGCTGTGAGATGAGGTTGGTTGTAAGTGCTTTCTGCTCAGCCAGTTTTGTGACGCAGGTTGAAGTGTTTTCCTGGGCTTTGTTCAGTATAGTAGAAGCCTTGCTTTCATACGCAACTTCATCCTTTACAGCCTTATCCTTGAGTTGCGTCAGCCGTTCTATCTCTTTCTGAATCTTGTTAAAGTGGCTCAGTTTACTGCTCGCATCTTTCGCCTTGTTTTCATAGATAGGCAAGAGCGATTTCAGTTCTGCCTCAGCCTTCGGAATCTTTGGATACTGGGCGATGAGCGCCTTCCATTCCTCTTCGTAAGTTGCGATTTCTCCCGAGAGCTTTTCCTGTTGTTTCTGGAGCGTCTGTACTTCGCCGTCGTTCTGTTTTTTTTCGCCGGAAAGATCCTTCTCCTGTTTCTGCTGCAGTTTCAGCAAATCCTCCTTGACTTTCAGAAGTTGCGAGAGTTCCGTGGTGGCTTCCTCAAACTGTCTGTTGTCGGTATGATAAGGATGGGTCGTGCTGCCGCAGAGCGGACAAGGTTTGCCTTCGGTCAGGTTGGCACGATGAATCTCCCATTTCTCGCTCACCATGAGGGTATAGGCATTTCGCAGCGTTAGGGTCTCTTGGGTCAGCGCCTCGATGGTCAACTTGCCCAGGGCTTCATCTATCTCTGCGTTTCTTTTGCCCAAGAGCTGAATCCGCTCCTCATTCTTCTGCTTTTCTGTTGTGGCAGTATCGAGATGAGCCACAACCTTGATGGCTTGCTGGACATCCTGCAGTTTCTTTTCAGCTGCCGATTTATGGCTCTGCAGTTCCTCTATATTCTGTCCGGCAGTCTTATTTCTTTCCGTCTCCCAAGCCTGTTCAGCGGCTTGCGTCGCTTCGTGCAGAACCTGTTTCTGCTTGGCAATCTCTTCCTTTGTCGTTTTGAGGGCAAGGTTCGCTTTCTCCGTTTCGGCTTCCCATTTTTGGATGTTTCGGGCGTTTTCCTCCACGTCTTTCTGGGCAGTTAGATTCTCTTTCTGAGCCAACTCCAATGCCTCTTTCTTTTCTTTCAGATTCGGCATCGCCGCTTCCATTTTTGTTTTCAGCGCCCTTGCTTCAGCGATGACCGGCTGCGCCTTTTCCAGCTGTTCCTGTGCCTTGCCGACTGCTTCCTTCAGACTGGCGAGAGTTTTCTCGCTTTCGCTGATGGCAGACTCTTGACTTTTGATGTTTGCTTCCGCTTTCAGAATGTTTTCTTCCTGCTCTTGGATGCTTTGCGTCTGTCGCTCTACTTCCTGCAGTAGGTTGACGGCTGGCTGTACTTCATCGTGCAACTGCAGACGGAGAATCTGGGCTTGCATCTCTTTAATGGCTTCTGCTGCTTGCTGCATATCTGTCTGATAGATAGTGATTTGCTTGGTTTGCTTATCGTTTTCCTCAAACCATTGCAGGTCTTTCGAGATGGCTTGCAACTGGCTGTCGAGTTCCTTCTCAACCTTTTCCAGGCGGTCGATTTCCTCCTTCAGTTGGGCGAGTTCTTCATCGTTCAGCAGGTTCTGTTTTACGGCTTCCACCGATGCAGCCATCTGGTTGTAGGCATCCGTCGCCTGGTCTTTCGCCTTCTTGATTTCAGTAGCGATGTTCGTATAAGTTTCCTCGCATCCGATGAGTTTTTCCAGGAGTTCGTACCGCTCGTTTTCCTTTGCCGTCAGGAAGTTGGCAAACGAGCCTTGGGCGATGAGTACGGTACGGAGAAATTGGTCGTAGTCGAGTCCGATGATGTTCGGCAGCTCGTTCCAGTCGGCAGCTTCCTCCGTTATCTCTTCGCCGTTTCTCGTGATTTTATAGAGCGCAGTCTTGGCGTTCTCGTAGCGCACTCTCTGGAATCTGACGTGCCATTCTGCGCGGTAGATGCTGCCGTTGTTGGCAAGGAAGGTGAGTTTGCTGTAGCCTTCCTTCTTGCCACGTGTCAGGATGTTTCGGCTGTCGGTAGGAGCCAGACGGTTACTTTCGCTGGCATCGGCAGCTCCGAAAATCTCGATGTTCTGGTTCTTGTCTCCTTTCTTTCTGGGATAGCGAGGGGCGCGGTTGTAGAGAGCCAGACAGATAGCGTCGAGTAGGGTAGACTTGCCACTTCCCGTCGGACCTACGATGCTGAAGATGGTGCTCTCGCCTAAGGCACCTTCTTCAAAGTTGATGACCTCGCCACCCTGTTTGTCAAGCGAAGCGAGGTTGAGTATTTCGAGTTGTAGGAATTTCATAATGATGATATTGTTAATAAATCGGATAACATTTTCTCCTGTCTTTCGTTCATCGGAGCGTTGTGCCTGATGGCGAAGGCTTCCTTCAGCGTATCAAGCGGCGGACGGTTGATGATGTCTTCTATGCTGGTGATGTGCTGGGAACCCTGGATGGTGGAGAGGTCCAGTTGTGGGATGATGCGCTGGATTTTGCAGAGCACGGCATCCTTTTCGTTGACGAGTTTCTCCAGTTCCTTGATGTCATCGCTGGTCAGTTTCTCCTGTTTCACCTTCAGCATTACGTAGTCGAAATGGTCGCTCAGTTCGCCGTCTGTTCTCTCTGAAAGTTCAGAATTGATGAGCTTCTGCCATTTCTTGAAGGTCAGCTCTTCCTCATCTTCGGGCAGGATGCGGAGGGCGTGCTGAGGCTTGTATTCCAGGAAATCTACTTTCCATTCCTTGCTCTTGCCGGTTTCTTTTCCTTCCTCCTTTTCTCCGTGTTCTATGGTGATGAGGTCGATGCCGTGGGTGTAGTCTTTCTCGGCAAACGACATCGGGAGGATACTTCCCGTATATCTTGCCCAGTCGGTGTTCCAGATATGTTGCCGTTTGTGGATGTGTCCGCAAGTCATATAGTCGGGATGGTCGTTCCATCCTTCCAGGTCCACTTCCTCCTGTCCGCCGATGATGATTTTCTCGCTCGCATCCTTCTTGGCGATATCCGAACCCTTGGCGTACATGTGTGCCATCATGATGCACTTCCTGCCCGGGTATTTCTGTCGAGCCTCAGCCATCAGTTCTCTCAGAAAGTCGTTGACTCCCTGCGAGTAGCTGGCGTTCTGCACCACATCGCTTCTAAGGAAAGGTACGGCGAGGATGATAACTTCTTCTCCTTCCTCGTTGGTTACGGGGATGATGAGGTCATCGAAGGAATAAATCCAATGTCCACCGGTTTTATCATCGTCCTCGCTTTCTCCCTGCTTCCAGATTTTCCTTACGTTTCCTCTTATTTCCACGTGGTATCGGGTGAGTAGCGGACGGGGAGCCTCCAGTCGGCTGGCGGAATCGTGGTTGCCGGCGGTAATGATGACCTGCATGTTCGGGCACAGTTGTGTAGCATCGGCAAGAAACTCGTAATAAACGGTCTGTGCCGCTGCCGATGGATTTCCGTTATCAAAGATGTCTCCTGCTATGAGGAGAGCATCGGGCTTTTGTTCAGCGATTTGTTCCAGGAGCCATTTCAGAAAATGCTTATGTTCCGGCAGACGGTCGTTGCCGTGAAACAGGTTGCCCAGGTGCCAGTCGCTGGTTGCTAATATCTTCATACTCATAAGAATGTCTAATCTTAGTCTTTTGCTTTGTCTTTGGTTTGCAATCTGACTACAAAGTTAACACAATTATTTGGGATACGCAAAGAAATAAGCTCAAAAAGCGAAGAATTATGGCCGGAAAAGTAAAGATATTCAGGAAAAGTCTTGTTTTATATCTGATAAAGTTGTATCTTTGCAAGGTAGAAATCTTCGTTCATAAACATTGAATGTCCGTTCAGTGTCTTTGAACGGCGGTTCATAGACTTTGAATGTCGGTTCAATGTCTATGAACGGAGATTTCTCCTAGGATTAAATACTTTTCTTCCTAGGTTTGTGGTCTTTTCTTCTTAAGTATAACAATAAATACTATAGGATGTAAAGGCTGTTGCAATAAGAAATACTAATAAACTAAAATAGGAAAGGAAACTGATATGGCAAAGTACAAATTGCAGGAAATGGGGGATATGCGCTATGATGGCAAGCGCAGAGTTTATCCCAAGATGGTGACCAACCGTACACTATCCCGAAAAGAGTTCGTCAAGATGATGCAGAACTACCATCGCGGTATTTCGGAAAGTACCACGGAGGCTGTATTGACCGATGTGGTTGATATGCTGAGAGATATGCTCTCCATGGGGTACAACGTGAATCTGGAAGGTTTCGGCACCTTCTCCCTCTCCCTCGCTTTCGAGGATGAGAAGCCTAGGGAAATTCTGAATCCAGATGATAAGATGACGTACCGCAAGGTGGGAGTGAAAGACATCAACTTCAAGGCGTCTCCTGAGTTTGTCAAGGATGTGAAGCGTGAAACCGACCGTGACCTGGAGCGTGATATGGGAGGTGTAAAGGTTATCCGTAAGCAGCTCTATTCCAAGGAAGAGCGCATTGCCCGAGCCCTGGAGGTGATAGAGAAGAACGGAGTCCTCACCCTAGGCGATTATGCCTCCATCAACAACCTGAGCCGTACTTCCGCCTCTATGGAACTGAAGGAGCTGACCTGTGATAAATCTTCGCCGATAGATTCACTAGGCCGCGGCAGCCATAAGGTTTGGGTGAAGAGGAAAGAATAAAATACTAGAGTGTGGCAATAGGTGGCAATAGGTGATAATAAAAAATGCCCTTATTGCCACGCTTAAAACGCTAAATACCAGAGCGTTATCAGGAAGTGTGGCAATAGTGACATTAGTTTAGAGAAAAAAGATTTGGTTTTTCTTATGTAAATTAGAGTCGTATTTCTGCTCTTGTATAATACATGCATGCCCAAAACCAACGTTCACCAGCACATAGCGTAAAGGTAAAGGGCAAAAGCTTAGAATATAAGAACTGTCATTTATGATAGTTACCACAGATGACAGCTCTTTTTTATTTGAGATATTTATTTCCAAATAGGATTTTCTTCCCATGCTCTTGTGAAGCCAATCATAAAAATAGGAATGTTTGGGTATGAAGCAAAAAGTTCCTTTATATCCTTTTTGATAGTGTTGTTTGGACATATAGCATTACACAGATATAAAAGACAGGATATTACGCCAAACGCACGTTTACGCTGGTGCTCTGTTAAGTTTGAATGCATCCATTCATTCCTATGATGGCTTATATTTGTCGGTTTCTTAGAAAATATCTTATACCATATTCTTGAATGGTGGGCAATGATGTTTCGTAAGACAGAAATAGCTTCTAACCAACTTGAAAGTTCTCGGGCAGAATATAAACCAAATTCATTTGCTATTCTTGATTTTAATGGAGATTGATTCAATAGGTTTTTGTACATCTTAGATAGAGTTCCAAATGTAGCAGTTTCAAAAATCATCCACGCGTCAGGATTAGCTCCGGACAATGTATTTTTGTCCCAATCGGGATGGTCTAAAATATACTGTCGAACAAAAGGATCTGAATTTCGAGCGAACTCATATTTCATATCCAGCACCAGGTTTGTGTGAAACTGCTGGTTTTCAAAAAGGGAATTATCCAAATACCATAATCCTGTATTTGTTGCCAACGAAAGAGTTGTTATGAATTTTGTACGTAATCCCACTTCCAGGATTTCAATTGCTCCAAAAAGAATATTGCGCAACTTTTTGTCAAACTCATATCGGTCTATGATTGTATTAAAACTTGTACCATTGACGAAATGCCTAGTATTAATATCCAACATATCCACCCAATAGTATTTTAGGCGAAAATAGCTAATCCTTGCTAGATATGAAATAGCAATTTGTTCATCATTGAATTCCATTCCCTTTTCTTTGAGTCTGGTCAATTGTTCTTGTATGGTTCTTGGTCTCTGATTCATATGTCTTATATATAAAAAATGACTCGCTTGCAGTTCTAATGGGATGCAAACGAGTTCTGTTGCTGCAAAGATACAAAGATTCTTTGATAAAACAAACTTTTTGAAAAGAAAAATCACAAAAAATAGATTCTTTTTACATAATTGATGGATTTTATCAAAGATGATACTTCGCCGATAGATTCGTTTGGCCGCGGCAGCCATAAGGTTTGGGTAAAGAGAAAAGAATAAATGCAAATATCTCTCAGAATATTTGTTAGTTTCAATTCTTTTTCGTATTTTTGCGGTGTAATTTAAATGATAGTGTTATGACGACAATAACTTCTTTAAATAAATATCAGCAAAGGGTTGTAGAATTGATGTCTAATGTCAATTCTGACCAGCAGATGGCTGAAATCACGGATTTGCTATCTGGTTATTTTGCGCAAAAAGCAATAGATGCCGCAGATGAATTGTGGGATAAGGGCTTGATAGATGAAAATACTATTGAGCAATGGAAGCATGAACATATGAGAACGCCTTATTCTGAATAAATGCAGCGGATTGTATTAGATACAAATTGTTTGTTGATGTCGATTCCTCGAAAGAGTCCCTATCATCAGATTCTTCTTGACTTTTTGGCAGGAAAGTACTTGTTGTGTGTTTCGAATGAGGTTGTTTTGGAATATGAAGAGATATTGACAAGAAAGGTCGGTTCATTGGTGGCAAATAATATTATCAATGCTATATTAGCATCTTCTAATACAATTTTTATTAATCCACAAAAGCGATATCAGTTGATAAAATCAGATCCTGATGACAATAAGTTTGTCGATTGTGCCATATCTGCAAATGCGAAGTATATCGTGAGTCAAGATCATCATTATGACGTAATTAGATTTAATCCTGAATTCGATTTTACGGCAATTGATATTGATGCATTTTTAGCTATACTAAAAGGAGGTAGTCTCGTAAACTGATACTATTATGTTGCTTGTAAATAAGGAACATCTTGAAGATGAGGTATACTCAAGTCGATTCTGAAGAAAGCGGAGTCGATTATGCCGAAAGATGCCAAGGTTATCCTTTTCGGGTCAAGGGCTAGAAGGGATGCTAAAGCAGATTCCGACTGGGACATCCTTGTGCTTCTGAACAAGGATAAGATAGATGAGCAGGATCATGATAATTACACCTATCCTCTTTGGGAATTGGGATGGCAAATCAATCAGATGATTCACCCGATTGTGTATTCGATGAAAGACTGGCAGAGCAAAAAGGGCAGTCCTTTTTATAATAATGTAGAAGAGGATGGGGTGATGCTATGCTAGAGGGTCAACAACGTAGAATTTGGAACAAATGCCAATGGTTATTGGAAATACGGATGAGGTTGTTCAACCGGCAAAGAAAATAAATGAAAAGAAACGTAATGAGCAAGATGATGCTTGCCAACATGAATTGCAAACTATCGACTTCCTCGTCTATCACCTCTATGGTTTGACCTATGATGAAGTCTTGATTGTTGCCCCGGAGACTCCAATCTCTCGTGAGGAGTATGTGGCATATAAAGAGGAGTAAAGACATTGACTTGTAAGCGGGTTTAGTTTATATATAATTGAACTTCTGTTACAAGTATGGATAAACAACTTCGGGCTGCTTCCATTATGGAGGCAGCCCGAAATGTTTTTTGTATATTTCGATAGTCAATTTTCATCCTCGAAGTGCATTATAAGTTAAATTCCATTCTTTGTCAAGAACAGCGATTTCAGCTTGTAGCTTTTCTCTATTAGCTTTTCGCTGTTCTGTTGTTAAACTCTCTACACGCTTCATTTCTTCAACAAAGCGTTCGGCGTCTTTGCCATATAATATTGGCGTTTCTCTAATTGGTCTTGCCATAATTTTATCCTCCTATTAATTATATTGTTATTTATGTCGCTGCAAAAATAGTGCAAGGAATACGGGAGAAAAGTTACGGAAAAAGCTTATTCAGTTTATTCTTGCAGTTCTTTCTAAAATCTTCTATACTGATAGAACGTTTCCAATCTTCTAGCCACGGGTCTTGTGCCGTTAGTTCTTTTTCAAAGTCATCTGCATTTGACCATGTTCGTTCTTCATTTAGTTTATTGAAAAACTCTTCTTCATTATAGCTAACACCTGTCCTTTCATACTCCGCTTCAATGGCTTCAATCCTAGCCACGGCTTCTTCTTCATTAGCCGGATGCCAGCCAATAGGAGTCGGCTGCTCTTCTTGTAATGTATATCTTTTCTCCTTCATAAGCTTTTTCCTTTATAGTTTTCTTTTGAATTGTCTGATCAGATATCTAGGACTTCTTCTCATATCCCATAAATCTACGAAAATGACGAGGTCGTTGGCTTCGTCGTAGCGATAGATAATCTTCCAATTCTCCTTGATGATAGCACTATGGTAAGGGCGGTGGAATCGCTTAAGCAATGGCTCTCTGGGTGAAGAAAGAGGATGAAGCATCAGGCGATGCTTGATGTCTTTATATTCTTTATGGAATCGCTTTACTGTGGTTTTGCCGAATTCAACTAATCCATAGTCGATAACAGTCTTTAATTCCTTTTTGAAATAAAGTGTTAATCTTATGCTAGCCATGGATATTGCGCAATTAGTTCTCTTTCAAAATCTTCAGCATCAATATATTGCCCATTCTCATACTCCGCCTCAATAGCTTCAATCCTAGCCACGGCTTCTTCTTCATTAGCCGGATGCCAGCCAACAGGAATCTTATTCCAGTCAATATCTTCTTCTGCACATTCATCCTCGGGAAGTGCTATGGCGGCATTTCCGTGATAGGCTGGTGCAGGCTCTGCTGCGAATGCTGCATCTTTCTGCTCTTCTGGCAATGTATGTCTTTTCTCTTTCATAAGCTTGCGTATTTTATCTGCTGCAAATTTACGATTATTATCTGAATCATGCAAGGAAAATGGGAGAAATGTTTTATAAAGTATCTTATAATCAAGGTTTTTGTTCTTTGTTGGGCTTTGGGACGGTTCTGAAAAAAAATCACAATATCCGGCAGATGGTGCTGGGTATTGTGACTTTGCTTTTTGTTATATGTGTTTATTCGAAAATAATCACTAAATCTTAGTGGTGCTTCAAATCGCAGGCTGCCTGCTCGTAGTCGATGAGATGGTCGATGGTAGGGTGGTCGCCGCAGATTTCGCAGGATGCACGCTTCTTTACCTTGATATTGCGGAAGTTCATCGTCTTGGCATCGAAGGTGAGCAATCGGTCGGTGAGCAGTTCGCCCACACCGAGGAAGTACTTCAACGCCTCGGCAGCCTGGATGGTTCCGAGCATACCAGCGATGGCACCAAGGACTCCTGCCTGGCTACTGGTAGGAACAGTGCCTGCTGGAGGTGGTTCCTTGAAGAAGCAACGGTAACATGCCGTGCCTGGCAGGTGGGTAAAGGTCTGGCCCTGGAATCTCAGGATGCCGCCATGCGAGAATGCCTTGCCCAGTCGCACACAGACATCATTGATGAGGAACTTCACCGGGAAGTTGTCGGTGCAATCAATGACGAAATCCCATGGCTTGATGATTTCCTCGGCATTGTCTGAGGCGAGGAAGGTATGGTAGGTTGTTACCTCCACATCAGGATTGATGGCAATCATCTTCTCCTTGGCGCTTTCCACCTTAGGGGTGTTCAAGTCCTTGGTCTGGTGGATGACCTGTCGTTGCAGGTTGCTGAGGTCAACCACATCGGCATCCACGATACCGATATGTCCCACGCCAGCCGCAGCGAGGTAGAGGGCAACTGGGGAACCCAATCCTCCGGCACCAATAATGAGCACCTTGGCATTGAGGAGCTTTTCCTGCCCCTCGAGGCCTACATCCTGAAGGAGGATGTGGCGGCTGTATCTTTCTATCTGTTCTTCTGTTAAATCTATCATTTTATAGTACTTTATGTCTTTTTTCTTTAGTAAAAAATTACTTTGTATAGCAGTTTATGCTCATACAGCAGTATAGAAAAAGGTCGCAAACAATTAACAGCTTGCGACCTTTGATATTCTTTATAAGAACCCGAATTATAATCCCGAATCTGGAAGTATAATTCTCTAATTCTCAAATTCTTGATTTACTCGATAACCACGAGTGCATCCTCTTCGAGCACAGCCTGACCAGGCTTAACGCAGATAGCAGTAACCTTGCCATCCTTCTCAGCCTCGATGTTGTTCTGCATCTTCATAGCTTCGAGAACGACAACAGTATCACCTGCCTTTACCTCCTGACCAACAGCTACCTCAATGCTGGTGATAGTACCAGGGAGAGGAGCCTTTACAGCATTGGCTGTATTTACGTTGGCAGCTGGAGTAGCCTCAGCATCATCAGATGCAGCAGCTGGCTGACCAAGCACAACCTTCTTCTTCTCTGGCTCAGCCTCCTGTTCCATCTCAACCTTGTAAGCTTCGCCATTCACGTTCACGCTTGCGATGTTACCCTCAACAGCGTCAATCTGAACCTTGTATTCTTTTCCGTCAATTGTATATTTAAACTCTTTCATTTCTATTACATTATGGTTTAGCTGTTAAACTCAAGAACTTGGCGTTCCACATCGTCTGACGTGGCTTGATAGTGATGATGCCAGGCTCCTTGTCGTGTACGTTATTGCCCTGATACTCATAGAGTGCCATGGCAATTGCAGCATAAATATTCTTATCCATTTATTCTAATGTTTAATTATATCATTACATTGGCATACAGCCATGCTTCTTAGCTGGCAAGCTCTGACGCTTGGTAGCGAGCTGAGCCAAACCACGGCAGATGCGGAAACGGGTGTTACGTGGCTCGATGACATCATCGATGTAACCATACTGAGCTGCCTGATATGGATTAGCAAACTTGTCAGTATACTCCTGCTCCTTCTCAGCCAGGAATGCCTTAACATCCTCGCCAGCTTCCTTCTTAGCCTTAGCTTCCTTACCACAGAGAACGGCAACGGCACCGCTGGCACCCATTACAGCAATCTCTGAAGATGGCCAAGCGAAGTTCAAGTCGGCACGCAACTGCTTGCAACCCATCACGATGTGGCTACCACCATAGCTCTTACGCAATGTGATAGTAATCTTTGGCACGGTAGCCTCGCCGTAAGCGTAGAGCAACTGTGCACCGTGGAGGATGACAGCGTTGTACTCCTGACCTGTACCTGGCAAGAATCCTGGTACGTCAACGAGAGATACGATAGGAATATTGAAGGCATCGCAGAAACGAACGAAGCGGGCTGCCTTGCGGCTAGCGTTTACATCGAGTACACCTGCGTAAGCTGCTGGCTGGTTGGCTACGATACCAACGCTCTGGCCATTGAAGCGGGCGAAACCTGTGATGATGTTCTTGGCGAACTTAGGCTGAACCTCGAAGAACTCTCCGTTATCGGTTACAGCACCAATCACCTTATACATATCGTATGCCTGGTTTGGATCGTCTGGGATAATCTCGTTCAGAGTATCGTCCATGCGGTCGATAGGGTCTGTGCACTCAATGCGTGGAGCCTCTTCTGTATTGTTGCTAGGGATGTAAGAGAGCAGGCTCTTGATCATCTCGATAGCCTCTTCCTCAGTCTTAGCAGCGAAGTGGGTTACACCACTCTTGGTTGCGTGAACAGATGCACCACCGAGGTGCTCTGCATCGATGTCCTCACCAGTTACGGTCTTGACAACCTTAGGACCAGTCAGGAACATGTAAGAAGTCTGCTCCTTCATGATGATGAAGTCGGTCAAACCTGGAGAGTAAACGGCACCACCGGCGCAAGGGCCCATGATAGCAGAAATCTGTGGGATAACACCAGAAGCGAGGATGTTGCGCTCGAAAATCTCACCATAACCAGCGAGGGCGCAGATACCTTCCTGAATACGAGCACCACCTGAGTCGTTCATGCAGATAACAGGTGCACCCATAGTCATAGCCATATCCATTACCTTGCAGATCTTCTGTGCCATAGTCTCAGAGAGTGAACCACCATTTACGGTGAAGTCCTGAGCATATACGTAAACCAGACGGCCGGCTATAGTAGCGCTACCAGCTACAACACCATCACCGAGGTACTGCTTCTTCTCCATGCCAAAGTTAGTGCAACGATGCAACTTGAACATATCATACTCCTCGAAACTGCCGGCATCTACCAACATTTCGATACGCTCACGAGCGGTATATTTGCCACGTGCATGCTGCTTCTCGATGGCCTTCTCGCCACCGCCAAGACGAGCCTGTTCGCGCTTAGCGATCAGCTCCTTAATCTTTTCTACTTGTTTGCTCATAATTGATTATTATGTATTATTTCTTTATTCTTTATAGAATGGTTTCCTGAATCCATGGGATGAACGGACGAACCGTCATCGCATAATTCGGGCGCAAAGATACGAAAAAAACCGCAGATAGCGAACTATCTACGGTTAAATATTTAGAATAATGTGAAAAATCACTATTATTTGGTCCTAAAATTCCAAAAGAATGCGGGCATTGAGCTGTCTGCCGGTAAGATAATTAGGTACGGCGTATTGCTGGCTGGTTACATCTGTCACCCAGTAATAGCTGTTTACGTTGTCTATGCCGAAGAGGTTGAGGCAATCTACCCCCAGCATCACATTCTTCAGGAAGGTCTTCTTCTCCCGGCGGCTGTTGTCGAGCAGCTGATAGCTCATACCGATATCTGCACGGCGATAGGCGGTGGCACGGAAACTGTTGGTCTCCAGCTCTCTGTGAGGTGCTGCAAAAGGAAGACCATCGGCAAAGGCGAGTTTCAAAGACATGCGCCACTTCTTGCTGCCCGGGAAATAATCGGTGAAGAAGAGGTTTACGGCATAGCGCTGGTCGGTAGGCAAAGGGATGCTCTTGCCGCCCAGTTTCATCTTGGTATCCATGAGCGAAAGACTGAGCCAGGAATCGGTACCCGGAACAAATTCTCCGTAGAGTTTGAAGTCGAGTCCTGCTGCATGACCGCTGCATTCGTTCTGTCCGTAATAAACTACCTTCACGTTACTAACCGAATAAGGAACCAGATTGCCCAAAGCCTTGTAATAGGCTTCGGCAGAGAATTTATAGCGTTGGTCTCCTAGCTTGAACCTATAGTCGTAGCCGGCGATGAAGTGGATGCTTCGCTGGCTCTTGATTTTCTCGTTCAGCGATGCGATGGTTATGCCGTTCACCGTAGATGTATCTCTCAATTCCTTGAAGAATGGAGCCTGATAATACAGACCTGCCGCAAAACGGAGAGTTGTATTCTCGTGGTTGGCTGGTATGATGGCGAGCGACAGACGAGGACTCACAATGGTTTCTCTGTTGAAGTTCCAATGACTCATTCTGATACCATAGTTCAGGGTGTAATGTGTCTGACCGTTCCCGGTACTGTCGGCTGTTCCTCCCGAAAAATGGTAGGTGTCCTGGATATAAGCTTCCATTCGGTTGGCATTCAGTTCGTTGCGAGCCTTCAGTGAATAAACCATATAGAGGTCTTTGCCATTGTGCGGAATACTGTATCCTGCGGAATCACGCATCTCATATTCTACTGAATTCTCCTCGATATGTTCACGCTTCAGACTTACTGCGGCCTCCATCTGATGTTTCTTCACCTTGTGCTTGAGCATCAGTTTGGCACTCATCACGCGGGCTGTGAGATAGTTTCGGGCATGTTCGAAATAGGTACCTACACCCAGGTTTTCTGAGGTCTCGGTTTCGTCGAGCCAGTATTGTCCCTGAATGTCATATTTCTCCTGTTCCTTGGTATAGAAAGCACTGCCCAGAAGCGAGAGACTGGTGTTGGCTGTAAACTGGCGGGTAATGCCGAGTGTACCGAAGTAGGTGAGGAAACGGTCTTTCTCCTGACCGTCAAAATATACTCTGAAGCTCTTTACGTTTTCCATTGTTCCGAACTTCGTTTCTCGGTCTTCCGGTTCGAAGTTGTAGTGATTATCAGAGATGTAGCCTATGAAGTCAAGCTTCCAGCGTTTGTTGGGCTGGTAACTCAGATAAGTCTGATAGTCCAGATAGTTTGGCTTGTATTCGCCTTTGGTTTCCATCGAACCGAGCAGGTAAGAGGTAGTTTTGTAGCGCACGCTGTTGAGCCATGAAAGTTTCTGGGTTCCCAGACCGATGTATGCGTCAGCACCCAGCAGACTGGCAGCCAGGCTGCCTTCAACCACCGGCTTCTTGCTTTTTGCTTTCAGGGTTTTGTAGGTGATGTCGAGAGCCGAACTCATCTTGTCTCCGTATTTGGCAGCATATCCTCCGGTTGAGAAACCGATTTTATCTACCATATAAGGGTTGATGACGGAGAGGCCTTCCTGCTGTCCGCTGCGAACCAGGAATGGGCGGAATACTTCTACGTTGTTGATGTATACGGAGTTCTCATCGAAGGCTCCGCCACGTACATTGTATTGCGAAGAGAGTTCGTTATGGGTACTCACGCCTGCCTGTTGCTGAACCAGACTTTCCACCCCATTTCCGTTGGCAGATGGCGTCATCTTCATGTCCTTAGTCTTCAGTTCCTGTATCTGGTCCGACTGTATTTTCTCTCCCTTGATATTCACCTCATCGAGGGTGGTAGATGCTTCGCGAAGTACCACCTGCAGGGTTTGTTTTCCTCGCGGTCTTCTCAGCACTTTTGTTTTTGTCTTGAAACCGATATATGAGAATTTGACTACCACGCTGTCTGCAGAATGCAGTTTGAGGCTATAGTCTCCCTTGAGCGAAGTAACGGCAGTCTTTCCCTGGCTAGCCACCGAAACGATAGCAAACTCCAGTGGCTGGTTGTTCTCGTCTACCACTTTGCCGTGAAGGGTAAACTCCTGCGCCATCATCTTAATGGTTGCGATGAGGCATATTGTGAGTATCAATAATCTATTTTTCATACTTTTATTAACGAGAGAAACTGAAAAATATTGTAGATGGTTGCAAGTTTTGATGAATGTCACTGGTTGTAATGCATTTGCGTCAGCCCGATTTGGCAGTCATGACGAGACCATAACTACATCAACCTTTATGATTGATGCAGCAAAGATACATTCTTTTCTGTTTCATAGCTATGCGATTTGTGACAATTGTGTGGATTCGGGAAATAAAGTTGGCGAAAATTATATTTTTATGCCTTATCTTGAAATTCGAAGAAATATTTCCGAAGTATAGAAAATTATCTCCGAAGGATAAAATAATATCTCCGATAAATAGGAAAATATCTCCGAAGGATAAAATGATATCTCCGAAAGAGAATTTTCTCCTGATTATATATCCCGGCACAGATTGCTGCAGATGATTTTCTGTTGCATGCAGAACAGAATTTTGGATGTGATTTTTGTGAGGTGAAGGTGAAGGGTGTATTTTTAATCTTTATATTATATTCTTTTTTTAGGGTTTTTCCGATTTTTGACCCTAGGGTCTTTTTTTCGGTTTTTACCCTAACCCTTCACGCGTATATATAAAAAAGAGTTTTCAAACCTTCACCCTTCACCTTTTTGGCGATTCTTTTGATGGTCAGAGAGTTACGGGTGAAGGGTGGTGAAGGTACTTTCTTGTTTTGTATTAAACACTTTTTTGCATTTTGGCATTTTAAGGAGAGTTTGGTTGGGAACGGAGAACTATGAACTTGCTTAGGAAAAGAGAAAGGAGATTATAAAAAAGCCCGATAAAAGTCACTTTTATCGGGCTGGAATTGTTATGATTATTTACTTGTTGAATGCATAGAACAAACCATCATTCATAGCCATGCGAACCTGGTATAAACCATTGGCATCTGCTGGGACGTTGATCTTCTCGCCACTTGGCAGGCAAGCCTGGATGCTGCCATCCTCGTTGAAGCTGAAAAGCTCACGGATATCGCCATCCTTGCTGTATGACCAACTCTTGTGCTTCTTGTCGAACACAAAGTATGATTTCTCACCATCTGGGTCGGTAATCTCGTAGCCATTCTTCAATGTCTTGATGGCATACATGCGACCATCCTTACCCATTACGTCCTTAGTAGTTCCTACCTGGCCAATCACCTTGTTGCCTGTCCAGAACTCGATAGAGTTGAGAACGAGAAGGTCTGCAAATGAACATACTGCGTAAGCTGGAGAGATAAGCACGAAGATAATCTCGTTTACAAACTTGTTGTCTGTTGCTCTCTTGTTCCAGTCAAGTACGGAATTTGTCAGACCAAATGAGCCGATGCAAGAACTGAATGTCAAGGCGCCCAGCAGGACTGCGATGACAGGTTTAGTTAAATTTTTCTTCATAGTCATAAATTAATTTATATGTTGAGTATCTTTTACTTCGCAGACTCAAACTCGCGCAAGAAACGAGTATCGTTCTCAGAGAAGAGACGAAGGTCGCTCACGCGATATTTCAAGTTGGTGATACGCTCAACACCCATACCGAAGGCATAACCCGTATAGACATTGCTGTCGATACCGCAAGCCTCAAGATCATGAGGGTCAACCATACCGCAACCTAAAATCTCAACCCATCCGGTATGCTTGCAGAAGTTGCAACCCTTACCGCCACAGATGTTGCAGGAGATATCCATCTCGGCACTAGGCTCTGTGAATGGGAAGTAGCTAGGACGGAGACGAATCTTGGTATCTGCACCAAACATCTCACGGGCAAAGGTAAGGAGCACCTGCTTGAGGTCGGTGAAACTTACGTTCTTATCTACATAGAGACCTTCTACCTGATGGAAGAAACAGTGAGCGCGGGCGCTGATAGCTTCGTTACGGTAAACGCGGCCTGGGCAGAGCACACGGATAGGTGGCTCATGGGTTTCCATATAGTGAGCCTCGTCGCCTGAAGTATGGCTGCGGAGGAGCACATTCTTGGTAACATCGTCAGAGTTGGTCTTCTCTATAAAGAAGGTGTCCTGCATATCGCGAGCTGGGTGGTCGGCAGCAAAGTTGAGCATCGTAAATACGTGCTTGTCGTCATCTACCTCAGGACCCTGGAAAAGGGTAAAGCCCATGCGAGCGAAAATGTCGATAATCTGATTCTTCACTACGGTGAGTGGATGGCGGGTACCGAGTGCTACAGGGTAGGCGGTACGGGTCAAGTCGATATCATCGCTTGATGCCTCGGCTTCTTCCATCTGCTCCTTCAGTCCGTTGATCTTCTCAAGGGCTGCGTTCTTCAGTTCGTTGATTTTTACTCCAACCTCTTTCTTCTGGTCGGCTGGCACTGTGCGGAAGTCGGCCATAAGGGCGTTAATCTCGCCCTTTTTGCTCAGATACTTGATTCGAAGCTGCTCTACTTCTTCTGCGTTTTGGGCAGTCAAAGTGCTCACTTCTTTCAAGAGTTCGTCTATTTTTTCTAATAACATATCTATATTTTTATCTTTTTTGACTGCAAAGATAACATTTTTTGGTTAAAAGATGAAATAATTCAAAAGAAAGTTGTACTTTTGCATGGAAAATTTGAGAAATTTAATAGGTTTATGAAAAAACTCTGTTTATTAACGGTGTTAATGGCGGTGCTTACCATCGTTTGTTTCACGTCTGTGGGATGTACAGACAAGAAGCCTGCGCCTGCCATTGATTCGGCTTCATCCGACTCGGTGATTGCCGACACCCAAGCGATGGACTCTACAGAACAGCTGATAGAGGAGACTCCGATGCCAAAGGCGGCTGACGAGCTTTTTGATGATTTCGTGTTTAATTTTGCAGCTAACAGAAAGTTGCAGAAAAGTCGTATTGTCTTCCCGCTGCCGGTATATCACGGTAAGAAATTGACCAAGAAGATAGAAAAAAAACATTGGAAGATGGAGCATTTCTTCATGCGCCAGGATTATTACACGCTGATCTTTGATAATCAGAAACAGATGAAACTGATGAAGGATACTACTATCGATCATGTAGTAATAGAAAAGGTGTTCTATAGTAGAAAGACAGTTCAGCAGTTTGTGTTTAATCGCATCAATGGTCAGTGGATGATGACTAGCATCTGCTACGTGCCTATGTATCAGAATAATAATGCCAGTTTCCTGAAGTTTTACGGCCATTTTGCTACTGATACCGCTTTCCAGGCTCGCCACATCCATAATCCGGTGAAGTTTACCGGTCCTGATCCTGATGATGATTTCAGTACGATGACAGGCGATATAGAACCGGAAACATGGCCTGCCTTTGCGCCTCAACTGCCTCACGGCATGATTTACAATGTAATCTATGGTCAGAAATATACCGAGAGCAACCAGAAAATCTTCGTGATTCGTGGTATCGCCAATGGTATGGAAACCTCTCTTACTTTCAAAAAAAATGGAGGAAAATGGGAACTGATCAAACTGAATATGTAGCTTTTTAGTTAGTAGTAATAGTTTAATCAGATATGAAGGATATTCGTAACTATGGCCTTTTGGCTCACAATACATTCGGGATTGATGCTAAATGCAGCAGATTTCTGGAGTATGAATCGGTAGAGGAAGCCCGACAGATAGTGGGCTTGCTGACAGAGGCAGATCAGCCACTGCTCATTTTGGGCGGTGGTAGCAATCTCTTGCTGACCGGTGATTATGCTGGTACAGTGCTCCATTCGGCTATTATGGGTATTGAGGTTCTTGACAACAAGACTTTGGCAGCTGCAGAGGGGGATGATGCTTTGTGCAATCCGGATTGGGTATTCCTTTCCTGTGGTAGTGGTGAGGTGTTTGATGATTTGGTAGCTTATGCCGTAGAGCATGGCTATCATGGAGCTGAAAATCTGAGTATTATTCCGGGTGAAGTAGGTGCCAGTGCGGTTCAGAATATTGGTGCCTATGGTGTGGAAGCCAAGGATATTATATATAAGGTGGAAGCGGTTGAGATAGCTACGGGCAGGGTAGTGGTGTTTGATAATGCTGACTGCGAGTATAGTTACCGTCAGAGTAAATTTAAGCATGAGTGGAAGGATAAGTATCTGGTGACGCATGTGATTTACCGTTTGCAGAAGACCTTCCGTCCGGATCTGGATTATGGTAATATCCGTTCTGCGCTCGAGGCTAAGCGTATTGCTGAGCCTACAGCCCAGCAACTTCGTGATGTCATCATAGAAATTAGAGAGGCAAAATTGCCTGATCCTAAGGTGTTAGGTAATGCAGGCAGTTTCTTTATGAATCCTATTGTAGAGAAGGCTAAGTACGAAGAACTGGCTGCTCTTTATCCGGGTATGCCTCATTATACAATCGATGATTCTCATGAAAAGATTCCGGCTGGTTGGATGATTGATCAGTGTGGCTGGAAGGGAAAGAGTCTGGGACGGGCCGGTGTGCATGATAAGCAGGCACTGGTGCTAGTGAATCGTGGCGGCGCTACGGGCGAGGAAATCGTAAAACTCTGTGAGACCATCCAGGAGGATGTGAAGCAGAAGTTTGGCATAGAGATTCATCCGGAAGTGAATGTTAAGTGAAGAATTCGGTTGTTTTCAGAAAAATATTTGATAATTAATGAAGGTAACTTTGTTAGGTACAGGCACATCGGGCGGTGTTCCTTCGTTGGGATGTAACTGTGAAGTGTGCCGAAGTACAGATCCGCATGATAAAAGATTGCGCAGTGCAGCAATGATAGAAACGGAGAATACCCGTATTCTGATAGATGCCGGACCTGATATCCGACAGCAGTTGTTGCGTGTGCCTTTCAGAAAGATAGATGGCGTCCTGATTACGCATATCCATTACGACCATGTTGGTGGTATTGATGATTTGCGCCCTTTCTGTATCTTTGGTGATATTAATATCTATGGCGATGAAATCGTTACTGCGGGGCTGCCTCATACGATGCCTTACTGCTTTCCGAAGAATGCAGAAAAACTCTATCCGGGAGTTCCTAAACTCAAATTGCATACCATTCATCCGCATGAGCATTATCAGATAGGTGACATTGAGTTTCTTCCTATCCGTGTGATGCACGATAAGATGCCTATTCTCGGCTATCGGTTTGGTAAGTTTGCCTATATTACTGATATGAAATCTATGGGTGATGAAGAATATGCTTATTTGGAAGGTGTGGAAACACTCGTAATTAACGCACTCAGATTTGAGAAAACACATCACAGTCATCAGCTTGTATCTGATGCTATTGAGGTGTCGCGCAGGATAGGAGCAAAACATACTTATTTTATCCATGTGACTCATCAGATAGGTTTTCACGATGAGGCGAATAAAAGGCTGCCCGAAGGCTTTGAATTTGGCTTCGATGGAATGGAGGTATATGTAGGAAATAGATGAATTTTTATTAAAAAGGTTAAAAAATAGGTTGGTAAAAGTTAATTAAATTGAACTGATAAGTCTTTTGCTAAGAAAAATTTGCGAGTATCATAGATTATTTCTATATTTGCATGTGTGTTTTTCATAGTATTAGATTTAAGGTTAACAAGGTATTGGGGTCGCAGCGGCGACCCTTTTTTGTTTTTATCCCCTTTTTGGATGACTGAAAAATACCTTTTTCCAAGGCATCTTTCCTTTCCCCAAAACGGTATATGATTCATCTCTTCCGAGGTTTGAATCTCCGGTAAAGTTTCCAAGCCAACAGTGCACCGTCGAATGCTCCTGCTCCCACCTGCAGCAAACTCTGCAGTCGCTTGCTAGGACTCGCATTGCGTGACAGGATTTCAGGTTTTGTGAAAAGCGAGTTCCATAAAGTCTGAATCTTGGCATCATCGGCATCAATTTCCTTGCGTATCGCCTCTTTTTTGAGTTGGATATCGTTTAAGGAATTATATTTTGTGATTTCTGAATGATTTGTCATGTTGCGAAAAGGAGGTTATTTTTCCATTAAGAGGCTGGCCAGAAATCTGACCAATGGTCTCTCGATCCACTTATGGCGGAAAATTACAAATAATATTAATATAAATAGGTATACTGCAGCAACAATGCAGAATCCGAAAGTCAGACTACCTATTAAGTCTGCCAATGCAAAAGCAGCGCCAAAGGATAGGTAAATGAGGGTAAGCGTAAGTAAGCCCAGGAGTACCACCGTCATGGTGATGACTGTAAGCAGGCGTACCACCTTATCCACAATATCGAGCTTCAGAAATTCGCTCTGAAGCCCGATGTAATGTTTAAGCACCTCAATGAGCTGCCCGATAGTTTCTACATTTTTATCGTTAGAGAACATCATGATAGGTGATGATTAAACCTCAGGAGCTGCGTCCTTGATATCGTCAACCAGATCATCAACGTCCTTACGGCTCAACTTGATGTCGTGCTTCTTGCAGAAATCGTCTACTGCACCTGCAATCTTACTACGTGTATCCTCACCCTTCTCAGGAGCGAAAATCAAACCGAGTGCTGTACCAGCGATAGCACCGCCGAGGAAAGCACCAATGTAACCTAATGTTTTCATATGCTATAAATTTTAAACGTTAAACGATTATATTCTTGTCATTTTCATTTGACAATGCAAATATACTAAATTCTCTTTAAAAAACAAGTCTTTTAGCCTTAATTTTTCATTAAAAATGTTTTAATAGCCTTATTTAACAAACTTTAGGCGGCATATTCTTCGTTTTTCGGGCATTTTTTTGTATTTTCGCAGAGTAAAAAACGCATAATGCGAAATTTATATTGAATGAACAACAATAATAAACAATAAAACGAATAAGAATTATGAAGAAAATTACAGTATTAAGCATGGGAATGTGCGCAGTTTTGGCGCTCGCAAGTTGTGGTACATCTAAGGAAAGTGCATACAAGAAGGCATATGAGAAGGCTCAGCAGCAGGAACAGCAGGCAGCTCAGGCTCCTGTTGCTCAGGAACCAGTTGTAGCTCCTCTCGAGACTCAGGCTCCTTCTGATGAGCAGACTGAGGTTGATAATGCTACTGTTCGTTCTGAGGATGTTTCTCTCATCTCAGGTTCTGGCTTGTCAAGCTATAGCGTAGTAGTTGGTTCTTTCTCTCTCAAGGCTAACGCTGAGGGATTGGCTAGTACATTGAAGAGCGCTGGCTACGATGCTCAGATCGCCCTGAACACAGAGCGTAACATGTATCGCGTGGTAGCTTCTACATTTGCTGATAAGGCTGCTGCTGTCAAGAGCCGCAATCAGCTTCGCGCTGGTGAGTATCCTGATGCTTGGTTACTCCTTAAGAAGTAATCTGATATTATATAAGGATAAGATATCCGTAGATTAATGCGAATTTTATCTATAGATTACGGTAAAAAACGTACCGGACTGGCTGTGACCGACCCATTGCAGATTATTGCCAATGGGTTGGCCACAGTTTCTACACATGAACTTTTCACTTATATCGAAACTTATATTCAGAAAGAACAGGTGGAGCGCATTGTTATCGGAAAACCGATGCAACCTAACGGGCAGCCAAGTGAAAACCTGACAAGAGTAGAAAACTTCTACAACCGTTGGCGAAAGGCTCATCCTGAAATTCCAATTGAATATTATGACGAGAGATTTACATCAGTTCTGGCACATAGAGCCATGATAGATGGAGGTGTAAAGAAGAAGGTGAGAAAAGAAAATAAAGGATTGGTAGACGAGATAAGTGCTACCATCATATTACAGGATTATTTGCAATCAAGAAGATAATGATTTTACCGATTTATATTTATGGTCAGCCAGTGCTGAGAAAAGTGGCTGAAGATATTACACCTGATTATCCAGATCTCAAGGTGTTGATTAATAATATGTATGAAACCCTTGATTCCAGCAACGGCATTGGACTGGCTGCACCCCAGATAGGCTTGCCTATCCGCCTCGTTGTTATCGACCTGGATGTGCTCAGCGAGGATTTCCCTGAGTATAAAGGATTCCGTCATGCTTTCATCAATGCCCATATCCTAGAGCTCGATGAGGAAAATACCGACTCTTCTGAAGAGGGATGTCTTTCTATTCCTGGTATCAATGAGAAGGTGGTTCGTCCTACACGCATCCATGTAAAGTATATGGATGAGGATTTTAATGAACATGATGAGTGGATAGGGGGATATCTGGCTCGCGTGATGCAGCATGAATTCGACCATTTGGAGGGTACAATGTTTGTTGACCGTGTGTCTCCTCTTCGCAAGAACATGATAGCAGGTAAGCTCAAGAGTATCATCAAGGGCAATTTCCGTGCTGCCTATCGTACTAAGATACGTCGATAGTTCTTCCGAAAATATAGTAAGCTTCATGGTAATCGTGACGATTGGGCTTACTATATTTTTTATTCTACATTCAATAGGTTTTATTTCAGAGAGTTACGAACAGATGAAGAAGATTCTCTTAGTTCTTTTTATGGTAATGGGCACCATGTCGACTTCTGCCCAATATCGTGTAGACCGACTTGTTACGGCCGGTCGGAGTGCATTGTATTATGAGGATTTCGTCCTTTCAATCAAGTATTTTAATCTGGCTATCGGTGCCAAGCCTTATCTGTATGAGCCTTGGTATTACCGCAGTGTGGCAAAATTTAATCTGGATGACTTTACGGGTGCCGAAAGTGATGCCACCGAGGCGTTGCATCTCAATCCCTATATCAATGATATTTATGACTTGAGAGCCATCTGTCGCATCAGACAAAACAGGTTTGATGATGCGATAGCTGACTATAATGAGGCTATCAGACTAGAACCGCGCAACCGAAATTACTGGTTCAACCGGGCTATCTGCCAGATGGAAAACAAAAAGTATGAGGCGGCGCAGCAGGAACTGGATACCATCGTGGAAAAATGGAAAGACTGGTCGAATGCTTATTCGCTCAAGGCTGAAGTGTATCTGCATCAGAAAGATACCGTGCAGGCTGAGAAATGGCTAGACAAGAGTCTGCAGCTCAATCCGTATGATGGGGATGCCTGGACTACGCGTGCCTATATGGCGCTGGCTAGAAAGGAATGGAAAACGGCTGATGAGGCGCTGACCAAGAGTCTGCATTTCAAACCTAACAATGTCAACAGTTACATTAACCGTGCTTTGGCGCGTATCAATCTGAATAACCTCAGAGGGGCGATGAGCGATTATGACAATGCCCTTGATCTGGATCCGAACAATTTCCTGGCTCATTATAATAGAGGACTGATGCGTGTACAGTTGGGTGATGATAACCGTGCTATCACCGATTTCGACTTCATTATCAAGATGGAACCCCAGAACTTCATGGCTATCTTCAACCGAGCTCTATTGCATGACAAGACCGGTAATCTGAGAGCAGCCATCAGGGATTATACTATGGTTATCAACCAGTTCCCTAACTTCTGGACCGGTTTGTCTAACCGTGCCAGCTGTTACCGACGCCTGGGCATGACAGCTAAGGCAGAGATGGATGAATTCCGTATCTTCAAGGCGCAGATGAACAAGCATATCGGAATCCAGCCGAGATGGAGCGCAAAGACCAAGAAGGAGATGCGTAAGCGTTCTGAGGTTGACCCGAATAAGTTTGCTTCGCTGGTAGTAGATGACGAACCGAAGTATGAACACAACTATAAGAGCGAGTATCGTGGTAAGGTTCAGAACCGTCAGGTAGAAACCGCCTTCCTGCCGATGTATCAGCTCTCTTATTTCCCAAACAATCAGAATGTAAATGGAGTTCAGGCTTATGACAAGGAGGTTGATGCGCTCAATCAGCATACCAAGGCAGACAAGGTTTATATCGTTTGCAGTAAGGAGCAACTCGATGAGAATGGTTCTATGAAGATATTCTCGATGATTGATAAACTTTCGGCAGAGTTGAGTGTGGCGAGCGATAATGAAACCAAAAAACGTCTCCTGATGCGCAGGGCCATCGCTCATAGTGTACTTCGTGATTTTGAGGCTGCCATCAGTGATTTCACCTATTATATCTCGCTCGATGACAAGAATTCTTTGGCTTACTGGCAGCGTGCTGTCTGCCAGGCTGAGATGGATGAATTTAACAAGGCTGAGGGCAAGGGTGTTCTGAACATCCATTCTGCCGAGGCTGATTTCAGTGATGCCATCCGCCAGAACAGTAACAATGCTTACATCTATTATAATAGAGGTAATCTTCATGCAGGCAGAAACGAACTTTCAAAGGCAATAGATGATTATACCATTGCCTTGAGAATTGATAACCGCCTTGCAGAGGCTTATTATAATAGAGGTATAGCACGAGCCAAGAGTGGCAATAAGCAGACTGCCATCCAGGATCTTTCAAAGGCAGGAGAACTTGGTTTGTATGATGCCTATTCTGTGATCAAGCGCTTGAATAAGTCGAAATAAAAAAATCCCGCAGATTTTCTCTGCGGGATTTTTTTATGTATTCCGGTTTTATATTCTCGTTACCTGCTTAACGCCCTTCACGGCGCTCAGTTTCTTGATGAGTGCATCGGTCTTGCCAGCATCATCAATCATTACGGTAACATTGCCAGAGAAGAGACCATCCTTGGAAGAGATGTTGATGCCTCGCATGATGAGTTTGTCTTCCTTGGAAATGATGTTGGTGATGTTGCTCACGATACCGATATCGTCGTTTCCGATGATGCGGAGCGTTATGGCATACTTGGATGTTCCCTTGCCGCTCCATTTAGCCTTTACGATGCGGTAACCGAAACGGCGGCGCAGTTCCTTGGCGTTAGGACAATCCATGCGATGTACCTTGATACCCTTGCTGATGGTAACGAATCCGAAGATTGGGTCGCCGTAGATAGGGTGGCAGCAATGAGCCAGTTCGAAATCGATGCCCTTGAGGTGCTCATCGATAACCAGCACGTCATCGCTCTGCTTCATCAGTTCCTCGGTAGGATTCTCAAACTCGAAATTCTCTGCACTTTCTGCAGGCTTGTTGGTATTGGCGAGGTTCAGGTCGTGGTCGCGCTCCTCTATGTATCTCTCGATGACGCTGTTCACGTCGAGTTTCTCCTCGGCTACATCCTTATAGAAGTCTGAGTTCTCCTTATATCCCATTTTCTTGATGATGCGCGCCATGATGCTCTCATCAATTTCCAGTTTCCTGTTCTTGAATCGGCGCTCCAGAAGTTCCTTGGCATAGAGGCCGTCCTTCTTCTGGGTTTCCTTCAGCGCTAGACGAATCTTGGCTTTAGCCTTGGATGTCTGCACGATGTTGAGCCATTCGCGGCGTGGCTTCTGGTTGCTCTGTGTGAGGATTTCTACCTGATCTCCCGAATGGAGTTCCTGTCGGAAGGTGACGGCTCTTCCGTTAATCTTTCCGCCCACACAGGTATTGCCGATGCGGGAGTGGATATAGTAGGCAAAGTCGAGTACCGTAGCTCCCTTCTGGAAGTTCAGCAGGTCGCCCTTTGGAGTGAACACGTATACTTCGTCTTCCTTCAGGTCGGTGGTAAACTGGTCCATCAGCTGCAGATCATCGTTGTTTTCCAGGGCAGCACGGATATTGGCAAGCCATTCGTCAATACCGCCTTCTCCCTGCTTTATACCCTTGTAGCGCCAGTGGGCAGCGAGTCCGTGTTCTGCAATATCGTCCATGCGCTCGGTTCTGATCTGTACCTCTACCCATTTGTTTTCAGGACCCAGTACGGTGGTATGCAGACTTTCATAACCGTTGCTCTTAGGCACGCTGAGCCAGTCGCGCATACGCTTTGGGTTTGGCTGATACATGTCGGTGATGAGGGCAAAGGTCTGCCAGCACTGCATATACTCTTTCTCTCTTGGTGCATCGAGGATAATACGGATGGCAAAGAGATCGTATACACCCTCGAAGGCGCACTTCTGCTTTTTCATCTTCTGCCAGATAGAGTGGATACTCTTGGTGCGGCCCTTCATATGATATTTCAGACCGGCAGCATCGAGCTTCTCCTGAATTGGCTGGATGAAGCGGGCGATATAGGCATCGCGCGAAGCCTTGGTGGCGTTCAGCTTGTCCTTTATCATATAGTAGGCATCGTGCTCGAGATACTTCAGACTGAGGTCTTCCAGTTCGCTCTTCAGTTTGTAGAGTCCCAGTTTGTGGGCGAGTGGGGCATAGAGGTAGCTTGCCTCTTCGCTTACTTCATGTTTTGCCTCTTCCTGTTTGGTATCGCGTATCTGTCTCATCACATTCACGCGGTCGGCAATCATGATGAGGATGACGCGCATATCCTCAGAGAATGAGATAAGCAGATTCCTGAAGTTTTCGCTCTCTATGATAGGGTTGCGCTTATATAAATCGTGGATGCGAAGCAGACCACTGATAATGTGGGCTACGCTATCTCCGTATTTCTTCTGTATCTCTTCGATGGTCTGATAGCCATCGATGACGCTGGTCTGCATCAGGATGGCGATGATGCCATCTCGTTTCAGACCTATCTCGTTTACTGCGATTTCTGCGGTTTGCAGGGCAGCGAGTATTGGGTTCATTCCGAAGACATTGCGCTTAATCTGATGGTTGATGAAGGCATGCTGTATGTCTTCACGCAGATGCTGCTCATCGCCTGGCTTGAATGTATCGCCCACGGCGGTTCTCAGGCGCTCCAGTATCTGGAGTGTCTGCTCTTTTTCTTCGGATGTGAATTTAAAAGGTGTTTCGTTCATTGTCGTTCCCTCCTGCTGATGATATATTATTGAGTTGTTATAACTCGTCTATCCATTTCTGACCAGATTTGGTGTAGCTCCAAATGGCTAAACTCATACCAATAACAGCTCCTATACACATTACTAAAGCAAATCCTTCCATAATACTTATATTATATGTTATAAACTGTCTATCCACTTCTGACCTGATTTTGTGTTGAGCCAGATGGCAAAGCTGCTGCTAATAATTAGCCCCAGCGAAAAAATAAACATTAATCCATCCATAATAATATTATTTATCGTTATACTTCATAATTCTATTAGCGCAATATGCAATGATAATTGCAGATAGCGTTCCAATGAACAAACAAAGTAAATTGTATATGTTCAATTCTTGGTTTGTTACTAATGGCGATAAACCGCCAATTCCTACACCACTTAAAAATAATGTAGATACCCCATAGAGGTAATGTGATAGCCCCGACCTTCTGTCGTGCTCTTTTGATAATTTACTAACCATGTCGCAATATTCTATTTTAAATTTGACAAACAATGGCGATTCGGCGTTAAAAAACGCCTACTTCGTTAAATTTTCAATGCAAAGGTACAAAAAAAAGCGGAAATATTTCTGATTATCAGAAAAAACTATTATCTTTGTAGCACATATAGTGTAAATTTAACATAAATATGGTATTATGAATCAGCAAGATCTAAACCAAATCTCTGCTCGCGGTATCTCCGAGCAGCAGATTGAACACCAGTTGGAACAAATCAAGAATGGCTTCCCATTCCTCAAACTCGAGGGTGCGGCTGCCATCGGTAAGGGTATCATGGCTCCTACAACTCAGGAAGTAGAGGACTACGAGAAGGCGTGGAACGACTACAAGGCTGAGGGTCACAAGATTGTGAAGTTCGTACCTGCTTCAGGTGCGGCAAGCCGCATGTTCAAGAACATGTTTGCATTCCTCGATGCTCCATACGATGTTCCTACTACTGACTTCGAAAAACAATTCTTCGAGAATATCAAGAAGTTTGCTTTCCGCAAGGCACTCTGTGATAAGTGCCATGTAAACAACGAGAAGGGTATCATGTGCCTTATCAAGAATGGCGATTACAAGGCTGTTGTGGCTAATCTCCTCAAGCCAGAGGGATTGAACTACGGACAGTTGCCTAAGGGATTGCTCCAGTTCCACGAGTATGAGGACGAGGTTCGCACTCCAATGGAGGAGCACCTGGTTGAGGCTGCGCTCTATGCAAGCAGCAACGGCGAGGCAAACGTTCATTTCACCGTTTCTCACGACCACCTGGAACTCTTCAAGCAGATGGTAGCCGAGAAGGTAGATAAGTATGCACAGCGTTACGGCATCAAGTATAACATCTCATTCTCAGAGCAAAAGCCTAGCACCGATACCATCGCTGCCAATCCAGACAATACTCCTTTCCGTAACGAGGATGGCTCTTTGCTGTTCCGTCCGGGCGGTCATGGCGCACTCATCGAGAACCTCAACGAGATTGATGCTGATGTGGTATTCATCAAGAATATTGACAATGTGGTTCCTGATCGCCTGAAGGCTGAGACTGTTACCTGGAAGCAGGTGATTGCAGGTGTATTGGTTACTCTGCAGAAGCAGGCTTTCAATTATCTGAAGGTTTTAGATTCCGGTCAGTACAACCATGAGAAGCTGGAGGAGATTATCCGCTTCGTTCAGCGCGACCTCTGCTGCCGCAAGGCTGATATCAAGGAGCTGGAGGATGCCGAACTGGTTATCTATCTGCGTAAGAAGTTGAACCGTCCTATGCGTGTCTGCGGTGTTGTTAAGAACGTAGGCGAGCCTGGTGGTGGTCCATTCCTTACTTATAACCAGGATGGTACCGTAAGTCTTCAGATTTTGGAGAGCTCTCAGATTGACAAGAATAACGAGGAGTATATGAAGATGTTTACCGAGGGTACTCACTTCAATCCAGTAGACCTCGTCTGTGCTACCAAGGATTACCAGGGCAATGCCTTCGATCTTCCTAAGTTCGTTGATCCATCTACCGGTTTCATCTCTAGCAAGAGTAAGAATGGTAAGGATTTGAAGGCACTCGAGTTGCCAGGTCTCTGGAATGGTGCGATGAGTGACTGGAATACAGTATTCGTAGAGGTTCCTCTCGGTACATTCAACCCAGTGAAGACCGTGAACGATCTGCTCCGCGACCAGCATCAGGCTGTAGAGGGCGGCATCAAGCACGAGCATCATCACGGAGAGGGCGGCTGCTGTGGTAAGCACTAATATCCGATTCCGTATATCTCGATGGTAAGATATAAACACAATAAAGGCTCAGTTCCCGATTTTATTCGAGGATTGAGCCTTTATCATTGAGCTAATAATGTGTCTGCTAAAAATTATAAGATGTTTTGAATCAAATAAAAATAGCCTTTTGCTTCTGTTCTGCTAAAGGAAAACTATCTGATACAAAGGATAGGAATCCTTAGCAGGAAGTTCTTAGTTGTACCAAATTTCTCCGCCTAATACTGTTGGATACTCTTCAGCTGTTGTTCTTTCTACAGGAGCCGCAATTTCTACGAACTCACCATACTCCTTTACCTTGTTAATGTTCATAATTTGTAGGTTTTGTTGATTTATTAATTTATATTACGGATTGGTATCTAATAAGGATACTGATCTTTTACTTTTTTTTCTACGCTGCAAAGTTACACAAAAAATGATATGCAACAAGTTTTTTGGCTAAAAATCTGTCGATATTTAACCTTCTTTAAAAGTTTCCTGCATATTTCCTGCAATACTATTCAGTTTTAGTAGAATATTTTTGTTTGTTTTCGCTAAATACCTCATAATGAGCGAGTAAATGACAGACTATCAATCTGTAGCTTAATCGTGTACACTATCGCAAGTTTGTCATTTACTTTATTGCTTCATTATATGGATGAAGATTTCACCTTATACTATATAGAGATTTCGCCCGCCAGAGATTCTGTCAGTTTTTCTCTTACCTTTTTGTTATCTGCATATCTTCCCTGCAGATACATCATCTTGGTGACCATAGCCTCTACCGTAGAATCGTATCCGCTTATTACATGAGCTGCTTTCAACTGGAAGCCGGCTCCGTAGCGTTCCATCTCTACACTGCCCGTAAGACATTGGCTGATATTCACGATGTTTACTCCGCGATGGGCAGCCTGATCCAGAAGACGCATGATCCATGGCGTGTGAGGAGCATTGCCTGAACCGAAAGTACGCATCACGATGCCGCGGAGGTCTGGTGACTCCATCACGTGGCGCACAATGTTATCCTGGATACCCGGGAAGAGACTGAACACGATGACGTTCGGATCGAGCTTCAGGTGTGGAACCATTGGCTTTCTGTAATCCGGCGTAAGAATGTGATGGTCGTGATATTGGAAATTGATTCCTACATCGCAGAGGTGAGGGTAGTTGAATGATTCGAAAGCATGAAATCCCTCGGCATTGATCTTGATGGCACGGTTACCGCGAATCAGCTTGCCGTTGAAAAAGATGCATACCTCGGGCACCATAGGGCGTCCTTCAGCATTCTTGGCAGAAGCAATCTCTATAGCTGTCATCAGATTCTCCTTGCCGTCGGTTCGCAATTCACCGATAGGCAGCTGGCTACCTGTCAATATTACAGGCTTGGTCAGATTCTCAAGCATGAAAGATAGGGCAGACGAAGTGTAAGCCATAGTATCAGTGCCATGAAGGATTACGAATCCGTCATAGTCGTTGTAGTTGTTGGATATCATGCTTACGATTTCTGCCCAGCGCATTGGATCCATGTCGCTGGAATCGATAGGTGGGTCGAATTTTCGCACATCGATTTCTGCCTGAATGAGCTTGAATTCGGGCATGGAAGAAACGAGGTGATTGAAATCAAGAGGTTCCAGTACACCTGTCATCGGGTCCTTTCCCATACCGATGGTACCACCGGTATAGATGATGAGAATCTTTGGTTTTGCCATTTTCTATGTTTCTTTACATTTTGTCACGTTATCGGATGCAAAGATAATGAAAATATTTGTTTCTCCAAAACTTATTGGCTAAAAATGTATCTGAATTTTACAAAGTGTTACGAAATATTGGTAGAAAAGCAGATGAAAACTTCAATATCTCAGCATTTTCGGTCTTAAAAGCCCTTAATGTAAAGAGGTATTAGCAAAGTTTAGCAAAATAAATGCATTTTTATTCGCTTGTTACAAAAAGAAATCGTACTTTTGCAGACGATTTAATAAAAATACTAAGTTGTTATGGTAAAAATCACATTCCCAGACGGATCTGTTCGTGAGTATGAACAGGGCGTAACTGGCTTACAAATCGCCGAGAGCATCTCACCGGCTCTCGCTCGCAACGTTGTATCTTGCGGTGTTAATGGTGAGACAGTAGAGTTGAACCGTCCTATCAATGAGGATGCAAATGTAGAACTCTACAAGTTTGAGGATGAGCAGGGTAAGCACACATTCTGGCATACATCTGCCCACTTGTTGGCTGAGGCTCTTCAGGAGCTTTACCCAGGCATCCAGTTCGGTTTCGGTCCAGCCGTAGAGAGTGGTTTCTTCTACGACGTGATGCCAGCCGAGGGTCAGGTGATCTCAGAGAATGATTTCGCCAAGATTGAGGCTAAGATGATGGAACTTGCCAAGAAGAACGAACCTGTGGTTCGCAAGGAGGTGGCTAAGGCTGATGCTCTCGCTGAGTTCAAGGCTGATGGTCAGACTTACAAGTGCGAGCATATTGAGCAGGACTTGGAGGATGGTACCATCACCACATATACCCAGGGCAATTTCACCGATCTTTGCCGTGGTCCTCACTTGATGAACACTGGTCTTATCAAGGCTGTGAAGATTACAAGTGTGGCTGGTGCTTTCTGGCGCGGTGATGCCAAGCGCGAGCAGATGACCCGTATCTACGGTATCAGCTTCCCTAAGAAGAAGATGCTCGACGAGTACTTGGTAATTCTCGAAGAAGCTAAGAAGCGTGACCACCGTAAGATCGGTAAGGAGATGGAACTCTTCATGTTCTCAGAGCGTGTAGGAAAGGGTCTTCCTATCTGGTTGCCAAAGGGTACACAGCTCCGTCTGCGTCTGCAGGAGTTGCTCCGTTCTCTCCTGAAGCCTTACAACTATCAGGAGGTTATCTGCCCAGGTATCGGTGGCAAGAGTCTCTATGTGACATCTGGTCACTATGCTCACTATGGCAAGGATGCATTCCAGCCTATCCAGACTCCTGAGGAGGATGAGGAGTATATGCTCAAGCCAATGAACTGTCCTCACCACTGCGAGGTCTACGCTCGTAAGCCTCGTTCTTACAAGGATCTTCCTTTGCGTATTGCAGAGTTCGGTACTGTGTTCCGCTATGAGAAGAGCGGTGAGCTCCACGGTCTTACTCGTGTTCGTACCTTTACACAGGATGATGCCCATATCTTCGTCCGTTCAGAGCAGGTGAAGTCAGAGTTCGAGAACGTAATCGACGTAATCTTGAAGGTATTCAAGATCTTCGGTTTCGAGAACTACGAGGCACAGATTTCTCTCCGCGACCCTAAGGATACAGAGAAGTATATCGGTTCTGATGAGATTTGGGAAGAGAGCGAGAATGCTATCCGCGAGGCTTGCAAGGAGAAGGGTCTTGAGACTCGTGAGGAGATTGGCGAGGCTGCCTTCTATGGTCCTAAGCTCGACTTCATGGTAAAGGATGCCATCGGCCGTCGTTGGCAGTTGGGTACCATCCAGGTGGATTACAACTTGCCAGAGCGCTTCAAGCTGGAGTATACAGCCGAGGATAACTCTAAGAAGACTCCTGTGATGATTCACCGTGCACCATTCGGTTCACTGGAGCGATTCACAGCCGTTCTCATCGAGCATACAGCCGGTCACTTCCCATTGTGGTTGACTCCAGACCAGGTTGCAATTCTTCCTATCTCTGAGAAGTTCAACGATTATGCTCAGAAGGTACGTCAGTATCTTGACAAGCAGGGTGTTCGTGCTTTGGTTGATGACCGTAACGAGAAGATTGGCCGCAAGATTCGTGACAACGAGTTGAAGCGTGTTCCTTACATGGTCATCGTTGGTGAGAAGGAGAGTGCCGAGGGCTTGGTATCTATGCGTAAGCAGGGTGGTGGCGAACAGGCTACCATGAGCATGGAAGAGTTCGCTCAGCGCATCAATGCCGAGGTTGCAGAGCAATTGAAGGCAGCTGAGGAGTAATCCCGCAGATTGATATTTTCTAATCTCCCGCAGATTTCACAGATTAACACAGATTTTTTCTGTTGAGGGCTCTGTCCCACAGATTTTTTGTGTTGAGGGTTTAGTCCCGCAGATTTCACAGATTAACACAGATTTTTGTGTGTTCTGTTGAATATCTGTAACAACTGTGACGTCTGTGGGAGATTTTTTTGTTAAGGAGGATTTTAAAATCGTTTGGTTATGACAGAAAATGAGATATCTTATAAGATCATTGGAGCTATTTATAAGGTTTATAATGAATTGGGACCAGGTTTACTTGAGTCGGTTTATGAAGCAGCTCTGTGCTATCAGTTGCGCAAAGATGGACTTAGGGTAGAGAATCAGGTAAAGTTGGATGTCATGTATGATGGTAAGGTTTTGCCTGTAGATTTCCGTCTGGATATTCTTGTAGAAGATAAAGTCATAGTCGAACTGAAGTCTGTGGCAGAAATGAAAGATGTCTTTCATAAGCAATTGCTTACGTATTTGCGTGTGGCGAAGAAGCATCTTGGAATATTGGTCAATTTTTCCACCACAGATATACGAAAATCAATCTTCCGTAAAGTCAATGGATATACTCCCATGGATTGAAAGCTTTTCTTAGTCCCCACTGATTTATTGTTTTCTTAAGTCCCACAGATTTCACAGATTTTTACAGATTTAGTTTCTTTATCATAAAGATCTGTGTTAATCTGTGAAATCTGTGGGACTAAAATATATCAATTTGCGGGATTAAATATATCAATTTGCGGGATTAAATATATCAATCTGTGGGGTTAAAACATTAAATCCATTAGAAAAACAAAGAATCTGCGGGCAAAAATGAAAATAACCCACTGAAAATTTGGTAGTTTCACAAAATAATCGTAACTTTGCAGCCGTTTAATCAAAAAGACAAAAAAGAATATATCGAATAGTTAATGAAAAATGACAAAATGAAAAATCAGTACCGCGTAAACGAACAGATTCGTGCACGCGACGTGAGAGTAGTGAGTGATGGTGGAGCAGAAGTGATGCCAGCACGTAAGGCGTTGGAGTTGGCCCGTCAGCAAGAACTTGACTTAGTCGAGATATCTCCTAATGCGCAACCACCCGTTTGCCGTATAGTTGACTATTCTAAATTCCTTTACCAGCAGAAGAAGCATGCAAAGGAAATGAAGCAGAAGCAGGTAAAGGTGGAGACCAAGGAAATCCGTTTCGGACCTCAGACCGATGAGCACGACTATCAGTTCAAGCTCAAGCACGCTATGGAGTTCCTCAACGAGGGTAACAAGGTTCGTGCATACGTTTTCTTCCGTGGTCGCTCAATTCTCTTCAAGGAGCAGGGTGAGGTTCTTCTTCTCCGTTTCGCCAATGATTTGGAAGAGTACGGAAAGGTGGAGCAGATGCCAAAGCTTGAAGGTAAGAAGATGTTCCTCTACATGAGTCCTAAGAAGGCTGGTACTGCTAAGAAGAGCCAGCAGAAGATGGACCGTGAGAAGCGAGAGGCTGAAGCTAAGGCTGCTGCAGATGCAGAGCGCGCTGCTAATGCTGAGAAGAATGGCTTGCTCGCCAATGCTAAAGGCGGCGATGCCCTGAAGAAACTCGCAGAAGGAACAGAGGATTAAGAAAAAAAGATGCGTAACGCCCTGGTATATGCGTTGCCATCGCTATAATAAATAACAATTTAAAATTAAAAGTAAAAATGCCAAAAGTAAAGACTAATTCCGGCGCAAAGAAGAGATTCCGTTTCACCGGTACAGGTAAGATTAAGCGTCATCACGCTTTCCACAGTCACATCTTGACTAAGAAGACAAAGAAGCAGAAGAGAAATCTCCTTGGTGAGACTCTCGTAGACCGTTCAAACTTGAAGCAGGTTCGCGACTTGCTCTGCCTCCGTTAATTATTAACTTTTTAGTCGAACTTTTAAAGAAAAAAAATTATGCCAAGATCAGTAAATCACGTTGCATCAAAAGCAAAAAGAACAAGAATCTTGAAGCTCACTAAGGGTTACTATGGAGCTCGCAAGAATGTATGGACAGTAGCTAAGAACACTTGGGAGAAGGGTCTTACCTACGCTTATCGCGATCGTCGTAACAAGAAGCGCACATTCCGCGCATTGTGGATCCAGCGTATCAACGCTGCTGCTCGCCTCGATGGTATGAGCTACAGCCAGTTGATGGGTGCTCTTCACAAGGCTGGTATCGAGATTAACCGTAAGGTTCTCGCTGACCTCGCTGTAAACAACCCTGAGGCTTTCAAGGCTATCGTTGCAAAGGTGAAGTAAATCCGACGCTAGGCTCTTTTCTTTCGTGAATTTTTCTCGTAAGAAAGTGTTTAGCCTCTAGATTAAAGAAAGCTGAAGATTGCATTGGTTGGAAGTATTTCCGCTGATGCAATCTTTTTTTTGTGCCTGGAAAACTAGGAAGAAAACCCCCTCGCGCCCTGAATCAATGGTAAAGGGCAGTAGTTCTAAAAGTTGGCAAAGATGTCTCCATACGCCCTGAAAGGGCAGAAGCTCCTAGCCCAGGGCAACGCCCTGGGTTGTACGGAGTTATACACATACGCCCTGTAAGGGCAAAAGCTTTAAAATATGGATTATAAAGCTTTTGCCCTTACAGGGCGCCTTGCTGTTTTCTGTTTATACCCAGGGCGTTGCCCTGGGCTAAGAGCTTCTGCCCTTTCAGGGCGTGTGGGCAGAAGCTTTGCTTTACTTCATCAACTCAAGACCTGCCTCGAACTTGGTGGTCTTACCCATCAACTCTGGCAACTGCTTTACAATCGCCTTGACCATTCCGGCAAAGCCGTTCAGATCGTCATTACCGAGGCTCTCAACCATTTTAACAAGAACCGGATTAGATGCCAATTTTGTAGCAAAATCCTTATTCAGATAGAAGAATGCAGTATTGTTGTCGTTGAAACGAACGTTTACAGGAACACCATCCTTGAAAGCTGCCAGAACTGCACCGATGGCTGCTTGCTTGGCAGGATCTGTGATGGTGCCGGCAATCTTTTCATTGTTCAGGAATACGACGATCTGATTCTCATCTACAATCTTATAAGTTGCATAGCCTTCAGCAATCTGCCAGTTTGGAGTGGCAGGTGCCTCTGTATTTGTTTCGCTTAACTTAGCTTCTGCGTATTGAGCGATAATCTTGCCATCAGCTGTGAATGTTACAGACTTCAAGAGGGTTGGTAACAACTGGTTTACAATGCTTTCTGCCATCTGTGGTGCTGTTGCTGCAGGGATGAAACCCATGATAGGAGGGCAGTCTGCTGCAGTTTCCCAATTCATCTTGAATGAACCTTTCCATGCCGAAGCATCATCAGGATTGTCTGTCTGATTGCCATTGTCGTCATACATGGTTACAGGCTCGAGATTCCAGGTTGCAAGAAGCTTGGAAACGGCTGGCTTTTCTGTGCTGTTGCCTGCATTGAATGTACCATCAGCTGTCTTCAGTTCTACGCTGATGTTCTTGTAGTCTGCAGAAATCTTAGCAGTGAAATCTACCGTCATTGTGTTGGCATTTTCTGTAGCCTTGGTTACATTGTCATTAATGGTCGCTGTTCCCTGACCTCTCAAAGTGTAACCATCCTGTGCAATAATGGTTGCCTCTGGTACGTTAACAGTTACCTCGCCACTCTTGTCTGTCAAAGTTACCTTGGCAGTTTGATTTCCAGCCTTTTCGATATTCATATCGAAATCTATGAAGTTATAATCTACTTCGCCATCTTCAGTATCAAGCTCCTGGCCCCAGACATTGTAAGTACCTGCCTTAAAAGTGTCCCATACTGTAGGATCATCATCATCGCTGCTACAAGCGGTGAAGAAGCCAAGGGTGCAAACCATGGCCATCAAATAAATAAACTTTTTCATTGTCTTCTTTTTTTTATATTAATAAATATTGATTCTCTCTATATATAATAATGTTCGCGTACATTATATAATATCTTACTTCAGCTGATACGTGATACCTACGCTGCCGTAGATAGGATACATCGTCTGTTCGATGGTCTCGAAATCTTTCTTAAAGATACCATTTAAGCCCCAGCTCAGATCAGCACAGATGCCCCAGCGGTTGTTCAAGCGCCAGTCTATTCCGAAATCTACGCCCACTTGCCAGTTGCGCATATCATCGCTGAAATCGTAATCACCACGCTCGCCTTCGTCATGACCCAACTTTACCTTCTGTCCGGTAGGATCGCCCTTAGGATGACCTTCCTCCTGGCGACGGAGGTAACCATCGTATGCCCAGCCCTCAAACTTCTTTGATGTCACATAGCTAACATACGGACCCAACTTGAAACGGAGGTTGTCGCAAATGTCGTATGTTGCTTGCAATGGTACCGTGATGAGACTCATGTCTACCTTCGTAACCACGTTTCCTGTAAATATACCTTTCAGTTCTTCTCCGCCACGTACTATCCTCATATAATAGTTTTTTACGCCTGCATCAATCTTCATGCCCTTGTTTTCGAAGTGAAGTCCTCCAACGAATCCCCATTTGCCTGAAAGTGGGTGATAAGCATCGATACCCAGACTGAAGTTAGGTTGCAGGGTATAGCTGTGCAGTGTACGGATGGTGGCAGGAAGACCGATAGGGGCTGTGCCTCCCAGATTATATGCCACTCGTGCTTGATACTGGTAGCCGTGAAGATATTTGTTCCACGAGGTTCGCTTGCTTTCTTCTACCTGCTTGTGCTCCCCAGTCTTCTGATTCTCATTTTCTCCTGCCCATGTAGCAGTGCCCCATGTCAGCAGGAGAGCTAATATTGTTATCTTCTTCATTATATAGTTTCCTCCTTAGCTTATTTGCAAATCAACTTGAAACTATCTATCCAAAGGGTACTCTCTACGGCACCCAGGAAGTTGGCTCCATCGGAACTGGATGAACTGACAATAGCGAGACTGTAGCCACCATTCTTCAACTTGATTGGGTCAATGGTTTTCTTATACTCGAAATCTACGCTGAAGTGATGCCATTCCGGCGTGTTTCCAATAGCAACTTTTCCGTTGTCATCTTGGGTTTCACCTACCAGAGCAAGTGCCACTATCTGTTTACTGGTCTGTACATTATCTCCGTAGAGTAATACGGCATTTCCCTTTTCATCGATGTTCTCATAGAGTACAGCATAGATGGTTCCGTAGTCATGGCGGTCAAGTGGTTTCATATTCTTGTCGGTGAAATTTTCGCCAGCCTGATACTTATACCATCCTTCTAACTTAGCAGGCTTGGCGCTGAAACAGAACGGATGACCGAACTTTGTTGCCTTCATTGCATCGAAAAGGGCATCGGTAGCATCAAACTGTCCGATAAAGAGGTTGCCGGCAGCGATAGGTTTTTTCACTGCATCGGCAAGCCCACTTGTGCGTCGGGTTGTGAGTTGCACTCCCTTTCCCCTGTGTCCATTTTCTATCATCACGGTAGGATATTTTTCCGGTTTAGATGAACTGTTACTCATTTTGAATCCAGAGTTTCCTGTTGCCCAGATGTCGAGTTTATTGCCGTTCCAGTTCTCCTGCCAGTTGTAGTATCCTTTGCTGATATATGCGTCTTCAAATTCGAATTCAATCTCGTTTGGCATGGCGGTCTGTCCCTTCTTGATGCTTACCTGATAGGTACGGCTCCATTGCTTGTCTTCAGAAGTAACTGTATATGTTACAGGTCCTTTTGAGAAATCCTGAAGGCTTCCACTTTCAGGTGAGATGGTTGCACCAGGTGTAAGGCGGAATATTGGCGCCTGTTTGGTAAGGGTGGCAAATGGTCTCATTGTGAACTCGATGTTTGTCTGATCACTCTGCACATTGACCAATGTATCAGATGGATTAGTAAACAATGAGTTCAATAAAATCTTGTTGTCTGCATGTATGTATGCCTGCTCGATGTCGCATTCGGCATTGAGCGGTTCTTCCTTGAAGCAGGAGGAGAGGGTAGTGATGCAACTCATTGATAGAGCGGCTACTATTAATCTTGACTGTTTCATATCTTGAACTTTCTTTTCCTTTTGTAATCTGGAGAATCGCTTCTCTTTCTTTTCAGATGATTCTTGAGAGAATGATTTCTCTAGCTCATATAAATTATTGCTTTATCGGTTGCAAAGATAATGCAAACGAGCGCAATGTAAGCTTGCTTACAAATTGCCGAGTGCAGCTTATCTTCTGCAAAGATAAGCAGAAAACTTGAAACTACCAAAGGTTTTTGGATTTTTCGACATGTTATGATAGAAAAATACTATGAATTAGTGGTTTTAGGACATGAATTAGTAGAGATGAGTTTACCGAAGTAGGCAGATAGTGCCCGATAGTTTATTTTTTTAAATACACATAATAAAAAAGGGGACTGAAATTTCAGTAATGAGATTTCAGTCCCCTGAATGTTATTTAGCTAATGAATAGCAAAAGCCTGATCTGTTTAAGATTAAGCCTTGCCCTCCATCTGAGCCTTCAACTTAGCGAGTGCATCGATATCACCGAGTGATGTGCTAGCAGCAACGTTGTTGATCATAGCTGTCTCGTTGTTGTTCTTGCGACCGCCGTTTGCACGCTTGTGAGCTGGCTTAGCAACTGGCTCGTTACCCTCCTCGAATGTACGAGAGTGAGAGAGGATGATGCGCTTTGTCTCCTTAACGAACTCGATAACCTTGAAGTCGAGAGTCTCGCCCTTCTTAGCCATTGCGCCGTCCTCCTTAGTGAGGTGCTTAGGAGTAGCGAAACCTTCACCACCCTCAGCGAGAGCTACAACAGCACCCTTGTCCATCAACTCAGTGATAGTACCCTGGTGAACAGAACCTGGAGTGTAGATTGCCTCATACTCATCCCATGGGTTCTTCTCCAACTGCTTGTGGCCGAGGCTCAAGCGACGGTTCTCCTTATCGATTTCGAGAACTACTACATCGATAGAAGCGCCTACAGAAGTGAACTCAGATGGGTGCTTAACCTTCTTAGTCCAAGAGAGGTCAGAGATGTGGATCAAACCATCAACACCTTCCTCGAGCTCTACGAAGATACCGAAGTTAGTGAAGTTGCGAACCTTAGCTGTGTGCTTGCTGCCAACAGGATACTTAGCCTCGATAGCCTCCCATGGATCTTCCTTGAGCTGCTTGATACCAAGGCTCATCTTGCGCTCAGCGCGGTCGAGAGTCAGGATAACTGCCTCTACCTCGTCACCTACCTTCATGAAGTCCTGAGCAGAACGCAAGTGCTGGCTCCAAGACATCTCAGATACGTGGATCAAGCCCTCTACACCTGGAGCAATCTCAACGAATGCACCGTAGTCAGCCATAACCACTACCTTACCCTTCACGTGATCACCTACCTTGAGGTTCTCATCGAGAGCATCCCATGGATGTGGAGTGAGCTGCTTCAAACCGAGAGCGATACGCTTCTTCTCCTCATCGAAGTCGAGGATAACAACGTTGATCTTCTGGTCGAGAGATACAACCTCGTGTGGATCGCTTACGCGGCCCCAAGAGAGGTCTGTGATGTGAATCAAACCGTCAACACCGCCGAGGTCAACGAATACACCGTAAGTAGTGATGTTCTTAACGGTACCCTCGAGGATCTGACCCTTCTCGAGCTTGCCGATGATCTCCTTACGCTGCTGCTCGAGCTCCTGCTCGATGAGAGCCTTGTGAGATACAACGACATTGCGGAACTCCTGGTTGATCTTTACAACCTTGAACTCCATTGTCTTGCCTACGAATACGTCGTAGTCGCGTATAGGGTGAACGTCGATCTGGCTTCCTGGCAAGAAAGCTTCGATACCGAAAACGTCAACGATCATACCGCCCTTAGTGCGGCACTTGATGTAACCCTGGATAACTTCCTCGTTCTCGAGAGCTGCATTAACACGCTCCCAAGACTTGCTGAGGCGAGCCTTCTTGTGAGAGAGTACCAACTGACCCTTTACGTCCTCCTGGTTCTCTACATAAACCTCAACCTTGTCGCCTACCTTGAGGTCTGGGTTGTAACGGAATTCAGAAGCAGGGATAATACCATCGCTCTTGTAACCGATGTTTACGATAACCTCTTTCTTGTCTACAGAGATTACTGTACCCTCTACAACCTGGTGTTCTGTTACCTTGTTAAGAGTTTCGTCATAGGCCTTCTCGAGGTCTGTTTTGCTGACGTTTGCGCTTGTGCCATTCTCAAACTCATCCCAATTGAAGTCGTCCAATGGCTTTACGTTCTTTAAATCTGACATAAAAAATAATTAAAAAATTAAAATTAATAAAGTTTGACTTTATGTGAATTGTATAAATCGGGCGCAAAATTACTCATTTTCTTTGAGTTACAGGCATTTACTCTTGACTTTCTTCTTTTTGTTAGTAATATTTAACTAAAATCGCTGTTTTTAGTGGGTTCCTTCGGGGAAATACATAAATATATATATGCTTAACCTTTTAATATTCTGATAACTTCCTCCTCGATGTTTCTTCCTGTGATGTTCTTCTCTGTTATCCGTGTTTTCATCTGATTCTATGATGAAAATGAAGAGGGAAGAAAAATAATGGCGAACGAAAAAAACGGACGAAATTTTCATTTGTATGAAAATGAGTTAAATTCATTAAAAAAAGACACCGAAATGTTGGCGATAACAAAATAATTGTTACCTTTGCGCTCAAAATGTAATGAATATAATAAAATAATGATATGACACTAGTCATCCTTGCCATACTGATACTGGCATATATTCTCATTGCAACCGAGAATATTACCAAGGTGAACCGTGCTGCCGTAGCCATCTTTGCTGGAACGGTAGGATGGGTTCTCTATATCTGTTTCGGTATGGACTTCGTGACCAGTGAACACTCTTCTGATTATTCACGCTATCTGAATCTCGGAATGTGGAACGAGATAGAATCCACCAGTACAACGGTGAAGTATTTTATTGCCCGTAACATCTTCCTTCCTTATGTGGGTAGAGCTGCAGAAATCGTACTCTTCCTGCTAGCCACTATGACGATAGTTGAAATTCTCAATAACAACGGATGCTTCGATTTCATACGCCAGTTGTTACGTACCCGAAGCGCCAAGAAAATGCTATGGATTCTCGCTGCCGTGACCTTTGTTATTTCGGCAAATCTCGATAATCTTACTACAACAGTGATGATGCTTACGATGATGCATGGAGTAATTCCAAACCGTCGTCAGCGTATGGTGTATGGAGGTGCCATTGTTCTTTCTGCCAACTGTGGCGGAGCTCTTACCGTTATCGGAAATCCGGAAGGACTGGTGATGTGGAATATGGGTGCTGTAACGGCTACTCATTATTTCCTGTCGCTTCTGCTGCCATGTCTTGCAGCCTGGCTCATTCCGTTGGTGATGATGCAGCGCATGCTGCCTGAAAGAGTAGAGACAGAATGGATTGCTATGCCATACCGCGGGGATGATACCCGTCTCAATGTATGGCAGCGCTTGCTGATGCTCTTTGTGGGCATCGGTGGATTGTGGTTTATCCCTACCTTCCATAATATTACGAAATTAAGTCCTTTCCTCGGTGCGCTCTGCGTATTGGGTGTACTCTGGATTGTGAACGAGATATTCAACCGAAAACTTATGAATATGGATGCGATGGCTGACCGTCGCACCCCTAGAGTCTTCCAATACGGAGTCGTCCAGATGATTCTTTTCGTGATGGGTATCATGCTTGCCATCGGAGTGGTGAAGGAGACCGGCGCTTTTGACGATTTTGCCGCTCTTCTCAACTCTGTCGGTATGGATGATAAGCATCCTGGTGTGCTGTTGCATGGTGTCTTGGCAGGTATAGTCAGTACTGTACTTGACAACTTTGCTACAGCCATGAACTTTTTCTCCCTTCATGATCTGGCAAGTGTGAATGATCCTTCATTCAGCATGCTTACTGATTATCATACCAATGGTATCTACTGGCAGATGATTGCATATTGCGTAATGGCTGGTGGTAACGTTCTTGGTATCGGTACAATCAGTGGTCTTGCCCTGATGAAGATGGAACGTATGCACATGGGATGGTATTTCCGCAATATTGGCTGGAAAGCTTTGATGGGTGGCGTCATCGGACTTGCTATCCTTTGGCTCTCCCATATCCTGGTGGCTGGTGCCGCAAACCTAATTATTTAAATCGATAAGCCCAAACAAAGCAAGGGGTATACCCTTGGGTACCTACTATATATGTAGGGGTAATGGATGAAAAACATCATCCTGATAGGATAATAAACTAACATTAAAAATATATATAATATAATAAGGTATAGTTATGGCTAAGATTAAGACTATTGGAATTTTAACATCTGGAGGAGATGCTCCAGGTATGAATGCTGCTATCCGTGCGGTTACCCGTTCGGCTATCTACAACGGTTTCACTGTGAAAGGCATCTATCGTGGTTACGATGGTCTCATCAATGATGAAATTAAAACCTTTTCTACAGAGAATGTAAGCGGTATCATCGGCACAGGTGGTACGATGCTGAAGACAGCCCGTTCTAAGGAATTCATGACCGAGGAAGGTCGCCAGAAGGCATTTGAAACGATTCAGAAAGAGGAAATAGATGCGCTTGTCGTGATTGGCGGTAACGGTTCGCTGACAGGTGCGATGAATTTCGCACGTGAGTTTGATGTATGCTGCATCGGATTGCCAGGAACAATTGATAATGACCTTTATGGTACAGACAATACAATCGGTTATGATACTACGATGAATACCATCGTAGAATGTGTAGACCGCATCCGTGATACTGCGCAGAGCCACGAGCGTATCTTCTTTATCGAGGTGATGGGCCGTGATGCCGGTTTTCTGGCGCAGAATTCAGCTATCGCCAGTGGAGCAGAGGCAGCTATCATTCCAGAGGATTCTACCGACGTAGACCAGTTGGCTCAATTCATGGAGCGTGGCATCCGTAAGTCTAAGAAGAGTTGTATCGTCATCGTGTCAGAGAGTCCTAAGTGCGGTGCTCTTTATTATGCCGACCGTGTGCGCAAGGAGTTCCCTGAGTTTGATGTACGTGTATCCATCCTGGGTCACTTGCAGCGTGGCGGCCGTCCGTCAGCCCGTGACCGTATTCTTGCGAGCCGTACCGGTTGTGGTGCCATCGAGGCTATCATGCAGGGACAGCGCAATGTGATGATTGGTGTACGCAACAACGAGGTGGTATACGTTCCACTTTCTGAAGCCATCCGCTCAGATAAGCCATTCGACCGTAAACTGATCAAGGTTTTGGACGAGTTGAGTATCTAATTTATAGAGATTGGAGTAAGAAGGGAGTTTGGACTCCTGACTTCTTGCTTTTGCATAGGAAAATGGTTTAAAGGGAACTAAAAATGGTTTAATAAGGTATAAAAGCCGAATAAAACTTCAAATTAATTTGTGGTTTCCATAAATTGTTGTTACTTTTGCAGCCAAGAATAATATAAATATATATAACATTTAAACTAATAAGCTTATGTCACAAATTAATGGACGTATCTCTCAGATTATCGGTCCTGTTATCGACGTTTACTTCGATACAAAGGGCGAGAATCCAGAGAAGGTGCTTCCTAAAATTTATGAAGCTCTGAAGGTAAAACGTCCAGACGGACGCGAACTTGTCATCGAGGTGCAGCAGCATATCGGTGAGGATACGGTTCGCTGTGTCGCTATGGATAATACTGACGGCTTGCAGCGCGGCTTGGAGGTTATCCCTACAGGTAACCCAATCCAGATGCCAGCCGGAGAGCAGATCAAGGGCCGTATGATGAATGTCATCGGACAGCCTATTGATGGTATGAATGAATTGGACATGAAGGGTGCTTATCCTATCCACCGTGAGGCTCCGAAGTTTGACGAACTTTCTACTCACAAGGAGATGCTTGCTACCGGTATTAAGGTGATTGACCTGCTTGAGCCTTACATGAAGGGTGGTAAGATTGGTCTTTTCGGTGGTGCCGGTGTAGGTAAGACGGTGCTCATCATGGAGTTGATCAACAACATTGCCAAGGGACACAACGGTTACTCTGTATTCGCTGGTGTAGGTGAACGTACCCGTGAGGGTAACGACTTGATTCGAGACATGCTCGAGTCTGGTGTTATCAAGTATGGCGAGAAGTTCCGTAAAGCGATGGAAGAAGGTAAGTGGGATCTCTCACTTGTCGATCCTGAGGAACTTGCCAAGAGTCAGGCTACCCTGGTATATGGTCAGATGAATGAGCCACCTGGGGCACGTGCTTCTGTAGCTCTCTCTGGTTTGACCGTAGCTGAGGAGTTCCGTGATCACGGAGGTAAGAATGGTGAGGCAGCGGATATCATGTTCTTTATCGATAACATCTTCCGTTTCACCCAGGCTGGTTCTGAGGTATCTGCGCTGTTGGGTCGTATGCCATCAGCCGTAGGTTATCAGCCAACGTTGGCTTCTGAGATGGGTGCCATGCAGGAGCGAATCACTTCTACCAAGAATGGTTCCATCACTTCAGTACAGGCCGTTTATGTGCCTGCCGATGACTTGACCGACCCTGCTCCAGCCACCACCTTTACTCACCTGGATGCTACCACAGAGCTTTCCCGTAAGATTGCATCTCTCGGTATCTATCCTGCCGTAGACCCGCTGGGTTCTACCTCTCGTATCCTCGACCCGCTGATTGTGGGCAAGGCGCACTACGATTGTGCACAGCGAGTAAAGCAGTTGTTGCAGCGTTATAACGAGTTGCAGGATATCATCGCCATCCTCGGTATGGATGAGCTCTCTGATGAGGATAAGTTGACCGTGAACCGTGCACGCCGTGTACAGCGTTTCCTGAGCCAGCCATTCACCGTAGCAGAGCAGTTTACCGGTTTGAAGGGTGTGATGGTTCCTATCGAAGAGACTATCAAGGGCTTCAACGCCATCCTCGACGGTGAGGTAGATGACCTGCCAGAGCAGGCATTCCTCAACGTAGGTACTATCGAGGATGCCAAGGAGAAGGCTAAGCAGTTGCTCGCAGCAGCACAGGCGTAATCTTTAAATCCACGGCTTATGTTACAGCTAAAGATAGTATCTCCTGAGAAAGTAGTCTTCCAGGGTGAGGTAGAGAGCGTACTGGTTCCGGGAACCCTCGGCTCGTTCGAGATTCTCAAGGATCACGCGCCTATCATCTCTTCGCTCGAAGTGGGCAAGGTGGAATACACCACCAGTGAAGGCAAGCAGGTAATGAACATCAAGGGCGGATTCGTGGAATGTAAGAAAAACGAAGTGAGCCTTTGCGTAGAAGTATAATTTAGTTAATAGTTGACAGTTAATAGTTGACAGCTATATTGATAAAATAGAATAATGGAAAAAGACGAAAAGTTGCGCTTGCAGACTATCAGACAGGCGAGTATCAGGTATAAGCAGATTTCTTTGTGGCTTACAGCAGCAGTGGCTCTTGCCGTGCTCTTTGCCTGCAGATTGTCTGCTCAATGCGATGATATGATAGCCCAGGTTGTTAACCCGCTGGTAGTGAGTGCGATATTCTCACTCGTTGCAAGTACTGCTTATGGTGAAGCATGGAAGGCTGTTGCAAAGTCATCGCCTGCTAATCTCGCCAAGTTCTACCTGGCAGCATTGGTGCTGAAGCTGATGGCAGGCACGCTGGTGTTCCTCATCTACGTGCTGGTATGCGACAAGCAGAACATTCTGGGCTTTACCGCCATCTTTGCCCTTTTCTATGTCGTACTCCTCGTGTTCGACTGCATCTACTTCGCTCGGGTAGAGAAAAAGAACCGTCTTTCATAAGCGGTTCTGAAACAAATAATTAATAAACAAAAGTAAGAATTAAAGAATATGAAACATCTCAAGCAATTCCTCTTGATGGCGATGCTGCTCTTCACGCTGGCACCTCTGCAGGTATCGGCTAAGGAGAACATCGATGTGAAAGAGATATTGTGGGGTCATATCAAGGATTCTTATGAATGGCATATCACCAAGGTGGGAGATCATCCCGTAGTGATTCATCTGCCAATCATCGTTAACACCACTTCGGGCTGGCACGTGTTCTGCAGCAGCGAATTCTCGGAAGAGAAGGATGCCAATGGAGACCGTCCAGGACCTTTCAACCTGGTGATCAAGAACGCTGATGCGCAGGCGAATCCCAACAAGATAGTAGAGAAGGTGGGAGGCCAGGAGGTTCGTCCGCTTGACATCTCCATCACGAAGACCGTTTGCGTGCTCTTCATCGATGCTATCATCCTGTTGCTCTGTGTCCTGATACCAGCCCGCTGGTGCAGGAAGCACAAGGTGGATGACCCTGCACCAAAGGGATTTGTGGGACTGATGCACATGTTCATCATGTCGGTATATACCGATGTAATAGAGGCCACCCTGGGTAAGGAAGCCCCAAAGTACGCACCATGGTTGCTTACTTGCTTCTTCTTTATCTTCGTGGCGAACATCATGGGTATCGTACCATTCCCTCCAGGTGGTGGTAACCTGACGGGTAATATCGCCTGCACCGTATTCTTCGGTGTAACGACATTCCTGATCACCAACTTCACCGGTACCAAGGAATACTGGAAGGAAATCTTCTGGCCGGAGGTACCAACGTGGTTGAAGGTGCCAGTGCCACTGATGCCATTCATCGAGCTCTTCGGAATCTTTACGAAACCGCTGGCTCTGATTATCCGACTCTTCGCCAACATGATGGCGGGTCACGCCATCGCACTTTCGTTTGCGGCTATCATTTTCATCATGTTCAACATCAGTGAGAATGCTATCGCCAACTATGTGGCAGGTACGGGTATGACAATAGTAAGTGTTGCGATGAGCGCCTTTATGATGCTCCTCGAAGTATTGGTAAGCTACATTCAGGCATTGGTATTCACCATGCTGAGTGCAGTATTCATCTCGCTGGCTCATGTAAAGTCTCATGAGGCTGAGCCAGAGGTAGTGAAGTAGTTTATAGATTACGGATCTAATTTCATTCAGATAATAAACAAAGAAAATATAAACAACTTAAATTATTAAGATTATGTTATCACTTTTATTAGCAGCAGAGATTGCAAAGTTGGGTGCCGCAGTAGGTGCAGGTTTGGCCGCTATTGGCGCAGGTATTGGTATCGGTCGCATTGGTGGCCAGGCTATGGACGCTATGGCTCGTCAGCCAGAGAAGATGGGCGACCTCCGTTCTTCTATGATTATCGCAGCTGCGTTGGTTGAGGGTGTTGCGTTCTTCGCTGTCATCATCGCCATCCTGGCAATCGTTATGTAATCATCTCATCTGTCACTATCATCTGCCCCGATAAAAGGAAGTCTCAGGCATCAGCCTGATGTCTTTCCGGGGCATGATAGAGATGATTCTAGAGTTAGTTAAAATAAAACGTTTAAGTAAAACTTTAACCAGTATATATGGATTTGTTAATTCCTGATAGCGGTTTGCTCTTCTGGATGACGCTGGTCTTCATCATCGTCTTCATCATTCTTTGGAAGGCTGGATTCCCAGCCATCATTAAGATGGTGAACGAGCGCAAGGCTTTCATTGATGATAGTCTGAAGAAGGCTCACGAAGCCAACGAGAAGCTTGCCAATATCCAAAAAGAAGGTGAATCCATCTTGCAGGAAGCTCGCGAGAAGCAGGCTGCCCTCCTCAAGGAGGCTGCCGAAACCCGTGATGCCATTGTAGAGAAAGCACAGGATAAAGCACGCGAAGAAGGCGCACGTCTCCTCTCTGATGCCAAGAAGCAGATTGAGACCGAGAAGCAGAACGCCATTCGTGAAATCCGAGGCCAGGTAGCCGAACTCTCTGTTCAGATTGCAGAGAAGGTGCTCAAGGCTAAGCTCTCTGACGACAAGGCACAGATGGATATGATAAATCGACTGCTGGACGAGGTTTCTTCTGACAACAAATAGTAAAGCTTATGGATATAGGTGTAATATCGGTGCGTTATGCCCGTGCCCTCATCAAGGCTGCACTCGGCATGAAGCTCGAAGATCAGGTCTACCAGGAGATGCAGACGCTCTTTAAGAGCTACATCGACGTGCCTGAACTGAGATTTACGATAGACAACCCTATGCTTTCCAAAGACAAGAAAGAGGCACTTCTCATCACAGCCTTGGGCAAAGAGCCTACGGAACTGAGCAAGAAGTTTATCGCTCTCGTCTTGAAAGAGGATAGGGAGAGCACCCTGCAATTCATGGCTGCTTCGTATATCACTCTTTACAGGAAACAGAAGAACATCATCCGCGGTAAGCTGATCACCGCCACTGCCGTTGACGCCTCTACTGAGGATAAGATGCGCAAGATGGTGGAGCAGAGAACGAAAGGTACTGTGGAGTTCAAGACCGAGGTGAACCCTGAACTGATTGGTGGTTTCATCCTTGAGTATGATACTTACAGAATGGATGCGAGCGTAAAGACTAAGCTCAACAACATTCTGACACAGCTCAAAAAGTAAAAATAATTAAAGTAAATAAACAATGTCAGATAAAATTAAACCAAGTGAGGTGTCTGAGGTTCTTCAGCAGCAGCTCCAGGAGGTTAATGGCTCTCAGCAGTTTGACGAGGTGGGTACCGTGCTTACCGTCAGCGATGGCGTGGCTCGTATCTATGGTCTGCGTAATGCCGAGGCTAATGAACTTCTTGAGTTTGAGAACGGAACCATGGCTATCGTCATGAACTTGGAGGAAGACAATGTAGGTTGTGTCCTCTTAGGTCCTACAGCTGGCATCAAGGAGGGACAGAGCGTGAAGCGTACACACCGTATTGCTTCTATCCGCGTAAACGACAACTTCCTCGGACGTGTCGTAAACCCTCTGGGTCAGGCTATTGATGGTCTGGGTGACATCGACCTCACCGATTCTTTCGAGATGCCTTTGGATCGTAAGGCACCTGGTGTAATCTATCGTCAGCCAGTAAAGGAACCTCTTCAGACTGGTTTGAAGGCGGTAGACTCTATGATTCCTATCGGTCGTGGACAGCGTGAGTTGATCATCGGTGACCGTCAGACCGGTAAGACTGCCATCGCAGTGGATACCATCATCAACCAGAAGAGCTTCTATGAGGCTGGCAAGCCAGTATATTGTATCTATGTAGCTATCGGTCAGAAAGCATCTACCGTTGCAGCATTGGTACAGAACCTCAAGGAGCATGGCGCCCTGCCATATACCATCATCGTAAGTGCTACCGCTGCCGATCCTGCAGCCATGCAGTATTACGCACCATTTGCCGGTGCAGCTATCGGTGAGTACTTCCGCGACCGCGGTTACTCAGCTCTCGTCGTATACGATGACTTGAGTAAGCAGGCTGTGGCTTACCGTGAGGTATCTCTGATCCTCCGCCGTCCATCCGGACGTGAGGCTTACCCTGGTGATGTGTTCTATCTCCACTCTCGTCTGTTGGAGCGTGCCGCTCGTATCAACGACCAGCAGGAGGTAGCCGAGCAGATGAACGACCTTCCAGAGTGCATGAAGGGTCACGTTAAGGGTGGTGGTTCTTTGACAGCCCTCCCTATCATCGAAACACAGGCAGGTGACGTATCAGCATACATCCCAACCAACGTGATTTCCATCACCGACGGTCAGATCTTCCTTGAGACCGACCTCTTCAACCAGGGCTTCCGTCCAGCTATCAACGTAGGTATCTCCGTATCCCGTGTAGGTGGTTCTGCCCAGATTAAGAGTATGAAGAAGGTGGCTGGTACACTGAAGATTGATATGGCTCAGTATCGTGAGCTGGAGGCCTTCTCTAAGTTCTCTAGCGATATGGATGCCGTAACAGCGATGACTCTGGACCGTGGCCGTAAGAACGACCAGTTGCTGGTTCAGCCTCAGTACCGCCCAATGCCGGTAGGCGAGCAGATAGCTATTCTCTACTGTGGTGTTCACGGATTGATGCACGACGTGCCAATGGATAAGGTTCGCGACTGTCAGGATCTGTTCCTCGATGCAATGCGCAGCCAGCACGCTGATGTGATTGAGACTTTGGGCGATGGTAAACTCACCGATGATGCCATTAAGGCAGTCGAGGAGACCATGGCTAATGTTGCAGGACAATATAAAGCGTAATAGCCTATGCCGTCATTAAAAGAGATTAAAACTCGCATAGCCAGCGTTAACAGTACCCGTAAGATTACGAGTGCAATGAAGATGGTGGCTTCCAGTAAGTTGCATCATGCTCAGGTAGCTATCCAGAATATGCTGCCTTATGGAAATATGCTGGAACATATCCTCAAGAGTTTCCTGGTAAGTACTCCGAATGTCGACCATCCGTTGCAGTTGGAGCACAAGGAGACCAAGCGTGTAGCTCTTGTGGTATACAGTTCTAACAGCAGCTTGTGTGGTGGATTCAATTCCAACGTTATCAAGATGATGATGCATGCGGTGGACGAGTATAAGGCTCAAGGCATTGACGACATCACGGTATATCCTATCGGACGAAAAGTGGCAGAGAAGGCACAGAAACTGGGTTTGAAGATTGGCGGTAACTTTAATGATCTTGCCGATCATCCTCGTGCCAGCGCCTGTGCAGATATCGCCTATTCACTTGCCAGGCAGTATGCTGCTGGTGAGCTCGATAAGGTGGAGATGATTTATCATCACTTTAAGAGTGCCGGTTCACAGATTCTGACCCGCAAGACTTTCTTGCCTATTGACCTCAGCACTGAGGCGATAGGAGTGGACAACGATCGTGACCTTACCTCTAATGTGGCTACGGCAAAGGCTCAGGAATATCTGCGCCAAAAGCAGGCTGAAGCTGACGGACGCCAGAGTTCTGAGGCAAAACCTCTGAATGATGACTTCATTGTAGAGCCAGACTTGGAGACTGTTTTGGGAGTCTTGATTCCTAAGCAGCTTCGTCTGATGATTTATACAGCGTTGCTGGATAGCCAGGCGAGTGAGCATGCTGCCAGAATGGTGGCCATGCAGACCGCTACGGATAATGCCGATGAACTCTTGCGCGAACTCAACTTGCAGTACAACAAGAGTCGTCAACAGGCCATTACCAATGAATTGCTTGATATTGTGGGAGGTAGCGTAAACAACTAAGTTTCCTTCCATCTGTATAATGTTTAATCGGGGTAAATCACTTATTGAAAGAGATTTACCCCGATTTTATGTTTTGTATGCAAATAAAACAGTAAAATTAATAAATATTAAGAAAATGGCTTAAAAAACTAATTTTATTTAAAGTTGCGCTAACATTCTTTCGTTTTTTTTTTTTTTTGTTAACTTTGCGGCGCGTTTGAGAACTAAACCAGAGGCTTAGTTACCCAAATGGGATTGCGGGTACAGCATCGCCTGGATCAGGGTTGCTCCGAACGACAGAAGCTTTACGAGAAGTATACTGTCTCAATCTCCTTGCTGCTTGTGACGACTCGTTTCGACATAAGGGGAAGAGAAAATGTGTCTGTATAAGAATACTTAAAATGAAAGAATGGACAATTCAATAAAAGATATCAATCATTCTCTAAGCATACAAGCCGAGACTCTTGGCGAACCAGCCGAGACAGAGGCATCATGGTATGCCATGCGCGTGTTCATGAACAAAGTGGCGCTTTGCCGAGACTTGTTCAACCTGTTCAACAACGCGCTTAAGGATCCTGACCAGATGAAAAACACATTCCCCGAAGACATGATGGGCGATGTGATGGAATATTACGTCCCTTTCGTAAAAGAGAGACATGTAAACAGCCAAGGCAAGAAGATTGTGGTGGAGCGCCCACTCATACCCTCGCTTTTCTTCATGCGCAGCAACAAGCGACAGGCGCTATGCCTGGAGCGGGAACTGTGTGGCAAGGCAAGGCTATATCGCCAGCTGGTGGACTTCGACCCACAGCCCATCGCCATTCCCAAGCGACAGATGCAGATGTTCATGATGGTATCGTCGGGCGATCAGGAGGGGCTGGAATATTTCGAGGATGGAGCCTTCAACTGGAAGAAAGGTGAACGTGTCAGGGTCATCGACGGCAGGTTCAAAGGTCTGGAGGGCGAAATCAAGCGCATCAATGGCGACCATCGCCTCATCGTGTCGATAGACGGGGTCTGTGCTGTCGCCACCACCTATATACCAAGATGTTTTCTAGAAAAAATATAAAATCGTATGAAATATCGTAATTCATTGCTTTCTGGAGCTTTTTGTACGGGACTTCTTGTCCTGTCAGCTTGTGGAGCCCCACAACAAATAGCTTATTTCCAGGATTTTAACCAAAATCCTGACACGCTAATCAATCTGAAAAGTGCGGTGATCACCGCCAAGCCAACAGATAAACTCTACATCGGCGTGAAGAGCAAGGATCCACAGATCTCACAGCTCTTCAACCTTACGGGAACCGCCACCACGTCGACCGTCGTCAAGGATGCCTATTATTATACGGTAGACAGCAAGGGCAACATCGACTTTCCTGTGCTGGGCACCCTGCATGTGGCAGGTCGTACCCGAGAGCAGATTGCCGAGGGAATCAAGAAAGTTCTGGTGGAGCGCAACTTGGTGAAGGATCCCGTGGTGACCGTCAGCCTGACAAATCTCCACTATTCGGTGATGGGTGAGGTGGCACGCCCTGGACAGTATGAAATCGAGGACGAGAAAGTGACTATTCTCGATGCCCTTAGCAAGGCGGGCGACCTGACCATCTATGGCACCCGTGAAGACGTAATGGTGTTGCGCCAGGAAAACGGCCACCAGAAGATATACACGATCAATCTCTGCTCGGGAAACAGCGTGTTCAACAGTCCGGTATATTACCTGCAGCAGAACGACGTGGTTTACATCAGCCCCAACAAGACCAAGGCTCGCCAGAGCACGGTCAATGGCAACAATGTCAGGAGCACGAGCTTCTGGATTAGCCTTGCCTCACTTGCCACCAGCGTGGCGGTACTTATCAAGAAATAATGTAAGAGTAGAGTGAACACTCAACACTCAACACTCAACATTCAACACTCAACATTCAACTTTCAAATTCAATGATTCAGAATAATCAAGCGACGATGCAGAATGTTCTGGTTCGTCGCCCCCAGCAGGCAGAAGACTTCATTCGTCTGCAAGACTTAATGTATCTGTGCCTTGTGCGCTGGCGATGGTTTGTTATCTCGCTCGTCGTCACCCTGGGCATAGCCACTTATTACCTCCTCTCCACGCCTAGTGTCTATCAGCGCACGGCATCCATCCTCATCAAGGAAGACGGCAAGAGCCAGAGCATCAACAGCGATGTGACCAGTATGTTCTCCGACATGGGACTCTCGGGAGGCAAGTCGAACGTCAACAACGAGTTGATTGCCATCCAGTCGCCAGCCGTCTTGCTGGAGGCAGGCAAGCAGCTCAAACTCGACGTAAACTACAGTGAAGACGGTACCTTCCATCCTGTGGCTCTCTATGGCAGAACGCTGCCTGTAACCGTTCATTTCTATAGCTTGAACGATATGCAGAGCGCCAATTTGGATGTAGAAGTAAAGCATGACGACCTGTTTTCCATCGTACATGTGAGTGGCACCGACAAGGATGGAAACCAAGTGGAATCGGACGAGGAGGTACAGGGCAAGCTGGGCCAGACCGTCCGCACGGCGATGGGCTATGTATGCGTAGACCAGGCACCGGGCTATTCTGCCTTCATCAATGGACATGAGAGCAGGAAACTGCATGTGACTCGCACCAACCTCTATGCCATGACCAACCATATCAAGGCGTCGCTCTCGGCAAGCATCAGCGAGGAGAAGGCAACAGTCATCGACCTGACCTATAAGGACCAGCTCACCCAGCGCGCCGAGGACGTGCTGAACACCATCATCTCCGTATACCGCAAGAACTGGATGGAGGACAAGAACCAGATGACCGTCTCCACCTCCCATTTCATCACCGAGCGCCTGGGCGTCATCGAGCGGGAACTGGGCGACGTAGACAAGGACATCTCCTCGTTCAAGAGCCGCAATCTGCTGCCCGACGTAGAGACCGCCGCACAGCAATACATGCAGAAGAGCGGCGACGTAGACAAGCAGATACTCGAGCTGAACTCACGCCTCTCCATGGCACGCTACCTGCGCGACTTCCTGACGGGCAAGGTGGGCAAGAACCAGCTCCTGCCAGCCAATATCGGCATCGACAGCCCGGGCATCGAGCAGCAGATTACCGAATACAACAAGCAGCAGCTGGAGCGCAACAACCTGGTGGCTAACTCTAGCGAGCAGAACCCATTGGTGGCTGACTATGACCAGAGCCTCGCCTCCATGCGCCATAGCATCGTAACCAGTATCGACAACTTCGTGGTGACACTCAACTCGCAGCTTGGCAACCTGCAGGCAAACGAGGCGCAGACCACCAGCCAGATAGCCAGCAACCCTAGCCAGGCAAAGTACCTGCAAACAGTGGGTCGCCAGCAGAAGGTGAAGGAGGCGCTCTACCTCTTCCTCTTGCAGAAGAGAGAGGAAAACGAGCTTTCCAAGGCTTTCACCGCCTACAATACGCGCATCATCACCCCTCCTACGGGCGACACCAAGCCCGTGCAGCCTGTGCGCCGCAACATCATCCTCGTGGCTTTCGTTCTCGGAGTCCTGATACCTGTGGTAGTCATCTTTATCCGTGAGAACATGAACACGACGGTGAGGGGCAGAAACGACCTCAAGAACATCACCATACCATTCCTCGGTGAGATACCATACAGCATCAGTCGCAAGAACAGACCAACTCTTCTGCAGCGCATCCAGTTTTGGAAGAAGCCGAAGGAGACGAGACAGATTGTGGTGAAGGCAGGCAAGCGCGACATCGTGAACGAGGCGTTCCGCGTGCTGCGCACTAACCTGGAGTTTATGATAGGCACCCATCCCGAGCAGAACGTCATCATCCTTACGTCTTTCAACCCAGGCTCGGGCAAGAGTCACCTGGCAGGCAACATCGCCATGTCGTTCGCCATCAAGGAGAAGAAGGTGCTCGTCATCGATGGTGACCTCCGACATGGTTCCATATCCATGCTCGTGGGCAGCCCTGGCGAGGGACTCAGCGACTATCTCAACGGCAGAACCGATGACCTGGAGGGCATCATCTGCCATGGCGAGGAGCATGGACTGGTGAAGGGTTTCGACGTGCTGCCTATCGGTACCATGCCGCCTAACCCTACGGAGCTCCTCTTCACCGACCGTCTGGAGAAGATAATCAAGCAGGTGAGGGGTGAGTACGATTATGTGTTCATCGACTGTCCACCTGTGGAAATCGTGGCAGATACCCAGATTATAGAGAAATTTACCGACCGCACCATCTTCGTGGTACGTTCGGGCTTGATGCAGCGCAGTATGCTGGGCGACATCGAGCAGCTCTACAAGGATAAGAAATTCAAGAATATGTCGCTCATTCTGAACGGAACCAAGGCTCAGGGCGGTCGCTACGGCCACTACTATCGCTATGGCTATCACTATGGCTATGGCTACGGCTACCACTACGGCTCCGACAAGAATGGGGGGCAAAAATAGGAAAGTAGAAAATAGGATAAAAGAATAGAAAAATATGAATATATTCCGTGAGGCGTTCCGTTGGATTTGCAATCCGACGGCAAGCAAGAAAGCACCATCAGAGAGACTCCCCGGCGGCATCGACTGGCACTGCCACATCCTGTCCGGCGTGGACGACGGATTTCAAGAGGTAAAGAAGTCGTTGGAAATGTTGAGCCTTTACGAAGGCGCAGGCATGAGGGATGTCTGGCTTACGCCTCATATTATGGAAGACGTACCCAACGAGACCACCCATTTGCGCCAAGTATTTGCGAACTTCCAAAAACAATATCAGCAGGACTTCGCCGAGCGAAACCCTGCTGACAGAAAAATGCTCCGGCTGCATCTCGCAGCCGAAAATATGCTAGATGCGCTCTTCGAAAAGCGCCTGAAGGCAAACGACCTGTTGCCGCTGGGCGAGGATGGCAAGCTCCTGTTGGTGGAGACGAGCATCTTCTCTGCCCCGATGAATTTTCATGCCCTCCTGGAGCGCATCAAGAACAAGGGCTACACGCCCGTGCTTGCCCATCCAGAGCGCTACCTCTACATGGAGAAGCGCGATTACGAGAAGCTCAAGTTGATGGGCATAAAGTTCCAGCGAAATGTGTTCTCGATAGATGGGCAGTATGGCAAGAAGGTGCAGAAACGATGCAAGTGGCTCATGAAGCACGATATGTACGACATGGTGGGCTCCGACATGCACCGCCTCGGCATCTTCAGGCAATACTGGTAGAATTAGAACTTAAGGTTAAGGTTTAATTACTGGGAATTTACTGGCAGCTCTGTACGCAGAATGCGCTAGCTACGGCGGTAAGTACGGTGATGATGAAATTGATCACCTTCTTGATGGTTTCTTTCTTCATAGTTCAAATTAAAAATTCAACATTCAACATTCAACATTAAGCATTAAGCATTAAAGTGGAAATTTTTTCGCTGCATCGAAGCAAGGGCATGCCTTCGGGGTGGTGCCCGGCAAGTCACGATGACCCACTATCTTAGCCTGTGGGAACGTGATTTTGAGCTTGCGCAGCAGATTCCACATTGCGTCATACTGGGCCCGGGTAAGGGTGTCGGCAGGACGCCCCTCGTCATCCAGCCCGCCCTCATAGCAGATGCCGATGGAGCAGCGATTGTATGGGCGGGCATGTGAGCCCACCTCCAGCAGCTTTCTGAACTGCGTGATGCTTCCGTCCTTGTGGACATAGAAGTGGTAGCCCACGGTGCGGAATCCACGCTTCTTGTGGTCGCGCATCAGTTGCTTGTCGGTGTAGTTACGGTCGGCACGTGTTGCCGAGCAATGGATTACGAGAAAACGGACGCTCAGAGGTGAGTCCATCATCTCTCCGTTCTCTGTGTAGGCGAGCAGGAGATGCTCATTGAGTACCTCCTCGCCGCCAATCGTCATCGGAAATCGATCTTGTGTCATTTTCGGTCAATATATTAAAAAAAACATGTTAAGGGGATTTGCAATCCCCGTTAAGAGATAACGGGGATATGCTATCCCGGTTACTCAAGTCCATCGCCTTCCGAACCGCTGCCTGGGTTAGTGGTAGAGTCAGATTCGCTCTTGCCTGTATCTCCCGATGGCGTAGTTGTTTCGGTGTCGGTGGTGGTCGAAGACTTCTTTTTCTTAGCACCATACTTCTTCAAGTTGGCGTCGAGGTTGAGATTCACAGAGCGGAAGTCGCCCGTGGCGCGGGCTTTCATTCTTACTCCTTCGATGTTCTTAGATACGGTGAAGTCGTCGGCGTTCTCTGCACCCATCTTGTTCTTGATGCTGATGTAGAAGATGGCGAGGTTGTCGAGCTTTACATTCTTGCCCATGAGCAGGAGCTCCTTGATGTGGGTCACGGCATCGATGAGGATGCCCTTGATGGTCCCGGCTGAGAATGGAGAGTTGTGACCATGCATGTGGTCGGCGAGCTCATCGAGATCTACAGTTTCACTAATGTGGGGCTTGGCGTAGTACTTGCCATAAGCCTTCACGTTCTTCTTGTTGTTGTTCTTCTTTAAATCGTACTCAATCATAAGGCTAATAAATTGTTTTATGGTTCGTGTTTCATGTATTAAAGCGCTGCGCAGTGCTTGTTTCTTGTTTACGGTTGCAAAGATACGACTTTCAGAAGAGGCTTCTGTACGATAGGGGTGAGATAGGGATACGATGGGGCATAAAACTGGAAAACTCAGTATTATGGCTCGCCCAGATACTCATAGATGAGCAGCGTCTGGCGCATGGTGAAGGTCTTCGCCAACCGTTCGTAGCCCTCTCTTCGCAAGGCTTCAAGCAGAGGCGGGCAGTGGTTTACCATTCGCATCAGGTGGTTTAGTGCCACGTGTTTCGACTGCTCCGGAAAGTAGAGCTTGGCAAGCTCGAATTTTTTGTATATCTTGATTTTCATATAGTTTTGACTTTTATGAATCGCGGTAATAATACTTAGCGTTTCTCTTGATGATACTTAGCGTTGCTGGCAATGCTGGTTAGCACTTGCCAGAATGCTGTTTACTGTTGGTCAGAACCATTCTGGCTATCCGTAGCTACGGCTCTGTACGGTTTCAGGTACGTTTCTGCGCATTCGTTTGGACTGCAGATCGCCTCGGTGTTGATTTCTCCCGGATTCTTCTCTATCACGAGCCATCCGTTGCCTTTGGCGCGGTGTACCTTCTTGAATCCCAGTCGCTGCATCACGGCGCTCAGATTCTGGTGACTCATGTTGCGGCTCAGGGCGGGACTTCCGCCTATGCGCTCCATGATTTCCGATGAATAGCGGAACTTTACATATTGAGGGGCGGTGTCTGATTTCGGCACCTTGTAGAAGCGCAGTATCTGGTCTTCCATGAAGTTGGAAACCATGAACATGCCGTTGTGCTCCCTCATCACGTCTATGTCGACGGTGGTGAGCCAGTATACCCATCCCTCTTCCTGGTTCTTCACCCGATTGGTTACCTCTTGTCCCAGAGCTACAGCCTGGGCATAGACGTGCTGGTAGTCGATGGGGGTCTCCCTAGGACTCTCGATGTTGTCTACGAACCAGGGCGAGTAGCGGCGGTTCTCCTCGTCGGTGATGATCTGTATGCTGTTGCTGGTGCCACAGAGGGCACCACGGTGCAGCAGTTCCGAACGATACTTGTCGTAGGGGCGGCGGATGGAGAACACCAGCTTGGTGACGTTGCTCTTGAGGGCGCTCAGCCCCTTGCCGAAGGTAGACTCCAGCTCGTCGAGGCATATGAGTGCCTTGCTTGAGAAAGCCTCCATGAAGTCCTTGTCGGTATAGTTGGCGGTTGACTCGTTGATGAAGTACTGGCGCAGGCAAGGTGGCAGGATATAATAGAAGAATGTGGTTTTGTTGATGCCACCCCTCCCGATGAATATCAGGATGGTCTGGCTCACCACTCTCGGTGATACCCATGCCACCACCATCGATACGAGCCATTTCTTGAAGAAGTATCTGAACTCTTCCTGCGAGTGGTGGTAGCCAGGGCAATAGTTGATGGTTACCCGGTTGGCAAGCTCGTCGATGTAGTCGGTCTTTCCGTCCCATTTTGGCAGACTCCTGAGATATTCGTCGAAGGGATCCCAAGGTTCGCTGAAGTCACTGTTGATGATGGCGTGCAGCTTGATGGCGCTCACTTCGAGTCCCATCTCGTCCATCTGGGTCCAGATGGTGTTCTCTATGTTGTCGTCGATGCGGGTCCACTTATGGTATTTGCCTTTGATTATATCGCGACTCAGCACCTCGTGAAATCCCGTCACCTCATTGTGGTGGAACTCGTATCTCATTGAGAGCCACTGCTTGATTACCTTGACGGTCGGCTTACCCGAGAAGCCCTCGCCTTTGCGGTAGAAGTGCCAGGTGCCTAGTTTCTCGGTGTGCTTGTAGCATGATTTCATCACGCTGTCAGCATCGGGATAGTCGGAGCTGAAGTTGCACTTGGCGTAGGTCATTGCCTCTTCCTTGTCTATGCCATAGCGCACGCACACCTTGCCGAAGTGGAGCACATACTCGTTGTGGGCACCGCTCTCAAACTTGTAGCCCCACGTGTCGAGTAGGTTCAGTATGTGCTGCGCTGCCTCGTCCATCGAGGGAACCCCCTTGCCCAGTGCCACCATCTTCTGGCTGTTTCGCTTGCGCTTGCTGGCACGTTTGGCATATTTCGCCTCGTTGGCCTTCTTGGTGTAGAGCGCCTTCAGGTCGTGGGTGTCCAGACCGAAAGGCTCTGCGTCCCAATGGAAGTAGGCGGTAGGGTCGTGTGCGAGTCCGCACATCCGGGTGATGTCTACGCATTGCTCGTCGGCAGGCACGCCTAGCAACTTACTGTAATAGCTCATCGCCTTGCGTATGATCACATCGAAAAGTTCCAGTGCGGTCACCTCGTCGTCATCTATGGGCAGGTATCTGGAGATGATGCGCAGGCCCCGTTGGCTCACGGTGATGAACCTCATCATGGTATGAGGGTCGGCGTCTGCCTTCTGTACGACCTCCTTCATCTTTTCTGCAGGAATCTTGTCGATGTCCACGGCAATCATCTGGGTGGTCTTCACCACGTTGCGCAGTTCCTTGCCCCGTCCGTCCATGAGCACGGAGGTAGTGATGCCTGGCATCATCACCTTGGTTTGATGAGCGAGCTCGCTGCTGATGCGCATGTTCTTGCGGTAGTCTTCGGTACGAGCCTGGGTCATGGCGTCGAGGGTGATGATTCGCTGCAGTTCATCAAGACTGATGAGTTGTCTGCTTTCGCTGGAGGCGATAGCATAGAAGAAAGATGGTAATACCATTTCTTGTCTTTGTTGTTGTTCTTTTGTTGTCATTTTTAAGCAAATAATTATAAGTTGTTTTAAAATTGAATCATATAGATTCCGCTGCAAAGCTAAGCATAAAATTTGGCATTGAAATCAAAAAGTTCCGATTTTGGAACATAACATAAATTTATTTAAAATGTTTTTTAAAAAAATCAAAAGTGAAGTCATGGGAATCAAGGATTCCTACGACTACAGACGGGCATGATTTCTGCCCACAAGTGTTTTAATCTTTTAGTCCACAACGTGTTCTGGGCTATGCGTGAAGAACTGAAGGAAGACCGTTTTGAGGGTGGTCTTACTGAGGAGGAGAAGCATTGGGCTTCCACCAAGTCAGCCATCCGCAAGGAGTTCCGGCTGTCTGATGCGTACACCAAGAGTCTGGAGGCGATGGACCGTGATGTTTCCATCGACGACTACTGGGGCGCGATACGTTGGATGGAGTCATTGGCGGGCGAGGCTCACAGAGACGAGCTGCTTCGTCTGATTGACGGGTTGCTGGAACCTTTGTCGCCGAAATGATCGATTTTTAGATTAGCAAACAAAGCGTGAAGTGTGAAGGGGGTAAATGAACTTTAGCGTGAAAAGCGTGTTAAAAAGAAGGCATAACTATCTGATACCCTTTCTCTTTATCTTTTGCGCACGATGTATATACAAAAGTTCTTATACACCCCCTTCACACCCACCCAAACATACCCCTACAATGGGAACCGGAGGAACCGTAAAAAAATCTGCGTCATCAGCGAATTGAAAATCGGCGGCCGAAGGGAGATTTGTCCTCCGGACCCACTGACCAGCGGGAAGTAAAGCCAAATCTGCGTGACCCTTTCAAATTCCAGGCCGCCCAGGCCGCAAAGAAATCTGTGTGAATCTGTGAAATCTGTGGGACAAGAGTTAGTGCAGAACGTAAAAGTCCCTTAAATTTTTTGATTTCTCAAAAATAATTTGTATTTTTGCCGGATAATTGAATAAAATAACAGAATGGCAATGACAAAATTGAAGGTAGAGAATTTCGGTCCCATCAAGTCCGTAGATGTAAGTCTAGGTGACTTGAATATCTTGATAGGTCCTCAAGCAAGTGGAAAAAGCTTGTTTTTGGAGCTGTTCAAGTTAGTCATGGATAAGAATAGCATTATCGAGACATTACGGAAGTATAATTATATTTTGTCAAAAACAGATGTGGAACCTCTCTTGGATTATTATTTTGGAGAGGGATTGCATACGTTGTTCAGTGGAGATACAAAAATAGAAGTTTCAGATAAGAAATTTGCAATCACGGATTTATTGAAGCCATCGAAGGGCAAGCAGAATACCAAGGAATCCGTCTTTTATGTTCCTGCTCAACGAATTTTAGGAATATCAGATGGTCGTCCAAAGAATTTTATGGAGTTTGATGGAGCTGCTCCGTATGTCTTGAAAAACTTCAGTGAAACACTGCGTGTGTTCATACAGAGTGGTTTAGGTAATCCTGATGTGATATTCCCGATGCGTAATCGTCTGAAGGGTGTGGTAAAGGATTCTATAGACGAATCCGTTTTTCATGGCGCAAAAGTTGTTATTGACCAAAGTTCAGGTCAAAGAAAGATGAAGCTGAATATTAACAATGTCAGTCTTCCATTTATGACATGGAGTGCAGGTCAGAAGGAGTTCATGCCTCTTCTGCTGGCAATGTATTGTCTCTCAGGACCTCCAACATCTGTAATCAATAAGGAAGATTACAAGTGGGTAATCATTGAGGAGCCGGAAATGGGATTGCATCCCCGTGCCATCCAGACCGTTATTTGGGAAATCATAGAATTGATGCAGGCGGGATATAAGGTAATAGTATCCACTCATTCTCCTACGTTGTTGGAGTTTGCCTGGGTATTTGAGACTCTCAAGAATTTGCCTGCGGAACGTTTTAAAAAGGCTCTTAGTGAATTATTCGATATAGATAAGAAATCTACAGCCGTTCAGGTAATGAATGGATTGCAGGAAAAGGAGTTGAAGACATATTTTTTCTCATCAGATGGAGGTGGAGTAACCTCTACCGACATTTCCTCTTTGGATGTTGAAAATAACAATCAGTTGATTGCGGAATGGGGAGGCTTGGCTGCCTTCTCAGGCAAGGCTTCGGAAGTAGTAGGAAAGTATTATCAGGAACCGGAAATGTGAGAAGATGAAGAAGAATGATGTAAAATCAGGCGAGATCATTTGCATTATTGGATTCCCTCCGGTAAGGTATGCATATCAAAGACTTCCCCGCAGTATAGGAGTTTGGCCAAGCATAAGCTGCAGATTACGTCCTCTCCTTTCGTTCTGAAATAGCTCAGATATTTCCCTTATATTTGCAGGTAAATTATTAATGATAGGAGATAGGATTATGAACAAAGTATTGATAAATAGTAATATACATGATGGGGCAGCATCGATTGCCAAGCCATCCACTCCAAAATTCACGGAAACCACCGAGTTCAAAGAAGCTTTGGCATATGTCGAGACAATGGTGTCTAAAGGTGGTAAGCCAGTACCAGCCGATGCGGATGGTTGGGATGCCTTGGTGGAGATGAAGTATGCTCTATGAAAATAAATCTGCGTAATCTAGACCGAATAGGTCTCATCTGCGTATAAGAAATAGTAGTAGGATAAATCTGCGTGACTTTATTCAAAGACCGGACAGGTCTCAGAAAATCTGTGTTCATCTGTGCAATCTGTGGGACAATGTTAAAAACCAGAAATTCCTTGGCTATTTCAGATATTTCCCTTATATTTGCAGCATGTAAGGTACTAAATATTAGAATTATGAGAACGTTCAATTATAATGAAATACAAAATACTCCGATTTGGAACGAAGTAAAGAATTGGAGTGATGATCGGAAAAATGCCCTTATAACATTGTTGTATTCAACGATGAAAGGTATTAATCCATATGAAGTTCCAGAAGACAAAGTACAGGCTTTCGTAAATGATATGCCTCATGAAGTTTTAGAAATGGCTTCAGAGTACGCCATTAAGGAAAGTCGTTCGGGAAGAGGTCTTTCTCATTCTCAGGCAATGGAAAAGATTAAGGAGCAAAGAGGATGGAAATAATTTGGTCTGATATGGCTCTCCATCAACTTGATGGAATTTTGGACTATGTAGAAGAACATTTTGGTGCTTCTGTATCTCGCAAAACCTTAAATGACATAAATTCTAAGGTAGGGCGTTTATTGCTGTTTCCAGAATCTGGAACTCCAGACTATAGCTATTCTTCAAAACTCTTAAACGACAAGGTTTTAATTCGACATTTGAACATAGGACCAAATGTTGTTTATTATAATATTGATGGAGAAATCATTAATATCATGGTGATAGCTCATTACAGGCAGTCAACTGTCACTGTTGTAAAAATGATTAATCGCTTCATCGAGCATCATACGAAATAAAGTCTTCCGCTAGGCGACAAACACTCGCAACTCTGTTGCGTAAGCACTCTCAGCCAGCCCCTTGCGGGCACAGGCTCCGCTGGCTGACCAAAACTCTGGCAGAGCTATAGCGTCGCCAGCTACATCCCTTGCCCTTATGCTAAGGGCGAGGGCTTGGGAGTGGGATAAGGACCCCCTCTTCGCAAGAGGGGGACAGGGGAGTCGAAAAATCTGCGTCATCTGTGCAATCTGTGGGACAATGTTAAAAACCAGAAATTCTTTGGCTATTTCAGATATTTCCCTTATATTTGCAGCATGTAAACAATAAAAATGTGACGATAAGAAGATGCAATCATTTATCGATAACTTAGACGAAACAGCAATGAAAGCCGCTGCCGATTTCGCCTATAAGGAGTCTTTGTCTCAGAAAACGATTCCTCATTCAGAAATTTTGAATGTCGTGAAGGAGGAATTGGGATGGAAATAAAAATCACCTGGTCAACATTGGCAAAGCAGCAATTGAAAGATATAGGTCAGTATGTTGCTGATAATTTTGGAGAACGTACAGCTAATAAATCTTTAGAGCGTAACCATCTACTTCTCCATATTGCCCGCTAAAAAATAAGT
>NZ_QSAV01000001.1:175796-177655 GCF_003465495.1 Segatella copri | reverse complement strand
GAGGGTGTGTCATAAGTCTATGGCGCACCCTCTTTTATGTTATTTATTGCATAATCCTAGAAGTATCGTAGCCTATTCCAAAAAGGGAATCATATAATATCGTCTGCAAATTTTACTTTTTCCGATCTTCTCTATTATAAACAGGCAGGAAGTTCACAAAAGGGCATAGTTATCCCTGACGATAAAAAAAACAAAATTGAGTTTTATCGTTTTATACCCAAATATTTCTTCAAATTGAATCCCATTCCGAACAATCCTAGATCCATATAAACCTTGTCCATTCCAAAATGCCTGAATCGCTTATAATGCATATCCGCCTTCATCTGCCCAAATACAGCTTCCGGCTCTATCGGTCGCTGGCTTCTGTGTTTCAAGCCCTCTTCAGACGTTAGTAGCAGGAAGGCTTCCTTTTTATATGCATTCAGTTTATGGTTGACATATATGGTTCTGTTGCCTTTGGATTTCTTGCAGAGACTTCCAAGCGGACATCCATCACATCGTTGTGCTCTATATAATGTAATGACAGACACATAGCCGGAGTCACTTTTCGTTTGCCGTTGTCCACAAGGTTCCATGTGTTGTCCCATGGGGCAGACATAATAGTCATCATCCTTGTTGTAGTAGAAGTTCGCTTGGTTGAAGGCATCCTCCTTGAAAGGCTTATGCTGTTCCTTGTGAAACCAGTTGTACTTTACATAACCCATCATCTCTTCCATCTCTAGGTACTCGTAGTTCTCCTCCGAGCCATACCCTGAGTCTGCGGTGACGCTCTTGGATTGCTTTCCATATCTTTTCTTGTACTTATCCAAAAAAGGCTTGAAGGTCAGGGTGTCTGTTGGATTGGGATAAAGGGCGAAATTCGTCCAATATTGATTCTCTGTCGCAATTTGAAGGTTATAGGCAGGCTTTGTCTGCCCATTGTTCATGGCATCTTCCTTGAGGCGCATGAAGGTCGCATCGGGATCAGTCTTGGAGTAACTGTTTCTCTCGCCCAGTATATCCAGTGATTTTTCATACTCACACAGTTTGTCCGAGACTTTGAACAAGTGATCTATCTGAGTATTTAGCTTTTGCTTCTCTCTTCCTGTAAGCTTTGCCTTAGGAAGGTTCTTCGCTTGCCTCTCACACAAACGTGCACTTCTCTTTACATCCTTGGCGGAAGTGGCTGGCTCGCAGTCTTCTTCCTTAATGTCACTCCCGCCATTCAGGCGAATTTGTTCTTTTATCTGAGCCAATGCAGCAGAGGTCTTTTCCAAGAGCTTAGCCCTGTTCTTTTCCACAGTCTTCTTCCATACAAACGTGTACTTGTTTGCTTTCGACTCTATCTTAGTACCATCAACATATTGTTCCTCCAGACTAATCACGCCCTTTTCAACCAATATGGAGACGACTGCATCAAAATAAAAGTCGATGCATTTAATCATATGATTGGATCTAAAGCGGTTGATTGTTGCGAAAGATAGTTGCTTACCTCCACAAATCCACATATAGCGAACATCGTATTTAAGTGCGTCTGCTATGCCACGACAGGAATAAACGCCATTGATATAGGCAAAAACAACTAAACTTAGAAGCATCTTCGGACTATAAGGAGGAGCACCAATCCCATCATAGGTATCCATGAGAGGGTTGATGTCCATACTGCGAATAATATGATCCACCATACGAACTTTGCTGTCTTTTGGCACATAATCATCGAAAGAGTTAGGAAAAAAGCTCAATTCGTGCCGAGTTTCAGATTTTATTTGTATCTTTGCCATACTTAAAGAAGTTTTCTGCAAAGATACAAATCTTTTGCGGAAAGGCAAAGCCCGAGCTTGTGAAAGTTTGGGCTTTGTTGTAAATAAAAACAATTTTTT
>NZ_QSAV01000001.1:1816-175786 GCF_003465495.1 Segatella copri | reverse complement strand
GAGCTTGTGAAAGTTTGGGCTTTGTTGTAAATAAAAACAATTTTTTCAGTTCCGTATCTGGAAAAAGGAGAAAAAAAGAAAAGGGTGCGCCATGGACTTATGACACACCCTCTTTACTTTTTGCTTTATCTGTATTTTGCTTTTTTAGTTCAGCCTTTGTCACCTCTTTGCTTTTATGGTGCTCTGTTTTATTTATTACCTTTGAAGTAATTTTATTTGTTTCTTTTTTACTGCTGTGATGTTTTACCTTTTTCCTGTTAGGAGTTCCCCATTTGTTGGGAAATTCATATTCAGTTTCAGCCACTTCGAAATCAACTTTAGGCAATTTTGTGTCCTCTGGCTTGTAAGGAATCGGTTTTTCCACCCTTTCAACTTTTACAGAAGCTACGCCTTGTGCAATCATACCAATTTCTTTTGCAGCCTTCCATGATAGGTCAATGATTCTACCTCTTCCAAACGGCCCTCTGTCGATGACTTTTACGATAGTACTCTTGCCATTGCTAAGGTTTGTAACCTTGAGGTGCGTTCCGAAGGGATAAAACCGATGTGCGCATGTTAAACTGTCATGATGTATTCTCTGGCCGCTTGCAGAACGGGCACCTGTTGCTCTTTTAGAGTAATATGATGCCTTGCCGTGCTGGTGCTTTTGTCCGTAGCATGGAACCAGGCTGAATATAGCCAAGATGGCTGTGATGAAAGATTTTGTAACCATATCTTCATATTTTATGGCACAAATATAAAAAAAAATGTTGAAAGATGCAAGTAAATCTCAGAAAATCAGTATCTTTGCACAAACTTTAACTTCATTTATGGAAAATAATATACCTCAGGAGTGGAATAAATTCTACTTGAAAGACGTATCGTTTGTGAATCTGATGATGCGCCGTATCTACAATGTACTGATTGTAGCCAATCCTTACGATGCGTTCATGCTTGAAGATGATGGACGTATCGAAGAGAAGATATATAATGAATATATGGAGCTGGGGCTCCGCTATCCGCCAACCTTTACTCAAGTTTCTACTACCGAAGAGGCTGCTGCTGTGCTTCGTTCTACCGTCATTGATCTGGTGATTTGCATGCCTGGCAATGCTGATAATGATGCCTTCGACGTAGCGCGCGACATCAAGGGTAAGTTTCCCAATATCCATTGTGTTGTTCTTACGCCTTTCTCTCATGGCATTACCAAGCGTATGCAGAATGAAGACTTAAGTATCTTCGATTATGTCTTCTGCTGGCTTGGCAACACCAATCTTATTCTTTCTATCATCAAGCTGATAGAGGATAAGATGAATCTTGAACATGACATACAGGAAGCAGGCGTGCAGATGATTCTGCTGGTAGAAGATTCTATCCGTTTCTATAGTTCTATATTGCCTAATCTTTATAATTATATATTGGAGCAGAGCAAGAACTTTTCTCAGGAGGCTCTGAACCGGCATGCAGCTACCATGCGTATGCGTGGCCGTCCTAAGGTGGTTTTGGCTCGTACTTACGAGGAAGCCCAGAAACTGTATGATAAGTATTCTGATAACACGTTGGGTGTAATCAGCGATGCACGTTTCCCGTTAAAGAGTGCTGCCAAAGCTTTTGGTAATGAGGTGATGCCTGAAGAGAAGCCTAAGCATCGTACGGATACTTTCGGTCGCGAGAAATGTCCAGATGCAGGTTTGCAACTTTTCCGTTATATCAGGAAGAACGATCCTTTCGTTCCGCTTATCATAGAAAGTTCTGAAAGTGAGAACCGTGCGAAGGCAGAGGCTGAAGGTTTCCGCTTTGTTGACAAGAACTCGAAGAAGATGAGCGTAGATCTTCGCCGTCTGATGGAAGAGCACATGGGCTTTGGCGATTTCATATTCCGTGATCCTAAGACTCATGAGGAGATTATGCGCATTCATAGTTTGAAGGAATTGCAGGATAACATCTTCAATATTCCTAACGATTCCATGCTCTATCATATCAGCCGCAACCATATGAGCCGTTGGCTTTGTGCTCGTGCCATCTTCCCTGTATCAGCTTTCCTGAAGCATGTTACCTGGGAAAAATTACAGGATGTAGATGCTCACCGACAGATTATCTTCGATGCCATCGTGCAGTATCGTCACATGAAAAACATCGGTGTAGTGGCTGTTTTCGACCGCATGAAGTTTGACAAGTATGCCCACTTTGCCCGTATCGGAGAAGGCTCCCTGGGCGGAAAGGGTAGAGGTCTTGCATTCCTGGACAACATCATCAAGCGCCATCCTGAGTTCAACCAGTATGAGAATGCCACCGTGCAGATTCCGAAGACCGTGGTGCTCTGTACCGATATCTTTGATGAATTTATGATGAGCAACAATCTCTATCCGATAGCTTTGAGTGATGCTAGCGACGATGAGATTCTGAAGCACTTCCTGCATGCCCAGCTGCCCGATTCGCTGATAGCCGACTTCTTCACCTTCTTTGAGGCAACCAGGAGTCCTATCGCAATCCGTTCAAGTTCGCTGCTCGAAGATGCCCACTATCAGCCGTTTGCCGGTATTTATTCTACCTATATGATTCCGTATCTGGAAGATAAGTATCAGATGCTGCAGATGCTGGCCTGTGCCATCAAGGGTGTCTATGCTTCTGTGTTCTATCGCGACTCGAAGGCTTACATGACCGCAACGAGCAATGTCATCGATCAGGAAAAGATGGCTGTTATCTTGCAGCAGGTTGTGGGTAAAGACTATGGTACAAGGTTTTATCCTACCATGAGCGGTGTGCTCCGTTCGCTCAATTATTATCCGATAGGTGATGAAGAAGCTGAAGAGGGTATAGCCAGTCTAGCCTTGGGCTTGGGTAAATATATCGTAGATGGAGGTCAGACCCTTCGTGTTTGTCCTTACCATCCGAATCAGGTGCTCCAGACATCGGAAACTGAGCTGGCTCTGCGCGACACCCAGACCCAGTTCTATGCGCTGGATATGAAGCATGTGGGCAATGATTTCAAGGTGGATGATGGTTTTAATATTCTTAAACTTCGGGTGAAAGATGCCGTAGAAGACCAGAGCCTTACCTATATCGCATCTACTTTCGATCCATACGATCAGGTCATCAATGATGGAGTCTATGAGAATGGTCGCAAACTGATAACCTTCTCAAGTGTGCTCCAGCATGGAGTGGTGCCTTTGCCAGAGATACTGCAGATGTCGATGAAGTATGGAGCAGGGGCTATGCGCAGACCTGTGGAGATAGAGTTTGCCTGCAATATCAATAATGACAGGAGCTGCGAATTCTATCTTCTTCAGATTCGTCCTATCGTCGATGCCAAGGAGATGCTTGATGAAGATGTGAAGGCTATCCCTGATTCCGACTGCCTGTTGCGTTCGCACAATTCGCTGGGTCATGGCATCAGCGAAGATGTGGTTGATGTGGTTTATGTGAAGTATGATGACCACTTCTCTGCGATGAATAATTTTTATGTAGCCGATGATATAGAACGAATCAACCGCAAGTTCCTTGCTGACGGCAAGAACTATGTGCTGATAGGTCCTGGCCGTTGGGGTTCCAGCGACCATTATCTGGGTGTACCTGTAAAATGGCCGCATATCAGCGCTGCCCGGGTTATCGTAGAGGTGGCTCTGAAGAATTACAATATCGATCCTAGTCAGGGTACTCACTTCTTCCAGAACCTCACCTCTTTTGGCGTGGGATACTTTACGGTAGATACAAATACAGGTGAAGGCGGCTTTGTAAATAAGGAAATCCTGGATGCAATGCCGGCTGTAGAGGAGACGCAATATGTCCGTCATGTACGCTTTGAGCACCCGATGAGAATTCTGATGGATGGTAAGAAGCAGGAGGGAGCCGTCTTGATTCCGAAGGAATGACGGGAAGAGTTGTCTCTGAATAGCCATCAGAAACGTTCTATTTCTAGTTAAAGATGTATTTACTATCAGATAAAATCTTCGTTCATCGACGTTGAATGTCCGTTCAGCGACGTTGAACCGCCGTTCAGCGTCGATGAACGGAGATTTCATCTGGCTGTAAAGACAATTATATTTGATATAAACAACAAATAATCCTGGGAAAGTTTGGAATTTCCATCGAAAAGCCTTACCTTTGTTCCCAGCTAAAATGAATGCCTTATGAATATGTTAACAGAACAACAGACAGATACAAATCAGACAACCGACAGGAGATATCTTGTCCCATTCATTCTCATTACGTCGCTCTTCTTTTTGTGGGGCTTCGCTCGTGCCATTCTGGATGTGCTCAACAAGCACTTCCAGAATGCTCTGCACATCAGTATTACTCATTCCGCCCTTATTCAGGTTACTACCTATCTGGGTTATTTCCTGATGGCAATACCTGCTGGCTTTTTTATCAACCGGTATGGTTATCGCCGTGGAGTAGTCTTCGGTCTGCTCCTCTTTGGTGTGGGCGCCTTGCTCTTTATCCCGGGTGCTACGGTGGGCAGTTTCTCAGCATTCCTGCTCTGCCTTTTCATTATCGGGTGCGGTTTGGTATTTCTGGAAACAGCCGCCAATCCCTATGTTACCGAACTGGGTGCCAAGGAAACGGCTACCAGCCGACTGAACTTATCGCAGTCGTTTAATGGATTGGGTGGTATTTTTGCCACACTTTGCATCGGTCAGTTCCTCTTCAACCAGACCGAAGAGGGCGGCAATGTGGTGGTGCCTTATACCATTCTGGGTATTCTGGTGCTGGTGATAGCTCTGGTTTTCTCACGTGTAGATTTACCGGAAATCAGTCATGTGGCAACAGCAGAAGATGAGGCAGCCGGTTCTAATATCAGCAAACTCTTTTCCCATCACAAGATGTTCGTGTTTGGACTTCTGGCTTTGCTGAGCTATGAAGTGGCAGAGATTTCAATCAATTCCTACTTCATCAATTTCGTTACGGGCATGAAATGGATGGACGACCGCACGGCTTCCGTAGCCCTGACTTGTGCGCTGGCATTCTTTATGGTAGGCAGATTCCTCGGTTCCTGGATTATGCGCCGAATCAAGGCAACAACGATGTTGCTGATCTGCGCTGTGGGGTGTGTTGTCTGTATACTTTTAGTCCTGTCAAATCTGGGTAAGCTATCGCTGGTAGCCCTGCTTTGCAACTATATGTTCGAGGCCATCATGTTCCCTACCATCTTCAGTATCGCCCTCACGGGTTTGGGCAACCTTACCAAGACTGCCTCTTCACTTCTGATGATGACGCCAATAGGAGGTTGCGGTTTTCTGTTGATGGGACTCATCGCCGACCGTACTCATTTCACACTTCCTTTCCTGGTACCGCTCATAGGATTTGTCATCGTTCTGGCTTATGCGGCTCGTGAATATAAACTTGCCAAGAAGTAACTGGCGGTTGGGTAGAAAGATGTAAATATAAAGATGTTAAATTGCTAACTGCGTTTAGCAAAAGCTTTGTGTTTTGTAGGGTATTGGTGCGGAATTAACTTTTTTAACTCGATTGCAACACGAAAAATCGAATTATCATTTTGCTGTCTCAAAAGAAAAAGGTAAATTTGCACTCGGTAAGGAAAGAGCCTCATAAGTTCTACACCTTATTATATATATGAAAAAAAAGAATGTTTCATTAAACAATAAATTAAGTAAAATTATGGCAGTAGATTACAAGAAAATCGGTCTTGTGAACACTAAGGACATGTTCGCAAGAGCTATCAAGGGCGGTTGGGCCGTTCCTGCTTTCAACTTCAATAACTTGGAGCAGCTCCAGGCTATCATCCAGGCTTCTTCAAACTTGAAGTCACCAGTTATCCTTCAGGTATCTAAGGGTGCTCGTAAGTATGCTAACCCTACATTGCTCCGCTACATGGCAGAGGGTGCTGTAGAGTATGCAAAGGAGTTGGGTTGCAACCATCCTGAGATCGTTCTTCACCTCGATCACGGTGATAGCTTCGAGACATGTAAAGACTGTGTAGATTTCGGTTTCTCTTCTGTAATGATCGATGGTTCTGCACTTCCATACGAGGAGAACATTGCATTGACAAAGAAGGTTGTTGATTACGCTCATCAGTTCGGTGTAACTGTAGAGGGTGAGCTCGGTGTCCTCGCTGGTGTTGAGGATGACGTAGTAGCTGAGGAGTCTCACTATACAAAGCCTGAGGAGGTTGTAGATTTCGCTACACGTACAGGTGTTGATTCATTGGCTATCTCTATCGGTACTTCTCACGGTGCTTACAAGTTCAAGCCAGAGCAGTGCACACGTGACCCTAAGACTGGTCACCTCGTTCCTCCTCCATTGGCATTCGACGTATTGGCAGCAGTTGAGGAGCAGCTTCCTGGTTTCCCTATCGTTCTCCACGGTTCTTCTTCAGTTCCTCAGGAGTATGTTGAAATTATCAACAAGTTCGGTGGTAAGTTGCCAGATGCAGTTGGTATCCCAGAGGAGCAGTTGACTAAGGCTTCTGAGAGCGCTGTTTGCAAGATCAACATCGACTCTGACTCTCGTCTTGCTTTCACAGCAGGTGTTCGTGAGACATTGGCTCTTCACCCAGAGTACTTCGACCCACGTCAGTACTGCGGTAAGGCTCGTGAGTACATGGTTGACCTCTATAGCCACAAGATCAAGGATGTTCTTCATTCTGACAACAAGTTGGCTAACCTCGACTAATCTTCGAGATTTTACAACACAAGATATGAGCGGGAATCCGAAAGGGTTCCCGCTTTTGTTTTATCCCCTTTTTTCTCGCAATCATACAATCTGTCAGCATGTAATGCGTATTGTGCACGATAACATGAAATCTTTACATTATTTAACTAAGAAAACTTGCATCTTATTGACTTTTTTCCTATATTTGCAATGTTCAAACGAAAGAACAGGACATGTAAGAGGGGTATAAGCCCTATAGTAAATGATAAGCAATAGTAAATGATAACCAATAGTAAATGATAACCAATAGTAAATGATATCACTCCTCCCAACATATCATTTGTGTAATTGTAAAAGATGATTTAAACCGAAAGGTGTTTGTTTTTAAAGCATCGGATGGTAATGGCCGAAAGGCTGGAATCTGAAGATGACTGGTTTAAATGATAATGAAAACAATTAGTAAATGGTATAACTATGAAGAAGTATTTTATGATGGTCATCGCTATGACTATGATGACAATAGGATTTGTAAGTTGCAGTGCATCTGACGATGAAATGGGTGAAACAGTTAGTCGCGTTACCACCGATGAGTCAGGTTTCTCTTTGCTCAGCTATTCCATGACTGCGGGCTCTGCCGTAAGCGAGGAGTCTAACAGTAAGGCTGAGAATGATGAGAAGTTGGTTTGCAAGGTTCTTCCGGGTGGTCAGCTGATGCTGACTCATAAGAATGTAATCTTCGACCAAGGTACAAATATCAAGTTTGCAACTCAGTTGGTTGGCAAGAAGTTAATCATTACAGAAACAGGTGATTATGGAAAGTCTGGTCAGTATGGTTATTATACGCTTGTTGCCAAGGTAGGAACAGTTAAGGATGGTGACTATGTGGTTGTTGTAATGCGCAATGATCACGTCCGTGAGGAGTTCAAGTTGAAGTATGACTCTTCCCGAGCTAATTAAGATACATATAAATAGTAAAATGCAATTCAGATATATAATAAATGATATGAAGTTACAATTATAATGAATGGTATGTTGATATATAATATACGAAGTTAAGACAAATGATAGTAAATGATATGTTTATTCAATAACAGATGTCGCTTCTTTCGACCAGTCTAGTTTTACTTTCTGTTTTCATTTCCCCGTAATGCTTCCATGAGCTGTTCTGGTGTACAGTCTTTTAATATCACCTTATTCTCTTTATCCAACAGGTAAATGGTTGGCATGGCTTTGAGCCCGTAAATCGTGCTCAAGCGGTTATCTGCTACGATGCGGAGCAGACTGAAGCCGGCTGGTATTGTCTGTTTGTCTAGCCATGCAGATATCTTGTGGCAGTTCTCGCAGTCAGGATCGTAGAAATATAAGATAACCTTCTTTCCCCGGTAATCGCTCAACTGATGAGGCTTGCCGTCTTCCTGCATAAAACTGATATTGGTAGCCTGTGTGCCAGGCAAGTTCTTTCTTGCCTGTTTCAGTTTAAATCCTATTCTTTCTTTCTCGGTTTCATCGAAGTATGGCGATTTAGCCATGTCTTCCAGAAATAGGGCATATACCCTGTCGTTGCGCATGGGCGACTCAGGGTTCTCATAATAATGCTCGATGAGGCTTTCAAACTTCTCTTTAGATGGCTTCTGCTGGTAAGCTTTGGCTGTAAAGGCAGCAATACCCTTCTGGGCTATTTCCTGGTCGAAACGTGCCAGAATATCGATGAAGTTGACAAAGCCCTGTTCTGTCATCTCCTTGTTTGCCAGTTCCAGGGTATCGGAAAAGTTGAAGTTGTCCCAATAGTGCTCGCTCAGGTATGTTGCGCGTTGCTCTACGCTGCGCAGACTGTCTGGCAGAGCAGGGTATGGGAAACTGTTCTGAGCCTTGGTTGGGGCTAAGGCTCCAACCAGCATGAAGAAACTGAGGAATATGAATCTTGCCATCATCTTTATATTGGAATTAATGATATTACTAACGGGTGCAAAATTACAAAATAAAATTGAAAGTGGCAAGGTTTTTTATATAAAAAAAGCCGCGGAACTATAGAAGGTGAGATCACCTCGGCAACTATAGTTCCAACGACCAGTCTAGTTTAATTTATTGGTTCCCGCATATTATTTGTATAGTAAATGATAATTATTTTATTACCTATTTCATTGATATTTGGGGCATTTAAATTTTGAAACGATATGCGCCCCGATACAGATATATGAACTAAACTTTTCTAAGACTTACTACTTATAGGTGAATTCAAACTTCTTGGCCTTTCCTTGGTTGAAGTTATCAGCCTTCAGCCAGAAGCATCCCTTGTCATCTTTTTTGGCATTGCTGCGCACATTTCTCAACTTAAAGGTATATATATAGGTTCTTTCTCCTTCCTCCAGAAGAGTTCCTGAATTCCTCCTGATTACTTCAGCCTTATAGGTAAACCAGCTGCCTGTTTTGCAGTTGCCTTCCGTTTCGGCTTGAGTATCACCTATTTCTACCTTCCAGTCTTCTGGATTGATATCATTGGATGCGATTTTGAAATTCACAGGCAGCAGTCCGTCAGGATAATCCTTAGGAATGGTGATGGTGAAATCTCCTTCGCTGTTCAATGTTGCACTTATATTAACGGCATTTTTGAAGTCATAATTAGCCTCACTCACACTATAGAGATGGATGCTTCTGTTGAGTCCATGCACTTTGTCGATGAGGTGTATGATGCCCTCTCGCCACGTCTTGTCTATCTTGTCCAGCCTATAGGTGATGGTACCGGTACCGGTCTTTGAAGCTTTGTTATAAGTATAGTTGGTAACCACTGGGGCATCTGCAGTTGCGTATGTCAGATTCTCAGTCCATAAAGCCTCGAAATCGGTAGGTTGCTTCGTTTCGGCATCGCTACCCTTATAAGTGAACTGTACCGTCTGCTCAGTATTTTCACCTGTATTTACAGTCTTATAAGTACCTCCGACGATAGCCAGTTCGTAATTTCCATCAGTAACGCCCGGTACAATCTGTTCTACTCTAATCCAAGGGTTGTTTGCCGGTGCACTTTTCAGTGCTACCTCAGAATTAGAATTGCCATAGCTCTTATCCAGCTTATCAATGATGATTTTATATTCATAATTACGCTTGATGGCGTATGGCTTATTATTACTGTCCTGTAAGTAAATCAGGTAATAGAGGCCATCATGCCATAAAATCACTTTAGCAGGATCTGTTGGCAGATTGTGCTCTTCGAAAGCACCTGTCGGGTTGAACATCTGACCAACATCACCTTTCAGTCTTCGGGTGTTGATGGCTGGGGTAACATAATTTACCTTCCATTCCCACTCATCATCTCCTGTAGTAGGGTTGAATAACAGACTGTCTCTGTTGAAGGGAGCCAGCGTTCCGTAAGCCACACCATTGATGACTGTCATTTTAAAGTCGTTTATTATACCAGGATTTGCTTTCTTTACCGAATCGCTCCAGTCTGCAGAAATCTTCGCTCTGTCTCTGATGAGATGAATGATATAATCTTTCTTTTTGTTATCTGGTTTCAGATACTCTTTCAGTTCTTCTGGAGAGTCTTTCTTGATATATCCCCAATAGCGTATATAGGCAGCCTGGTTTTCACCATGTTCTGTTTCAAATGTAGTCATGAGCATATTCTCATGCATACCTACCCAATTTGCCTGGTTGCCCCAGTTGATGGTTTGGTATTGGCTTCCAGTGTTGGCAACCAGATGGATACGGGACGTTTGGTTTGGTATGGTTGCAAAGAAATTATGAGGTTCTGTGCTTCCATCCAGATGAATGTCTCCATTATCATGAATTGTACCATTATTGTCTCTTGTGAATCCTTTGATTTCTTTAAACTGTTTAACCTTGCCGAAACCTATAAACTGACCTTCATTATCAAAGCAGAAGAGTTTCATGCTGTCTTTCTGAATTCCTTCATTCATGAACACGGTGCTTCGGGTTACCTGTTGTTCGAAGTTGGGGATGGATACATTGAAACTGGCTGTGTAGTAACCTTCTTCGGTTTCGTCTTTAGAAGGTTCGCTGTCGGCTATACTGTCAGAACAGCCTGTCAACATTGCTGTTAACAGGACTGCTATGATTCCGATATATAATTTTATTTCTTTCATGTCATTTACCTTCTTTACTTTTCACCTTGTTTCTCTATCAGTCCTATTTCTCCCTGAGTCAGGTCGTGGACGCAGCGAACGTAGGTACCGCTCTGCGGGTTGTTGCCGTTTCTCTCGGTCTTGTCTCCATCCAGCGTCCAATAGTATTCGCCTCTCAGCAGGTGTTTGCCTATAGCCTTATCTTCGTTGCCTAACTTATAGATTCTGTTGATTTCTTCCTTTGTAGGAAGTCGCCAACCTTTCAGTTCGAGACTCTCATTCTTATAAGTCGTAGCCTTTTCCTGATACTTTTTACAGTAATCTCTTGCAGCCTGATTATCCTTGGCGCTTTTTTCACCCTTTGCGGTTGATGCAAGGATGTAAGCAGGAGATACCGTATTGTCTGCAGATTTATTCTCATTGTTGACTACAGGTTTGGCTATGGTGTAATCTGTAGCATACTTGTTGCTGGAGAACTGTATCGTGTACAGATGATTCTTCTCTTCAAAATCATTTGTACCTTCGCTTCTTACATTCATTGAATAGACTGAAGGATACTTTCTTACGGCTATTTCCTGTTTTTTGTCTGCGTTTCTAACTTTGATGTTAAAATAGGAATATTGAATAGTACAGTATGATGGAGCTCCAGCATGTACGTCTATCCATCCTCTATAGCGATTTCCTGTAGACTCTTCGAAATTTGCCTTGATCTGTCCATCCTGTCCGGACTGCTTATTACCATATCTGTCAAAATAATAAGTAGTTGGATTCTCAATGTCACATTCATAAGATGCAAACCAACGCATAGTGTAATCTGTAAAATCATTGCTTTCACCACCTTTTATATCTATGGCAGTAGGAGATACCACCAGATAGCTTGCCCCATCCGCATTGACGTGGGTATCTTCACCTACGGTCCATTTGGTAATCGCCCATTGCAGATAGTCTTCCTTTCCATCGTAATCAATATCTGTCTTGGTATCCAGATACTTGATGACTGCATTGACGGTATAGATATAGTTGCGCTCCAGCTTCTTTTCGCCTTGTGGATCACGCACAGGGATAACCAGATTCTTGATAATGGTTGTCTTTGCATCTGCACTTTCGAAGGTAACAGCTGCAACAAACTGTGGCATATCATCTTTCCCGTTCCATGTTGTGGAATAGCTGTAAGTTGTTATCTTATAAATATCATTACCATTTTCGTCTTTCTCTGCTGTAGCCTTATTCTCCTGAATATTTTTTTTGATATTCTGATCAGCAGGTTGATTGGCAAAGATAGCTGTATTGGTATTGTAATTGATGAACTTCCACATTACTTTTGTTATTTTGTAATCCTTCACCGTAGAAGAGATGTTCAGCTTGATTTTGGCTGCCGCTCTCACCAGTTCTACCGGAATATCCTGTTCCGGATCTTGGGTGATGGAATACTTACCTTGGCTGCTCATCAGGAATTTCTTGTCGTTTACCATGGTAGCTGGCTTCCAGATGTCATCATCCTGCTGGGTACTGGCAAGGAGTTCTTTCAGATTCTTACCCTTGAGATTTTCCTTTGCATTGGCTACTGCATAGTAAGGATAAGTATTATTCACATCAAGATGGAGTGTCGATTTCCAGTCGCCCGAACCCAGTTCCTCTGCTTTGTTCTCTGCAGGGGTGTCGAACAGACTGTCTATTCTGCGTTCGCTGGATGTTGGTTCGAACATCTTAAAGTCAAGAGAAGACAGAGTTTTTTCATGAAGATTCTCTTCTTCCTTCACTCTTGTGGTCTGCAGGTCGTTGACCATGGGAGTCATGCTCAGCTGTTGTGTAGCCGAACCGTTTTCCAGTTCGTCTTCAGCTGAGCATCCTGCCATGAGCCATCCTGCCGTAAGAGCCAAGATGCATTTTGCGAATCTTATGTCTATATATAACTTCTTCATGATGAATGTTATTTTCTGTTGTCTTTATAAAACTTGTTCAAAGTGAATATCCTTACCGGCGAATTTGCCCTCTTTACATCCATTATATTTGAAACTTGGATTCAGGACAAACTTATCGTTTGGATATTTGGTCAGGAAAACCTGCGCCTTTACATTGTGTGGCTTTGCCAGATCCAGTCTGTTCTTTGGCACGACATAGAAGTAGAGTGTCTTCTTCTCACCACTTTGATTGATGATGAAATCCTCTATCTTGTAGGTTTTTCCTACCGGATTCTTTCCATCATTATTCTGTGTGATTTCGGGATTGTAGTAAGGCGTCTCTTCCGGATAGTTGCCATCCTTATCGCATTGTACGAATCCGAACATCGGGTTGTCTGTCTGGAGAATCCAAGGCTTACCTTTGGTATCGATATCCTGGAGCGTAATCATCGATCCTCGTTTAGGGAAACCGTAATATACCTTGTACCCCCAGTCTGTCTTTCCGCTGTCAGGGATTTCAACATTCGTAGAGGCATCGATGAAATCGAATGTTCCTCCATCCTGCCATTCCTGAATAGATGGAGTAACGGTGAGCTTGCCCATCTGTCCGTTGAGGAAATAACCATAAACTACCAGTTCTCTGTTTCTGATGGCATTTCCTTCAGAAGGAATATTGAAGGTCTCGTGCTTCTCGGTTGCTCCGCCATCTAATGAATACCAGATGGTGCCTCGGATGGCTTTGTTGGTCTCACGGAGATAACAGAGATTGTGGGAACCAATGCCTGCCTGTTTAAAAGCATCCAGATATTCCTGGGCAGACTGATTACTCTTTTTGATGAAACTCTCAGGATTATCCACTTCCTTGATATCCTTGTTCTCTACACCTGCCAGTTTCAGAGTGTTTGATACGTAATCTGTACCTGCGTTGTCGTATTTCTGGCTGGTTACGTTCTGGTTGTAACCATTCTCGTTATATGTCGCTTCGTCGGGAAAAACATAGCTGGCAGTAGGAATGGTGTTTCCTTCTACCTCTATTTTTGTTACCTTTACCTGACTGGTATTGGCATCAGAACCCGATTTGCGGGCAAAGTAAAAATGGAGTTTCGAAACGGCGCGCACCAAAGGAATCCTGATACCTTTGGCTTTGGCTCCTTCTTCTGTATCAGCCACATGACTGTCTACAGAAATCTTGGTGATGGCACGGGAGATAGGGAGTCCCTTTCCGGCTGGCACTTCTTTTGTTTCTGCATTTCCGTCGCTATTGATACCGAAAGGTGAGGTAAAGCAGACTTCTTTCAGATCTTTGCGGGTTACAGAACTGAGATCTTTGCCTTTTATCTGGTCCGGCATGTTGATGCTCTCAGAGTTTGCCAGGATGTAAAGGTCGATGTTCTTTACTTCTTGGCCGCCAATCTTTCTCAGGAATCGGAGGCTCAGGGTATAGTTACCGTTCTTCACTTCGCTCAGCGTCTCTGCTTTATAAGAGATAGGAGTGGCTTCATCGCCGGTATTTGATTTGAACACCCATACCTTGATATTATGGATGTCGTTCTCCTGAGTAGGATTTGCGTCAGTCTCATTGTCGGCAAGAGCCTTTCCGCTAGTTTCTCCGGCTCTGGTACTGTTTCCGGTGCCGGTAGAGAAACTGAGGCTCAGATAGGCATTGTCGCCTAGAGCAGTTTCTGTATTTTCATTCTCTGAACAGGATGCCATTGCGCCTACCATGAGCAAAGCAGCGAGTGCCATACACACTGGGCGTGTCATCTTGGTCAGAGTAGATTGATAGCGTTTCATGTTTTCTTTCTTTTACTTATACTTCTTTCTTTTCTTATTTTCCCAGGTCGGCATTCTGAAGATTCAGAACCCAGTTGTTTACCTTGATTCTTGCATCCATGCTGTAGGTAGAACTTGGAGCTGGCACGTAGAATACCAGAGTGTAATGGTCCTGACGGTCCAGATACTGCTGGTCGCTCCAGTCTTTGCCGTAGCGGTCGCTGGCACAGAGTGAGAGGAACCAAGGCAGGGAGTGGTTGAAGATGACTTTGTTGATGCGCTTGTCTGTGATGACGATGCGCTTGTCATCATATTGGCTGGATCCGTCGGCAGCGCGACTCTTGTTGTCATCTTTGGTTTCGAACATACGTGATGATGACAGGTCGTAAACCAGCGCCTTTTCTACGTCTTCGCCTTCTACCTCGGTCTTGCCGCTGTGGTTTTCTACCAGTTTCTTCTCATAAGGAAGATAGGTGATTGCCTTTGGCTTAACCTTGTCGCCCTTATAGTCGAGTAGGGCAGCGGAACCTTTGATTTCTACATCGAAGTTTTCGGCTGTGAATCCTTCCTGGTCGGGTTCGAATGGGAGCATCACCACTCGGTATGTCTTGGTACACTTCATCAGACTCAATTTTCCCTGCACATCGTTTTCTCCATCAAAGTTGAGGGAGTCCTGTGCGGTATAGAGTGCGGTGAAGTGCTTGTCGTTTACGAATTCTTCTTCGTTTTTTTTGCCCATTTCCTCTTGCAGGTCGTTGATGGTAGAGATACCTGGGGTAAGTTTAGTAAAACTAAACTCGGTCTCATCATCACCTTCGGCTCTTGTTCCCATTGCGGCAGGCTGCTTGTCACGAGCCAGGCAGACGAAGGTATACTTGCCTGCTTGCAGGTCTGTGATTTCCATCTTATGACCTGTTTCAAACTTGTCAGCCGACTCGGTATAGTTATCTACGAACTTACCGTTCTTGTCGAATACATAAACGTTGAGGTTCTTCACCTCTGCAGAGAAAGCATCTGCCTCTTTCACATTATAAGTATAGTCGAATTTGAGCGACAACTTAGCTGTAGGGCAGCCCGTGATATCATCTTTCATGCATGATGAAAGAGAAGTGAGTGCGATGGCTGAGATGCAAACCAGCTTGCAACATTTGTTGTTGAGGAAATGTGCCATATTCTTTATCTTTTATAATCTTTTACTTTTACTTATTTTATATAGAGAGTGCCGTAGGTAGCGAAAATTTTTGCTTCATCAGCTCTCTGTTTCGTTGCCTTCGGCATCGTTATTATCTAAGGATGAAAAGTGCCAGTCTTTCGGGTTGGGGTTATGACGGCACGTCTTTGTATCTCCCACCTTTTATACATGGGCGGCAATGTTAGTTATCTTTTAAGAATGTTTTCGTTCTTTTCAGAACGAACGTTTGATTGATAAACTCTCGGAGGAGGATTGCTCCCCCGAGAGTCTTGGTATATATATAAGTATTTATATTTTATCTTTCTGGTATGACGGAATATTACTTCAAATCAACGTCCTGGTTGTTGAGAATCCAAGGGTTAACAGAAACCTCAACATCGAGATAGTACAATGTACGGTCATCTGGACCACCATTAGGAACCTGGGCACCAACATTAAATATGTTCTTTACATTTAACAGGTAGATGCTGTTACGCTGGATAGTGTTGGCTACACCGAGATACTGATCTTTAATCTTCTGAACATAGTATGTCTTACCAGCGTTGAAGACCTCGATATCATACTTCTTGCGGAATTCATCCAGCTTAGCCTCTGGATCTGTTGCGTCATTTTTAGCAGCTTTCAATTCGTCAACAACTGCATCTTTGGTCTGGCCATTAAAGATAGCCTTTTGATCTTTGTAAGCGTCGATGATGTCCTGGATTCTGCTATAGATAACCTTGTTGTAACGATAGAATGTACCATCCTCGAAGTCTGCATTTGTCTTATAGTCATCACTGAGCTCTACTGTGTACTCGAAGTACATAGAAGTTGCAGCATCACTAGAGTTGTTCTCGAAGATATAATCCTTTTGTGATCTATCTGTTGTTACAGCATTGAAGTAGTTATAGTTCTGAAGCAAAGTCTTTGTACCGAATTCTGTTGTTGGCTGGAAGTAAGTGATACCAGTTGGAATTGAAAGGGTAGTTGCATCAGCCCACTGCTGCATAACATTTGTCTTGTTGGCAACATTTGAGATGGCATAACTTGTCAATTTTAAGCTCTTAACTGCCTTGACAGCATTTGCGTTAGCTTTCTTTTCCTCATCGCTAGCATTAGCATCTACAGCGTAAGGCTTAATGGCAGATGCCTCAGACTTTGGCTCATCAATACGTGCTGTGAGACGCTCGATATTGATAGTGCTGCTAACCTTTGCTGCAGAATTTGCATCCTTGTTGTCAGATGTGAAAACAACAGTATGGCTGTTTCCCTTTACGTCTGCATCGTTCTGGTTGAACATAGCGAAGTTGTTAGCTTTAGAGTATTCTGTAGCAAACTTGTTATTAGAAGTAAAAACATCTGTAAGTGGTGACTCACTTGCTGTGTTAGCCAGGAAATATACACTATATTTTGTACCTGCAGTTACATTTTTTACAGGAACCTGAAGTGTAGTCTTACCATTTGTGCCCTGTGTAGGATTCTTCTTTTCTGCCCACTCATCTTTGCTGATAGTGTGAGTGAACACAATCTCGTTGTTGGCATCAACCAAGTAGAATGTACCACTTGTTACATCAGACTCTGCAGCTGTTGCGGCAAGATCATTTTTTAATGAAGTTCTTGTACCATTGCTGTTAGGAGTCTGAATGGTCAATGTCATGTAGAACTGATCTACCTTAGCCTGACCTGCTTTGTTACCATCCAAATCATCATTACTGCTGCAGCTAGTGAAAGACAAAGCTGCGGCTGAAACCAAGCTCATTACGAGCAAATTCATTTTTTTCATAATCTTTTTACTTAATACAAAAAAAGTTATACAATATATTTAATTAATTCTTATTCTCAAAATTAAGTTTCGCACATATTGGCACAATCCGCTGAAAACAGATCGTATTTAATATCATCTTTTAACTTATACTTATATAATTAGAAAGTACATACTTACTTTAAAGCGCCTGGTTTACCTTATCCAGGTTTTCCTGCGCCTCCTTCAAACCACCGGCAACAGCTTTCTCAAAGTATTGCTTGGCTGTCTGATAGTCTTCCTTCATGGCAGCCAGACAACCGCGGGCATTGTTTGCCTCGGCGCTGTCGCCTGCTTTCAGGAGATATTTCTCTGCACTCACCTTGTCGCCACGTTCGATGGCTGCTGAGGCTGCATTGAGATTGGCAAGCTTATCTTCAGGGAACATTCTTACAGCTATGTCGAAAACATTGTTGAATTCGGCGCTGCCCTTAGGATAAGTCTGGGCTACCAGATACATCTCCTGGAGAGAGAGTTTCTGAGGACGGGTCTTGATAACCTCTCTAGCTTTTTCTACATTGAATGCCTGAACATCATATTCTATCGTATAGTCGGTACGGCGAAGTGATGGCCATACATTCTGCAGGAGATAGTGATAAGCCTGAGGAGCCTTATTGAGCAATGCTTTCTCTTTGGCATCTGGCTGCATGTTGCTGTTGATAATCTCAAGTGCAGCTTCCTTCTGAGGAATATCATTCTCATTTACATACTTGATGGTTCCCGCCCAGTCCTCTGCTGTAGCTGTGGCCGCAAACAATTTTGAAGAAATAGGATAGATCTTCAGGATATGCTTCAAAAGCGCCTGTGTACGGTTATGCGACAACTTGTTGTTGTTGGCATATCCGCCATCTGGTGATGCATAGCCGTGGAGGGTTATCTTGGTGATAGTAACATCCGAATCGTTCTTCACAAGGTCGAGAGTCTTGCGGATATTATCCAGTTCGTTGGCATTGTTGCCCATATCGTACAAGCTATCCCACTTGTTCACCTTGAAGTTCAAACGGGCAGAACCATTCTCCTTTCTTGCCTTTACGGCTTCTGCCTTAGGCTGGACATAAGCGTTGAAGAGATTCTTCGGAGTAGAGAATGCACGTCCTTCCGGATTCAGGATACCTTCGTCGAGAAGTTGCTGGTTGCAACCGCAGGCATCATTGCTGATGGCGAAGTTTGAGTTCTTCATCCAGTCGCTGAACGGAGCGGCGTATTCATAATGAAGCGTCTGTGCTGTCTTGTTCTTACGGAGTGCCACGATGAGTGGGTTTGCCGTAGCCGTTTTCTGGTTACGCTGATAATAAATATATCTCTTTTTACCCATCACCTCAACACTCGGCATGAAGAGCGTATCCTTTTCGTTGAGGATCATTGGGGTATAGATGAGACCTTTGTTGCTGGCAAGCTGAATTTGGTCGAGGTTCAAGTCCATAGCCACTTTCACCTGGTTGCCAACCTTTCTGATTGCCTTATTCTGGATTTTCAGATTCTTGTAAGCCTGCTGGGTATTATCTGCTGCTATAGGAAGAGCGATAAGCAAGGCTCCGAACATACTACCTATTATGTTATATATATTCATCACTGATTCTTTTTAAAAAACATACACTAAGTTGAGGGCTGCTTTCGTCGGGCCCACATAGTTGTGTGCCTTGTCATCTTCAAGTTTATCTCCGCATTGAGCACAGTTAAACTTATCTGCCTTAGAGTAGATATAGCCTACACCAAGTTCAGCTTCCAGATTCCAATGTTTCGAGAGAGCCCAAGCGTAGCCGTAAGCTACACCTGCACCTATAAACCATCCTTCATACCGATAGTCTTTCAGCTTAGAGAAATCAGTGCCCAGGAACTTGAAGTCAAGATCCATGCCACCGATGTTGTGCGATCCACCCAAGGCATGGAAGCCGATGAATGAACCCATCATTTTGTTGCAGAACCAGTATCTGGCCTCTGGCTGAACGAGCCAGTGTTTCCATTTCTTGTTCTTTGAAAACGTCCAAGGATTGTAGTTTCCGGATACGTCAAGTGTCCATTTTGGAGAAAGACCGAATTCAACACCCAAGTTCATGGTTGTCGTTGCATCATACAGCAAGTTGGTCTTTACCGCAGCTTCCTGCGCTAGAGCAGGACAGATTAGGCTGCCGAGTGCTACTAACGCAATAAAAATCCTTTTCTTCATACCTCAATTAATCTTTTCTTTTTTAAAAACACATTGAGTGATTTAGAATCACCTTTTACTTTCTTACTACTCTTTTATAATAATCACCAATACCTGAATCTACTGAGAACTCTTGTTTCCTGAAGTTTACTTTCAACTGTTCTTTTTCTCCTTTCAGTTTACTTTCAACTTACTTTTTAGTTCGTCTGTATCTCATATCGTTGGTTTTCTGGCGCAAAATTAGAACGAATATTGGATACAACCAAATTTTTAAGCACTGAAAAATACTGAAAAATGCCCTTTTTAACAAAATAGTACACTGATTTATGCTTAAAATCGTTAAAGTTGTACGATTTTCTGATAATTGAACAAGGATTTCTTATATTATTTGTAATTTTGCAGCCGGAATCAATAAATCCCTAAAATAATGGCAATTTCCTAGAAAAAGAGCCGTTTGACTTACGAAAGTATAAGTAAGATTTAAGAAAATAACCAAAACGAAATGAAACTGAAGAATGACATTGTAAACCTGATAGTGAGGGTAGAACATCATTTATGCCCTCAATATTGTGGTGTGGTAGATCGCCGACGCGTTATCGCCTTTCTACTTCTGACGATAAGCGAGCTGATTATCATACCTTATCATATTATGCTCTTTCTGCTTGTGAAAGAACCTTATGGTTTAAGCCTCTGTGGCTTGCATACATTCGTGTTCTGCATCCTGCAGTTCCTGGTCTGGAAACGGAAGATAGCTTTCGTGAAAGGTATTTCTTCTCTTTACTTTCTGATGTTCGCCAAACTGGCTCTTGATAGCGTATTTTGCATCAATTTCGGTTTTGCTAATGATAATTTGAGCGTTATCTGCAACCTGTTTGTCGTCTTTATCCTGGCTATTACAGCGTTGAGCCAAACTTTGTATAAGACTTGCACCATCATCACGGTGGGTATGATACCGATGTTGCTGATATACCTGTTCAGCACTCCGCTTATGCCAGCTCTGTTCAGTATGAAGTCGATTTTTCTGGGTTTCATGATGCTGGTTTATGTGGCAGTATATAATATGAGTATTGTAACCAAGGGGTTGCGCCAGCCGAAACGGATGGCTCGGGTTGAAAACAAGGCGTTGAATATGCTTGCCGATTTGAAGGATAATGAACCGGAAGCAGCAGAAAGCCTGATGAAGCGTCTGACTCCTGATGTCCGGGAGAAGATTATAACCCATGCTTCTGAACATCTGTTTAATGAAGAATTGGATAGAGTGGCGTGGGATCAGGTTTGTGATGGGCTTACGTTCAGCGAAAAGGAAATATGCAAGCTGATTCTTCAGGGGCATACTTTAAAGGAAATTTGTGCAGAACTCAATAAGAGTGAATCAAATATCACCAGCCAGCGTTGCCATATCCGCAAAAAGTTGAATATGGACCGTCGCGATGATTTGAGGAGAACCTTGGAAGTAAGGTTCTATGATGCGCAGAAACAAGTAAAAAAGTCAGAAGCCGAGAACTCCTGACTTTTATGGATATTCTTATTTCTTGATAATTATTCTTCCAATCTGAGAAATGCTTTCGGAAGATACTGGATAATGTCGCTGGCGATGAGGCTCTCTTTGCCCAGATCTTTGGCAGCAAGATCGCCAGCCAGACCATGAAGATGCATACCCAGGCGACAGGCATCTTCCTGTTTGTATCCTCTAGCCAGAAGGCCGGTGATGATACCTGTCAGCACATCACCGCTGCCTGCTGTAGCCATACCGCTGTTGCCCGTACTGCAGAAGTCAATCTTTCCGTCAGGGTGGCAGAGTGCAGAATAATGTCCTTTTAATATGATGTATGCCTGGAGTCGTTCAGCCAGTTCGCTTGCCTTCATCAGTCTTTCGGTACAGCTGCTGCTCGCATTGCCGGCAAGTCGGTCGAACTCCTTCGGATGAGGTGTCATGATGATATTCTTTGGCAACTGCTGCATCCACGCCCTGTGGCTGGAAAGAATATTGAGCGCATCGGCATCAATGACGAGCGGACAGGTAGCACGGCGCAGTTGGGCGATGAGGGCGATGGCTGTTGTCTCGTTCAGTCCCAATCCGGGACCTACGCCCAGCGCATCGAACATCTCTGTATCTACCGGTTCGCTGAATATGGTTTCTTCTGCATCCATCTGCAGTACCGCTTCAGGTACCGAAATCTGCATGATTTCATAATTCCGCTTTGGGGTATGGGCTGTTACCTTGCCTGCACCGGTTCTCAGACAAGCCTTGGTGGCTAATACCGAAGCGCCGCTCATGCCGTAACTTCCCGCTATGAGCAGCGCATTACCCATGCTGCCTTTATGAGCAAAGTCGCTGCGCGATTTCAGGAGCGGACGGATGTCGTTCTCTTCGAGTATGCGGCACTGGCACTCCGTATTCTGGATGAATTCCTGGGAAAGTCGGATGTCGAGAACGCGCAGTCTGCCCAGGTACTGCTGGTTATCCGCCATCAGCATCGACAGTTTCTTCTGCTGCAGGGTAAGGGTCAGACTGGCACGGATGATGTTGGCATGGATATTATAGGAATTGTCCTCGGTCATCAGTCCCGAAGGGATATCGATGCTTACTACCTTGGCAGGACTCTGGTTGATATATTTCACCATCGCGGCGAATCCGCCAGCCAATGGTTTGCTGAGTCCGCTACCAAAGAGTCCGTCCACCACCAGCGTTTCTGCATTGAGCTTAGGAGGGTCCAGGTTAGTGATAATCTCAGTAAATTTCACTCTCTTTGCATCCAGCAGACGCTTCTTGTTGGCAAGACAGTCTGCCGACAGTTTATTCTGTACATTAAAGAGGTATACACTTACATCATATCCATCCTCGCTGAGCATTCTCGCCACAGCAAGCGCATCGCCGCCGTTATTTCCCGGACCGGCGAAGACAACTACTGGAGTGCGGTTAGACCATTCCTCTTCTATGGCGCGTGTCAGCGCTTTGGCTGCACGTTCCATCAGGTTGAGCGAACTGATAGGTTCGTGCTCAATGGTGTATTTATCCAACTCATGAATCTGAGCGCTTGTGAAAATCTTCATATTATCTGATAATCTTAGTATTATCTGCGCGAACTGTCGTGATAATTTGTCAACTCATGCAGATAAACGGTTATTTTCATGCAAAAGTACAAAAAATAGTTGATGAAAGCACGAAGTTTCATGTTTTTTTCGTAATTTTGCAGAAAATATTATTATAGAACAGACTATGAGCATAGTAAAGATCAAGGATAAGAGCTTCAAGACATCGATTCCTGAGGCTGAGATTCTGAAGAAAGTACAGGTCGTAGCAGACCGTCTGAACAAGGATTATGCAGGCAAGAAACCTGTCTTCCTGGCAGTATTGAACGGCGCATTTATCTTTGCAGCCGACTTGATGCGAATGATTACCGTGCCAAGCGAGATTTCATTCGTGAAGTATGCTTCTTACGAGGGTACCTCCTCTACGGGCAGCATGAAGACCCTGATGGGTTTGAACCAGGATTTGGCAGGCCGCCACGTGGTTATCGTAGAGGACATCGTAGATTCCGGTTTCACCATGGCTCACATGATTGAAGACCTGAAGAAGATGAACCCAGCCAGCGTTGAGGTTTGTTCCCTCCTCGTGAAACCAGGCAACTTGAAGGTTGACCTGGATATCAACTATGCTGTTATGGAAATCCCTAACGATTTCATCGTAGGATATGGATTGGATTATGATCAGGAAGGCAGAAACCTCCGCGACATCTACACGATTGTAGAAGAATAGAGGGTGAAGCATGTGGGAGAAAATTAGTGATTATTGCTTGGATATACCTTTTTTGGGTACATACATTATTTTGGCTATGGTAGGAATCCCTGCTATAGTATTCTTGTTATTTGTTATGACTCCGAAGGGAAAGCAATGGTTTAACAGTATAAATTAAGTTTCTGACACAACATAAATATTTTATATATATATTAAGGTAAAAATGAAAAATATCGTAATTTTCGGCGCTCCAGGTGCAGGTAAAGGCACACAGAGCGACAAGATGATCGAGAAGTATGGTCTCGGTCACATTTCTACAGGTGATGTACTTCGTAATGAAATCAAGAACGGTACAGAACTTGGTAAGACAGCTAAGGGTTATATCGACAATGGTCAGTTGATTCCAGACGAGTTGATGATTGACATCCTCGCAAGTGTATACGATAGCTTCGGTAAGGAGCACGCTGGTGTAATCTTCGACGGTTTCCCACGTACCACTCCACAGGCTGAGGCTCTGAAGAAGATGCTTTCTGAGCGTGGTCATAAGATTGCTGCGATGATTGAGTTGGCTGTTCCTGAGGATGAGCTGATGGCTCGCCTGATTAACCGCGGTAAGGAAAGCGGCCGTTCTGATGATAACGAGGAGACTATCAAGAAGCGTCTCAATGTTTATCATACACAGACTGCTCCGCTCATCGACTGGTATGAGAAGGAAGGCATTCATCACCACATCGAGGGTCTCGGTACTGTAGATGAGATCTTCGCTCGTGTTTGCAATGTAATCGACAACTTGTAATCAAGATAAAGAATCTTCCCCGCTATGGTGGGGAAGATTTGTTCATTAAATAAAAAGAAAAGAATAAATGGCTGAATCCAATTTCGTAGACTACGTAAAGATACAATGCCGCTCTGGTAAGGGTGGCAAGGGCTCCATGCACCTGCGCCACGTAAAGTACCAGCCTAACGGCGGTCCTGACGGTGGCGACGGCGGACGTGGAGGAAGCATCTATCTCCGCGGCAACCATAACTACTGGACGTTGCTGCACCTCAAGTATCAGCGCCACTTCTTTGCCGAGCATGGTGGAAACGGTGGCCGTGATAAGTGTCATGGAACCGATGGCAAGGATATTTATATCGATGTGCCTTGCGGTACCGTGGTATATAATGCCGAAACAGGCAAGTTTGTATGCGATGTGGCTTATGACGGGCAGGAAGTTCTGCTCCTCAAGGGCGGTCGTGGCGGATTGGGCAACTTCCAGTTCCGTACCTCTACCAACCAGGCTCCTCGCTATGCACAGCCGGGCGAACCTATGCAGGAGATGACCATCATCATGGAGCTCAAGCTCCTTGCCGATGTAGGTCTGGTAGGTTTCCCTAATGCCGGTAAGTCAACTTTGCTGAGTGCCGTATCAAGTGCCCGTCCTAAGATTGCAAACTATCCGTTTACTACGCTCGAACCATCGCTGGGTATCGTAGATTATCGCGATCACCAGAGTTTTGTCATGGCTGATATTCCTGGCATCATCGAGGGCGCGAGCGAAGGAAAAGGTTTGGGCTTGCGATTCCTCCGCCATATTGAGCGCAACTCTCTGCTGCTCTTCATGGTTCCGGGCGATACTGACGACATCAAGAAAGAATATGAAGTATTGCTGGGTGAACTGAAGAACTTCAATCCAGAGATGCTCGACAAGCATCGCGTGCTGGCTATCACCAAGTGCGATCTGCTCGACGAAGAACTGATTGAAATGCTCAAGGAAACTTTGCCTACCGATCTTCCGGTGGTCTTCATCTCCTCTGTTACCGGACAGGGTATCCAGGAACTGAAGGACGTGCTCTGGAAGGAACTCAATTCAGAGAGCAACAAGCTTCAGGAGATTACTGCCGAAGATACGCTTGTTCACCGTGACAAGGATATGTCTCGTTTCCAGCAGGAACTGGCTGCAGAGGGCGAGGATGTAGTAGAATATATTGATGAGGATGAAATCGAGGATGTTGACGACCTCGATGATTTCGAATACGAATAAATGTTATGATCAAAGAATATCAGGTAGCTTCTGGTGTCATGGCTTTCTCTACTACCCGCAAGGGAGGAGTGAGCCAGGGCAACTATGGCGAATTTAATATCAACGAATATTGCGGTGATTTTGCCGAGCATGTTGCAGAGAACCGCAAGCGTCTGGCTGCTGAGCTCGGTGTCACTACTGACCATATCATCATGCCCCATCAGGTGCATGGAGTAGAGGTGCGCAATATTGCCGGTGAGTTTCTCACCATGCCTGAGAATATCCGCAAGATGGTGCTCGAAGGTGTAGATGCCGTGATGACTGACCAGAAAGGTGTATGCATCGGTGTTTCTACTGCCGATTGCATCCCTGTGCTTCTTTATGATGAGGAGCATCATGCTGTGGCTGCTATCCATGCCGGCTGGCGTGGCACGCTGGCTCGCATCGTGCATAAAACCATTCAGGAGATGGCGTTTACCTATCATACCGACCCGAAGAAGTTGAAGGCGGTGATAGGTCCGGGCATTTCGCTCGACCATTTCGAGGTGGGCGATGAGGTTTACGAGGCGTTCGAGCAGGCAGCTTTCCCTATGGAAGAGATTGCCGAACAGCGTCCTAATGCCGCCTTCTCGGTTGATCCTGCTGAGCGTGAGCGCCTGGCTGCTGAGGGTAATATCGTGCAGCCGCTGAAATGGCATCTCAATCTTCCGCTCTGCAACAGACAGATTCTTCTGCATTGTGGAGTGGCCGAAGAGAATATCCAGGATTGTGGCATCTGTACCTTTGCCCATAGCGATGAGTACTTCTCTGCCAGAAAGCTGGGTATCGAGAGTGGCAGAATCTATACAGGCATCTTGTTGAAGTAAAAGCCTGGTAGCAGGTAAGTATCAGATAGTTTTCAAGATAACATCCATTTTTCCTTTTCTGTAAGAACGGAGAGGGAGAAATGGATGTTTTTCAGTTAATAGTTTATAGAATATTTTGAAAATCGGAAAGAAAAAGTAAATAATGAAAAGAATGAAAAAAGGATTGCGGCTATTGGCTGTGGCAGGACTCATGGTGTTCTCGCTGAGCAGCTTTATGCCCGCTAAAAATGTATTCACGGCAGCCGAACAGCAGCAGGTGAGTATTGCAACACCCGGTCTCTTTGCCCAGAGTCAGGCATTTAATGTAGACTTTGAGATATTCCGTGCTAAGGAATATTCCTTCCCGCTTCCTGTGGGCAAAGCAACCCTTCTGAACAATCATGTGTTGCGTATCTCTACCTCTAAAGGCGATGCTGTCAAGGCGATGCTCGAAGGTTATGTGCGACTTTCCAGAAAGTCGGAATCAATGGGTAATGTCATCGTGGTGCGCCACGATTGCGGTCTGGAAACCGTTTATGCCAACAATGCCGAGAACCTGGTTAAGGTAGGACAGCATGTAGATGCCGGACAGACGATTGCCATTGTAGGCTCTAAGGAGGGTGAAACTTATTGTGACTTCTCTATCATGGTGAATGGCGGTAGGTTGAATCCGGAAACTTTCGTAGAGTTGAAATCGCATAAGTTGCGCCGCCAGACCGTGCAGTTCCGCAAGCATGGTGCCCGTGTCATTGCTTCGGTTATCGGTGGCAAGGATTCTTCTGTAGGAAGAAATGCTGAGGCTGACAAGGAGGCATCTGGCAAGAAAAAGGGTGGAATAGGAGATGGAATGACGCTCGACCCTGATGAGGTTCATGATCCGTTTACCATTACCAATACTTTCGAGCTTGATTTGGAGAAGATAGAAAAGACTGCTTGGGCTTACCCTTTGCCGGGTGCCAAGGTAATCAGTCCTTATGGTGGCAAGCGCCGCCATTCGGGTGTGGATCTCAAGACGTGCCCGAATGATGAGATTGTGGCTGCCTTTGACGGTACGGTCGTTGCATCAGGACCTTTCTATGGTTACGGCAACTGCATCCGTATCAGGCATGCTTATGGTTTCGAGACGCTCTACAGCCATCAGAGCAGAAACAAGGTGAAGAAGGGCGATAAGGTAAAGGCTGGTCAGGTAATCGGTTTGACGGGCCGTACCGGTAGGGCTACCACAGAGCACCTCCATTTCGAGGTTAGCTTTGGCGGTAGACGACTGGACCCAGCCATCATTTATGACCACGGCAAGCATCAATTGAAGCCTGTAACCCTTCATCTAACGAAGGGCAGGGGCGTAAAGAGTGTAAAGAACCGATAGCCGTTTTACTCTTCACCTGGAATTTGATGACTGTTTAAGAAGAACAGCCCACTGGCGTCTATGTAGCTAGTGGGCTGTCTTACTTATACCAGTATGCTGTCTTTCGCTTGCCAGTACTCTATTTATGGCTCCCGCTATCAGAAAACAGTTCGCCCGTGCGCTGTTATCATACAGCACACGGGCGAAACATGTATTTATGATAGAGAAGTATTATTTCTTCTTCTGGGATTTACGATTGGCTCTCTGCTGGCGATACTTTGCCTTCTGACGGGCAGAGCCACTACCGTGAGCACCCGTTATGTACTTTTTCTTCTTGGCTTTGGTCTTCACCTTGTCGTCGTCATCCTTCTTAGGACCACCACCGCCTTTGAAGACCATACCGCCCATGATAATATCGTCAATGTCACTCATATACCTTATTATATAAAAAATTAGTGATGGAAGAGGCGAACGTGAGTAAACGCCATGGCGATGCCGTACTTGTCGCAGGTATCAATAACATTATCGTCACGGATACTACCGCCTGCTTCTGCTATGTATTCAACACCACTCTTGTGAGCACGCTCAATATTGTCGCCGAATGGGAAGAAAGCATCACTACCTACAGATACACCCTTGTTCTGTGCAATCCAAGCCTTCTTCTCCTCGCGGGTCAATGGCTCAGGCTTCTCAGTAAAGAACTGCTCCCAAACGCCGTCCTGCAATACATCCTCCCACTCATCAGAGATGTAGACATTGATGGTATTGTCGCGGTCGGCACGACGGATCTTCTCCTTGAAAGGCAAGTTCATCACCTTAGGACACTGGCGCAACCACCACTCATCAGCCTTAGAACCAGCCAGACGGGTACAGTGGATACGGCTCTGCTGACCGGCACCGATACCGATAGCCTGACCATCCTTTACGTAGCATACAGAGTTACTCTGAGTATACTTCAAAGTGATGAGCGAGATAATCAGATCGCGCTTAGCCTCAGGAGTGAAAGTCTTGTTCTTGGTAGGAACATCCTCGAAGAGAGCAGGATCATCAAGCTTCACCTCGTTGCGTCCCTGCTCGAAGGTAACACCGAACACCTGCTTGCGCTCGATAGGAGCTGGCACATAGTCAGGATCAATCTTGATAACGCAGTAGGTACCCTTGCGCTTCTCCTTCAGAACCTCGATAGCCTCAGGAGTATAGCCAGGAGCAATGACACCATCGCTCACCTCACGCTTGATGAGGAGGGCTGTAGCCTCGTCGCATACATCGCTCAGCGCAACAAAGTCGCCATAAGAGCACATGCGGTCAGCGCCACGCGCACGAGCATAGGCACAAGCCAATGGAGAGAGCTCAAACTTGACATCATCAACGAAGTAAATCTTCTTCAATGTGTCGCTCAGAGGCAAGCCGATAGCTGCACCGGCAGGAGAAACGTGTTTGAAACTAGCGGCAGCAGGCATTCCTGTAGCAGCCTTGAGTTCCTTGACCAATTGCCAGGAATTGAAGGCATCCAGGAAGTTGATGTAGCCAGGACGGCCGTTGATCACTTCGATAGGAAGCTCCCTTCCGTCATCCATATAGATGCGAGAAGGTTTCTGATTTGGATTACATCCGTACTTAAGTGCTAATTCTTTCATCTTCTAAGAAATGTATTTTGGAATTTGGCGCAAAGTTACAAAAAATGATTGAGATATTGGACTTCTGTTTCGTAAAAAGCCCTAAAAAACAGCATTTTTATGATATAAAGCATTTTTTTTACCCCAAAACATAAAAAAGTCGGGAAAAATGTACTCTGTTTCATTCTTTTTCAGTACTTTTGCTCCCAGTTAGTAAATATGAGAGGATTGTTATGAAACAGGATTTGAAAGTCCTTGCTGAACACATAGAAAAGAAGGTTGGCAAGGCACATGTTTTCCACAAAATGTGGGATGTTTTGAAAGGGAAGGAGAAGCCTTCCCGCCAGACTTTGGACAAGCTGGCGCTGCTTGCCGGATTCCAGAGTTGGGATGATTTCCAAGGTGCTTTACACGGCACGGAGGATGGGCTCGTGAATTATGATGCGGGCGAAAAATAAAAGAATGGAGCATGGTTGGTTTAGCTGTCAACCATGATTGGTTTGACGTTTTTTGTTAAAATTGTAGATATTAAAAGGGAACCCTGTCGTGAGACAAGATTCCCTTTATTTTTTTTCTGATTAGGTCTCCTAAGAAAAATTATTCTGCACCCTTAGCTACAGTCTTCTTCTCAGCGATACGAGCCTTCTTACCAGTAAGCTTACGCAAGTAATACAACTTAGCGCGACGAACCTTACCACGCTTGTTCACCTCGATAGAATCGATAGCTGGTGACTCGATAGGGAAGATACGCTCAACACCTACAGTACCAGACATCTTGCGAACTGTGAAACGCTTCTTGTCACCATGACCAGAGATCTTGATAACAACACCACGATAGAGCTGGATACGCTCCTTAGTACCCTCGACGATTTTGTAAGCGACTGTGATAGTATCACCTGCCTTGAACTCAGGGAACTTCTTGCCGGTTGCAAATGCTTCTTCAGCAACTTTAATCAAATCCATTTTTTGTATAAAATTAAAAATTGTTTGTCGTTCCAACGCAACATGGACTTGGACAACACTTCTGCCCAGACAACAGCGGTTACGCCGAAAAGCGGGTGCAAAGTTACTACTTTTTCTTGTATCTCGCAAATTTTCAGACACTTTCTTTCTTTTTTCTCGCAGATTTAACTATTTTTCTTTCTGGTCAGCGTCTTTTCCCACAGATTTCACGGATTTCACAGATTTATTTTGTATTTTTGCACTCCAAAACATTAAGATAACAATAAATATGAAGAAAAAGAATGGTATGAAGGTGGCACTTGCATCAACGGTGATGCTGCTGATGGCAAGTCCGGCTTTCGCCCAGAAATACAAGGTGGCGAAGGTGGAGAGAACCCGAATATTGGTTGATCAGAAATGGGATGCACAGCCTGATGCTGAGGCTGCCCGGTTTATTGCTCCTTATAAGAGTAAGGTAGACAGTATCATGGGCCCTGTTGTAGGTCATATTGCTCATGATATGACCCGCCACCGTCCGGAGAGCGAACTCAGTAACTTGCTCTGTGACATCCTGGTATGGGGCGGCAAGCAGTTTGAAGAACAGCCTGTTTTCGCTGTTTACAATATGGGTGGCATCCGTTCTAATCTTGCCAAGGGTAAGGTTACTATAGGCGATGTGAACGATATGGCTCCTTTCGAGAACAAAATCTGTTTCCTGACCCTGAAGGGCGATAAGGTTCTGGAACTCTTCCAGCAGATAGCTCATCGTGGCGGCGAAGGCTTGAGCCATGCTGTTAGAATGGTAATCACCAAGGATGGAAAACTGAAGAGCGTTACGCTGAACGGTGAACCAGTTGATCCGGAGAAAAGTTACCGCGTTGCAACCCTCGATTATCTTGCCGAAGGTAATGACCAACTCGTAGCCTTCAAGAGCGGAACCGATGTCTTTGCTCCTAAGCAGAAAGAGAACAATGTGCGTTACATCATCATGAATTATTTCCGCGAGATGAAGGCACAGGGCAAGGTAGTGGAATCTAAGATTGAAGGCCGCTGCGTGGTAGAATAGTTAATAGTTTATAGTTGATAATTCTGATGAAACATATATTATTATATATAGGTCTGGCTCTGGCATCCTTCATGATGCAGCCGGCAGCCGTTCAGGCTAAAGCTAAGAAAGAGGCAAAGGTGGTAAAGCAACTCGTAGTGCTCCATACCAACGATACGCATTCATGCGTGATGCCCATCAATCCGAATCTCGCAGATACGGCAACTGCCAATCGTGGCGGTTTTCTCCGTAGGGTGGCGATGATCAGTCAGGAACGTAAGGCGAATCCCGACTTGCTGCTCTTTGACAGTGGCGATTTCTCACAGGGTTCACCTTATTACTCTCTCTTCAAGGGAGATGTGGAAGTAGGACTGATGAACGAGATGAAATATGATGCTGCTACCATCGGAAACCATGAGTTTGATTTCGGAATAGACAACATGGTGCGCATCTTCAAGATGGCGAAGTTTCCTATCGTCTGCTCCAACTATGATTTCACCGGTACCGAACTGGCAAATGTCGTAAAGCCTTATACCATTATCAAGCGCAAGGGACTGAAGATTGGCGTTTTCGGCTTGTGTCCGGAACTTGCCGGCTTGGTAACCGAAGCCAACTATGGCTGCATCAAGTATCTCGATCCTATCGCCAAGGCAAAGGAAATGACAGAGATATTGAAGAAGAAAGAGAAGTGTGATGTCATCATCTGCATCTCCCACCTGGGCTGGAAGATAGATGGCATCGACGATTCCGAGGTAGCCCCAGCCACCCGTGACATCGATCTGATACTGGGCGGTCATAGCCATACCTACTTCAAGCAGTTGGAGTATCTGAACAATCTGGATGGCAAACCGGTGCCAATCGACCAGAACGGCAAGAGCGCTATCTGGGTAGGAAAAATGACATTGGATATTGTGAAGAATAAATAAAAGAAGAAGGTTGATACCAGGCAAAACGCGAGGTATCAACCTTTTCTTTAATTATCTATTCCTAAAACGTTAATCTTTTCTCAAATCTTTATTCCTTGTTGGAAGAAGCATAGAGACCGATGCAGGCACCGAGGAAGCCGCCGCTCTTCTGGGTGCTCAGGTTAGAGGCATCCACACCCTTGGCAAGAAGCTGCCAGTTGCCGCCTTCTTCAGCATAATAGAAATCATAATATCTGTCATGACCTTCTACCTTCAGCTTCAGCTTACCTCCCTTGATAGGAGCAGAAGCGATAGTTACGTTGTTCTTCTCGGCACGGGTCAGGGTAATCATCAGCTTGCCCTTCTTCATGGTCTTACCCAATACGAAGTTGTGGTCTTCCTTCTGGAGAAGTGCCAAGCCTGCGATATCCTTGTCGTTGCGAGGAGTAAAGTTGATTTCTGTCTCAGCTGTGAAGGTGCCGTGCTGCTGACGTGCCCAGATGGCAGACATCGGCTCACGCTTGTAGATGTTGCCTGGCAGGAGATTGAACTTCAATTTGCCGTTTTCTACCTTGTAACAGTTAACGAAGTCGCGGAGGAACATCCAGCGTGGATTCAACTCTTTCAGACCCGCCTTATTGTTATCAACTTCGAAGTTATCCACATAAGAGAAGTTGCCTGAGAACTCATTCTTTGCGGCAGGCTTCAAACCAGCCTTCTCTCCAACGGTAGAGATAGGAGTATTCTTGGCAAGAATCTCTGGCCATCCATTCTTCCAGGTTACCGGCAGGAGATAAGTATCGCGACCTGTGTTGTACATATCCTCTTCATAAGGACGGCAAGCCAGGAATACAGCCCACCAGTTACCCTTGCCATCTTCTACGATGTCGGCATGACCAGCACTTGATACTGGGTCCTTGCGGTTAGGGTCGAGACCGGTACGCTGGGTAAGAATAGGGTTGTTAGGGCATTCCTCCCATGGTCCCATCGGATTCTTGGCACGCAGGATAACCTCGCTGTGCCATCCGCCTGTACCACCTTCGGCGCACATCAGATAATAGAACTTGCCCTTCTTGAAGAGGTGAGGACCCTCAATCCAGATAGGACGCGCCTCTACATGGGTTCCGCCACGCAGAATCTCCTTGAAGTCGCCCTTGATGCTGTCGCCCTTCACGTCGAATTCGAAGCAGCGGATAGAACGCTGACCCTCATAGTCGGCACCGCCAACTACCGGACCGTTATGCACGATATATCCCTTTCCGTTGTCATCGAAGAAGAAGCTAGGGTCGATGCCGTCAATCTTCTTCAGATAGATAGGCTCGCTCCAGCCTTTGGAAGGATCTTTTGATTTTACAAAGAAGTTGCCGGCTCCCACATTGGTGGTAATCATATAGAAGGTCTTGTTCTTCTTGTTATAGCTGATGGCTGGTGCGAAGATACCGGCTGATACCTGCTGGCCCTTCAATGGAACCTGTGATGTGCGGTCGAGGACATGACCGGCAGGCTGCCAGTTGACCAGGTCTTTACTGGTTGAGAGAGGCACACCTGGGAAGAAGGTAAACGAAGAGTTTACCAGATAGTAGGTGTCGCCTACGCGACAGAGTGATGGGTCTGGATAGAAACCAGCCAGTACCGGGTTGTAATACTGGTGAGTCTTGTCGATTTCAACATTGAAGCGAGCGTCATTGCCCGCATACTTGAAATAGTCAAACTCAGCTGTCTGCGCCTGTGCAGCGGCTGCAAGCGTCAGGGAAAGCGATAAGATTGCAATTTTCTTCATTTTATTATTGGGTTTAAAATTACAGAATGAGTATCTGAACTCATGGCTGAAACATGTATTCAGAATTCTGCTGCAAAGTTAACGCTTTCCTTTTAAATATACCCCCACAGAATGTTACCAACACTTTGCGAGGCGTATCATAAGCTTCTCTATTTGTAACAAATACTTTATTATGGGAAACATCTGGCCTTTTCTGCAGTGAAAAGGCTAGATTTTCCGGTGGGCCTGCATATAATCGCGAGGCGAAGAGCCATAAAAGTTCTTGAACATGGTGCTGAAGCTGGCTGGGTTGGAAAAACCGCAGCTAAACATGATGTCTGTTATCGTCTTGTTAGAGTGGGTTAGCAACTTTTCGGCATATTGCAGACGGGTATTGCGGATGAAGGCATGTGGTGTCTGGTTGGTCAGCTCCTTCATTCGGCGGTGCAGATGCACACGGCTCAGTCCTACTTCGCGGGCAATCATATCCACACTCAGGTCCTCATTATCCATATTATCATTGATTACCTTCATCACCTGTTCCATCAGCTGGTCTTTTGGCGAAAGGGCTTTTTCAATCGCAATCTGCCTGTCGCTCTGTCTCTCGTTGCCCATAAACTTGTTTTTCAAAGTACGGCGCACGTTGAGCAGGTTGATGATGGTGCGGCGCAGAATGTCCATATTGAACGGCTTCACCACATAGGCATCAGCACCCGACTGCAAACCGGTCAGCTGGTCTTCCTCTCTGCTCATCGCTGTAAGCAGAATCACCGGAATGTGGTTGGTGTTCACATTGTTCTTAATCTTAGTACAGAGCGTATTGCCGTCCATTTCTGGCATCATGATGTCTGAGATAACGAGGCTTGGCTTCTGCTTGATAATCTCCGGCAGCGCCTCCTTTCCGTTGCAGAAGGTAAGGATATTGTAGGTTTCCTGTAGTTGGGTCTTCAGGAAATTACGTATTGCCTCATCGTCTTCTACCACAGCGATGGTGCTCTTTGCCTTGCTCTTGAAATCTTCTTCGGCGTCATTGGCTGTATCGGCAGCATTCTCTTCGTTTCCTTCCTCCATGTTTTCTTCCAGTTCCTTGATGTCTTCAGCAGTCTGTGGCTCCGGTGCATCTATCATTTCTTCCGGTTTCAGATGCTCGTTGCCCAGAGGCAGCGTGATGAGGAACTGGCTTCCTTCCTTCCAGTCGGCTTCATCAAGTGTCTTGTTGTTGGCGGCTGTAATGGTTCCATAGTGCAGTTCCACGAGCGAGCGCGTCAGGTCGAGACCGATTCCCGTACCTACATTCCGGTCATAAGAAGTGGTGGTACTCTGATAGAAGCGCTGGAAAATCGTTTCGAGCTTTTCCTCCTGAATGCCCTTGCCGCTGTCCTTGATGGCGATGCGGACATGATGAGGCGAGTGGGAGAGGGTGATACGGATTCTGCCGCCTGCAGGAGTAAACTTGAAGGCGTTTGACAGGACATTCATCAATACCTTGTCAAAGTTGTCGCGGTCTATCCATACCGGGAGGGCCTCGTCTTCGTGCTCAAAGGTGAATTGGATGCTCTTGGCTATCGCCTGCTGGCAGAAGAGTTTGTATTCATCGCCAATAAAGGCAACCATATCGGTTTCGCTCATGTGCATCACCATCTGTCCCTTGTCAATCTTTCTCAGGTCCATCATCTGGTTAATCAGGTGCAGGATTCGTTCCGAGTTCTTGCGCATCATATCGTAGATGCCCTGTCGGTGAGCGTCTTTGTCTTCCTTTATCAGCGTGAACAGCGGAGTGAGGATAAGGGTCAATGGGGTACGGATTTCGTGGCTGATGTTCATGAAGAACTTCAGTTTTGCTTCGCCCATCTCTTCCGCATGGATATGCTGCTGCAATATGAGCTGGTCTTCCATCTTGCGTTTGCGGTGCCTGATATAGAGCAGACAGAGTCCCAGGAAGGCTAGCAGATAGCAGAGTTTAGCCCAGATACTGGCATACCAGGCTGGGTGGACGATGATGGAGAACTCCTTGACAGGGGTTTCGTATCCGTTGCAGATGGCCTTGACACGGAACTTATAGGTGCCTGCTGGCATGTGTGAGAATGACAGCTCGTTCATGCCAGACTGTATGGTTCGCCAATCCTCACCATTGATGCTGTAGGCGTAACTGATCTGCTCTACATTATTATATGTAAGAGTAGACAGTTGGATGGTGAAGGTGTTGTCTTCATGAGATAAGGAGAACTTGTCGCTGTTATATACCCCTTTATCTGTAATGGTGTAGATGCCCGATTCCATATCCCGGTATACAGGTTTGTTGTCCACAAGAAGTCCTGATATGGTAACTTTTGCCTGCCAAGGATGCTGTTTCACCTTGTCCGTATCAAACCAGTTGATACCGCCTGTTCCGCCCATCACCAGCATCTTTCCTCCCCAGAGTGTGCAGGCTGCTGCATCGCTGAACTCATTACTCTGTAAGCCATTGTCCGAGAAGTACTTGTTGATGGTACCTTTTTCTGTATTTACCTGGTTTAAACCACAGAAAGTTCCTATCCAGATTCTGCCCTTGTAATCTTCTATGATGCTGGCTACGCTGTTGTCTGAAAGTCCAAGTTCTGTGTTGTAAATCTTCGGATGAGCATATCCCTTCTTCGGATCATAGCAGATTGCGCCGTCTTCAGTGCCAAACCATACGCGATTCTTGCTGTCAGAATAAACGCAATGAGAGAAACTGCCCTTGTTCAGACAGTTGACGCCACCGAAAGTGGAAGTCCAGCTGTTTTTTTGCTGGTCATAGCAAGCTAGACCCACAGAAGTGGCTACGAAAACCCGCTTACCATCTTTTGAGATGCTAAGTTTCACGAGGAAATCATTAGGAATACTATTCTTTTTCAGGTTGTTGTCGGCACCATATAGTGCTTTCCATTGCTTGATGCTTCCATCTGGAGAAAGGCGGAAAAGTCCTTCGCCCATGGTGGCAAACCAGACATTTCCCAGTGGGTCTTCCTGGATATCAAAGATGCCCGCCTGGTTTCCAATGCCTAGGCTGAATGGATGGAAAGACCCCCCCGCATCTATAAATCCGATGCCGTCAGTATAGGTTCCTACCCATGTTCTGCCTTTCTTGTCTTTGCAGAGTGCCAGTACCGTGGTGTTGCTTAATAAATGGCTGTTGATGCTACCGGTTTTTATGTCAAAGAGGTAAAGACCATCCTTGTCGGTGCCCACCCAGACTTGATTGCCCTGGTTGGCACACAGACTTGTGATGCTGTTTTCGCCTATCACGTTGCGGTTGCCCAAACGGTAGCCCATATAGTTGAAATCGCATTGAGCCTGCGACTGCATGAATACGCCCTTCTGGAGCATACTCACCCAGATGTTTCCCGTAAAATCTTCTATAATGCTGGTAATCTTGCACTTGGCAAGATTTACTTCACGGCTGAACAGAGGATTATTTTGCAAGAATCCTGTTACAGGATTATACACGAAGATACCCATACCATCGCAACCGATAAACAAGCGCTGGTCGCGGCTGATATAGATGTTGTCAATAGGAAGATTGCCTATGCCGGCTATCTTGGTGAAGATGGTTGAACCTGCCTTGAGAAGGTAAATACCATCATTCTTGGTAGCAAGATAAATGTTGCCCTTGTTGTCTTGCCTGATATCTTTTGCTTCCAGCGTTTCTGCTCCAGGAATCTGTTTGGTCAGTTTCCCTTTCTTGTCGGCACGGTATAGTTTGCCGTTCTCCAGGATAATCCAAAGTCTATCCTGTTTATCTTCCAGAATCTTATGTATGAATTTCAGGTTCTCCACTTCGCCCTTCATAGCATAGCATACTTCTGCATTTTCTTTCTTGAGCATAATTCCATATCCCGATGTAACTACGGCAATATCGTTGTTTTTCAGACGATAAACCTGGGTTACATAGGTGCTGAAAGGCTGGTTCTTGGAGTCGAGCAGCGGAATATTGGCAAAACTCTTTCCATTATATAAAAGGAGAGAGTTGTTTGTACCCAACAGAATATGCCCCTGGATATCTTGTGTAATACAGTTGATGTAATTGCTGCTCAGTCCTCTGTGGTCTTCCTTGGTTTTTCTGATGGTCGTAAAGTTATAGCCATCATAGATATTCAAGCCGTTACGGGTGGCAATCCAAATGAAACCATTTGAATCCTGGAACACCTGAGTGGCAAAGTTGCTCGAAAGCTGGTTGTCTGAATTGAAAAGTTTTCCTCGCTGCGCCATCATGTTCTGCGCAGTGAGACAGAAGATAAACATCAGTAAAAGACCGATGTATCTCATTGTTCTGAGGTTTGATTTCATGGAAATCATCATGATTCTTGGTTTCATTGTTTTTTGGCTTTTTTATATTCGTTTGCAAAAGTACAAAATAAATGGGAGACTCATGCACGGAAATGTATGTTTTTTATAGGAAGATACTAAAAAGACGTTAAAATGTTACATAAAGTAAAGATGATGTTACATGTGGTACAAGAGAAAAACTATTGGTTACTTATCATAAAGTATATATGAAAGATTAGGAGTATCTTTACATCGGTTTTTTAAGTTGTATATTTCAGAACATTTAGGTTAGTTAGGTTTATACATAATAGGTTTGTAGATAGGTTTAGAATTTCTAAAAGATTTTGATATTATGGTTTTTATATAGAATCATGATTAATTGGTTTTCGGGAATGGTGCGTAGTGATTACGCGCCATTCTATTTTAAAAGACCAGCATCCTTTTCTGTAAACTGGAACCTGGCAATCCTTCATGAAAAAATAAAGTGACTGACAAATAATGATAAATCTAAAAATAATTATAACAATGAACAGAAAGAAATTGTTAATATCACTCGCTATGGCTATGCTGTCAATGGCGGGACAGGCTGCAGATAATCTGCCGGCACTTCGTGTGCAGGGTAAGAACCTGGTAGATGCCAATGGTAAAACTGTGGTTCTTCATGGTGTGATGGATACACCGAACCGTTACTTCAATGGGTGGAGATGGCAAAAGTGGAAGGCTGACTATTCTGAAGCCGACATCAAACCTTGCCTCAATTATTTCGAGAAGATCTTCACCGCCATTACCGATCATTCCCAGGGCGCTTACTGTGATGTGTTCCGTCTGCACATGGATCCATGCTGGACCAACGATCCATCGAAGAAGGCAGAGAATGAGGCTGATATCTCGGCATTCAACATGGCGCGCTATCGTCACTATCTCCTGAACCTCTACATTCCTCTCATCAAGGATGCTATAGCACATGGACTTTACGTCATCGTCCGTCCACCGGGAGTCTGTCCACAAGACATTAGTGTTGGAGATAAGTACAACCGCTATCTCAAGTCGGTATGGAAGGCCTTTGCTGCCGATGAGTATATCCAGCAGAATTCGGGCATCATCTCCATCGAACTAGCCAACGAGCCGGTGAGGGTTCATATGGGTGATGGTTCTAATTCGGATAAAGCACTGCATGATTACTTCCAGCCGGTGGTTAACGAGATTCGTGCGCAGGGCTTCAAGGGCATCATCTGGGTGCCGGGCACCACTTGGCAGCAAAACTATCGTGACTATGTAAAGCATCCGATAGTAGACTCGCAAAACAATCTGGGTTATGCCGTTCACTGCTATCCAGGCTGGTATATGTCAGGCTCGGGCAACAATGACAATACCAACAAGGAGATATTCTACAATGCATTCCTGGATGCTGTGCCAGTGGCGAAGACCAATCCTATCATCGTGACCGAGATAGACTGGAGCCCATACAAGCCAGGCTCAGGCCACAAGGACGAGCAGGGCAACTGGGTGGAGAGCAACTATGGCACTTGGGGCACCGCTACCACATCAGGTTTTGGTGAAGGATGGAAGTATATCCACGACAAACTGGGCAATATCAGCATGACGCTTCAAGGCTCAGGACTCTACTTCGACATCGACACTTATCTCAAGGACAAGGTTGTGGAGCCTGCGTTCAAGGGAGTAGACGAGGCTTGCGGCGAAGCTTGCTTTAAATGGTACAAAGAATGGTATTTGAAACAAAATACAACAGGAATTAAACAATTAGAAACCCAGGCAGACGTGGTTTCCACCTTATATTATAATATAGAAGGAAAAGAAGTTGAAAAGCCAACTGCAGGTGTTTATATAATAAAACAACTGTTAAGTAATGGGAAAATACGTTCTCGCAAGGTTTTTCTGAAATGATAAACTTTCTGTTACACCACGCAAAGTATGTTTCGAAAGAAATCCATACCTTTGCCGCCGTGAATAAACAGTTTTTGTGCACGCCTAAATTTTTAAAGCATAAATCAAAAATGAATAGAACATGATTGAACAAGTGTTAACAATGAAACGGACAGCAGCCTTATGCTTGGTGGGAGCTTTCTGCAGCCTGAATGCTCAGGCACAGAATATCCAGGTCAAGGGTAATCTTGTTGACGGTACAGGTGAGCCTCTGATAGGTGCCACTGTAAAAGTGAAAGGTAATGCCAGCGTCGGTGCGGTCACCGACTTAGATGGTAATTTCAGCATCAGTGTTCCTTCTGAGAATTCTATCCTCGTATTTACATACGTAGGTATGAAGACCAAGGAAGTAAAGATTGGTACGAAGAGAGAGTTGAAACTTACTCTTGAAGACGACAATGCCATTGGCGAAGTTGTAGTCGTTGGTTATGGTCAGCAGAAGAAGGCTTCTGTCGTGGGTGCCATTACCCAGACCACAGGTAAGGTTCTGGAACGCGCAGGTGGTGTTTCTGATATCGGTTCTGCCCTGACAGGTAATCTGCCAGGTGTGATTACATCATCTTCATCAGGTATGCCTGGTGATGAGGATCCTAAGATTGTGATTCGTGGTGTGAGCTCTTGGAACTCTTCTGACCCTCTCATTCTTGTGGATGGTATCGAGCGCCCTATGTCGAGTGTGGATATCCATTCCGTGCAGTCTATCTCTGTATTGAAGGATGCTTCTGCCACCGCCGTCTATGGTGTGAAGGGCGCGAATGGTGTCATCCTGATTACCACCAAGCGTGGTACAGAAGGCAAGGCTAAGATTTCTGCCAGTGCAAGCACTGCGATCAAGCTGGTGTCTAAGTTGCCTGAGACCTACGGTTCTGCCGATGCGCTCTATTATGTGAACCAGGCAATCAAGCATGAGTTGGGACTCTCACCTTCAAGCTGGGGTGACATCCGCTCTACCGACTTCATCAACAACTATAATGCTCCTGCAGGCAGTATTGATCCGGAGACCGGATTCCTGATGAGCGAGCGTTATCCTGATGTAGATTGGCAGAAGGAACTCTTCAAGGACTACGCCATGTCTTACAATGCCAATGTGAACATCGCAGGTGGTACCAAGGCTGTGAAGTACTATGCAGCCATCGACTATCAGCACGAGGGTGACCTCTTCCGCGAGTGGGATAACAATCGTGGTTATACCAGTGGTTACGGATTCAACCGTATCAACGTTCGTTCCAACCTCGACTTTCAGCTCACCAAGACTACCACGCTGAAGGCAAACCTTTCGGGTAGCCATGGTATCCGCAAGTCACCTTATGGTTTGGAGAAAGGCTCATGGGCTGAGTCCCAGCTCTGGCAGGCAGCTTACTCAGCACCTCATGATACCTTCCTGCCACAGTATAGCGATGGTGTTTGGGGCTATTTCCCTAAAGATCCGCAAGGCTCTCCTAACTCTGTGACCCAGCTTGCACTTCATGGTGAGCAGTCAACCACCACAACCCGTATCAACACCGACTTTACGCTCGAGCAGGATCTTTCCTTTATTACTAAGGGATTGAAGGCATCTGCCATCGTATCTTGGGATAACGTATTTGTGGAGGCAAGCCGAGGTATCGACGACCTCAACCATGCAGCCCAGTATAAGTATATCGACCCTGTAACGGGTGTGGTAACCTATAAGGAGCAGCCAGGCGGTAAAAATAACTTTGATTTTGTGGAGACCATCGCATGGAAGACTGATGCGGGTGCACTCAACAACAATCTTACCCAGCGTAACCTCTTCTATCAGGCACAGCTCTATTGGGGACGCAAGTTCGGCAAGCACGATGTAACAGCTATGGGCGTATTCAACCGCTCTGAGCGTGCTACGGGTTCTCAGTTTACCAACTACCGTGAGGACTGGGCATTCCGTACCACCTATAATTATGACGATCGCTACATGTTCGAGTATAACGGTGCCTACAACGGTTCGGAGAAGTTCTCCAAGGACAATCGTTTTGCCTTTTTCAATTCTGGTGCTATCGGTTGGAACGTAGCCAACGAGAAATGGTTCAAGCCTGTGGCTGAAACAAAGGTATTCGGTAGAAATCTGATTGATATCCTCAAGCTTCGCTACTCTTATGGAGAGATTGGTGAGGATAATGTATGGGAACGCTGGCTCTACCAGACCACTTGGGCTTATGGTGGCAAGACCCATCTTGATTCAACCAACCCAAACAACGAATCCATTTATACTTGGTATAAGGAAGCAAAGGTAGGTAACCCAGATATCCATTGGGAGAAGGCCATCAAGAAGAACTTCGGTATCGACTATGCTTTCCTCGGTGGTCTCGTAGCCGGTTCGCTTGAGTTCTTCAGCGAGAAGCGTTCCGACATCATGATTGCCGGCAGCAGCCGTTCGGTGCCTTCCTATTTCGGTGCTTCTGCTCCTTTCCTGAACAAGGGTAGAACCAAGACCACAGGTTATGAGCTTGAAGTTCGACTGAAGTATGATTTTGCCAACGGTATCCATGCCTATGCCAATATGAACATGACGCATGCAAAAAATGTTGTTACCGAGCATGACGACCCAGAGTTGCTTCCTGCATACCAGAAGAACATGGGATTCTCCATCGGACAGGGCAAGAGCTATCTCGACAATGGTACAGCACAGTCTTGGGATGATGTCATCGCAATGACTCCTCATAATACCAACGACAACCAGAAGTTGCCAGGTCAGTATATCATCACCGACTTCAATGGTGACGGTGTGATTGATACCAATGATAGTGCGCCTTATGGCTTTACAGGTACTCCTCAGAACACCTACAATGCCACTATCGGTATTGATTACAAGGGATTCAGTATCTTTGCGCAGTTCTATGGCGTAAACAACGTGAGCCGCTATGTAGCATTCAACTCACTGCCTAAGCCATACCTTCACACGGTGTTCAAGGAGGGTGCTTACTGGTCACCATCAACTCCAAACGGTATTCCTTCACTTCGTATGAACTCTACTCCAAGTTACTATGAGGGTACCCGCTTCCTCTACGATGGTTCGTTCTGCCGCTTGAAGAACCTGGAGGTGGCTTATACCTGGACTGACGGATGGATCAAGAGTCTCGGTCTCTCGATGTTGAAGGTTTATGTAAATGGTAACAACCTCTTCCTCTGGACAGATATGCCTGACGACCGTGAGTCGAACTTCGCAGGTACAGGTCTTGCTTCTCAGGGTGCATACCCTACAATGAAGCGTATCAACTTCGGTATCAAGTTAGAGTTGTAAACAGCGTTAATATAACACATTATTTATTATGACAAGAATAATTTCTAAATATAAGTCTGCCTGCCTGGCGTTGGCATTGGGATGTTCTCTCGCCCTGACTACCAGCTGTACAGACTATCTTGACAAGTCACCAGAATCGGATGTATCTCCAGAGGCTGCTTTCAAGAATTTCAAGAATTTCCAGGGCTTTACAGAGGAGCTTTATCTCTGTATTCCTGACTTCTCCAAGAGTTACTGGACAACGTGCTGGAACTGGGGAGAGGATGATATCCAGGCTGTGGGCTTCGACTACCTCATGGGCTACAAGGTTGACCAGGGTGACTTCTGGGGCTGGCAGCAGGAATATGACGGATGGGGCGCAAGCTTTATGGACCAGGGGTCAAGTTTTTTGGATCCAAACGATGCTAGTAATAATTATCGTTTTTCTCGTGGCCTTTGGAAGGCTGCATGGTATGGCATCCGTAAGGCAAATCTGGGTCTGGAGAATATGAACCTGATGACGGCTGCCACCCAGGAGGAGAAGAATACCATCAAGGGTCAGTTGCTCTTCTTCCGTGGATGGCTTCATTTCCAGCTGATGCAGTATTTCGGTGGTCTGCCATATATTGATCATACCATAGCTGCCGACCAGCCAATGACTCTTCCTCGTGAAACCTGTCAGGCATGTGCCGAGAAGGCTGCTAAAGACTTCCGTGAGGCTGCAGAGCTTCTGCCTATCGACTGGGATAAGTCTTCTGTTGGTCGCAATACATTAGGCAAGAATGGCTTCCGCATCAACAAGATTACCGCACTTGCCTATGAAGGCAAATCACTCTTGTGGGCAGCTTCTCCACTGGTGAAGAACTGCGATGCCAAGATGAACGTAAACGGCAATGCCAGCACCTACGATTACGATACCAACTATGCACAGCAGGCTGCCGAGGCACTTGGCGAACTCCTTACTCTTGTTGAGGCAGGACAGACCCAGTACAAGCTCGTGGATTTTGCTGATTACTCAGATTTGTTCTATACCTGGAACAAGAACATGCTTCCTCCAGGTTCTACCGAGAATATTCTCCGTGATATTCCAGCTGATGCATGGCATAACTCTCACTTCGGTGTGTTCACCGAGTTTGGCGGTCAGATTCTTACAGGTGGTCAGGCTGCCTCACAGCCTACAGCCAACTACGTAAACTATTATGGTATGGCGAATGGTCTTCCTCTCGATGACCCAGAGTCTGGTTTCGACCCAACCCATCCTTGGAAGAACCGTGACCCACGTTTCTATCACGACATCGTATATGATGGAGTAAAGGTGGTAGAGGGAATCATCAAGCCGGATGCCAACCGATATGCCAACCTCTATACAGGTGGTACTTACCGTGACGATATCAACGAGAGCCGCACTGGTTACCTGCTCTATAAGTTCATTCCTATGATCGCCAACAACTATGATATGGGTAGTACTTATAACAAGTTGTACATTGATGTGCCTTACCTGCGTCTTGCCGACTGTTATCTGATGTATGCCGAGGCTTGTGCAGCCGTAGGTGGAGCCACCGCTTCAGCCAAGTGCTCACTCACAGCTCTCGATGCAGTGAACAAGATTCGCGAGCGTGCCGGAGTAGAAGGCGTAGCAGCCAAGTTTACTGGCAACAAGGACAAGTTCATGGATGAGGTTCGCCGCGAGCGTGCCGTAGAGCTTGCTTTCGAAGGTCATCGTTTCAACGACCTGCGCCGCTGGTTGCTTCTCGACAAGGCACCATACAACATCAAGACATCGCAGGAGTTTGTACGTGCAGGAAAGTTTGATCCAAAGAATCCACAGAACACCGAGGTTTCCGGTTTCACGGAGAAGACCATTCTTACCCGCCACTTCACAAGCAAGCACTGGTGGATGCCTCTGAAGAAGAAAGACACCAGTATCTATCCTGAGATGTTCCAGAATCCAGGTTGGTAATAGAGTGTGAATCAAGAAAACAATTAAAAGAATAAAGAAGAAAAAATTATGAGCAACATAATTTCAAGATATAAAGCGATTCTTCCGGTTTCCCTCTTCGCTCTGTCTGCACAAGGAGTGATGGCACAGGATGCCCCAGAAGCAGACACCATCAACGTGGCATTCCGCAAGGCGGATGCCCGTGATGTAATCACTCCTGTCAGCACGGTCAATGTGAAGAATCTGCTGGAGAAGAACTACAATACCTATAGCCTCGACAATATGCAGGCTTTGGCTGCAGGTTATAACGGGTCGCTGTGGAATCAGGGTGATGCACTTGTGCTGATTGACGGTGTGCCACGTGATGCAAACAATGTTTTGCCAACGGAGATTGAAGACATTACCTTCCTCAAGGGTGCTTCTGCCGTTGTTCTCTATGGTAGCCGTGCTGCAAAGGGTGCCATTCTCATCACAACAAAGCGTGGTAAGATTGAACCGCTGAAGATAAGCGCCCGTGCCAACTATCAGATGAGTGTAGCGAAGTCTTATCCTACCTACCTCGATGGTGCGCAGTATATGACACTTTACAATCAGGCACTTGCCAACGATGGTCTTTCTGCTAAATATTCAGCTGAAGACATCTATAACACGGCTGCAGGTACCAATCCTTACCGTTATCCAAACCAGCAGTTCTATAATTCTGATTATCTCAAGAAGGCCAAGTCTCGCTACGATGTGACGGCTGAGTTCGAAGGTGGTGGTAAGTTTGCACAGTTCTATACCAACGTGAGCTACTACCGCGAGGGGGATTTCCTGAATTTCGGTGAAGGAAAGAACAACTATACCGACCGCCTGAACGTACGTGGTAACATCGACCTCCAGCTCGCTGACTGGGCTTCTGGTTGGGTGAATGCCAACGCTACCTATTATAACCAGCATGGTTCAAACAGCGAATTCTGGAAGGCAGCTTCTACATTGCGCCCTAACCGTGTGGCTCCATTCATCCCGCTGTCTTATCTTGACCCGAAGGATGCCAATTCTCTGGCTCTCATCAATAACTCAAGAAATATCATCACCAATCCTGTGGGATTGCCAGCCGGACAGTATTTCCTGGGTGCTACACAGGAAGACCAGACCAATGCCTTCGCAGATATGTATGCTGCAGGCTACAACACCTGGACATCCCGCCAGATGCAGTTTGATACTGGTGTCAAGTTCGATCTGTCTTCTGTGCTCAAGGGCTTGAGCTTCAAGACCATGTTTGCGGTTGACTATTCTACGTCATACACAACATCCTTGAACGACAGTTATGCAACCTTCGGTGTCAACTGGACACAGTTTGACGGCAAGCAGATTATCGGTTCCGTCACTCAGTATGGTGAGGATAAGCATACGGGTACTTTGAACTCCAGCAACTCAGCAGAGCGCCAGACGCTTGCCTGGACCGGACAGTTTGACTACGTTAACTCCTTCGGCAATCACAATGTCAATGCCACCTTGCTCGCCAATGGTTATCAGCAGACTATCAGCGGTGAGTATCACAAGGTAAGCAATGCCAACCTGGGACTTCTCGTGTCATACAACTATGCACATAAGTACTATGCCGACCTGGCAGCCAATGTGGTACACTCGGCAAAGCTTCCTGAGGGCAACCGCAATGCCATTTCTCCATCGGCAACTCTCGGCTGGAGACTCTCTGAAGAGAATTTCCTGAAGGATGTAAACTGGCTCAATGACCTCCGTCTTACCGCAGGTTATACCGTCTTGAACCAGGATCTTGATATCAAAGAGTACTTCATGTATGAGAATATCTTCACGGCTACCGGTACATGGTGGGGATGGTCTGACGCCAACAACGCCATCCAGACTTCCGACTCGCAGCGTGGTGGTAACGACAAGCTGGGCTTCATCAAGCGCAAGGAGTTCAACGTAGGTTTGAATGGTGCCTTGTTCGGCAACCGACTCAGCTTTGCCGTGAACTACTACAACACAGTGACTGATGGTTTGCTTGCTCAGCCAGATTACATCTATCCAAGCTATATGCATACCTACTGGCCTGTATCTACATTCGTGCCATACATCAACTATGGTAAGAATCGCCGCACAGGTGTTGACTTCTCTCTCGGTTACAAAGACAAGGTGGGAGACTTCGAGTATGGTATCCAGGCATTCGGACAGACCAACAGTTCAAAGAACCTGAAGGTTGCAGAGAATGTAGAGTATGACTACATGCGTACAGAAGGCAAGCTCACTGATGCCCTTTGGGGATATGAGTGCTTAGGCTACTACAACAGTAAGGAGGAAATTGAAAATGATAAGGTCAAGAGCTCTTTCGGTACTTTGAAGCCAGGTGATCTGAGATACAAGGACCAGAATGGTGATAATATCATCGACAGCAAGGACCGCGTGGTTATCGGTCGCTGGAGCGCCAAGTTCACCGGTGGTATGAATCTTACCTTGAAGTACAAGAACTTCACTCTCTTCGCCATGTTGACAGGTCAGTTTGGTGGCAATGCTCTCAAGAACGATACCTACAACTGGGTTTACGGTGAGCGTAAGTACAGTGACGTGGTACTCGGTGCCTGGACAGAGAGTAAATACAAGAACGGTGAGTCTATCACCTATCCTCGTCTGACAACACAGAGTGGTGACAACAACTTCAATGCTTCCGACTACTGGATGTATTCAACCGACCGCATCGACTTGAGCCGCGTGCAGCTTACCTACGACTTCAACAAGTCTCTCTTCGGAGACAACAGTTTGGTGAAGGGCTTGCAGGTATATGTTAATGGCAGCAGCCTCCTGACGATAGCCGGTGAGCGCAAGCAGATGGAACGCAATGTAGATTCTGCTCCTCAAACCCGCAGTTTCACCATCGGTGCAAAGGTTGAGTTCTAATATAAAAATTAAGATAACGAAAATGACAAAAGTGATGAACAACTTACTATCAAAATATAAAATTGGTGGAGTGGTGCTCGGACTGGCTCTTTCGATAGGACTGACAAGCTGCGACGATATGTTCGAGCCTGCCATCGAAAACCATCTGGGTTTCGAGTATATGTACGATCATCCTGACTATGCTGATGGTGTGCTTGGCAACGCCTATACCCGTCTGCCCAACCGCGAATACAAGTTCAACGATGTCGCTACAGACGATGCCGTGAGCAACGATGCAGCCGAATCTTTACGTAAGATGACTGGCGTAGATAGCTGGACTTCAAGCAGCAATCCGGTGGAAGCCTGGCGCGACTGCCGTGCAGCCATCCAGTATATCAACCTCTTCCTTGCCAATGTGGATAAGGTAAACTGGAACAGCGATGAGACTGTGCGTGCCATGTATGAGCAGCGTTATATCGGCGAGGCAAAGGGTTTGAGAGCAATCTTCATGTATTATCTGCTCCGTGCCCATGGTGGTTTTGATGCCAATGGAACACTCCTCGGTGTTCCTAACGATCTTGTGCCAACAAATGTAAGTGCAGATTTCAATTCTCTGGAGGTGCGTGCTTCTTTTGCCGACTGCATGAAGCAGCTCATTGAGGATGCAGAAGAGGCTGTACGTGTACTTCCTGTTGACTACAAGGATACGGATAACGAGACAATGACCGTTAGTTGCCTTGGCAAATCCTATACAGTTACAAAGGCTACTTACAATCGTGTACTTGGTGACAACTTCGCCGGACGCGTAAGTGGTCGTATCGCCCGTGCCGTTCTTGCACAGGCTACATTGATGGCTGCATCTCCAGCCTTTTCCGATGGAAGCGGCGTAACCTGGGAGCAGGCTGCCAAATATGCCAAGGCAGTGCTCGACCTCAATGGTGGCATCTCAGGCATCGATACAAATGGTTTGGAGTGGTATGCAGACCCAAACATGAAGGATCTTAAAGCGGCAGAATGTCCTAAGGAAGTACTCTGGCGTACAGAGAAGAGCGAGAACAATGATTTGGAGACCAAGAACTACCCACCATCAATCTATGGTCAGGGTCGTATCAATCCAACCCAGAATCTTGTAGATGCATTCCCTGCTGCCAACGGTTATCCTATTACAGATGCCAACAGCGAATATGACCCAGCTAATCCATACGCAAACCGTGACCCACGTCTGGCTAAGTACATTATCTATAACGGTCAGAAAGCAGGTTCTGGAAATGCTGTCATCAATACACAGGCAGACAACGCAGACAATCTCGATGGTCTCAACAAGGATGTTTCCAAGTCAACCCGCACAGGTTACTATATGAAGAAGCTCCTCCGTCAGGACATCAACCTGGATCCTACGGTTAACGGCAAGGCTTATCATTATACAGCCCGCATCCGTTACACAGAGCTTTATCTGGATTATGCCGAGGCAGCCAATGAGGCTTATGGTCCTAAGGGTGGTACAGGTTACTCAGCCTACGATGTCATCAAGGCAATCCGTGAGCGTGCAGGCTTGGGAGAGTTTGGCGATGATCCATACCTGGAAGAGTGTGCACAGAGCAAGGAAAAGATGCGTGACTTGATTAGAAACGAGCGCCGCATCGAGCTTTGCTTCGAAGGCTTCCGCTTCTGGGATCTGCGTCGCTGGAAGGCTAACCTCACAGAGGAGGCAAAGGGTATGAGTATCACCAACGAAGAGGCTGGCAAGAAATATACTCCAATCTCAGTGGAAACACGTAACTTCAAGGAGAATGCCTTCTATGGTCCTATACCATACGACCAGATTCTTAATTTCCCATCACTCGTTCAGAACGCTGGATGGTAAAAAGAACAACATTTGGTAATAACAAGAAAAAATGAAGAATATGAATAAAACATTCAGAAAAATAGGAACTGCAATCATGGGACTTGCCTTGGTAGCTGGTCTTTCTACCTCTTGTTCAAACGGAGATTGGGAAGATAGTCTTCAGGGAGGAACAGCCAATGGTGGCAACAACGGTAAGATATCTGTATATTTCTCTATGCAGGCACCTATCCGCGTTATCACCCTTGGTAATGACGATGATGCAGTAAACACCGATGACAATGCTCATCAGTTCAAGTTGCAGGCAACTTGGGGTGGTGGCTACAAGAATACCAAGGACTGTAAGATCAGCTATCAGATAGATCCATCTCTTCTGCCAGAAGGCAGTGGTATGGAGGTGCTCCCTTCATCCTACTATACCCTGGAGGATCCTAATACCCTGACTATCCCTAAGGGAAAGATTATTGGTGGTACAACAGTGCATCTTACTGAAAAGTTCTTCAACGATCCGAAGGCTGCTACTACACACTATGTATTGCCAGTAAGACTCGTTTCTTCCCTCACTGGTGATGATATCCTTGAAAAGCAGAACTATCAGTTGCTCTGTGTGAAGTACAAGAATCAGTATTCAGGTCTGTATTGCAAGACAGGAACTACCAATATCCAGGATCTGAAGACCATTACCCACAAGAATGAGGATGCCCTGGATGTGGTTTCAACTGTAGATTTCAACACATCTTCCATCACTTTCTCTTATCCTGTTAAGGAGTGGAAGCATGATGATGCAACGGATAGCTGGAGCCAGATTGATGCAACCAAGAAGTTGACCTTGACGCTGGCATTCAATGGAGAAAACTGTAAGGTTTATCAGGATGGCAAGGAGATCGGTACTGGTACTTTTGCTCCTCGTGGCATTCAGGATTTCAGCGACAAGAACCGTATGGCTGATTGTCTGAAGATCAAGTTTAATGCTACTGTTGTGACCAACGCCGGTGATGTAGAGCACGAGAAAACATGGAACATCTCTGCTGACTATGTGATGTCTATGATGAGTCGTGGCAACAAGCTTGAGTCATGGAAGTAATTTCGTAACAAACTAATGAAAATGAATTTAGTAGTATGAAAGTAAATAAATATATTATATCTGCACTGGTCTGCCCATTTGTTTTGGGCAGCTGTGCAGACTGGGATGACTGGAAATATGACGTAGAGAAGCCTCAGACCATCGCTCAGTATGAGTACCTCAACGACTATGCGCCATTGAAGGAGTATCTGGATCGTGGTGCTCATCCTGGCTTTAAGGTTAGTGCTGCACTTGGCGCGGACGAGTTCAACCAGCAGGGTCCTCTCTTCCGTCTTGCAGCCCATAACTTTGATGAGATTGTTGCAGGCAATGCCATGAAGATGGCTTCCTGTGTCAACGACCAGGGTGTGATGGATTTCAGTAAGGTATCTTCTTTTGTTTCCGCAGCAGAGGATGCAGGGTTAACAGTTTATGGTCATACGCTTGCCTGGCATGCTCAGCAGCCTAGAAAGTATCTGAATGAGCTGATAAAGGATAAGCAGTTGCCTCCTGCTGAGAAGAATCCTGGACTTATCATCACGGCTGGTGCTCCTAAGGCAGATACCTGGGAATATGAAATCTACTATGATCTGGATAAACCTCTTCAAGCAGGTAAAACTTACGAGATTTCACTTAATGTAAGGGGAACTAATCCTGGAACGATTGATTTCTGGCCTGGTAAGAAAGATGGTTCTGATACACAGTATGGAGCAGGTTCATTTACTGTAGCTGAAAGTGCTATTGATAATAGCTTCTCTTTTACGCCGAATGCGGATATCGATCGTATGCGTTTCTGCTTCGGAAAGATTGGCGGTACTCTCTATTTTGATAATTTTGTATTGAAGGAAAAGGGCTCTGACCATAATCTTGTAGTAAACTCTACCTTTGATGAAAATGATATTTCTCACTGGACCAAAGTTTCTTGGGTAGACGTCAACTATAAGATTGGTAATGTAGCTGGTGCGGGTGCTGTTGAAATCCCTGTAAGTGTTGGGCATCTTACCTTTGATGATGGTCAGAACCTTGGTGGATGGGGTATGGATAATACGCCAAAGATTGTAAATGGTGTTTGTGAGGTTGGTAACAACGCAGCCAAGGAAAACCCTTGGAATGCACAGGTTTGCTATGAACCAGGTTTCGCTTTCGAGAATGGTAAAACCTATCACTTGAAGATGAAAATCAAGGGTTCTGTAGCTGGTGAATTTGGTGCTGGATTCCAAAATCCTGAAGGATACCAAGGCTGTGGTGACTTCCCTACCATCAACGTTACAACTGATTGGAAGGAAGTTGATGTGACTACCACATGTAATGGTGACAATGCCTTGCGCCTGCTGCTGAATATCGGTAAATATCCGGGTACCCTCTATATTGATGATTTTGAAGTTTACTACACGAAGTCTTCAGATGGTATCCCTCTCACTCCTCAGGAGAAATCAGATACTCTTACCTGGGCGATGAACAAATGGATAAGTGGCATGATGCAGGCCACTGGAGGCAAGGTGAAGGCTTGGGATCTCATCAACGAGGCTGTCTCTGGTGGTGGCAACGTAAACGGATACTATGCTCTTCAGACTGAGGCTACCAGTGAGCATAATCCACAAGATTTCTACTGGCAGGATTACTTCACACCAGAGATGTATGGTCCTATCGTAGAGAAGGCGGCTCGTGATGCTTATGCTGCGGTAGAGGGTACAAACCCTGAAGACCTCAAGCTCTTCATCAACGATTATAACCTGGAGTCTGACTGGGACGACAACAAGAAGGTGAAGTCGCTCGTTTACTGGATTGGCGTATGGGAAAAGAAGGGTCAGGAACTCGGCTGGAACACCAAGATTGATGGTATCGGATCACAGATGCACATCAGCTACTACGAGAATGAACAGACTCTGGAAAGCAAGAAGAAGGCCATCCAGAACATGCTCAAGATCATGGCAGAGACAGGCAAGCTCGTCCGTATCTCAGAGATTGATATGGGCTATGTAGATAAAGATGGCAAAGATGTTACTACTGCTCAGCTGGAGAAGCTTCCTATTGAAGAGCGTGTGGCTAAGGAAAAGGCTATGGCTGAACACTACAAGTGGATTATCGAGCAGTATTTCAAGATCGTTCCTGTCAGTCAGCAGTATGGTATCTGCCAGTGGTGTCTCACCGATTCACCAACAGACAGCGGTTGGCGCCCTGGACAGCCTGTAGGTCTTTGGAACCTCAACTATCAGCGCAAGCCTGCTTACGGTGGTTTTGCTGATGGTCTTGCTTCTTCTGCTAAAGGAGAAAGTGATGTAAAATAATTAATGATTAATTTAAAATAATAAACTATGAGGAAATTTTTATTGACTTTCGTGGCAATTATTGCATCGTGCATGGCCATGGCTGCATCGATTGCAGAAAATGAAGTGGATTATTCGTATCTACGAGGTACGTATACTACTAGTGCGTATCCAAATACTTATGAATTGTTAGAAGAAAATGGATTTCCTAAAAGAGCATGTACAATAGGCGTTCAAATGAAAGCTTTGCCTTATGGTTACCATTATTCTTGGAAAATATTAAAAGGTAATGGTGATGAGGTCCTTCAAGTACAACCTGGGACAAATTTTGCATATATAGGCCAGAATGGACACACTGATGTTTTTGAGTTTTCTATAAGCATAATAGATGAGACTACAGGTCATCCTATAATGTCAAGAGATATTAGTTTTGTATTTATTGAAGGTTTTAACAAGCCGATTGTTCCACCTGTTGGTCAATAAAGTTTTGTAAGTAGAACATTAGTTTTAGGTTTTATCATACAAAGATTAACCGAAAAAAGATGTTAGTCGTTAAGGTTGGCTGTGTTGTGATGACACGGTCAACCTTTTTGCATTTTTTTAATGATGAAAATATTCTCTTTCTCCTATGTGTCATTCTTGAAAGAGATTGTCTAGTGTGACTTCGCTGTTTACTATACTTGAATGGATGCCATTGGCAACACCAAATGTAAGCCTCGCTAGCCACGCCACCAATATTCAATGCCTTGCGTTTTCGTGCCAAAATCTTTAATTTGGCTTCCTAGAGAAGGACGTGATGTATTCATGCTACTAGCCATAAAAGTTATGAAGTGGATTTCCTTCTTTCAAGAGGAAAGAAAATTTATCCGATAGAGGTGAAATCCTCAGGATATAATACTCATAAGTCACTAGACGAGTTTTGTGCTAAATATTCTGATCGAATGGATAAGAGATATCTCTTGTATACAAAGGATTTGAAGAAAGATGGACAAACGCTCCTCTTACCGATTTATATGACTCCTTTGTTGTGATTTCCTCTTCAAATAGGTTTGATGGTGTATCATTTTCGTTATAATGTTGGCTATCAAACCTATTTGGTACTTCTCACAAAGTATTTGTTATACCACGCAAAGTCTTTTTCAGCCTTTTCTGTTACTTTTGCAAACGGAAATGAGAAACATTTCTCGTTCCCAGAATGAACAATTATTATCAATAAACTTAAAATTAAAAGCTTATGAAAAAGATTTTTACTTTGATTGCTGCTGCCTTGATGGCAGTTGGTGTTAACGCTCAGACAGAGGATGTGATTAAGGTCTCATCAGGTAATTCAGATTGGGGACAGATGTTTGTCGATGACGGCGTGGCGTTTGAATGGCCTGGTAGAACATTTGAGTCTACTGACAAGTTGACTGCTAAGGCTTTGTATGCAGGCAGTAACTTGAAAGATAGTGAGGACAAAGATTTGACATATGCTCGTGAGAGTGGTTCTGTCCAGACTTACACTATCGAGTTTGGTGCTACTCCTGCTGTTGCCTTGCAAATCTGTGTCAATTGTATTATTCCCAATGAGTATGGAGGTGGTAATAGTACCATGAGATACAAGCCTTTGGACGTAAAGGACAATAAGGCTAGTTTTACAGTGTCAAAGGAAGATTGTAGTTTTACTGGCTGGGGATATAAAAACAACGTGAAAGACAAGGAGTATAAAGATGAGCCTCAAGATGTTACCAGTATAGTTCTTCAAGCTTGTGATAAGCAAGCCACATATCCCGCTGTTATTAATATCAAAAGTATCAAGCGTGTAACTACTACAGCTACCGGTATTTCTAAGGTAGAGAATCTGAAGGTAGCTAAGGATGGCAAGTGCTTCAACCTCGCTGGTCAGCAGGTAGGTAAGGGTTACAAGGGCATTGTGATCAAGAATGGTAAAAAGATGGTTATCAAGTAATAGATGAGACGTTTTACAATGCTCGCATCTCTCCTCATGGTATGAACCAGGACCCTGGGTTTCAGCAGAATCAGACGCAATGGAATGCGCTGGCTGATACCGAGGGTTTTATTGTTACCTATCCGCTGGGTAATAACAGAATGTGGGATACCAGCGGTATGGGTGATGTGAAGTTTGTGGAGGCTGTCTATCGGTAAGCAGCCTAAAGCTAACCGCATGGTGCCTATCATGCATATTCACGGAACCGGTGATGATGTGTTCAAATATACGGGCGATCCTCATCACATGGCTGGCGGTTATCCTAGCATTGAGGAATATGTAAAGAAGTGGGCTGCCTACGAAGGTTGCGATGCAAGCAACCCGCAGGTAATTCGTCCTTATCCTGCCGGCAGAAAAACTGCAAATGATACCCGTACTATATATAATAATGTGAACGATGATGTAGAAGTGAACCTTATCTCTATCGACGGCAAGGGACATTGGCATTCTAATGAACCTAACGGGGTAAATTCTACCCGGGAACTGTGGAACTTCTTCAAGCGTCATCAGCTGAATCAGGCTTCGGTGCCTGTGGAAAACCTTGACTTGGAAGTTTACAGCCCAGTTCCCATTGGATACCTTCCAGTTTGTATTTGGTGGATATACGGGTAATCTCGACATCGACGACTTGGTATTGGTAAAGGATGGCATCACGGAGAACTTGATTGATAACGGTGACTTCTCTAAGAATCATATCCAGGGTTGGAGCGCCAACTGGCAGGGACCAAGCTATTATCTTGCCAATGATGCTTACCAGTCTACTGGCATCACTCTGCCATCGGTAGTAGCCCAGCCTTCCCAGCAGGATGATGCTTACTATACGCTTCAGGGCGTACGTGTCAGCCATCCTACAAGTGGAATCTTTATTCACAAGGGTAAAAAAATTGTGATGAAGTAGTTAGGTTTTGTGATAAAATAAAAATAGTTTTATTGTTTAGATGTCCTTTCATCTTTCATCTATCTTCTTGAATTTCAGATAGATGAAAGGTGAAAGGACTTTTTTGTTTCTTATAGGTGCTCTAGCCAATTCTCGGGAGTGATGATCGTTTTATCCTTCACATCGTATGTGTTTAGGAAGGAAGCCGGAAACTGAGTATTTGCTCTCTTTGGATTCCATTTCATTTCGAAGAGAGTAAACTGTCCGTCGCTTTCCTCGATGTAGTCTATCTCTTGCTGTTGGTTGGTTCGCCAGAAATAGCTGTTTACATATCTTCCTTCATACTGGTTAGCTTTTATTCTTTCGCTGATAACGAAGTTCTCCCACAAGGCACCAACATCTTGTCGAAGGGCCAAAGGCGCAAAGTTTTGCAATATGGCATTTCTGATACCATTGTCGTAAAAGTAAAACTTCTTGGCTCGTTTCAGTTCTGTGCGCAGGTTTCTGCTAAAACCATTTAGCTTGAAGATGATATAGCATTTTTCTAGCAAGTCTACATATTTTTCCACGGTTTTGCTGTCCGTACCTACTGTCTGTGCCAGCTCGTTGTATGAAACTTCGCTAGTAACTTGCAGTGCTAAAGCAGTGAGTAGCTTGCTAAGCAATGCAGGTCGGCGTATGCTCTCTAAGTTGAGCAAGTCCTTATAGAGATAACTGTTGGACAGATTGTACAAGATGTCTTTTGCATCTTTTGTATGATTGATGACATCTGGGTATGAGCCATAGATGAGGCGATTCTCTAGTGTTTGTTTTACTGTAAGTAAGCCTTGAGATTCGAGTAATTCACCAGTGGACAATGGAAAGAGATGATACTCAAACTTTCTGCCGGTCAGTGGCTCATTGAGCTTGTTTTGTAATTCAAATGAGCGCAATGAAAGCTCGCTTTCAAATTGCCGAGTGCAGCTAGTCTTCTGCAAAGGTAATGAAAATATTCGCTAATCCAAAAAATAATACTGTTTTTTGGGATTATAATCCGAAAATTCGTACTGATTTTTTGGATTAGGGACATTTTTGAGCTATTTTGGCCTTGTTTATAGGGTGCCATGTAACTTTAGTTTATACCCAATGTTATGGGTTGTGAAGATTCTTCTCACTATTACATACGCCACTTGCAGACATTGACCGAACAGGAGTTAATCCAAGATTCATGGCGATGCCAACTGGCTTGGAGGTTCCTGAGGGAACTGAAGGCAATTACTATCGTCCTCAGCAGGGAGTGGCACAAGGTCAGGTTCGCTCTGTATCCTATTATGCCGCATCTCAGGGTAAATTCCGCAGAGCCATGGTTTATACGCCGGCAGAATAAGCATTTCAAATAGTCAAACTTTTAATCTTTAAAAGAGCAAATTATATCATCTGCAACTACCGGTATTTCTAAGGTAGAGAATCTGAAGGTTGCTCAGGATGGCAAGTGCTTCAACCTCACTGGTCAGCAGGTAGGTAAGGGTTACAAGGGCATTGTGATCAAGAATGGTAAAAAGATGGTTATCAAGTAATAGATGAGACGTTTTACAATGCTCGCATCGTACTATATATAATAATGTGTACGATGATGTAGAATCTATATAATATAAATATTAAACAAATGGTATAAAAAATCCCAGAATCGCTCTTCCAAGTGGTTCTGGGATTTATTATGTCTGATAGTTTGCCATGATGTGCTTCCGTTTGCCTATAGATATGGCTGCGTGGGGTTAAGAATATGACTGCGTGGGGTTAAGGATACGACTGCATTGGGTTACGGATACGACTCCGTAGGGTTACGGATACGACTCCGTAGGCTAACGGAGACGTATCCTTCGGCTTGTCGAGATATCTGCGTCAGCTGATTGAGTCACTTGAGTTAGCTGATTGAACTACTTGAGTTAGCTTACTGAACTACTTGGGTTAGCTGATTGAACTACTTGAGTTAGCTGACTGAGCTATATCAGTATTCTGTAGTATTACATGTGTATTTTTTTTCTAATTTAATGCCACATTTGCCACACTTATACTTAACTCTTTGATTATTAGAAGATAACGGGTGGCAATAAGGGGTGTTTTTATTGTCACCTTATTGCCACCTATTACCACTTTTGGCATAAAATCAGCAAAATAACGGTGTTTTTGAGGGATTTGCTACGTCCCGACGCAGCAAAAGTTACGTCCGGACGTAGTAAAAGATACGTCGTGACGTAATTTCAGTGCGGGAATTCAATGACAAGAAGTATATAAAAAAATCCCAGAATTGCTCTTCCAAGCAGTTCTGGGATTTATTGTGTCTGATAGTTTGTTTACCATTTAAAGAGGTGAGGAACAAATTCCTTGAAGCAACGGCGCCAGGTGAGCCACTCATGATGAGTGCCTGGTGATACATAAACATCGAGCTTGATGCCCAGTTCCTTCAACTGCTGTGCCATCTTCTCGGTACCGAAGTTCTCTTCCGAACCGCAGCCCATAAACATATAATGAATGTTCTTGTTGTATTTCTCTGCATCGGCAAAAACTCCATTGAAACAGGTCTTTACATCCACGCCAAAGAGTGCACCGCTAAAGGTTCCAAGGGCAGAAAACTTGTCCATGTGAGGCAATACCGTGTTGAATGTCTGGTATCCGCCCCATGACAATCCTGCCATCGCACGATGCTCGCGGTCGGTATAAGTGCGGAATGTCTTGTCAACCATCGGAATCAGATCCTTGATAATCACATCATAGAAAGAAGCTCCATAGTGGCTGCGCTCTTCATCTACATTCTTGCCTGGACGGGCAACGAAAGGCTTCTTTACATCGCCACTCTCCATGACTACAATCATAGGCTCAGCCTTGCCTTCTGCTATCAGGTTGTCCATGATGTGCTGCATCATTCCCTGCTTGCTCCAGCCCGTTTCGTCTTCGCCCATGCCATGCTGCAGATAGAGCACAGGATAGCGCTTGGTGGTGTTGGTTTCATATTCGGCAGGGGTGTAAACCATGGCGCGGCGGAACTGCTTCTGGGAGGCTGCATAGTAAGATACTGAGCGAACCTGACCGTGGGCTACGCCCTGCTGAGGACGGTAGTAGTTGCCTTCTGCTCCTTCTGGAACTTCCAGACCGCCTGCTTCACGGCAGCAGCCGAAGTAGGTTTCGCTGGCAGGGTCAACAACCTGCACGCCATCTACATTCAGAAAATAGTAGTGGAATCCTACTACCAGCGGATCGCTCACGCCGTACCAGTCGCCATCCAAATCCTTTTTCATCTCATATTGCTTGCCGCAGATGTCGAAGATTACTTTCTTTGCCTCAGGAGCATGGAGCTTTACATAAGCTCTGCGGTCCTTATCTACACGCGGATAGTTGCTGTCTGGAATGATTCCCTGCAGGGCGAGCATCATGTTTGCATAGCGCTTGCCCATGGTGCGGTAGCTTTCTGCGATGAAGTGTAGACCATCGCCACGTTGTGGACAGCCCTTTGAAGAAATGACGTGGGCTGTAGGAATGGTCTTGGCAATATCATCAACGATGGCGATATGTGCCCAGCATTTTCCGCCCATATCCTTCTGTACGGTTTCGCCTACGAGCAGAGGTACGTCTTCTGCCTTCAGATTCAAATCCTTCAAGATGTCGTTATAAACAGTCTTTACTCGGTTAGGCCAGTTGGCATCGCCGTTGTTGGTTTCGCCCTGATGCAGGAGGATGCCCTTGATAACACCCTGCTTCTTGGCTATTTTTGCCAGTTCTATCAGTCGGGCGTATGGATTTCCGTTATACTGGGATGCAAAGTTCTTCATCCAGTCGGGTTGTTTCTTGAGATAAGCCTTATAGGTACGCTTATCGAAGAGGTCGATGCTGGCTCCGCCCACGGCCACGGTGATGGTTCCCACCTTGATGCTGTCTGGCAGGTTATCCACCATCTTTCTTCCGAAATAGTCAACAGGAGTCAGTCCTGTAGAAGGTCTTGCCTGTGGCGGCACGGCGGTGTGCCATTGTCCCTTCTTCCATCCTGCCTTTTCATCATCCACGGCATACATAGCCTGGAATCTCGGGTTCACGCCCATTCGGTCGATATCTTCGATAGCCGCATTTCCTTCCATGTTCGACTGTCCGAAGCAGAGATAAATCTGAAAATTTGGATCAGGCTTTTCCTGAACCTTACTGCCCGTTTTCTGTGCCATTATAGGTAGGCACGCCATCGCGAGCATCGATGCTAAGATTGATAATCTCTTCATAGTTTATATTTAATTAAATTATTAGATTGATTTTCATCTTCTGTTCTGTTTGCAAAGTTATGAAAAGATTTCCATACGTGCTTTGTCTCATTTATCAATAACTTTTCCCTTTCTTATATAATAAGGTGATTCTTTTGTCTCAGGTTTCAGAATATGTTTCATTTTGTCTCTTTTTGGGTAGATGTTATTTGTGATAAAGTATTTGTTACTTGAGATAAAATGCGTTTTAATGTTTTTATCTATTTTTGCGACGTGTTTCAGCATTCTTAATGATTTTTTTGAGAATTTAGGATGTAGAATATAATAATGTAATATTTAGCAACTGACAAGTAAGTATAACTATTAATCTATTTTTATGATGGTGAATTTTAAAATGATTGAAAAGCCGTTTGTATTGCTATTCCTGCTCTGTTTGCTTCCTTTGGGAGTTTCGGCTCAGAGCATAGTAAAAGGTATAGTGACTGATCCAAGTGGAGAACCTGTGATTGGTGCTACTGTTAAAGTAGATGGTAGCAAGCTGGGTGTTGTTACCGACTTGGATGGTAAGTTTAGCATTGATGCTGCACCTGATGCAACATTGACAATTACCTATGTGGGTATGGAGCCTAAGACCGTGAAAGCTGAGGCTGGTAAAACCCTTTCCATTACCTTGAAGGATGATTCAAAAGTTCTGAATGATGTCGTTGTCATCGGTTATGGCGTTCAGAAGAAGAGCGACCTGACAGGTGCAGTTGCATCTATCAAGAGCGATGACATCAAGGGTTTGTCAGCTACCGATGCCGGTGCTGCCCTCCAGGGTAAGGCTGCCGGTGTGCAGATTATCAACTCGGGTGGTCCGGGTGAGGCTGCCGATATCCGTATCCGTGGTTATTCTTCCAATAGTGGTAATATCGGTCCGTTGCTCATCGTCGATGGTCTGAAGGTGGATAACATCCAGTACCTGGATCCATCTATGATTGAGAGCATGGAGGTATTGAAGGATGCCGCTTCTGCTGCCATCTATGGTGCGCAGGCTGGTAATGGTGTCGTTATCATTACTACCAAGACGGGTGCTGCCAATGGCGGTAAGGCTCAGATTTCTTACAGCAGCAAGTTCACTATCCAGTCGTTGGGAAAGAAGGCTGATATCTTTGATGCTCCTGAGTATATCGAGTATCATAAGTACTTGGGTGATATTGATGATGCCTTGCTCCAGAAAAACGGTTATAATGGACAGAATACCAACTGGTATGACGAGGTATTTGAGAATTCCTTGGCTCACCAGCATAGTCTCACCGTGCAGGCAAGCAATGGCAAGGGCCGTTTCCTCGCCAGCTTGAATATCCTGAACAATGATGGTATCGTTAAAGGTAGCAAGGATACTTATAAGCGTTTCACTGGTCAGATTAATGCCGATTATGATGTTTACAAGTGGTTGAACATTACTACCAATACATCTTTTGAAAAGTGGAAGACCAAAGGCGTGACCAAGGGTTATGGTTCATTGCTGAACTCTGTGGTTTCTATCGATCCTTTGACTCCAGCTTATATCAGTAATGTGGAGGATTTGGCTCCTGGCATGAAGGCAAAGGTAGAAGCCGGTGGCCCAGTTCCAAGAGATCCAAGCCATAACAATGACTACTATGGTACTTCTAAATATGTAGAAGATGCTACTGGTAACCCTCTCTATCAGCGCGACCGTCATGATACATGGAATTCTGGTATCAATGTACGTGGTACCGTTGCTGCCAATATCAAGCCATTCAAGGGCTTTACATTTACTTCTCGCTTAGGTTATCGTATCACTCAGAGTAACTATCATAACTACGAGACTCCATATTGGTTAACATCTATGGCACATAGTGAAAACTATACCATTGAAGCGAATACCAATAATGGTTTGTACTATCAGTGGGAGAACTTTGCCAACTATTTGACAACAATCGGCAAGCACACTATTGGTGCCATGGCAGGTATGTCGTTTACCAAGAATCATTGGGATAACAGTTCCATCAGTTCTACAGGAGGTAACATACTCACATCTTATGAGCCAAACTTCCATTACATCAACTACTTGTTGGCTGATGCAACCAAGAATGTAGGTAACGCTCCTTCAGATGCAACAGAGTTATCTTACTTTGGCCGTGTATCTTACAGCTATGACAACCGTTACTTCATGCAGGTTAACTTCCGTCGTGATGCTTTCGATACATCAAAACTTTCAAAGAAGGCACGTTGGGGTAATTTCCCATCAGTTTCAGCAGGATGGGCTATCAGCAATGAGAAGTTCTTCAAGGACAATATAAGCCGTGATGCCATTTCTTTCTTGAAACTTCGTGGTTCTTGGGGTCAGAATGGTAACGTCAATATCTTGAGCGATTATCGTTATGCTTCTACCATAGCTCTTAATCAGAGTTTCTATCAGTATAATCCTTCTATCGGAGATGGTAAGCTGACTTTAGGTTCTAAGCCTTCCGGACTTGCTAACCCAGACTTGAAGTGGGAAACTTCAGAACAGGTTGACCTTGGACTTGATGCGCGATTCCTTAACGACCGTTTAACTTTGGGCTTAGACTGGTATCGTAAGACAACCAAGGACCTCTTGATTGAAATCGCTCCTATTCCAGAGATTGGTGTAAACAAGAGAGTTGTTAATACAGGTAAGGTACTTAACTCTGGTCTTGATTTCGAGTTGGGTTGGAGAGATCACATCAAGGACTTTAAGTATAGTGTGACCGTAAATGGTTCAACTCTGAAGAATGAGGTGAAGGAGGTTTCTAACCTTGTAAGCCGTTTGACCGAAGTAGGTATCGATGGATTCAATAACCAGCTTAAGCCTACATTCGAGGCTGGCCATCAGGTATGGTATTTCCGTGGTTACAAGTATGCAGGTGTAGCCGAAGATGGTAGCGCTCTCTATTATAATAAGAATGGCGAAACAACTTCAGCTCCAACCGATGAAGATAAGCAGGATTTGGGCTCAGGTATTCCTAAGTTTACTTATGGTATTACTCTTAATGCAGAATATAAGGGCTTTGACCTCACCGTATTTGGAACAGGCTCTGCTGGCAACAAGATTTACAACTTGATGGTTTCTGCAGACCGTCCGTTGATCAATGGAATTGATACCTACTGGAAGGATTCTTGGAGAGCAGACCGCACCAATGCTAAATATCCTGATATGAAAAAGGTTGCTACAGACTGGAAGTTCTTCAGTTCTGATGCAGCTGTGTTCAGTGGCTCATATTTCAAGATCAAGCAGATTCAGTTGGGCTATACATTGCCAAAGGCTATCTCTAGCGTGGCAGGTATCAGCAATCTTCGTGTATATTGCTCACTGGATGATTTCTTCACCATCACCAAGTATCCTGGTGCTGATCCGGAGACCGCTTCTATGAATAGTGGCGCATCTCGTGGTTTTGATAATGGTACTTATCCAACTTCCAAGAAGGTGGTATTTGGTATCAATGTAACATTCTAACCTTTAATATTCAAAAACAATGAAGAAAATATTATTTTCAACAATATTGGCTCTTGCTGCCACAGGAACAATGACGCTCACGACATCTTGTGAGGATCAGCTTGACATTGAGCAGAAGGGTGTAATATATACCGAGAACTTCTATAAGACCGATGCTGATGCAGAGGCAGCCCTCGTTGCTGCATACGAAGGCTTTATGTGTAATGTGGTGGGACGTAACCACGATGGTGGTGGCCCAAGTATTTATACTCCATTGAAACTGATACTCAATGAGTGTGGAGACGATGTGTTGGCAGCAGGTGCCAACTCTGGTGATAATACGTTTGGTATCATGCTCAATCAGTTCTATTATGATGCTGAGGCTGAAGTGCCAAAGCATATGTACACAGGCCTCTATCACTCTGTATATACCTGTAACCTTGTACTCGATCACTTTGCCAAGGGTACTACCGCTGTGCAGAAACGTTGCGCCGCAGAGGCTCGTGTGCTTCGTGCTTATGATTATTTCCTGTTGGCTAATCTTTGGGGTACTCCACCATTGGTAACTAAAGCTCTGGATCCTTCTGCACAGCCTTTTAATTGTGATAAGGATCCTGAGCATCCTATGGATCACCAACAGTTGATAGAGTGGATTGCGCAGGAATGTGAGAATGCTGCCAACGATTTGGATGAGCGTAAAAGTAAGGATGACAAGGATGGAGCAGTGAAGGTAACCAAGGGCTTTGCATATGCTCTTGCCGGAAAGGCTTACCTTTTCGCCGGTCAGTATGACAAGGCTAAAATTGCCCTTAAAAAGGTTATAGACTCGGAGAAGTATGATCTTGTTCCTGGTGAGAAATATGCCGACAACTTCCATATCGAGGGTGATGCCAACGAGGAGAAGGTATTTGAAATCAACTTCGAGTATAATACAGGTAAGACCAATTGGGGTGGTATGATTCAGCGTTCTAGCTGGATGGAGACCAACTATTGGGATTGGCGTGCTGATCACTTTGTTGTTTCTCCTAACAAGGTTTATTGTGGCGGCGTTGATGGCTGGGGTGGCCTTGGCGTGCCTCAGTGGTTTGGTGACGAGTTCTATAAAAATGATGGTGATCACTCTTATCGCTTGAAGGCTACTTTAAAGCATATTGATGATGCGGTTTATCATATGTCTTACGGCAAGGATGAAATCGATAATATGACTGACGAGCAGAAGAAAACCAGTGACAAGATTGGCATCAATGACCCTGTTCAGGGTCTCTACGGCAACTCTACCTGGTTGGCGTTCAAGCAAATAATGAGGGCTTCTGATACTGATGGCAAGAAATATGGTGATAATATTCGCTTGAATAATTATCTTGTCATGCGTTACGCTGAGGTTTTGCTCAATTATGCAGAGGCTTGTCTTCAGACAGGCGATCAGGCTGAAGCTAAGAAATATATCAACATGATTCAGAAACGTGCTGGTTCCAAGACAATCAGTGAAACTGTTGATATGGATGTGTTGAAGAAAGAAAAGTCATATGAACTTTGGCTTGAAGGCTGTCGTTGGTTCGATATCATGCGATGGAATGATACAAAGGCCATTGAGCGTTTGACTAAGGCTGGTACAGTCGTGCCACATTTGTTTGATAAGGTTTTCAGAGCTCCAAAGGCAGACGACCAGGATGTAGCTTGGGAGCATGGATCAGAAGCAAACAGCCGTTTCTATACGACCAACACTCCTGAGACTAATTTCAAGGTAGGTTTCAAGAAGGGCAAGCATGAGTTCTTCCCTTATCCACAGACCGTGTTGGATAAGAACCCTAACCTAAAGCAGAATCCTGGTTGGTAATCATGAAGTTGTTTTGTTAATATAGTGTTTTAAGTTTAAAGAACTATAGATTGTTTGACAATTAGGGGGTGTTTTGAAAAAAAGCACTCCCTTTTTTTCTTCTTTAAAGGAATTTACATATGAAAACATGGATCATTAGAATAATGAAAAAATTAATTGTATTTATGCTGTTATTTTGTATGTTTTCTTGTACACAGGAGAGAAGAGAACGACATATGGTTTCTTTTATAGTTAAAGACTTGGAAAGATATCCAATGGGTAAGAATTCTTATTTGATTGTAAATTCTAAAGATGTACCAATATGGTATAATCGCATTAAAGGTTCATATTGGGTAGGTCCTTTTTATGAGGATTTGATACAATCTCCTTTTGGATTTTCTTTTTCTAGTGGAAATGTATACAAAATTGCAGCTAGTGAGAATGTATATATGTTTGATAAACATATGAAAAGCAAGGATGTATAAAAGACATCGAGATAGTGTTTGGGTTAATTATCAACCCGATACGCTTGTAATGCCTAAAATTAAACGAGATACATTAATAGAAAAATAATATAGTTTATCGTCTTATGAAAAGATTTATAATACTTGTAGTATTCAAGGATGGAGCAAATGCGGACGTGGAGTATTTCTATGATGCAAATGGCGCATTGGTCAAGGACTTGAACAAGGGCATCAGCAATATAGAGTATGATATTCTTGGTAACTTGAAGTGCATCACTTTCTCTAATGGCTTCAAGACGAAATATATCTATGATGCCGCTGGATATAAGCTAAGAACCACCCATGAATCAGCCGTAACAAATACGACTGACTACATCGGTAATTTTATATTCGAAGATGGCAAACTGGATAAGTATCTCTTTGATGGTGGTTATTGCTCTTTCGATAATAATCAGAATCCAACTTTCCATTATTACGAGAAAGACCATCTAGGCAGTATAAGAATGGTTGTGAATGAGAATGGCACGATAGAGCAAGTGAATCATTACTATCCATTCGGTGGAGTATATGGCGACTTGTCATACAAAGGCGAGTTGCAAAGAAACAAGTACATCGGCAAGGAGTTCGACCATATGTATGGCTTGGATTGGTATGACCATGGTGCAAGAATGTATGATGCGGCAAGATTGGCTTGGGATAGGATGGAGCCTTTGTATGACAAATATTACCCTCTTAATACTTATTTGTATAGTGGAAATAATCCGATTAATTCTATTGATGATGATGGTAATAGAATTATTGTGTGGTATAAAGACAAAATCGGAAATGATCAATCTTTCGTTTTTACAGGACAAGAAACGAAAGAATTACCGCAGAATCAATTTGTAAGGGACTTTATTCAGGCATATTTTTACAATATAAATAATGGTGGTGGTAAGGCAATGCTTGAAGCTGCAAAATCTCAGGTTGATTTTAATCTGTTTAATGCTTTAGATTTAAAAGAAAATGAGAGCTATTATCAAAATAATGGTCGCAAAGATAAATATGTAGTTTGGCAATCTCGTCAAGGACTTCTTTTAAGTAATGGAGATAAACAATCTGCTGCAACAATTTTGGAACATGAATTTGCTCATTACGTTGATGATGTGCTAAATCACAAAAATCATAAAGAAAGGGAACAAACTAAGGATTATCAATATGATAATAAAGAAGAAAAACGAGTTGTTACCGGATATGAAAGTTTAACAGCAAGAAAAAATAAAGAGGGAATTCGTAAAAATCATAAGGGAAAAAAAATTCCAACGAAGAACTCTTTTAGTATAAAATAAAAAAGCGTATGAAGAAATTATTTTTTTGCATATTTATGTTGACATCTTGTTCTTTTAAAAAGGACATTATGGTTTCTTACCTTTATGATGGGGTGGAGACTCCTTTTTCTGTCGAACCCAAAAAATTTGATTCAGATTTTCAACATTATAAAGTTGATATGTCTTATATACCTAAAAATGAGTTTGATAGTATTTATAATGGTTTTAAAAAAACAAATGATAAAAAGATAGAAGAATTTGATGTGCGTTTTAGCGTAAAAATTGGCAATGCTAAATATTATATTAATCGCTGGTTTGATGTTGTAAATGTTCATCATGATAGTATTTCTGTAAATCCGCGAGTCATATATCTGTTAAGACAATATTCTGGATTTTATAATTACATAGAATCAGAAGATTTAGTGTCTCCTGATATAAAATTATATGGTATTCCAAAAAATTACCAATATATGTATCCTTCTAAAAAAAGAGGTAAAAAAGTAATATTGTACCCTCAAAAGTGAATGGGTGAGTTTGAATTATTGTGAGAAGTAATCAAATATTTATGGGGAAAAGCAAATCAATTCAGAACTTCCCTTGAAAATTTCTTTGATAAATAATAGATTCTGGCAAATAGAAGGTTCGTTGCCACCAAATATGACAGGTGGTACAGCCATTATAGTGATTAAAAAAGATGATGGGCAAATACAATATATTCGCCATACAAAATGACGGTTGGGTATTTATAGATTTAATTTGCCCCTTCCAATAAGGGTACGGAAAAACAAGATAAAGTTTTTGCAACATGAGACAAAGTGTATATGAAGGAAAATATGTAATTTTGCAGCATCAACTAATAATTTTAATATAAAAGAATGAATGTTCGAAAAATAATGAGATGCATTGCTTTGGCTGTATTGTCTTATGACACAGCCTTGGCGCAGAATCCAATCATCAACAGTCAGTTTACGGCAGATCCAACGGCTCGTGTGTTTAATGGGAAGATATATCTCTATCCTTCTCATGATATTCCGAGTCCTATCGAGAAACTGAAGACTTGGTTTTGTATGCCTGATTATCATGTCTTCTCATCCAGCAATCTGACGGATTGGGAAGACCATGGAGTCATCGTTTCGCAGGACAAAGTACCTTGGGTACAGGACGGCAGTTATACGATGTGGGCTCCTGACTGTGTAGAGAAAGATGGGAAATATTATTTCTATTTCCCTGCTGCTCCGAAAGGGGAGGAGAAGGGATTCGGAATAGGTGTGGCGGTTGCCGACCAGCCTGAAGGACCGTTTATGCCGATGTGGAAACCCATAGAGGGTGTGCACGGCATAGATCCTTGTGTGCTGATAGATAAGGACGGACAGGCTTATATCTACTGGGCTGGAGCAGGATTGCACATGGCTAAGCTGAAACCAAACATGACGGAACTTGCCTCGGAACCAAAACAGGTAGAGGGGTTGCCTGAGGGATTCAAGGAAGGTCCATTTGCCTTCGAGCGTAACGGCAAGTATTATTTCACCTTCCCATGGGTACGTGAAAAGGATGGAACCGAAACGCTGGCTTATGCCATGGCTGACCATCCGATGGGACCTTTCACATTCAAGGGCATCATCATGGATGAGTCGCCTACGAAGTGCTGGACCAATCATCATAGCATCGTGGAATATCAGGGACAGTGGTATCTCTTCTATCACCATAATGATTATTCGCCTAAGTTCGACAAGAACCGCTCGGTGCGAATCGACTCTCTGAACTTCAATCCTGACGGAACGATACAGAAGGTGATACCTACGCTAAGAGGTGTGGGATTGACGAAGGCTCGTTCGCGTATTCAGATTGACCGTTATTCTGCGCTGCAAGGCAAGGGTATTGGTATTGAATATCTGGATAAGAACAACTGCTTTGCCGGCTGGAAGACTCTCTTTTCTAAATCGAATACAGCTCTTATATATAATAAGGTGGATTTCGGTAATGAGAAGGTGGAAGAAATCACCATTCGTGCCAAGTCTTCAAAGGGCGGTGTGCTCGTAGTCAGAGCCGATGGCAAGAAGGGCAATATCATCGCTAAGGTGAAGATTCCAAAGTCGGCTGGCTGGAAGAATATCCGTGCCCAGGTGCTTCATGCTCCTCAGGGCGTTCATGCTCTCCACGTATCCTTGCAGAGTGGTGCCGACGTAGAGGTTGACTGGCTGGGCTTCGATGCGTTGCCTTGGGAAAAGGGAGCTTTCGAAACTCACCAGTATCGTAATCTCTTTGCCGAGATGGGCTATAAGCAGGCTGATATTGACAGGAAGGTGAACGAAGTGTTCAATGATGTATTCTACGGTAAGAACAAGGTTTATTTCGAGGTGGGCGATTCCATGGGATATGTCAGCGATATAAAGAACAATGATGTGAGAACCGAAGGCATGTCGTATGGAATGATGGCTGCCGTGCAGTTTGGCAAGAAGGACATCTTCGACCGCCTCTGGCGATGGAGCAAGAAATACATGCAGCATCAGGAAGGACCTTATAAGGGCTATTTCGCATGGAGCTGCAAGACTGATGGAACGAGAAATGCGCAGGGAGCCGCATCGGATGGTGAACTCTATTTCGTAACTTCGCTCATCTTTGCATCCAACCGATGGGGCAATGATACGGGCATCAACTATCTGAAGGAAGCGCAGCATATTCTGGATTGCAGCATGCAGAAGGTGGGAATGGACCGCACAGCTCCGCTCATCAATCTCGAACATCAGCTCATCACCTTTACGCCCGATCATTGGGGCGGGAAGTTTACCGACCCTTCTTACCATCTCCCTGCCTTTTACGAGGTTTGGGCGAAATGGGCTAACGACGGACGTTCCCAGTTCTGGAAGGAGTGTGCTGAGAAAAGCCGTGAGTTCCTGCATAAGTGTATCAATGAGAAAACGGGCTTGAACCCGGACTATTGCAACTATGATGGCAGTCTGATGAAGACCGGTCGGTTGCTGGGTGATGCTTTCCGTTATGATTCATGGCGAGTGCCAATGAATATAGCGCTCGATTATTCCTGGGCTTGCAAGGATAAGGAGTGGCAGCAGAAATATGCCAATACGCTGCAGAACTTCCTGTATAGTAAGGGCATTGATTCTTTCCTGGACCAGTATAATGTAGATGGCACAATGGTAGAAGATATTCTGCCGGCAGGTACGGCTCCTAAGACACTCCGTCATTCTATCGGTTTTGTTGCCACTTCGGCTGCGGCTTCATTGGTCAGCAATCATGTGAAGGGCAGGGAATTCGTCAGTCATTTCTGGAATGCCAAGCATGAACCGGATAAAGAAGGCTTCTTCGATGGCTATTACGACGGACTGTTGCGTCTCTTCGCCTTCATGCATCTGAGTGGCCGTTATCAGATTATCGAACCTCAATAATAATGAATAGTCTATGTACAACTTTTTAAAAAAAATAGTTAGATTGTTTTGTTTATGTGTATTCCTTTTTGGGCATTCCTCTGCGGATGCCCAAAATAAGGAATTACCAGTAGACATCAATCCTTATTTTGGACCAGTCGGCAAGCAGGCTGCCATGCCTAATGCGGCTGGATTTATTCAGAGATGGTTGCTTCTGGAGCCCATCTCTATGCCGGTCAAGAGCAATGTCGTTTTTACAGATTCTTATCTGAAGGAGGTATTCCATACGCAGTATTTCCCTAGACAGATGGAAACTGTTCCTAAGAATGGAGCCGTCGTGAAGGTGGGCAAGGAAAAACTGAAATGGCATGCGCTGGACAGTAAACTGTTTAATGTGAAGCTCTTCCGTTTCGCTACTTCGTTTAAGAAACCCAAGTATGGTGTCTTGTTCTGGGCGGTTACCATTATCGATTGCCCTGAGGAGATGAAAGACGTCCGCTTGTCTGTTGGCTCGAATGGTGCTTCCATGTGGTGGCTCAATGGTGAGGAGGCGGTGATGCTCGAAGGCGACCGAAGAATGGTTCGCGATGATGTGGTTTCTAAGAAACTTACCTTGAAGAAAGGTAGAAATATCCTTCGTGGTGCAGTCATCAATGGTCCTGGTATGAGCGACTTCTGTGTCCGATTCATCGACGGACAGGGCAAGCCTGTCAGAAACCTGTCTATTCACGTGAAGTAGTGCAATCAATAAAGAAAGTTATGAAACAGAACAATATATTTTTCAGATATTTTAGCCCGGTTGCTGCTCAGCAGAAACTTTATGTCGCTGCTTTGGTTGCCTTGTTGTCTTCTTCTGCTTACGAGGCAGAAGCCCAGGTGGGCGAACCTTTCATTCATGATCCTTCTACCATTGCCCTGTGTGATGGAAAGTATTATACCTTTGGAACGGGTGAAGGTGGAATCTGGTCGGAGGATGGCTGGACCTGGCAGGGTGGTGCTGTTCGTCCCGGCAGAGGAGCGGCTCCTGATGTGTTGAAGATTGGCGACCGTTATCTTGTAGCCTACAGTGCTACGGGTGGTGGATTGGGAGGCAGTCATCGCGGTGATGTCCTGACGATGTGGAACAAAACGCTTGATCCGAAATCGCCTGATTTCAAATATACTGAACCGGTGGTGGTAGCTTCTTCATTGGATGATGAAGACTGTGATGCCATTGATGCGGGCTTGTTGCTCGACCCTACTACCGGCAGACTCTGGCTCAGTTATGGTACCTATTTCGGATTTATCCGTCTGGTAGAACTTGATCCGAAGACAGGTAAGCGGATGGAAGGCAACGAACCCGTCAATATCGCCATCGACTGCGAGGCTACTGATTTGATTTACCGCAACGGCTGGTATTATCTTCTCGGCACCCATGGCACCTGTTGCGATGGTCCTAATTCTACCTACAATATCGTGGTGGGACGTTCGCGAAAGATAACCGGTCCATACGTAGATAATGTGGGCAGAGAGATGTTGCAGGGCGGTGGAAAAATGGTGATTGCTGCCAATAATCTGAAGACGGGTCCCGGTCACTTCGGCCGCTATATCGAGGAAGAGGGTGTAGAAAAGATGTCGTTCCACTATGAGTCTGATTTCAGACAGGGAGGACGAAGCGTGTTGGCCATCCGTCCTTTGTTGTGGAAGAACGACTGGCCTGTGGCTGGTGATGAATTTCATGCCGGAACCTACGAGATAGAATCGGAACGAAGAGGCTATGCTCTGGAGATTGCCGTAGATTTCGTGAGAATGCAGCGGGATATCGAACCTTTCTGGATTAAGCCGACCAAGCCTCTGAAGAATATCGAACCTCAGACCTTGAAGGAGGTAGAGGCAGAATGGCCTAAGGGCGAGGTAAAGGTAAGAATGAACGATTATATGTTCCGTCCTCATCAGAAGTGGAATATCATGCCTGCCGGAAAGGGTGGTTATCTGGGTGGTCCTTATTATAAAATCTGCATAGAAGGCACTACTTGCTATCTTACCGCAACCGCTCAGCATGATGTCATTGCCAAACCTGAGTTTACGGGTGAAGATGCCCAGCTTTGGCGTATCGAGCAGCTTACCGATGGCACCTATCGCATCATGCCAAAGGCAGTGCCAGGCACAGAAGAGAAACTGGCTTTGGTTTCACTCGGCGATTGTACCCCAGGCTTGGCTCCTTTCGATTTCAATAGCGATAATTCTAAATGGAATTTCAGACAACAATAAATTCATGATGATTTGACAATCGAGAAGCGTCCCAATCATAAACCCTCTAATAAAATAAACAGAAGTATGCTAAAGAATTTATCTTTCATTGCCCTTTTGGGCATCGCTGTCGTTGGCGTTCCAAGTGAACTCAGCGCCAAGAATGTAAAGGTGGCAGGCACCCAGAAAGGTGCGGCTGCCAAGTCTATCACCCGTCAGGTGGCTCAGCAGAATGTAACCATCGAATTCTATTCTCCATCCATCGTCCGCATCTTGAAATCTGATGCCGGACTTGGTGCTCCTGTTCAGAAGAAAAGCTATTCTGTCATCTTGAAATCTCAGCAGATGAAGGGCGTTCAAATACAGGAAAACGGTGATATTGTAAAAATCAATTCTAGTTTTATTTCCGTTGAACTGAATCAGCAGACTGGCGAAATCCGCTTCCTTTCGAAGGATGGAAAGCTGCTGCTTACTGATACGAAGACCCGTCTGGAAGCTCGCAAGGATGAAGCCAACAAGGGCAAGTACCGTATAGAGCAGGACTTCCGTCTTGCTGATGACGAGGCCATCTATGGTCTGGGACAGTTGCGCGATGTTTACATGAATCAGCGTGGTCGACAGAATATCGTACTCTGGAACAATAATACTTATATCGCCATCCCTTATTTCACCAGTGAGAAGGGCTATGGTCTTTACTGGGACAATGCAGGAAAAACCTATTTCAATGATATCGTAGCATCCAAGAATAATGGCAACCAGCCATCATGCACTTCCTTTACCAGTGAAGTGGGAACCTGCGCCGACTACTATTTCATGTATAAGGATGGTACGCAAGATGGAGTCATCGCCAGCATCCGTGAACTCACCGGACAGGCTACGATGTTCCCGAAATGGGCGATGGGCTTCTGGCAATGCCGTGAGCGCTATAAGACCAGTGATGAACTGGCTGGCGTGTTGGACAAGTATCGCGAACTGAAGATTCCTACTGATGCCATCGTGCAGGACTGGCAGTATTGGGGATGCGACTCCAACTGGAATGCGATGAAGTTCCAGAACCCATACTATATAAATAAGGTGGGCGACCCAGCCTATGCCAAGTATCTTCCTACCGATATGAAGCAGATGAAGGTACAGGGAGAACCCCGTCTGAAGAGTCCGGAAGAGATGGTGAAGTATGTTCATAAGAACGATGCCCATCTGATGATTTCCATCTGGGCAAGTTTCGGTCCTTGGACAGAGCAGTATCGTGAACTGAAGAAGATGAATGCCCTCCTTCCTTTTGAAACGTGGCCAAGAAACAGTGGCGTGATGCCATACGATGTCTTCAATCCGAAGGCTCGCAACCTCTACTGGAAGTATCTTACTCATCTCTACCAGATGGGCTTTGATGCCTGGTGGACCGATTCTACGGAGCCAGACCATTTTGAGAAGCCGGGCGATGAGAACTATCAGACCTTCGATGGTTCATGGTTGGGTGTGAAGAACGCCTTCCCATTGTTGCACAACAAGAGCATCTACGAGCACCAGAGAGCGATGAAGGGCAACACAAAGCGTTCGCTCCAGATGACTCGAAGCGGCAGTCTCGGTATTCAGCATTATGGCACCATCTGCTGGAGCGGTGATGTGGTGGCTTCCTGGGACGAGATGAAGAATCAGATTCCATCGGGCTTGAACTTCTCGCTCTGCGGTATCCCATTCTGGAACACCGACCTAGGTGGTTTCTTCTACTGGGAGTTTGAACAGAATCCAAAGAATCCAGCCATTCAGGAATTGCAGACCCGCTGGATGCAGTGGGGAACCTTCATGCCATTGATGCGCAACCACTGTTCTTCGCCGATGGTAAGCGAACTGTATGAATTCGGAAAGCAGGGCGACTGGGCTTATGATGCTATGATTAAGGCCATCAAGCTGCGCTATCGCCTTTTGCCTTATATCTACAGTACGGCTGGCGACTGTGTACAGAATAGCGGAAGCATGATGCGTGCCCTGGTAATGGATTATGCGGCAGACAAGAAGGCTTCCCGTCTGAACGATGAGTATCTCTTCGGCCGCAACATTCTGGTGAAGCCGGTAACCGATCCTTTATACACTTGGAAGGATAAGGAGAAGAAGGGCCATACCATCTATCCTGATGTAAGGAAGGCAGCTGCGCCTGTGAATGTTTACTTGCCAAAGGGTAATAAATGGTATGATTTCTGGAGCAACACCCAGTATGAGGGCGGTCAAGATATCCAGCGCCTTTGTCCTATCGACATCATGCCTGTATTCATCAAGGCAGGTACCATCCTGCCATTCGGTCCTGAAGTGCAGTATAGTTCAGAGAAACCTTGGGATGAACTGGAGATTCGTGTCTATCCTGGTGCTGATGGTAAATTTACGCTCTATGAGGATGAGGGCGACAACTATAATTACGAGAAGGGTAAATTCTCGGAAATCCAGTTTGTTTGGAATGAAGTAGACAGAACCCTGAACATCGCACCACGCAAGGGCAGCTATAAGGGAATGCTCCAGCATCGCAGATTCCATATCGTACTGGTGGATACCAATAGTGGTGCGGGCGATCAGCCTATGCAGGCAAGCAAGAGTGTGGAATATGACGGAAAGGCTGTAAAGATACAGCTGTAAGTGTTACATTATATAAAGTATTTGATACTTGTGATAAAGTAGTATTCTGCTTTTTTGTTTATCTTTGCAGCGCAAATAACAATTTAATATACTAATAGCTTAATAGTAATTACAATGAACAAGAATGTTATATACGCAGCTTTGATGTTTGTGGTAACTATGTCCTCCGGCAATGCCTCAGCTCAGCAGTTTCCTTATCAGAATCCAGCCCTCTCGGCTCATGAGAGAGCGGTAGATTTATGTGGTCGTCTCACTTTGGAAGAGAAAGCTTCTCTGATGTTGGATGATTCGCCGGCTATCCCGCGATTGGGAATCAAGAGATTCCAGTGGTGGAGCGAGGCACTGCATGGTGTGGCGAACATGGGAGATGTAACCGTTTTTCCGGAACCTATCGGAATGGCAGCTTCGTTTAACGACAGAATGGTGTATAGAGTCTTTGATGCAACATCTGATGAGATGCGTGCCAAATGGAATGAACTGCAGCAGAAGGGAGGAGATGTAACCCGTTTCCATGCCCTCTCTGTCTGGACTCCAAACGTGAATATCTTCCGTGATCCTCGCTGGGGACGTGGACAGGAAACCTATGGTGAGGATCCTTATCTTACCAGTAGGATGGGATGTGCCGTGGTGCGCGGATTGCAGGGACCTGAAGATACGAAATACCGCAAACTCTGGGCTTGTGCCAAGCACTATGCAATTCATAGCGGACCAGAATGGGCTCGCCATACAGACAATATTACCGATGTTACACCGCGCGACCTTTGGGAAACTTATATGCCTGCCTTCAAATCACTTGTGCAGGATGCCAAGGTGCGTGAGGTGATGTGTGCCTATCAGCGTTGGGATGATGAACCATGCTGCGGCAACACCCGCCTTTTGCAGCAGATTCTCAGGGACGAGTGGGGATTCAAGTACCTGGTAGTTTCCGACTGTGGCGCTGTTACTGATTTCTGGGAGAATCATAAGGTTTCGAGCAATGCCAGAAATGCGGCTGCCAAGGGCGTGCTGGCTGGTACAGATGTGGAGTGTGGATATAATTATGCATATAAGTCTGTGCCTGAGGCTGTGAAGTATGGTGCCTTGACTGAAGATGAAGTTGATAAGCATGTGATTCGTCTGCTCGAAGGTCGTTTCGATTTGGGCGAGATGGATGACAACAAGATCGTATCATGGTCGAAGATTCCAGTATCGGTGCTTTGCAGTAAGGCGCATCGCCAGCTCTCGCTCGATATGGCTCTGCAGACCATGACGCTGCTCCAAAATAAGAATGAGGTATTACCTCTCGATAAAAAGGTAAAGAAGATTGCTTTCATCGGACCAAATGTGGATAACGAACCGATGATGTGGGGAAACTATAATGGTACTCCACGACAGACAATTACCATCCTGGATGGTATCAAGAGTCGTTTGAAGAAAAACCAGATCGTCACCTTTAAAGGGTGCGACTTGGTGAACGACCAAGTTTTGAATTCTTACTTCGACCAGTGTAGCATGGATGGCAAGATGGGCTTTAAGGGCACTTTCTGGAACAATCGCAAGATGGAAGGCAAGCCTGTTGTCATCACCCAGGAGAAGAATCCTGTGCAGGTAACGACCTATGGTCAGCACTCCTTCGCTCCTAATGTGAAGCTGGTGGGCTTCTCTGCAAAATATGAAACCGTGTTCCGTCCTAAGCAGACAGACAAGGTGTTGCTCGACGTGGCTGGTTGCGGTCACTACGAGGTTTATCTGAATGGTGAGAAGAAGGCAGAGCATTCTATCTGGCGCACTACCGAGAGTCGTATCGAGTTCCAAGCCGAGAAGGGCAAGGAGTATAAGATAGAGATTCGCTATCACGAGATGCCTAACTATAATGCGGACATGAAGTTCAATATCGGGCATGAGAATCCTATCGACTATCAGGCTTCGCTCAAGAAGTTGAAGGATTGCGAGACAGTAGTCTTCGTAGGTGGCATCTCTCCACAGTTGGAAGGTGAGGAAATGCCTATCGAGATTTCTGGCTTCAAGGGTGGTGACCGCACCAACATCGAATTGCCTAAGGTTCAGCGCAATTTCCTGAAGGCTTTGAAGGAGGCGGGCAAAAAGGTTGTCTTTGTCAACTGTTCGGGTTCGGCTATCGCCTTGACTCCAGAGACAGAGAGTTGCGATGCCATTCTCCAAGCCTGGTATCCTGGTCAGGAAGGTGGTGAGGCTGTGGCTCGTGTACTCTTCGGAGAGTACAATCCTGCCGGCAAGTTGCCTATTACGTTCTATAAGAATTCTGAGCAGTTGCCTGATTTCAAGGATTACAGCATGAAGGGCAGAACCTATCGTTATATGAACGATGCACTCTTCCCATTCGGTTACGGCTTGAGCTACACTTCTTTCCGTATTGGCGATGCTACACTTTCCAACTCTATCCTGAAGAAGGGTGAGAAGATTACGCTGAAGGTACCGGTAAGCAATGTAGGAAAGAAGGATGGAACCGAGGTGGTGCAGGTGTATGTGAAGGATCCTGCCGATACCGAAGGACCATTGAAGAGCTTGAAGGCTTTCGAGAGAGTGGAGGTGAAGGCAGGAAAAACTGCTGAGGCTGTCATTACGCTGGATAGCAGAAACTTCGAACTCTTCGATGCTGCAACCAATACCGTCCGTGCCAAGGCAGGAAAGTATGAGGTTTATTACGGCAGCAGTTCGGCTGATAAGGATTTGAAGAAACTGGATGTTTCTATTGAATATTAAGTAACGGTATACTTTAATATATACTGCTTTCAATAGTATCAATCCAATAAAATAATCGAATTATGAAAAGAATCCTTTGTGTACTTATTGCAGTCCTATGTCTCTGTACTTGTTGGGCTGGGAATGGCAAGAAAACTATTGTCTGGGAACAGCCGATAGCTGAATCGAACCAGCTATTTTATGATCCTTTTCAATCTCAACTCAACATCTATCGTGTGGAATTCGCAGATGATGAAACACGAGTGTTCATGCACATCACTTTTCCCCCACACTATTGGATAAAGTTTGTGAAGGAAACCTATCTCCTTGCTGATGGCAAGAAATATCTCGTCAAGAGCTGTGATGGACTGAAACTTGACGAAGAACACTATATGCCTAGCTCAGGCAAGGAGGATGTGGTCTTCCACTTCGCACCGCTCCCCAAGAAGACCCGAAAGTTTGACTTCCTGGAAGGTGACGGCAAGAAGAACTTCAAGATATTTGGCATCGAGAATATCGATACCCGCATCAAACAGCTCTTCTCCTCGCTTTGGCGCAACGATGCGACCGGCGATTGGGAGATAGGATTCTATGAAGATTTCGCCATCTACGACTGCCGTTACTGGCAATACAAGCAGAAGAATCAGAAGGGCGACAAGTACTCTTTCATCCTTACCGATGGCAAGAGCGACCTGGCTGTCAACATCGACAAACCTCAACATGGCAAGCGCACGATGAGCATCAACGGCAAGAAAGCCGAATATTCGCTCATTACCACTTCCACCCTTCCGGATTATCCGCAGAAAGATGAGACCACAAGTCTGAAGGATACTCATAACAAGCCCGATACGGCTATTGTTGTGGGATGGCTCAGAAATATGCCTAAGGAACTTTGGGATAGAGGGCAGGAGTATTGTGTGAAGTATGAGGATCTTTTCTGTACATTCAAGGAAGTGAGCAATTATAGCAAGCTCGATTCACTTGGCAGATTTGAGATCAAAGTACCCCTCATCAACTCTACCGAGGTTTTCATGGACTGGAAACATACTTATGTCAACACGGTATTGGAGCCGGGTGAGACCTATTATCTGCTTTATGACTTCAAGTCTGGACATTCCATCTTCATGGGCAAAAAATGCCGCTTGCAAAACGAATTGCTAGCGCATCCTTTCCCAATGATTAACGCAGGCTATGCAGGTAAGTCTGAGAATAAGGTTCCAGCCCAGGAGATGATGCAGATTCTTGAATCCAGATATAAGGAGGCTGAAGGGAACTTACGGAAACAGATAGAAAAATCGGCATCTATTTCCAGATGTTATCAGGAGTACGCGGCTCAATACCTTCTCTGCACTTATGCTACGGATATCTTGCAAGGAGCATATCACGTGAAAGACAATGTTTTCCCTCAGGAATATGTGAGCCAAGTGGAAAAAATATGGAAGGAGATTCCGCAGCCTTATACTCAGTTTCGTGACTATAATATGCTGACAAAAGATCTCATCGACCAGGAAGCAAGATTAAAGTACAGTACACCCATGGGGAAGACCTATGGATTCTTGTTCACCAATTATTATCCGGAACTGTTGAGAAAGCACAAGGCTCAGGGGGATATTGCGATAACAAATTCTGAAATTGCTACGGTGGAACAATGGGCTAAGAATCTGGATAGCATGACTATCAAGCAATATCAGACGACAGATGCCAAGGAGCAGGAGAAAATAGGAAATGCTTTTTCCAACTCAGCCCTTGCCAAGCGCGCTACGGCCATCATTGGAAGAGAAGATATTGCCAAGATGCTTAAGGATGAGACTCCTCTCCTCGATGTATATTATGCCCAGCATATAGCTGATAGCATGGGATGCAACCAGCAGCAGAAAGATGTCATCATCTCCAAGGCTATTCTTCATGTGTTGGAAAGACTAGCCATGCCACTCAATAGTTATGGGCTTGACCTGGTAGAACACAGCATCAGTTCTGAAGTTCTCAGGGAGAAAGTATTGGCAGAACACCGTAAGTACCTGTCTTTGCAGAACAGGGACATAACAGCTAGTCTCAAGACAGCTCCGCAGGATATGAGCGATGGTGAGAAACTTCTTCGCCATATATTGGAGCCTTATAAGGGAAAACTTGTATTGCTGGATGTCTGGGGAACTTGGTGTGCCCCGTGCAAGATGGCTCTTGCCCATTCGAAGGAAGAGTTCGAACGCTTGGCGCCATACGATGTGGTATATCTTTACATGGCAAACAACAGTCCTGAAGAGTCATGGAAAAATCTCATCAAACTGAATAATCTGGTTGGCGACAATATCGCCCACTACAATTTGCCAGCGGCTCAGCAGAGTGCCATCGAGAACTATCTCAACATTAGCTCCTTCCCATCCTATCGTCTCTTCGATAAGAAAGGAAATCTGGTAGATGTGAAAGTGGATGCCCGCCAGCTTGACAATCTGGAGAAAATCATCAAGGAACTGAACAGATAGTAAGAATACTGATAAAATCCCCTTCAAGGTATTGGGGACATAGTTGAATACATAATAAATCCCGAAATCGCTTGGCGGTTTCGGGATTTTTGCTTATCTTTGTATCTGTTTAAAGATTAACAAGTAAACATGAATACAGAGCAACAAAAGATAGAATACAAGAGTCTGCAAAAGATTCGAACTGGAGAGAAAGGATTCAAAGAGCTCTCCACTACTTGTGTGGCTTTAGCCAATGCACAAGGTGGACAAATTATGATTGGCGTAGAAGACAAGACCAAGAAGCCTGCTCCCAATCAGGTTATACCACAAGAAGAGGCAAATAGTGCCGTTACAAGATTGCGTGGACTCTGTTTCAACGTAGGTCTTGCTGTAGGCGACGTTTGTGCAGACGAAACTGGCAGTCAGTACTTTGCCATCACAGTATTCCCTTCACTCCATTCATATGCCACCACTTCTGATGGCAAAATGTACATCCGTGTCGCAGACAAATGCGAGCCGGTTCGTAGTGAAGATATTCAACGTGTAGGAGAAGAGAAAGGAGCTTTCCAATGGGAACTTGTGCCAACACGATTTGAATTGGAAGATGAGAATAAGACGAATCTCTCTAAATTCGCTAATGATATACGCCAATCTGATAGAGTGAAGCAGCATATCAAGCAGCTCGACGATATGGAAATTGGCGAACAATACCATCTTCTTGACGGTAACAAGATGACTAATCTTGGTGTCTTATGGATTGGTACAGCCAAACAGCGTAGCCGTATTTGCTATCCTATCACTGTGCAATATATCGTATATGATGACTTGGAGAACAAAACCAACAAATTGGAATGGCGTGACAATACACGTAATCCGAAAGAACTTTTGGAAGATATTATGGATAAGGCTGTAGAGTTGACCTATAGCTATGAGATGCCTAATGGACTCTTCCGTAAGACAGTACGCTATTATAACGAGAACTTAATCAGAGAGTTGCTTGTTAACAGTTTGGCTCATAGTTCAAGAACCATCTCTAACGACATCACAATCAAGGTATATCCAGGTTATATCAGCATCTCCAATCCTGGTGGTCTCCCTTTGGGTGTAACCAAAGACAACATCCTTCATACTAAGCACAGACGTAATCCGAATATGATTGAGATACTGACTGCACTTGGATTGATGGAAGGTGAGGGCTCTGGCTATGACTTGATTTATGAGTTGGATGCCGTTGAAGCAAAGAAACAACCAGAGATAGAATCAACATTCAACACTGTCACGGTATATCAAAGTGCAGAGATTACGGATAAAGAAGTTGTTCGCCTGATGGATTATGTTGACCATAATTATCAGCTTTCCCAAAAGAACAAAATAGCTTTCGGTATCATAGCCAGAGAGAAACGCATTGCCGCAACTGATTTATCTAAAATCCTCCAGCTATCTGCAGAAGAACGATTGAGAAGCTATATCGATAACTTAGACAAAAGCAATCTGATAACGAAAGGTGGCGTCAAGAAAGGATCATTTTTCCAAATCAATACAACTTTGCTGAAAAATGCAAAATCTAACATTGTTACTAGTTTGAAGACTATAGAACCACATGTTCTTAAGGCACTAATTATGGAAGATCTCCGTGTGCATCCTTTGAGTAAAATATCTGATATAGCAGAGCGCATTCCTGATATAGATATGAAAGAGATTCGAAAGATGCTCTATTCTATGGTTGGGAAGGAGATAGAAAAAGAGGGCACTCGATTTGATAGTAAATATTATATAAAGTAATGGCATAAAAAAAAAGGTCTGAAAAAGAAAAAACTGTTAAAAATCACGTATTAGGCTAATAATCAGCGACTTTCTTTTTTTAGTATTCTTTTTCTACTCCTATATTTCATAAAAGAGATTTTAAGTCTCGGTATAAGAACAGACATTACAATGGAAACAAAGGATACCATCTATGTGATAGAACTGAAATTTAATAAGTCGGCACAAGAGGCTCTTGAACAAATCAACAACAAGCATTATGCTGATGCTTTTGCCCTAAGAGGCAAAACCGTGGAAAAGATAGGTATGAACTTTATGATTGATGAAGATAAGACGATTGTATTGGATTGGTGGAAGTTTAGGGAATAGCAACAGAAAAGATGTCCTAGCAAAAGACGCGAGGGCATCTTTTCTGTTTTATAAAACAGACACTCTTAGATAATTATTCGACATGAAAACCATAACAAAGTATTTGTTACATGAGATAAAGTAATGAATCGAATAAATCGCTATTTTTGCGTCGTTTTAACAGCTTTAATAAAGAAAGTCGGTGAAAATCATCGGCATTATAACAATTATAAACTTTTATATTTCAACCTAAAAACAAATGAAAAAGAGATTTTTGGCGATATTGGCGGCTGTGTTGCTACCGTCATGTCTGTTCGCCCAGTTTGGAGTGGTTTCGCCGCTTCATGTGAATGGCAATCAGTTGAATGATGCCTATGGTAACAAAGTGGTTTTGCATGGTGTGATGGATACACCGAGTCCTTACTTCAACAAATACCGTTGGGGTAATACTTGTACTGATAACAATATTCAGCCATGCATTAGCTATTATGACAAGATTTTTGGAGCACTCCAGAATCCTGCCAAAGGTACCTATTGTAATATCTTCCGTCTTCATCTCGAACCAGGCTGGACCAATGATCCCAACAAGAAGTCAACGGGTTCTGATACTGGAGAGGCTAATATATCGCGTTTCAGTGTTACCCGTTTGCAGAAGTATCTTGATGCCCTTTATCTGCCTATTGCGCAGAAGGCCATCAATCATGGCTTGTATGTGGTGATTCGTCCTCCAGGCGTATGTCCTAAGGATTTGAAGGTAGGAGATGCTTATCAGAATTATCTTAAAACGGTGTGGAACATTGTTTCCAGCAACAGTTGGGTGAAGAATAATTCAGGCATCGTATCCCTGGAACTTGCCAACGAGCCTGTTCATATATATAATAGGTATGGTCAGAGTTCTGCCACAGCCATGCGAGATTATTTCCAACCAGTGGTTGATGTGATTCGTAAGAATGGCTTCAAGGGTATTATCTGGATTCCTGGCACGGGCTACCAGAGCCAGTATGAGAATTATGCCTCTTATCCTGTTTCCGACAGCAACTTCGGCTATGCCGTGCATGTGTATCCGGGATGGTATGGGGCAAGTGATACCAACTATGATTCCAATGCTTTCATCTATAATTTCCAGAAGCAGGTGCCTGTGGTAAAGAATAAACCGATTCTTGTTTCTGAGATAGACTGGAGTCCGGAAAAACCTGGTGCAGGTAAGTATAATGAGTTTGGACAGTGGGTGGCCAGCAACCTGGGTTCATGGGGAACTGCCACTACCAGCAAATGGGGTAATGCCTGGAAGAAGGTGATGGATCATTTCGGAAACATCAGCATGACGCTGACCAGTACTGATGATTATCTTGATATCGACAACTTCCTGAAAACTGGTCAAATCAAGGCTGGATTGGAGGCTAATCCTGAGGCTTGCGGTCAGACCTGCTTCTACTGGTATTATGAGTATTCCAAGAAAGACTATGCTCATAAGTCTGCTGGTACGTCTTCTTCTAACCCGAATACTCAGCCTTCTACCGGTTCTTCTACTTCTGGCAGTACCCAGGGCGAGAACATCATCAAGTCGTGGGGCAATGGCAGCGGATTTGTTCCTTCGGGATGGACGGTGGCAGATAATGGCACTCAGGTTTATGCCGGCAATAAGTCGAGAGGTCCTCGCATCATGAATTTCTCTGGTGATTTCAAGAATGCTTTCTATGTGAGAAGTGTTTCTGCCGATAAGGCTGGCTATATAGAATATGGTAATACCAACGGTTATACCCTGCCTCTGGTATATGGCGAGTATGAGCTGAGCTGCAATGTAGCTGCCTGGAAGGGTGCTCCATACATGAAGGTAGAGGTGTTCGACCCTCAGAATGCCGTTCTTGCTTCTACCATCGTCAAGGCAAATGGCAATGCCAATGGCAATATGGGGGCTTATCTCTCGGGTACCACCAGGGTTTCTCTCTCGTTCTATTCCATGATTAAGGGCAATTACCGTGTACGTTTCACCCCTGTGGCAGATGCCAAGGGCACAGGTGGTGCCTGGGTTGAGGCTCTGGTAGGCAATGTGGCTCTTTACTTCAAGGGCAATCCGCTGGCACTGAATGCCGTGGGACAGGTTCCTGCCGGATGGAAGATTGTTGATGCCGGAGAGCAGAAGGCTGCTGGTGCAGCTGGCATAGGTCCACGTATCTTCAAGTTTGCCGGTGGTGATTTTTCTACGGGTCTTTACATCCGTCAGAGCGATGCCCGCAAGGCAGGCTACGCTGAGTTTGGTTCTACTTGGGGCTATGGCTTCTCGTTGAAGCAGGGCAGCTATGTATTCTCTTATAATGCCGTGGCGTGGTCGGGGTCTCCTTATCTGAAGTGTGAGGTTCTCGACGAGAGCAACAACGTGCTGGGTTCTCAGATTATCCAGTGTACCAAGAATGTGAACAAGAACACCGGTGCAAATACTTATGGCAGCAATAGTGGTCAGGTACGATTCACCGCTTCCCACACGGGTTACTATCACTTCCGCTTCACTCCTGTGGCAAACAGCTGGGGTGGCAGTGGTTCATGGCTTGAGGTAGTGGTAGGTCATCTGAAGATTTCCATGACCAGTGCTTTCCGTTCAAGAAGCATCGATGGCGGTTGGAACGATGGCACTACGGGCATCGAGCAGGTTGAGAGTGCTGAGAATGTCAGCGGGCAGGAGACCAGACGGAACTCTGGCTGGTACACGCTTCAGGGTAAGCGAGTAGAACACCCAACCAAGGGTATCTATATCCATAATGGCAAGAAGGTGGTTTTGAGATAAAATATGTGAGATAGATTGTTAAATGTGAAAGATGGCCTCGCAAAACGTGAGGTCATCTTTTTATTTTTTGGTCTTTTTCTTTATCATGTGTTATTATGAAAATCTTTTGGAACGTCTACCAAACATGATTTTTATTTTTTGTAGTAATTTTGTAGTATATATAATAATATGATATTTATTTTTAGATTTATGCTTTTATAAAAAGAAAACAGTTCATATTGATGAACTGCAAGACTGTTGTGAAACAGGTTTAATTGTTTTCGGAAGTGGTGCATAGTGATATGCGCCATTTTTTGTGCTATAACATGTTTCTTTTTTTTAGTTTATCATAAAATACAGAAAATGTGTTAGTTACGGTGTGCTGTAACAAGAGATGAAACAATTGGAACATCAAGAAAACACGTTCTCATGACAGTTTTCTACCTTTGCAGCCGTGTTCTTTATACAAGAATTAACAACACCTAGAAACAAACTTAATTAAAATGATACAACATGATTGAACAAGTGTTTACATTTAAACGGACAGCAGCTCTATGCCTCGTGGGAGCCTTCTGCAGCTTGAACGCACAAGCCCAGAAGATTACCGTGAAGGGTAGTATTGTTGACGGCACAGGAGAGCCACTGATTGGTGCTACTGTGAAAGTGAAGGGTGATGCCACTTCGGGTGTCATCTCCGACATGGATGGTAACTTTCAGATTGCAGTACCTTCTGAAAATTCATCCCTTGTCATTACCTATATCGGTATGGAATCTAAAACGATTAAAGTAGGTAAGAAAAGACAGTTTAAAATTACCTTGACTGATGACAATACATTGGGCGAGGTAGTAGTGGTTGGTTATGGCCAGCAGAAGAAAGCCTCTGTTGTCGGCTCTATTGCACAGACAGATGCGAAAACCTTGAATCGTCATGCCGGAGTTTCTTCTTTGGGTCAGGCACTGACAGGTAATCTTCCAGGTGTCGTTACTTTCTCTTCTACAGGTATGCCAGGTGAGGAAGATCCTAAGATCGTAATCCGTACGCAGACATCTATCAACGGTTCCAATGACCCTCTCGTCCTCGTGGATGGTGTGGAGCGTGCCATGAACACCGTTGACCTTTCTTCAGTAGAGAGCATTTCCGTATTGAAGGATGCTTCTGCCACTGCCGTTTATGGTGTGAAGGGTGGTAATGGTGTCATCCTCATTACTACCAAGCGTGGTAAGGAAGGTAAGGCTGCCGTACACGTGAAGGCGAATGCTACCATGAAGGTGGTTTCCAAGTTGCCTGAGAAATATGATTCTTACGATACTTTCCGTCTTCTGAATAGAGTGGTAGAGCGCGAGCTGAACATCAGCGACGAAAAATCCTGGGGTTCTTACAAGCCAATGGCTATTATTGACAAGTATCGTAACCCTGCTAATGCTGAGGAATGGGACCGATATCCTAACGTTGACTGGCAGAAGGAGTTATTCAATAATACTGCCATGTCTTACAATGCCAGCGTGGATGTTTCGGGAGGTACCAAACTCGTGAAGTATTTTGCAGCTGTTGACTTCTCTCACGAAGGTGACCTGTTCAAGGACTTCACCAGCGGTCGTGGCTATAAGTCTGGTTTCGGCTATAACCGTATTAACATGCGTGCCAACCTGGACTTCAACCTGACCAAGACCACTCTGTTCTCTACCAACCTTTTCGGTAGTAACGGTGTCCGCCATTTCCCTTGGGACAAGGCGAGTGATTCCAGTGCCTATTGGGCTTCTGTTTATCATGCAGCTCCAGATGCCATGCGTCCTATTTATTCTGACGGAACTTATGGATACTATGGTCCACGTAAGGCCGACTGTCCTAACTCTGTGATGAGCCTTGCCCGAAGCGGTGTGGAGAACCGTACCAATACACAGATTACCACCGACTTTATTCTTACCCAGAAACTCGATTTCCTGACCAAGGGTCTGAAGTTTGTTGCCAAGGTTTCTCTTGACAATACGATGGTAGAGGAGAAGCGTGGTATCAGCGACCAGTATATGGATCCGCAGCTGAAGTGGATTAACCCTGATGATGGCTCAGTTTCCTATGACCAGAGCGTGGATTACCATGAGTCTGTGGCATGGACCATCAATGGCGGTAAGGTAAAAACGGATGCAACTTATCGCCGTCTCTATTATCTGGCTCAGCTCGACTGGAACCGCAAGTTCGGCAATCATGAAGTGGGTGCAATGGGTGTATTCAACCGCAACGAATATGCCAACGGTTCTTCTTTCAAGCATTATCGTGAAGACTGGGTGTTCCGTGCCACATACAACTATGCGATGCGCTACATGCTCGAGTTGAACGGATGCTACAACGGTTCTGAGAAGTTTGGTCCCGACTATCGCTTCAAGTTCTTCCCATCAGCTTCTCTCGGTTGGACTATCACCGAGGAGCCATTCATGAAGAACATCAGGAAATATGTAGATATGTTTAAGGTGCGTGCATCCTGGGGTCGCATCGGTGATGATTCTACCGGAGGTTCTTATCTCTATTCCGACCAGTATTCCTATGGTGGTAAGACCTATCTGGGTGGTGATAATACTTATGATTCACCTTATACTATATATCGCCTTACCCGCATCGGAAACCCTAACGTGCGTTGGGAGACATCAGAGAAGCGCAACCTGGGTTTCGACTTCGGATTCCTGGGCGGACTGATTACCGGTTCGCTGGATGTATTTAGCGACAAGCGTACCGATGTGCTCTTAACCGACCGTTCCATCCCTTCTTACTATGGTATGAACTACACGGTTGCCAATGTGGGTTCGGTGGATGCCAAGGGTTACGAGTTGAGCCTGAAGGTGAACAAGGCATGGAACAAGAATCTGCGTACATGGGCAAACTTCAATATGACCCATGCTACCAACGAGATTAAGTTTGCCGATGATCCAAAGCTTCAGGCAAGTTATCTGAACAAGGCGGGTTATGCCATCGGTCAGAACCAGAACAATAGTTACATTGATCATGGTTTTATCCGCAACTGGGATGATCTCTATGCCGTACCTACCTGGGGTAGCCATGATTCAGAGAAATATACGGGTGATGCCATTATTTCAGACTTCAATGGTGACGGTCAGATTACAAAAGATGACAAGGCGCCTTATCAGTATACCCCTATTCCTGAGAATACCTTCAGTACTACATTGGGAGCAGAGTGGAAGGGCTTGAGCGTAACGGTACAGTTCTATGGTGTAACCAATGTTACCCGCGAGGTGAACTTCCCAACCTTTGAGCGTGAAACCCACATTGCCTTTAAGGAGGGTTCTTACTTCACGCCATCCAATCCGGGTGGAGAGTTGTCTTTGCCACGCTGGACCACAGTGGCAGACGAGGGAAATGCCGGTACCCGTTACTTCTATGACGGAGCTTTCCTGCGCCTGAAGAATGCCGAGATAGCTTATACCTTCAGGGGCGCTTGGGTGAAACGGATGCACTTGAATTCACTCCGTGTATATCTGAATGGTGACAACCTGCTGCTCTGGACCAATATGCCTGATGACCGTGAGAATAACTTCAGCGGCAACTCGGCAAATGGTGCTTATCCAACCGTACGCAGATTTAACTTAGGTTTCGACCTGACATTTTAAATGAATCGTAAATATGAAAAAGTTTTATAAAATATATACATTGCTGTTTGCGGCAGCCCTGTCTCTCTCTTCAGTATCATGTACTGATTACCTTGACAAGGCACCGGGCAGTGATATTGCCCCAACGGAGCCATATAAGAATTATACCAACTTTCAGGGTTTCTTGGAGCAGTGCTACAACGACATCCCTGGTCTCGCATCTACATCCTGGTATCATGGCTGCTGGAACTATGGCGAGGATGAATACTGGCAGCCATCAGAGACCCGTATGCTCACTAATGCCATCGACCAGGGAAACTATTGGGCATGGGACGAGGTGCAGTATTCTCCATTCCATTCGGGTATCGACCTGGACGGCAATCATGATGTGAACCGCGATTTCAAGGGGCGCCTCTGGGGTATGTGCTGGCAGGGAATCTATGCCACCAACCTGGGCTTGGAAAATCTGGGCAACCTGGTAGATGCTACCCAGGAAGAGAAGAACCTGATTGCAGGTCAGCTCTATTTCTTCCGTGCATTCTTCCACTTCCAGATTATGCAGTATTGGGGCGGTATTCCATACATCGACTTCCTGATTCCATCTGTTGCCGTGTTCAACTATCCACGCCTCACCTATCAGGCATGTGCCGACAAGGCAGCCGAAGACTTCAAGAAGGCTGTTGAGCTGCTGCCTGTAGATTGGGATAAAACAACCGTGGGTAAGCAGAACGTGGGCAAGAACAAGTTCCGTCCTAACAAGATAGCAGCTCTCTGCTTCCTGGGCAAGAACTACTTGTGGGCAGGTTCGCCGCTGATGAATGAAGTAAGCAAGGAGAATCCTGACTTCAAGAATGTTAACGGATATAATAAGGAGTATTGCCAGAAGGCTGCTGAGGCATTCGGCGAGGCTTTGAAGATCAACAAGGAAACAGGACTTTACCAGCTGTCTTCTTATGAAAATTACATGAATATCTTCTATACCTATGATCAGGGTCAAAAGATTCCTGGTGAGAAAGAGGCTATCTTCTACGAGAATTCAAGTAACAACAACTGGATCTGGAATCAGGTGACAGACTACCGTCCTACCTGCCTTATTCAGGCTGGTATCAAGGTTTATCCTACTGCCAACTATGTGGATTACTTCGGTATGGCAAACGGTAAGCCTATCAAGGACATCACGAAGAAGGATCCCGACAGCGGCTATGATCCGGAATATCCGTTCAAGAACCGTGACCCTCGCTTCTACGACCTCTTCATCTATGATGGTGTGAAGTGTGTGAAGAGTGCAGGAAAAGATGCAGATGTGCAGTATGCTTCTCTTTATACGGGGGGAAAGTATCGTACGGCAACACCTGCCAAGGACTGCTTTACGGGTTATTGCCTGAAGAAGTTCTGTGATCCATACCGTAATGATTTTGATGATAGTGGTGCACGTGCTAAGTTTATGCGCGTACTCTTGAGCATGATTCGTCTGGCAGATGTTTATCTGATGTATTCCGAGTCGGTGGCTCAGGGTTATGGTTACAAGGAATCAAGCCAGGCATTCAATCTGAGTGCCGTGGATGCCGTGAACATCGTCCGCAACCGTGCGCATGTGGATAATATTGCTGATGAGTATCTTACCAATCTGGATGGCTTTATGAGCGAGCTTCGCCGTGAGCGTGCCGTAGAGTTGGCTTTCGAGGGACACCGTTTCACTGACCTTCGCCGCTGGCTCCTGATAGACAAGGCTCCTTACACCCAGAAGACGGCTGTTTACTTCGACCGTGCAGCCGACCAGAAGGATGTTGACCGCTACGACGATCCAAAGAAAAATCACGTGCTCAACCTGAAGGAGGAGCCATTGATTACCCGTAAGTTTACTTCAAAGCATTACTGGTTCCCATTCCTGAGAAAGGATGTCAAGATGTATCCTGAGTTCTCTCAGAACCCTGGTTGGGAATAATTAAACAATTCGAGAATTTATTATGAAACATAATATATTTAATAAGAGAATGTCATTGGCGCTAGCTTCCATGCTAGTTGCCAGTGGTGTGGCAAGCGCCCAGGAAATGGCCGACACTACCAAGGTAAACGTGGCTTTCGGTCAGGTTTCCAAGGCTGACCTGATGGGCGGTGTCAGCGAGGTGAATGTCGAAGAGCTGCTGAAAAAGGACTACAGCGCCAATGCACTCAATGATCTTCAGTCGCTCATTGGTGGTTATAACGGAAATGTTTGGGGACAGGGTGCACTTGTTCTCGTAGATGGAGTTCCCCGTGAGGCTAGCACCATCAATGCCACCGAGGTGGAGAAGGTTACCGTGCTCAAGGGCGCTTCTGCCGTAGTACTCTATGGTGCCAAGGCTGCCAAGGGCGTAATCCTCATCACTACCAAGCGTGGTAAGGTGCAGCCATTGAGCATCGCCGCCACCGTCAATACGGGCATCTATACACCTAAGGCTTATCCTGAATATCTGGGTGCGGCTGAGTATATGACGCTCTATAACGAGGCGATGACCAATGATGACCCTACACAGCCGCTGAAATACTCTAAGGAGCAGATTTACAATACGGCTGCAGGTACCAATCCTTACCGCTATCCTGATATGGACTTCTACAGCAGCGACTACCTGCGCAAGTTCAACAACCGTACGGATGCTACGATGGAGGTGAAGGGCGGTAGCCAATTTGCCAGATACTATGCCAACCTGGGCATGACCTACAACAACAGTCTGGTGAAGTTTGGCGAGCATAAGAAGGACAAAGATAATTCCTTCCGCGTGCGTTCTAACATTGATGCTACCATCACCGACTGGCTGGGTGCTTACGTGAATGTAGGCATCAACATCACGGACAACTATCGCGGACGTCCTGAGGACTACTGGTCAACAGCTACCAACATGCGTCCTAACTGGTACTCCGGTCTGTTGCCAATCTCCATGATGGATGCCAACAATTCAGCCTTGCAGCAGATGATAGCAGGCTCTAAATTCCACGTGCTCGATGGCCAGTATCTGCTGGGTGGCAACAACGATAACCAGTCTACTTTCTTTGGTGATGCGCTTGCTGCCGGCTACGTGAAGAATCACTCCCGTACCTTCAACTTTGATGTGGGTGTAAAGGCCGACTTCGATCAGTGGGTCAAGGGATTGAGCTTCGAGACTGCTTTCAGCATCGACTACTGGAACAACTACTCTGAGGCTTACAAGCTCGACTATGCCGTTTATGAGCCTACCTGGGCAAATGTGAACGGACAGGACATGATTATCGGCCTGAAGAAATATGGTAAGGAATCAAGCAGTACGACCGAGTATATCGGTGCATCGAAATATTACCAGAACACCACCTTCCGTGCTCAGTTTGACTATAAGAATACCTTTGGCGGAGTTCACAACGTAAATGCCACTTTGGCTGGATGGGGTTACTCCAAGTCGAATTCCGTGGACGAGAACCATGAGAGTTCATCTGGCGTAAAGGGTTCTTCTTACCACCGCACCACCAATGCCAACCTTGCCCTTCGAGCAGCTTACAATTATGCTCAGAAGTACTATGCTGAGTTTGGCGGCGCCCTGGTTCATTCATCCAAGCTGGCAGAGGGTCATCGCAACGCTCTTTCTCCATCAGGAACACTGGGTTGGAGAATCGGTCAGGAAAAATGGTTCAAGAATGCACTTCCTTGCTTCGACGATTTGAAGCTGAACGCTTCTTACTCTGTGCTCAACCAGGATATCGATATCTCTGATTATTATCTCTACCAGGGATACTATGAAGTGAAGGGAGGTTACTACACCTGGAACGAAGGCGGTGGCAACGGAACTCACACCACACTCTCTAAGCGTGGTAGCAACTATGGTCTCGATTTCGTGAAGCGTAAGGAATGGAGAGTAGGTCTGGAGGGTTCACTCCTCAATGGTACCGTAAGTTTCGACATGAACTATTTCCATCAGCTTACTTCGGGCTTGCTTACTGCGGGAACTGCAACCATCTATCCTTCATGGATGAATAGTGACGGTTCTTTCATCACCTCCCTGAACTACAACGAGGATATGCGACAGGGCTTCGACTTCGCCGTAAACTTCAAGAAGAACATCGGCAAGGTGAAGGCACAGCTCGGACTCACAGGTATGGTGTTCGACTCAAAGGTTAACAAGCGTGAGGAGAAAAACGAATATAGCTACATGAATGCACAGGGTCAGGCTCTCGACGTGATGCGCGGATATGTCTGCGAAGGCTTCTTCACACAGGAAGATGTGGACCACATGAAGGCAAACCTCGACAAGGACGATCCTAACTTCGTGCCAAACCATACCTTCGGTGAAATCAAGGCTGGTGACCTGAAGTACAAGGATATCAACGGTGACGGCAAGATTGACAGCAACGACCAGCAGGTGATGGGTAAGTATGGATGGGGTGCAACTCCTTTCTTCTATGGTGTAAACATCACCTTGAACTGGAAGCAGTTTACCCTCTTCATCGCCGGTACAGGTCAGATGGGTGCCAAGGCTTTCAAGAGCAACGACTGGATTTACAACCAGAAGAAATATACCTCTGTGGTTCGTGGACGCTGGACACCTGAGACAGCCGCTACCGCTACTTATCCACGTTTGACAGCCAAGGATAATACCAACAACTTCCGCAACTCAAACTTCTGGCTTTACAGCACAGACTGCTTCAACCTCAACAAGGTGCAGTTGACCTACGATATGCCAAAAGAGTGGTTTGAGAACAAGGTAGTGAAGGGTATGAGTGTTTACGTATTGGGCGAGAGCCTTCTCACCATCAGCAAGCATCGCAAGTATATGGAAACCAGCTATGGTTCACCACAGTGCCGTTTCTACAACCTGGGCTTGAAGATGATGTTCTAAAGGCTGATGAAATCATATCTTAGATATTGAAAAATTAGACAATAAAGAATTATGAAATTAAGAAATATATTCATGATATTGGCTTCTGCGGCATTGTTGACAGCATGTGATGATGTCTTTACTCCTGCTGCAGAAAACATGAAGGACATCAACGAGATGGAGAATGATCCTACCATGGCCAGGGGCTTCGTGCTCACCGCTTACCGTAACTTGCCAAATTACGAGGTGGGCACAGGAACGGATGTAGCGACGGATGATGCCGTGACGAATGAGAAGGGAGCCAACTGGTCTAAGTATGCCACGGGCTCATGGACCGTTCAGAGTTGGGACCCTACGGGTCGCTGGAACAGCGACCTGTCTTCCATGCAGTATTTGTATATCTTCCTGAACTCAAACGTTTCGAACATCGGGTTCCTGAAGAATGTCAATGAGAACAAGCTGATGCAGCGACGCCTGACAGGTGAGGCATACGGACTTCTGGCTACCCATGCCTATTATCTGCTTCGTGCCCATGCCGGATTTGACAATGAAGGAAAGTTGCTCGGCACACAGCTCTTTGACGGATTTGTAGGAACGGATGCTGATTTCAACCAGCCTCGCAAGACATTCCAGGAGCATGTAGATTTCATCCTGGCGAACATCGAGAAGGCTGACAAGCTGCTGCCTATGGATTATGAGCCAGTGACAAGCGACGACAAGGTGCCAGCCAAGTATGATGACATTCTGAATGTGCCTGAGGTGACATCTGTCAAGGATGGCAAGATGGGTATATATAATAAGGTGATGGGCGAGAATGCACGCCAGCTGATCAACGGACTGATTCTGCGTGCCATCAAGGCTCGTACCTTGCTGCTTGCTGCAAGCCCTGCCTTCCAGGATCCTGCCCAGAACAATGTAACCTGGGCACAGGCTGCTGATGCAGCTGCCGAGGTGGTTGACTATGTAGGCGGTCCATCAGGTTTGCCTTCTACAGGTCTTACCTACTACGACAACGATGCAGAGATGAAAGCCTTGCAGACTGGTTCCAATCCTCCTGAAATCATCTGGCGCAGTACCAAGAATGCAGAAGAGATTGATGACGAGAAGAACAATTTCCCTCCATCACTCTACGGAAGCGGCAGAACCAATCCTACCCAGAATCTGGTAGATGCCTTCCCTGATGCCAAGGGTTATCCTATCACCGATGCACGCAGTGAATATGATAAGAGTAATCCATACGCCAACCGTGACCCTCGTCTGGCTAAATACATTATCTATAATGGAGCCACAGCGGGAGTTGATAACAAGGTAATCAAGACGGGTAGCTCTTCTGGCGATGACGGTATCGGCCGCCGTGATGCTTCTACCCGCACCGGTTACTATATGAAGAAGATGTTGCGCATGACTGCCAACTGCAATCCTAGCAACACATCTAAGGTAACCAAGTATAGCTGCAAGGCACGTTTCACCGAGTTCTTCCTCGACTATGCTGAGGCTGCCAATGAGGCTTGGGGACCTAAGAACCCTGGTACACATGCTTACTCAGCATACGATGTGATCAAGGCAATCCGCCACCGTGCAGGTTTGACAGACGACACTTATCTCGACGAGTGTGCCGGCGACCAGGCTAAGATGCGTGAGCTGATTCGCAACGAGCGCCGCCTGGAGCTTTGCTTCGAGGGATTCCGCTTCTGGGATTTGCGTCGCTGGAACCAGTTGGACAAGTTGACATCTGTACAGGGCATCGATTGGAACAACGATACGTTTACCATCTTGCCAAATGTAGAAGAGCGCCATTTCGATAGCTATATGAACTATGGTTATATTCCATATTCAGAAGCATTGAAGTACTCTAATCTCCATCAGAACAAGGGATGGAAATAAACCAGTTAAAAATGATAATGAAAATGAAAAGTTTTAAGTTATTAAATACAATAGGCATTGCTGCCATGACTTTGTTGATGACCGCTTCCTGCGAGAGCGGTAACAAGGAATTTGGATATGACGGAGAAACTGCTGTCTATTTTGCCAATGCTGGTTATGTGCGCACCGTGGAGCTGGGTGAGGATCAGGAAGCTGACCTTACCGACGATAACAACCACATCATCAACATCAAGGCCTACTGTGCCGGTGGTTATGGCAACAATAATAACGTTACCGTGGATTATATATCTGATGCCAGTCTTTGTGATGGCTATAAAATCAATGGCGCTGCCATCCAGGTGATGCCATCCACTTACTATGAGATAGAGAACCCTAACCAGTTTGTCATTGCCAAGGGACAGCAGCTGGGAGGCGTAAGAGTGAAGCTTACTGATGCGTTCTTCAACGATGACAAGAGCTATGAGCAGGGCTACGTAATTCCTGTGAAGCTGACCAAGGCTCAGGGAGTTGACAAGGTGCTGGAGTCGAAGAATACTACATTCTGCCTTGTGAAGTTCGTCAATCCTTGGACTGCCACTTATCTTCGCAAGGGTAAGGATGTGAGCAACGGCAAGGAATCTCACCGTGCTTATCCATATATAGAGAAGGCTGAGGTAATCAAGGTGGTGACCAAAGGCTTGTACAAGGCACAGATGACTGTGGAAGTGAAGGATGCTAGTGGCAAAAGCCATCCGGTGAACGTGCTGATGACCTTCAACGGCGATGACTGCACCATCTCTTCCGGCAGTGAGGGCGTTCAGGTTTCGGGTAATGGTAAGTTTGTCAAGAACGACCAGCTTTTGGGCGAATTTAAGCGCAACACTCTCTATTTGAACTACAACATCAAGAGCGATGCCTTGGGTACGGTTGAAACCACAGATACCATGGTGGTCCGCAATCGTGGCATTGGGTTCAAGACTTTCACTCCTGAGAAGTAAGAACATTTTTAATTTGATATCAGAATTATGAAAAAAATACATAATATCCTCTTGGCCAGTGCAGCAGCTTCCATGCTGCTCACTGGTTGTGCGGAGGACTTCGATACAAGCTACCCTGCCGGCGATAAGCCTGAGAGCGTAGCGATGGCTGACCTTACCAGAGGTTATGAAGTTCTGAAGAACTATACGGGCATGAAGCTGGGAGCTAACTTGACCATTGCAGATTTGAAAGCTGCCAATACTAGCTTTAGTACCGTTTTGGCCAACTTCAATGAAGTGAATGTCGTAGATGGCTTCTCCCATGCTGCTGTGGTTGCTGATGATGGTACGGTCAGTGCCGATGCTTCAAAAGATGAAGTTGGTGCTGCTATTGCCGCAGGACTCGTTCCTACAGCTTCCCTTTTTGCACCTAACGCATGGAATTTGACCGTGATGAAAGAGGCAACTAAGGATATTTGGGTAGATGGTGAGAATGTGGATCTCCATCAGAAGTATGATTTCGAAAGCAGTGCCATCGGTGATGTCTTCGGAACTGACACGAATTCCAAAGTGGCAAAGGATCCGACAGGAAAAAACGGAAAGTCGCTCTTCAACAAGAAGGCTGCCAAGTTCATCGAGTTCCCAGTGAATCTACCAGAGGGAGCTTCGCTGTCTACTATCAAGACCATCTCCTTTGATTATTATTCATCAAATGTCAAGAAGAATGTGGTTATCAGAGTAAAGGTGGGTGACAAAGCCAAGGAGCTGAGAAACTTCGGTGTTCCTACCAAGGCTAAGACTTGGGAAACATTCATGGTGGATTTGTCAAAGATTGACTTTACTGAGGCCTTTGATGCAGATGATATGAAATCTTCCAACATTTCTCTGGTAATTGGTCAGGGGGCTGTTCCTCAGCAGGTGTATGTTGACAATATTGATATTTACGCTCCATATCAGAAGCCGGGTTATTATAAACCTCGTCCTGTAGAAGAGAAGGCTGCTGATGTAAAGAAGGCTATGTTTGTTTACGTTGATTCCGTTATGCAGAACTATGGAGACAAGGTGCAGGCATGGAATGTGGCTTCTAACCTGATAGAAGATCTCTTCTACTCTCTGAAGTCTTCAGAGAACATGGGAGCTACTGATGAATTCTATCCTAACGACTATCTGGATGAGAACTGGGTGGCTGATGTATGCAAGGAGATCCATTCAAAGAAGGCAGATGCCAAACTGTTCTACAGTGAAGAAAATCTGCTGACGGATGCCGAGAAGACCGAGGCTGCCATCAACTACATCAGGCAGTGGAATGAAGCTGGTGCACAGATTGAAGGCATCGATGTGAAGCTCGACGTGCCATACAATAGCAGTTCTGTGGCAGAAGCTAAGGCGAATATCGACAATCTTCTTGCTACGCTGAAAGCATCAGGTCTGGAGATTCGTCTTTCTGATATGAACGTATACCTGGCTGATGCCAACGGAACAGTAGCCGATCAGAGCATGGCTACATTCGAGGATTACAAGGGAATGGCTGAACTCTATGCCTATATCCTGAACAAGGCACAGGATGTGTTGGGCGACAAACTCTATGGGGTATCTTTCTCTACTATCAATCAGGGCACTACGGGTGTAGGATTGTGGAATCATTTCAATCGCCTACCTACTTACGTGGGTGTGGTTAATGGACTTCAGAAAACAGAAATAAAATGGTAAGAAGATTATTTATATTTATTTTTGGGATACTGACATTCGCAGTGGCGCAGGCTCATGACGGGCCTGCCCTGCGAAGAGTTATCTCGCCATCCCAGCCGGCATGGATTATCCATATCGACACATGGAATTCTCCGAATCCGCAAGCCATCATCAATATGGTACCGGAAGACATCAAGCCTTACGTGATATTCAACCTCTCGCTCTCTGCTACGGAGAGTATCTGTGCGGATGGTAAGAAGGTGGTAGATTCATGGATGAAGGTATGCGCCGAGAACCGCGTCTGGACCATGATTCAGCCTGCCAGCGGCGGATGCAGCGCTTTTGATGACGACGACCTGGAACTCTATGAGAGCTACTATAAGAACTATCCAAACTTTCTTGGATGGAACTATGCCGAGCAGTTCTGGGGATTTGACGAGGATCGTAAGCGTGAGAACGGAACCGTTCATACGCCTACTTTCCTGAAGCGACTGGAGCTCTTTACCCATCTCATGAAGTTTGCCCATCAGTATGGCGGCTATCTTTGTGTGAGTTTTACGCAGGCATGCTATTCTGCCAATATGATGCCCGTGGCTTATATGAAGCGTAATGCCGAGATGAACCGACTGCTTTCTACCGACAAGGAGCATTTCATCTGCTGCGAGAAGTACACCATGAAGAATGGTTTCTATGATATCGAGAGCAACTGTCTGGGTGCTTATCTGGGTGGATATGCCGGCCAGTATGGTATTCGTTTCGATATCTGCGGCTGGATGGAAGAACAAGATAAACTGGATGAGAATGGCAATGCCATCAAGGACCCTTCGGATGCTTCAAAATTTCTGAAGGAGTATTACAATGATTTCCCTAAGGCTTGTGGTGCCATTCCTATCTTGGAGCATGTGGCATTGACAGGTGAGACGGTGATTGACGGTCCTGAGTTGGTGACGACTGATAACCTGCGTGAGATTGAAACTTCCAAGACTGCTGACGGTTATACCCGCAGAAACTGGGCTTGGTTCAATCACTTTAAAAATATCAACATCGATATGTTCCGCAAGATTCTGGATGGAACCATCAGAATTCCATCTCGCAGCGAGGTGATTGAGCGTACCAAGATTTGTGTGAAGAATGATATCAAGCCAAAGAATATCTATTCCAGCCAGAACGAGATGGAAGCATACGTTTCGCCTAGCGGACTGTATGATGGCCTCTATCGGAGCGAGCAGGATGACAATGGCACACAATGGCCTAACTCCACCGTGAACAACAAATGGTGGTTGAAGGTTTCAGGACGTTATCCTGCCATCCCTGTGGTGTATGATCTCATCGACGAAGAAGCCAAGAAACTGCAGGTGGCTATCAAGAGCAGCGAGTATGCCAGCAACCCTACCTGGAGTAATGTAACCAGCAAGAAGGCTTATATGAATAAGCTCTTTAAACAGGAATATACGGGTGATATCTATGCTTCGCGTCTGGAGAATACCTGGGTTTGCTACAACCCTTATCAGTATAATGAGGAGCATGTTCCGTTGGCTGCCCCAAATCGTGGTATGAAATATATCCGTAAGTACTGGGTAAACAATGGACGCAGTGCCAAGGGTACATTGAAACCTGCCTACAATACCTGTAGCCAGATTAAGATGAACCTCGCTCCATATTCTTTGGTTCACATGCGTGAGTATTCAGACAAGTTGAGTCTCTACATGCAGAACTACCGTATCAAGGATGGACTTCGTTATGGTGTGGGTGATGGCAGATTGCAGGATGACAAGAATCTTCCGGAGTATGCCCAGCAGACTGATACCATCATTGTGGTGGGAGCCAGTGCTCAGCCTACTATCTCTTGGAAGGATAATTCCGAGCATTCGGCAAGTACTGTTACCAGCGAGTGGAAAAATGGTCAGTTCACGGTTTATGTAAAGCATAATGGTCCATTGGAGTTGACCATCGATAACTGTAAGGGCACCAAGACTCCAGGAAAGTTGAAGGATTCTGATGTGACTGCTGCTGTCATCGAGACTCCTGCTGCTCCAGAAGCTTACGAAGGCGAGATGCAGTATGAGTTTGAACACTTCGATTACAAGAATGTGGGTGGTTGCTATGGCAACGCTTGGAACAACGGTTTCCGTGGATACTATGGTCAGGGCTGCTTGAACCTGGGTACCCAGAAGGGGGCTTCCGTTCGTGGCTACATTCCTGTTACCAAGCCAGGTAATTACAAGGTGGCTATTCGCTATCAGGCTTCCATGGGAGATGCTGTTATCAAAGTCATCTGTGGCAATCAGACCAAGCAGGTTACACTGCCAAAGAATGCTTCTTCCAACAAGGAATGGTCGGAAGTGGAGTTTGACATGGACATCGCTGATGCCAAGGGAAATATGACGGTTAACTATGTGAGCGGAAAGAGAGCTGTGCTCGATTGCGTCCGCCTGAACTACAAGGGTGCCTTGACGGGTATCGCCGGTGTAACCACTGATGCCGACCAGGTAGACCATGTAGAGTATTACGACTTGCAAGGCATGCGCTTATCTGCAGCCAAGCAGGGTATCAGTATCAAGAAAGTTTATCTTCGTAGCGGTAAGACCTATACGGAGAAGATTTATAAATAACTAGTTATTAATAACAATTTTAATTTTTACAATTATGAACACAACAATTAAGAGTTTGGCTATGGTAGCCGTAGCATTGTTTGCTGGTTTTGGTTCAGCTTCTGCACAGGAAGAGAGTGCAGATGAGGGTGTTGAATTGACTAAGGACATGTTCCACGTATGGGATGGTCTCACAAAGGACGCAATGCCAACTGATGAGCATGTTTATATGGAATGGAATGTGGGTGCAGAGAATCCAAGTGCTCCAGGTTCTGTTATCCTAGGTACATCTACAGTGGCTGAGAAAATCTATGCCGACTTGTCAGACTATCATTACATGGTAGTTTATGGTGAAGGTAGCACAAACGATAAAGGTGAAGTTGCCATGCCTCGTTTCATGTTCAACCGTACCGTTAAGGATGGTCAGCAGGCTAATGGAGGTATGATTGAAATCAATAACAAAGCTTTTGATAAAAATACAGGAGCTATTGTTCTTGATTTAAAGAAAGATTTGGTTCGTACTGTACCTGGTGAAGAACCTGCAGCTGATGATTTTGCCCACTTGGTTACTATCAAGGCTTCATGGGGCGGTACTATCCTTATTTCTTCAATCTACCTTTACAATACCCTTCCTGAGGATCTCGGAGGTGGAGCAACTGGTATCAAGAACGTTAATGTAGCAAATGATGCAGTGGTTGCAACATTCAACGCTGCTGGTGCTAAGGTAGCAGCCAATGCCAAGGGCCTTGTTATCAAGAAGTTCCAGAATGGTAAGGTAGTAAAGGTAATGAATAAGTAATGGCAGAAATTTTACTCCTTTTGTGTAACTAGGGATTAGTCCCTAGTTCTGATGTTCGGCAAGGTATTTGTTGAATCCAGCAGATACTTTGCCGATTTTTTTATGTGTCATAACAACAGACAATTATAATAACATATAATCGTATAACTGATAATTTTAACTGAAAATGAAAAGAACAATTTTCTTGCTTTGCTTGCTTTGTGTCTTCTGCTTGCAGGTACTGGCTGTAGAGCATAGCTATAAGCAGCAACCACAGAAACAGACCATCAAGGTGGGTACTGCTACCCGAGAGATGCTGGTGTATGTTCCTGCCGATTTGCCTGAGAAGGCTCCGATGGTTATCTCTATGCATGGAGCAAACCAGGATCCCAATTTTCAAATGAACCAGACTCATTGGAACGAGGTGGCTGATACGGCAAAAATTCTGGTAGTTTATCCTAAGGGAAACGGTAACTTCTGGGATATTTCGGGTTCGGGAGATGTCAAGTTTATCGAAACCATCATGAAGACGATGCAGAAGAAATATAAGGTAGACAAGAATCGCATCTATATCTCTGGCTTCTCCATGGGCGGAATGATGACTTATCATTGTATGACCAAATTGGGAACTGTAGTTGCAGCCTTTGGTCCTGTGAGTGGTATCCCTGTCGATTATCGTGAGCCTGTGGCTCCACGCCATGTGCCTATTATGCACATCCATGGCACGGGAGATGATGTCGTGAAATGGGGCGGCGATCCAAACCATGCCGCTGGTGGCTATGGTAGGATTGACGATTATGTCAAGAAGTGGGCTGCTTATGAAGGTTGTGATGTGGATAATCCAGAGGTGATTCGCCCTTATCCTGCAACCATGAGTTATGCAGCTGCCACTCGTACTCGCTATATTAATAAGGTGGATGGTACGGAGGTTACGCTCATCGCCATTGATGATAAAGGACATTGGCACTCCGACGATCCTAATGCTGTCTATTCTACCCGTGAACTTTGGAACTTCTTCCAAAGATATAAGCTCGACCTTCCTGATAGTGAAGAGGCTGGCGAGTCGAAGGGTGATGTGCTTTTTTCTGATAACTGGGAGGATGAGGTCATCAATGTAGGAGAAGGTGTGCCTGCGGGATGGAAGCGTGTGAATAGTATGAATGATGGTAGTAGGAGTGATGAGAAGGCAAACGGTGCTGCCAATACAGGTGGCGCCCGCATCAAGGACTTCGTGGCTGGAGGTGATTTCAATACAGGTTTCTATCTGAGTGCCCGTGATTTCGACCAGTGCAAACTCTCTTATGGCTTGTATGATGGACATCGCTTGCATTTGGTCCCAGGCAAATACCAGCTTTCTTTCAATTCTTCTTATTGGAATGATGGTTCTGAGAATGGTGCCGTCGCTTACGATGCAGGCATCGTCGGCATTGGCGACAATAAATCAGTCTTGTTGGAACAGAACCTGGACTCGGAAGGCAACTTGAAGGAAAATTCTAACCAGGTGGTGAAAGGCTCTCTGGCTCACTTCTTGAACTTCACTATAGAGAAAGAAGGTGACTATGAACTTTATTTCACCATGTCCTCTGGTTGGGCTGCGGTTATCTTGGGTAATGTGAAGATTAGAAAGGCGGATACCGGTACGGGTATCACTGATTGTACAACCGATGCCTTCGGAAAAGGTGTTGTCACAACTTATAATTTGGCGGGTCAGCGCATCAGCGCTCAGACTAAGGGCTTGGTTATAGAGCAGATTCAGTTTGCCAATGGTAAGAAGGTTTCCAGAAAGGTAATCAAAAAATAGTAAACTGGGTAATAGTTGGTGCATAACAGTTGGTCACCGCATGCACAACAGCTGTTGTGCGACCGACGATACTGATTGTCTCAACAACATATCCTATCTCTTCCAACAACTTATCCTGTCTCTTCCAACGACATATCCTGTCTCTTCCAACGACATATCCTGTCTCTTCCAACGACAAGAAGAGGGTGAATCATAAACTTATGACGCATCCTCTTTTTGAGTATATCGTATTATAAACTTTATCTCTTGTAACTTTTTGAGTAAAAAAACAGGTAAAGGATGCAAATTCTTGGGCTTTCTTTCTTTTTTCTAGCAGAAATTATATAATTTTGCATCATTCATCATGTAAACAACAATTTTGTATATTTCATTCATAAGCCTATGAAGCGTCTTTTACTTTTTGGAGTTCTTTGTCTCGTGCAAATGTTGGCAACCTTTTCTTATGCCAACTCTGGACGACTTTATACATCAAACGACCTGTCGAGTAGCCTGATTCGATGTATCATACAGGATAAGTATGGTTTCATTTGGGTGGGTACGAATTATGGACTGAATCGTTTTGACGGCTATAAATTCAGTACCTATCTTTGCAATCCTGCTGATACCACCACCATCCAGGATAATGAAATCGTAAAGCTCTATCCTTACAGCAAAGAGTTCCTCTTTGTGGCAACAAATCGTGGACTCTATAAATATTCCTATCTTACCAATAGTTTCCAGCATATCGTATTGGAAAAGAAAGATGAGAAGATAAGAGTAACTTCTCTTATTGAGGATGGAAAGCATAATCTCCTGATAGGTACAGCCGGGTATGGTGCCTATAGGTTGGATATGACTACAGGTAAAGTTACTCGCCTTTCAAGGAAATCAGCAAATTCTGTGGATAATTTCTTTGCTATGCTGTTCTTTGATGCTGAGGGATATCTGTGGCAGGCTAATCATACAAAGGTGTTGAGAAAATATAAATACAATGGCAAGTCTATCCGACTGGTAAGTGTATATGAACCTAAAGGTCTGTTTGGCATCCGTAAATTATATGCCACAGACAAGAAGGGGTTCTTTGTGGCGCATACGGGCGGCATTATGCGCTATGATTATGCCTCGCATAGCTTCTCACGCTACGATTTCGATTTTTCAGCTCATCAGGGGGCAGGATATATCAGCGCAGCTACCTTGGATAAGTATGGCAATTTATGGTTGGGTACTTCGGGAGATGGAACTTTCAAGATACCGCATGGAAGCAGAAAGGCTTATCGGGTGGAGTTGAATAACCAATCGTTTATCTTTGATAATGCGCATATCAGCGATTTGCTGATAGATAGAGATGGTAATCAGTGGTATGGATGCTATATGAAAGGACTTTTCTTGTCGAATAATGATAAGAATGTGTTCCATCCGGTTTCTTTGGATGAATTAGGGGGGGGGGTATGGAAACCATTTCGTCTGTAGTGGGAGTTGCTGACGGATTGATGCTTTTTGTGGTCAAAAATCATGGGTTGTATCTCTTGGATGAGAAGACGGGCAATACCAAGCTACTACAAAGTCCTGCAGGACCAATCAAAGTGTACTCGGATTTTCGGAAGAAAGTTTATGTATATGGCCGTGATGGCATTTATGAGTATGATTGGAAGCATCAGACTTACCGGTTGTTGCTGCCAGCCAATGGACTTTCTCTAGATGGTATGCAGGTAGATGCTGCTGGTAATATTTATTTTACGAGCCCGGGCAACGGACTTTATGTATGGAATAGAAAGAGTGGCAAGATGACGCAATATCTGATGGATGATAAGCGTCCACACAAAACCATTTGCAATAACTGGATATCGGAGATCAGGTTAGATTCCCGGGGATGGCTCTGGTGTGCTACAACCAATGGTGTGTCGTGCATGGATACCAAAACCGGATATTTTGACATCATTCTTTCTCGGCCTTTGTTAGAGGGTAAAACGTGCTATTCTACATTAGAACTGTCGGATGGTAAGATTGCTATTGCCACAGAGATGGGGCTTTATCTCTATGACAGGAAAAATCAGCAGACTACCCCTTGGCCTCATTCCGAGAGTATTAGCGGATTGAGAATTTATTCGCTGAAGAAGGATGCCTGGGGAAACCTATGGATGAGTACTGCGCAGGGTATCTGGTGTTATTCTAGTAAAGCTAAGTTGTTTTTCTCTTTTGAAAAGGGTAACGGACTCTTGACCAAGGAATATCTGGCAGGAGTAGCAGGTTCTACACCGGATGGGGTTATCTGTTATGGAAACTCCGAAGGATTGACTTATTTTAGACCTTCTCAGGTAAAGGATTATAATGAGAAAATGTCTGCCATTTATCTGTCGGAGGTGTTGCTTGATGGAAAGATGGCTCCCTTTATCGGAGATAATCTGAGTGTTCCGTCTGATTTCAAGTCGATAGTGCTCAATTTTTCCCTGCTTGATTATCAGAGCGTGGGTAACATCGTGTTTCAGTATCGCATCAACGGGGGCAAATGGATCAGCAATGCGGCTGGCGACAATAGCTTTAACTTCACTGGTTTGTCGTATGGACATTATCGTATAGAGGTGCGTACCTATTGCAACGGTAAGTACTCTATATACAATAAGGTGATAAAACTGAACGTGTTGGTACCTTGGTATCTCACAGTTTGGGCTAAGCTTATCTATCTGATCCTGGTTCTCGGCTTTATGGCTGCTGTCATCTTTATCTATCTGCACAAGAAAAAAAGAGATCTTGAAGAGGCTAAGATGCAGTTCCTCATCAATGCCACCCACGATATCCGTTCGCCGCTTACTCTGATTATGGAGCCTCTGAAGAAATTGAAGGAGCGATTGGGAAATGCTGAGGAGTATCATGAAGATATTGATACCATGGACCGAAACGCACAGCGTCTGCTCACCCTGGTGAATCAGATTCTCGACAAGCGACGCCTGGACAAGCATCAGATGAACCTTTCGTGCAGGGAAACCAACCTGGTGGAGTTTTCGAGGGGATTGGTTTCACTCTTCACTTACAATGCCAATCTGCGTGGTATTAATATCAGGCTGGAGATGCCAGAGACGCCTGTGAATGCATGGATAGATCGTAATAAACTGGATAAGGCGATAGCCAATCTGCTGTCTAATGCCTTTAAATATACGCCTAATGGCGGTGAAATCATCTTCCGCATTGAGAAGCAGGATAAGAAGGTGCTCCTGTATGTGATTGATAGCGGCAAGGGATTGGGAAAGAACGATGATGCCAAAACCCTGTTTGAACGCTTCTATCAGGGAAAGAATTCTGCTGATATGCATCTGGGAGGTTCGGGCATCGGCTTGAATCTATGCCGATCCATCGTAAGGCTTCATGGTGGCGATGTGACAGCACGCAACCGAGAGGACGGAACGAGCGGTGCCTGTTTCATCATAGAATTGCCTTTGGGTAAAGAGCATCTCAAGAATAATCAGATTTGTTTGGACAATGTGGGTACCGGAAAGAAACAGCAGCGAGGTGCGGCTAGCAGAAACAGTAAAATCCTGCTAGTGGATGATGATATCGAAATCTGCCGTTATCTCAAGTCGGAACTGAGTGACTGGTATCGCTTTGTAATCTGCAACAATGGCAAGGAGGCGCTGAAGCAGCTGCTTTCTGGTGATTTCGACTTGGTGGTAAGCGATGTGGTGATGCCGGAGATGGATGGTATCACGCTGCTTAGAAATATCAAGGGCAATGCCAATATCAGCCACGTGCCAGTAATCATGCTTACTTCCAAATCGGAAATCAGCGATAGGCTAGAGGGTATTAAGCTAGGAGCTGATGCTTATCTGGCAAAACCATTCAGCCTGGAGGAACTTCATCTCACGATAGACAATCTCATCGACAATGTACGTCGCCTGAAGGGTAAGTTCACTGGAGCTCTGAAGCAGGATGACAAGGTGGAGAAGGTAGAGGTGAAAGGCTACGATGAGGAGCTGATGGAGCGTATCATGAAGGTAGTGAACGAGAACTTGAGCGATTCTGACTTCAATGTAGAGAAGATGTGTGATGAGGTGGGCGTAAGCCGTACTCAGCTGCATCGTAAGTTGAAGGAAATGACCGGTGTTCCTACTAGCGAGTTCTTGAGAAACATCCGTCTCAATGAGGCTGCCCGATTGATAAGAGAGCATAAAATCAACATTACGCAGGTTTCATATATGGTGGGATTTGCCAATAACAGTCATTTCTCCACTGCATTTAAGAAATATTTCGGTATGTCGCCTACGGAATATGCGGCAAGATACTCTGAGTAAAGTTTTTGAAACACTAAAATAAGTCATTATGATTGTTTATTCGTAATTTTGCAGCGTTAAACGAATAAATAATCATAATGATGAATACAACGAAAATCCTGGCTTTCAGAAAGCCGTTACTGATGATCGCTCTGCTGAGCATTGCGCCTGCCTTGGGTGTTGTGGCGCAAGATAAACTTTATAAGGATGAGTTCCCGCTGGGCGACATCACCCTTCTTGACGGACCATTGAAGCATGCTCGCGACTTGAACGTGCAGGTACTCCTGAAATATGATTGCGACCGCATGCTGGCCCCTTATCGCAAGGAGGCTGGCTTGCAGCCTCGTAAACCTTCTTATCCCAACTGGGATGGACTGGACGGACATGTGGGCGGACATTATCTGTCGGCTCTTGCCATCAATGCAGCCACAGGCAATGAGGAATGCCGCAAGCGCATGGAATATATGATATCCGAACTCCAGCTGGTGCTTGATGCCAACAATCAGCGCCATGACGCCTGGTGCCATAACTATATCGGTGGTGTTCCGAATAGTGCCAAGATGTGGACGGCTTTCAGTAAAGGAGATTTTGGACCTTACTTCGGAACATGGGCACCTTTCTATAACATTCATAAGATGTATGCAGGACTTCGTGATGCATGGCTCTATTGTGGAAATGAACAGGCAAAGAATCTGTTTCTGAAGTTCTGCGATTGGGCTGTGGACATAACGCATGATTTGAGCGACGAACAGATGGAGAAAATGCTCGGCAACGAGCATGGAGGCATGAACGAGGTGCTTGCTGATGCATACGCTATTACCGGAGAGCAGAAATATCTGAATTGTGCACGCCGATTCTCTCACAAGCTGTTGCTGGTGCCAATGGAAGAAGGCAAGGACTGTCTTGACAATATGCATGCCAATACACAGATTCCGAAGGTTATCGGATATCAGCGCATCGCTGAGTTGGCTCATGATGTGCAATATCACAATGCCAGCGAGTATTTCTGGGAAATTGTGACACGTCAGCGTTCGCTGGCTTTGGGAGGAAACAGTCGGCGTGAGCATTTTCCTACTAAGGAAACATGTATAGACTATATCAACGACATCGATGGTCCGGAGTCTTGCAATACCTATAATATGTTGAAACTGACAGAGGACTTGAATCGAGTGAAACCTGTTGGAATGTATGGTGACTTTTATGAGACTGCGATGTTCAACCATATCCTCTCTGCCCAGCATCCGCAACATGGTGGCTATGTCTATTTCACTTCTGCCCGTCCTCGTCATTACCGCAATTATTCTGCTCCTAATGAGGCGATGTGGTGCTGCGTGGGAACAGGAATGGAAGACCACGGAAAGTACGGACAGTTTGTCTGGACGCACGATAAGGGGCAGAAGGCAGAGGATGATGCCCTGTTCGTGAATCTCTTCGTGGCTTCCGAATTGAATTGGAAGGATCGAAAAATGATTCTTCGCCAGCAGACTGCCTTTCCTTATGCAGAAACATCTGTCATAGAAGTAACCAAGGGTAAAGGGACTTTTATCCTGAAAGTTCGCAAGCCATCCTGGTGTGACAACTTCACCGTGACAGGTGTTGGCTTCGATATCAACAGTTATGAGGAGAATGGTTTTGTTTGTATCAAAAGAAAATGGAAGAAAGGAGATAAGTTAAAAATCTCTATGCCTATGCACGCTTCCATCAAACCGATGGTCAATGTGCCTCAGTATGTGGCAATCATGTATGGTCCTATCCTGCTCGGCATGAAGACTGGAACGGAGGATATGCGTTCGCTCATAGCAGATGACAGTCGTTTCGGACAGTATGCCGGTGGAAAAAAGTTGCCTCTAAACAAGGCTCCAATCCTTTTGCCAAAACATCTCAACGATATTGCGAAGGACTTGAAGCCTATTTCTGGCAAGCCATTACACTTTAAACTTGGTACCCATATGGAGAATGCCATCGAAGGTGAATTACAGCCTTTCTTCGAAATTCATGATTCTCGCTACATGATGTATTGGTTGGCTTTGGGTGAGAATGAATATAGGAATTATATGCAGAAGTTGGCTGCAGAGGAGAGGGAAAGTCAGGAATTGGAGGCTCGAACTGTGGATAAGGTAAGTCCGGGAGAGCAGCAGCCTGAGACTGACCATCGCATGGAGGCTGATGCTACTGAGCATGGCAATACAGAAGGTGTCTTCTTCCGCGATGCGAAGGATGGACATTTCTTCAGCTATCTGATGCAGACTAAAGGAGAGAGTAATCTTAGTCTCCAACTTAAGTTCTGGGGGCAGGATGAGTGGCGCACTAGTGAGTTTGATATCTACATTGACAATCAACTTCTGACAAGTGTAAACAACAGTCATCGTTGGCGCACCACCCAGTTTAAGACCGTTGATTATGCCATTCCTTCTGAGTTTGTTAAGGGCAAGGAGGAAGTAAGAGTGAAGTTTGTGGCCCATAAGGGAAAACAGGTTGGTCAGATTTATGGAGTTCGACTTGTGAAGAATTAATTGTAGAAAAGTATATGTTAGCATATATTCTACTCAAGAATGGGGCAAGTGCCTCAATAAACAGTAGGTATGTGTGGTAAGACAAACTTAATAAAGTTTTTGGAACATCTAGTAAAGTCATTATGATTGTTTTTTCGTAGTTTTGCAGCATTAAACGAATTAACAATCATAATGATGAATACAACGAAAATCAACTTTCCATGGTCAAGGCCTCTCTTGGCCTGTTGTTTTGTGATGTTTGCCCTCACAACAATGGCTGATTCCTTTATCAGCTTCCGACAGCAAGGGGGAGCATTTCCTATTTCCACCGCCTCTCAGATGTCTGGTATCTGCATGGATGCTCACGAAAAACAAGGTGTGAAAAGAGCAGCGGAAGACCTGCGTAAGGATATCTATACCGTGTCGGGTCGTTCACCCAGAGTGTGCTGCCAGGGCGAGGATGTGGTGCGTTATCCCATCCTCATTGGTACATACGGAGTGAGTGAAGCTATTACTCGCCTTGCCAAGAAAGGCATCTTGCCAGAGCGTTCGCTCAAGGGCAAGTGGGAGAGCTTTGTCATCAAGACCATTGATCATCCTGCCAAGGGTATGGAGCGTGCCTTGGTGGTGGCAGGTAGCGATATGCGTGGCACCATCTATGGCATTTACGAGATTTCCCGACAGATGGGGGTGTCGCCTTGGTATTGGTGGGCGGATGCGCCGATAGCCAGGCATGAGGAGGTCTTTGCCAAGCCATGCTCCGTGGAGAGTGGAGAGCCGAAGGTGAAATATCGTGGTTTCTTCATCAATGATGAGTTCCCTTGTATGACCACCTGGGCTAGAAATAAGTTTGGGGGCATGAACGGCCAGATGTATGCCCATGTCTTCGAACTCCTCCTTCGCCTCAAGGCAAACTGCCTCTGGCCTGCCATGTGGGGCTCGTTCAAGGAATACAAGCCTTTGGTACCTATCCTGAAGGATGAGAACGGACTGTATGAGGGCAACTGCTTCAATGAGGATGATCCGGAGAATGCCCGGCTGGCTGATGAGTATGGCATCGTGATGGGTACCTCGCATCATGAGCCGATGCAACGCTCGCAGCAAGAGTGGATTCGACATAAGAAGAACTATGGCAACGGTGAATGGAACTGGTTGACCAACAAGAATGCCATCAAGCGTTTCTTCCGAGAGGGAATCGAGAATAGCAAGGGTTACGACAAGCTCGTGACCATCGGTATGAGAGGTGACGAAGACCGTCCGATGACCGATGCAGGTAGTAGAGAGGCTAACTTCCGGCTGATGGAACAAATCATTTCGGAACAGCGAAAAATCATAGCTGATGTCACCAGGAAACCAGCCTCCGAGACCCCACAGGTCTGGACACTCTACAGTGAGGTGCTCGATTATTATGACCAGGGACTCAAGGTGCCCGATGATGTCATCGTGATGCTTTGCGATGACAATTTCGGTCATGTGCGCCGACTTCCTGATAGAAAGAAAAATTTCCACAAGGGCGGCTATGGTATGTATTATCATGTAGGCTATTATGGTGCGCCGAGAGCCAGCAAGTGGCTCACCATGTCGCATATCGCCGAGATGTGGGAGCAACTGCAAGCCACTTATCAACATGGTGTGGATAAACTCTGGATGCTCAATGTCGGTGATATCAAGCCCCATGAGTTTGCCATCGACTTTTTTATGAACATGGCATGGAATCCCGATGCCTTCGATGCCAGCAACCTGGAGCAATATGCACAGGGATTCTGTGCCCAGCAGTTTGGTGATAAAGAGGCGAAAGAGGTTGCTCGTCTCTTGATGAGCAATGGAAGATATGCGTCTAGGGTGCAAGCCGAATTGCTGGATGACAAGACATACAATTTGCAGACGGGAGAGTTTAAGGGCGTACGGGATGAATTCCTGGCCTTGGAGGCACGAGCCCTGCGTCAGTATATCACCCTGGATGAGCCTGCGAAGGATGCCTATCAAGAGTTGGTTCTCTTCCCAATACAGGGCATGGCTAATCTTTATGATATGTATTACTCTTTGGCGATGAACAAGCAACTCTATCGTGAGGGACGTATTGAGGCTAATACATGGGCAGATAGGGTGGAGGAATGTTACAATAGAGACTCCTTGCTCTGCGACAATTATAATCACCATATCGCCAATGGCAAGTGGAATCACATGATGGATCAAGTGCATATCGGCTATCAAAACTGGCATGCCCCGCAGCATCAAGTTATGCCTATGGTATATCGCATTCAGCAGAGTACCCCTTTTGCCGTTACGCAGCCTAGTACAGGCTACGTGTTCGAGCAAGATGGCGGCATGGTGGTGATGGAGGCAGAGCATCTCTTCTCACTGACACCTGCTGAATCAGAGAAGTCGCAGTGGAGACTCATCCCAGGTTTAGGACGGACGAAGTCGGGTATAGCTCTCTTCCCATATACCCAGCCAACAGCAGGAGCGTATCTTACCTATAAGATGAGATTTAAGGCAGATATGGATTCGGTGGATGTACATCTTATTACTGATGCAGTGATGCCATTTGTGCTGGGTGGTCATTATGTGGCAGTGTCGCTGGATGGTGGCAAGGAAGAGATTGTAGGGCTGAATCAGAATCTGAACTGGGAGCATAAGTACGACTTGATGTATCCTACAGCCGCATCGCGCATCATAGAGAAGAAGGTGAGGATGGCTGTAGAAAACACGGGGAAGGCTGAACACACCTTGAGGCTTCGTCCTATGCAGCCTGGTATTGTATTTGAGAAAATACTCATAAATCTTGGTGGGTATAAACCTACTCATCTAGGAATGCTAGAGAGTCCTTACGTGAAGTAAGGGCGCTCTCTATACTCCATGTCGGAAAGAATATCTTCTCGGGTTGGAGAAAGTATTATTCCGGGTGCTAGGAAGTAACTTCTCCATTGTTGCCAATCCAGACAACAACAGATATAGCTATTTCGGGCAAAACAAGTCGGTGTAGATGTATGTTATGGTACATCTGATCATTATAATAACGATAATTAAATATAAGCATATTATGAGAAAAATATTTGTAAAATTATATAAAAGGTTTTGTTATTGGTTGTCTGTTTTGTGGCGTGCGTTGTTACTTCTTTTGATTGATGTGGTTATACTGTTTTTATATGATTCGCCTTCGTTCTATCGTGATGAATATGCTCGAGAGGAACTTAAAAAGGAATGCTCCTTGGTTCAAGGAGTTGTCCATGACGTTCATACGGGTAAAGGTAATCATTATATAAATTATTCTTTTAGCATTAAGGGGAAGGAATATAAAGGTGTGTCTCGTTATGGGGCATGGGAACACAAGTATGGTAGGGAACCAGAAGAGGGAGATTCGGTGTCAATATGTTATAAGCAGAATAATCCGGAAATTAATATGTTGCTTGAGTATTTTGATGCTCAACCTCTTTTTATGCACAAGTGGTCGATGATTTTATATCCTAAAATCCGAAAATTTATAAATTTAGATTTTTTGATGTATAATTAATTAGGTAATATGTAGGTAAAGTGAATGTTAATCCAGACAACAACAGATACAGCTATTTCGGGCAAAACTTGTAGGTAAAGATGTAAAACGGTGTGTTTCTTTTGAAATGCACCGTTTTTTTCTTACACCATGGTTGTCTTGCCAAAGTATTTGTAACATACAGCAAAGTAAAATGTCTGTTTTATTGCTATCTTTGCACTCAAAAATAGAAACTAATAATTTTAGATAAACAATGAACAATAAGTTTTTGCTAGCTTCGGCTTTGTGTATGAGTATGAGCGCAACGATGAATGCGCAGAATCCTATCATACAAACACAGTTGACTTCAGACCCAGCTCCTCTTCCTGTCGGAGACCGTCTCTATGTCTATACCGGTCATGATGAAGATAAGGCTGACTTCTTCTGGATGAACGAATGGCGTGTGTATTCCACCAAGGATATGGTGAACTGGACAGACCATGGTTCACCGCTCGACCTCAGTTCTTTTTCCTGGGCAGATGACCGTGCCTGGGCAGCACAGACCATCGAACGTAATGGTAAGTATTACTGGTATATCTGTGCGCACTCTAAACTGACGGGCGGAATGGCTATCGGCGTAGCTGTGGCAGATTCTCCTACCGGTCCGTTCAAGGATGCGCTGGGCAAACCGCTTTTCGATAACGGAAGTTGGGACAATATCGACCCTACCGTTTGGATGGATGAGGATGGTCAGGCTTATCTCTATTGGGGTAATCCACATCTTTACTATGCCAAACTGAATAAAGATATGATCAGCTTCAAGGGTGGTATAGATGCTAAGGCAGCTGTTGATGAAAAGCGTGAAGTGGGCAGAATCGTGATGACTGAGGAGGGATTCGGTTCGCCTGACGTGGAGAAGCGTGATTCTACCCGAAAATATAAAGATTGCTACACAGAGGGACCTTGGTTCATGAAGCGTGGCAAGAACTATTATATGCTCTATGCTGCAGGTGGAGTGCCTGAGCATATCGCTTATTCCATGAGCAAGAAGCCTTTCGGACCATGGAAGTATATGGGCGAAATCATGCCATTGGAAGATACGGGTTCCTTTACTAACCATTGCGGTGTGACCGACTTCAAGGGCAAGTCTTATTTCTTCTATCATACGGGTAAACTGGGTGGCGGATTCGGACGCAGTGTAGCTGTGGAAGAATTCAAATATAATGCCGACGGCACATTCCCAATTATCCACCATACTCAGGAAGGAGTGGTTCCTATCGCAACCCTCAATCCTTACAAGCGTCAGGAGGCTGAAACCATCGCTTTCTCTAAGGGAGTGAAGTCGGAGCAGACCGATGATACGGGTGTTTATATCTCTGAAATCCATGAAGGCGATTATATCAAGGTACGTGAGGTGGATTTTGGTGATGAAGGTCCAGATGTATTTGCCATCTCAGCGGCGTGCTCTTCGCTTGGAGGTTCGCTGGAGGTTCATCTCGATAAGGAAGATGGCGAACTGGTGGCAAAACTTGATGTTACCAAGACGGGTGGCTGGGAAAAGTGGAAGACTTTCTCGGCACAAATGCTAAAGAAAGTGACAGGAAAGCATGATATATACTTCGTGTTCAAGGGATTGAAGGGAAGCAAACTCTTCAATTTCGACTGGTGGAAGTTTGAGAAGAATTTCGCCAATCCTGTGGTTTGGGCTGATGTGCCTGATGTGGATGTAATCCGTGTGGGTGACTGCTTCTATATGGTAAGCACCACCATGCATCTGATGCCGGGTGCGCCTATCATGAAATCGAAGGATTTGGTGAACTGGGAAACCGTGAACTATATCTTCCCTAAACTTACCGATTCGCCTAAGTATGACATGAAGGAGGGTACGGTGTATGGTCGTGGTCAGTGGGCCACTTCGCTGCAGTATCATCGTGGCAAGTTCTATGCGCTCTTTGCTCCGAACGATAATCCAGGTGGAGAGACTTATATCTGTACAGCCGATGATATCGAGTGCAAATGGACTATCCACAGCCGCTTGCAGCATTTCCATGATGCCGCTCTCTTCTTCGATGACGACGATAAGGCATACGTGGTTTATGGAACGGGAGAGATGGTGCAGCTGAATACAGATCTTACGGAAGTAGTGCCGGGCAGCCATCGTAAACTCTTTGAGCGTGATGCTGATGAAACGGGTTTGCTCGAAGGCTCCCGCATGATCAAGCACAACGGCAAGTATTATCTCCTGATGATTTCGTGGCCACAGGGACATCCTCGTCGTGAGGTTTGTTATCGTGCAGATCACATTCAGGGCCCTTATGAAAAAAAGGTGATTCTGGAAACGGAGTTTGCCGGATTCAATGGCGTGGGACAAGGTACGATTGTAGATGATAAGGATGGCAACTGGTATGGCATCGTATTCCAAGACCGTGGTGGTGTGGGCAGAGTGCTCACGCTGGAGCCATGTACCTGGAAGGACGGATGGCCTATGCTGACCGATGAGAAGGGCAATATTCCTGCCGAGATGCAGAAGCCTGTATTGGGATATGACGGTAAGGGACTCGTGTATAGTGATGATTTCTCGAAGGATAAACTGGAACTGCAGTGGCAGTGGAACCACAATCCTGTGGATAATGCCTGGTCGCTCACAGAGCGCAAGGGCTGGCTCCGCCTGAAGACATCCCGTATTGTTCCTAACATCTTCCTGGCTCCTAATACCATCAGTACCCGTACCGAAGGACCAACCTGCGAGGGAATCGTCAAGATGGATGTGAGCAAGATGAAGGATGGCGATGTGGCTGGCTTGTCAGCCTTCCAGGGTGATGCAGCCCTGCTTTCTATCGTAAAGGAAGGCAAGAAACTCTTTGTGGTAGGTACCAAGGAGAGTGTAGCCCTGACTGAAAAGGAAAAGGCAGTGACTGATGTGAAGCGTGAGGAGGTGTATCGCCAGCCTTTGAATCTGAAGCAGGATAAGGCAACGAAATCAAGCATCATCTATCTGAAGATGAGTTGCGATTTCCGTCTTCATCAGGATCTTGCCACCTTATTATATAGTATAGATGGAAAGACCTGGATTCCTGCCATCAAGGATTTCAAGATGCAGTATGATTATCGCCGCCTCTTCATGGGTACCCGTATTGCCATCTACAACTATGCCACAAAGGCTGCTGGCGGGTATATAGATGTAGATTCTTTTGAGTATTCTAAAAGAAAATAGGTTTAAAGTTTGAGATATTTTTAATTTTAACGGCACAAAGTGATGGAAAATCAAAAAGTTTCCTTATCTTTGTGCCGTTTTTAATTACTAATCAATGCTGATTTTATGAACAGAAATAAGATGATTTTTGGGGCTTGGGTCTTGGGACTATTGTTTCCAGTAGAGATGATGGCTAAGGCAAGTTGCACAGATAATAGTACTCGACTTTGGTATAACGCTCCTGCCCAACATTGGCTGGAGGCTTTACCTATAGGAAATTCTCACTTGGGAGGTATGGTATATGGCGGAACTACGGATGAGAATATCCAGTTGAATGAGGAAACTTTCTGGAGTGGCGGTCCTCATAACAACAATAGCAAGAAATCCCTGGAGAATCTGTCAAAGGTGAGGGAACTCATCTTCAATGGCAGGGAAGAGGAGGCAGCGGCTCTCATCAACCAGACCTTCATCCTAGGGCCTCATGGCATGCGCTTCCTGCCGATGGCAAATCTGCATGTCAGAATGAAGAACCAGGGAAAGACTGAGCAGTTTGTGCGCAACCTGGATTTGAAGAGGGCGATTGCCACGACTTCTTTCGTGATGAATGGCGTAAGATATACCCGTACTACCTTTGCTTCGCTGGCTGATGGCGTTATCGTTTGCCACATCAAGGCGAGCAGAAAGGGCGCTTTGAACATCGATGTTACCCTGGATTCGCCTTTTGAACATCAAGTTCAGAAAACGCCTACAGGGGTTATGCTGAAGGTGAAGGGACAAGACCAGGAGGGTATCAAGGCAGCTCTTGCTGCCGAATGCGTGGCAGATGTAAAGACAGATGGCACCGAGGCAACCATCCTCGTGAGCGCTGCCACCAATTTTGTGAACTATCACGATGTGTCGGGCAATGCAGCCCAACGCAATGCCGACTATATAAATAAGGTGAAACTGATGAGCTACGCACAGTTGGAGAAACGCCATGTGGAGGCCTATCAGAAACAGTTTGGTACTTCTTCCTTGACTCTGACAACTGATGCCAATGCTTCGTTGCCTACCAACCAACGTCTGGAGAAATTTGCTGGCAGCAAGGATATGGCGATGGTAGCGCTGATGTATAACTATGGTCGCTATCTGCTCATCTCCTCTTCCCAGCCTGGTGGACAGGCTGCAAACTTGCAGGGTGTTTGGAACAACAGCAAAAATGCGCCTTGGGACAGTAAATATACCATCAACATCAATACGGAGATGAATTACTGGCCTGCCGAGGTAACGAATCTCGGTAACACCACGGAACCTCTGTATTCGCTGATTAAGGATTTGAGCGTAACGGGAGCACAGACGGCTAGGGAAATGTATGGTTGTCGTGGTTGGATGGCACATCATAACACCGATATCTGGCGCATAGCAGGTCCGGTGGATGGTGCGCAGTGGGGCATGTTCCCCAACGGCGGAGCCTGGCTCACCACCCATCTCTGGCAGCATTATCTCTATACGGGCGACAAGGCTTTCCTCAAGCAGTGGTATCCGGTAATAAAAGGTGCCGCTGAGTTCTATCTCGACTATATGCAGAAGTTGCCGGGCACCGAATGGAAGGTAACCGTGCCGTCGGTGAGTCCGGAACAGGGACCTAAGGGTAAGAGAACTGCCGTAACGGCGGGATGCACGATGGATAACCAGATAGCCTTCGATGCTCTGACCAGTGCCGTGAAGGCTTCTGAAATATTGGGTGTTGATGAGGCTGAGCGCAAGGAGATGCAGCAGTTGGTTTCGCAGATTCCGCCGATGCAGATAGGAAAGTACGGACAGTTGCAGGAGTGGCTTGTGGATGCGGATGATCCGAAGAATGAGCATCGCCATATCTCGCATCTCTATGGATTGTATCCATCCAATCAGATTTCTCCTTTCTCTCATCCGGAACTGTTCCATGCCGCTGCCACCACTCTGAAGCATCGTGGCGACCAGGCTACGGGCTGGAGTCTGGGTTGGAAGACGAACTTCTGGGCACGCATGCTCGATGGCAATCATGCTTTCAGAATCATCAGCAATATGCTTCGTCTGTTGCCATCTGATGCGCAGGCAAAGGAATATCCTGATGGCAGAACCTATCCGAATCTCTTTGATGCCCATCCACCATTCCAGATTGACGGCAACTTCGGAGTAACAGCCGGTATCGCCGAAATGCTCCTGCAGAGTCATGATGGAGCCGTGCATCTCTTGCCAGCCTTGCCTGATGCCTGGAAAGAAGGAAGCGTAAAGGGACTTCGTGCCCGTGGCGGCTTTGTGGTGGATATGGACTGGAAGAATGGCAGACTGATGAAGGCGAAGATTCGTTCCACCATCGGAGGCATCCTGCGTCTTCGCTCCTACGTACCGCTGAAGGCGAAAAAGCTGAAGAAGGCAGAAGGAAAATGTCCAAATATCCTTTTTGCATCTGCAGAAGTGAAACCTGTAATGGAACAGCATCGGATAGCAGAAGGAGTGAAGGTTCCTATTCCTGACGTATATGAATATGACTTGGAAACAGAACCAGGAAAGACTTATCTGATTAAATAATGTCCTAAAATCACATTTGTTGCCATAAAAGTATCATCTTGTCCACCTCTGGTTGGATAATTATTCGTACTTTTGTGGCAATATTTTTTATAATAATCTTTTAGACCTATCAATGAGAATGAAGAAAATTTTATTTGCAACCTGTTGCATCGCTTTTTTGAGCGGTTCTTTGGGAGCAGCGGCGCAGAAAAAATCTGCAGCCAAGAAGGTTCTGACACAGACTTTGAAAGGGAAGTCTTGGTCGGCTGATAATGGTAATGGTACCTTTACAAACCCTTTGTTTTATGATGAGTTTTCTGACCCTGATATTATCAGAGTAGGGGAGGATTACTATCTGGCGGGTACCACGATGCACAGTGTGCCGGGACTGGTGGTTCTCCATTCCAAGGATCTCGTAAATTGGGAGTTCTCTTCCTATTGCTTCGATCGCTTTGATGATTCTGATGATTTCAATCTCCGCAATGGCAAGGAGGCTTACGGACAGGGTATCTGGGCGCCTGCCATCCGATATCATAACGGCAAGTTCTATATCTTCTCCAATATCAACGGGCATGGCTTGCAGGTGTATATCTCGGATAGTGCCAAGGGGCCTTGGACGCATCATAAAGTTAATGGCGATATCTACGACCTCTCTGTGCTCTTCGATGAGGATGGCAAGATTTATGCCGTGCACAAGTATGGCAACGTGACCGTTACGGAGTTGAAGCCTGATTTGAGCGGTCCGGTAGAGGGCAGCAGCAAGGTGGTGATTCCGGAAGGCAATGCGATGGGTGAGGGACATCATGTGTATAAAATCAATGGTATGTACTATATCCTCTCTGCTGATTATTCACCGATGGGCCGCATGCAGTGTGCCCGAAGCAAGAGCATCTGGGGACCTTATGAAACTTGCGTAATCAGCGAACGCGAATCGTATGGTTATGCTGCTGGATGGAGCGTAGGTAACATGGGAATCGGTCGTCCTTTGCCGGAAGATGGTTTCAAATTCCAGAACAACAAGCCTAATGGTCTGAACCTGGCCTGTGCTACCATTCATCAGGGCGGCATCGTGCAGGCTCCTGACGGGAAATGGTGGGGCGTTTCGATGCAGGACTTCAATGCCGTGGGAAGAACGGTGTGCCTGTCGCCTATCACTTGGGTTGACGGCTGGCCTTACTTCGGACTGGAGAAGAACCTGGGACGCTCGCCTCGTACCTGGTTCAAACCGAATGATATGGTAAAGACACCACAGGCTCCATATGACAGATGTGATGATTTCTCGGGTAAAACTTTTAAACCGGTTTGGCAATGGAATCATAATCCGAATAACAAGATGTGGTCGCTGAATAAGGAACGAAAAGGATGGCTCCGTTTGCATTCCATGCCTGCCAAGCAACTGCTTTGGGCAAAGAATACATTGACGCAGCGTGCCATCGGACCGGTATCTTATACATCTGTAAAGTTGGATACTTCCCGCTTGAAGGTAGGTGATGAGGCTGGTTTGGGTGCCATCAATACGCCATACGCTTCATTGGGCGTTGTCAAGACGGATAAGGGGTTGAACTTGAGATGTTATGACCAGAATACCAACAAGGAAGTGTGGAAGCCTTTGGCTAAAAGTAAGGTAGTATGGTTGCGACTTTGGGGTGATTATGATAAGAGCCAGTTGCAATATTCCTATTCTCTGGATGGTAAGAACTGGGAGAATATCGGTGAGCAGATGCTTTCACCTTATCAGTTGAAGACCTTCCAGGGTGTACGTGTGGCACTTTATGCTTTCAACAAGAAGGAATTGAATGGCGGTGTGGCTGATTTCGATGATTTCAAGGTGGAGGAGCCGATGGCTGACAGAACAGCCAATTTGCCTATCGGAAAGGCCATAAGATTCTCTAATCTCGCTGATGGCAGTCTGATGGATGCAACCGGACATGGATTGATGCATAGTTCCGGTAACCGAAACGACATGAGAAATCAGGTGAAGTTTGTTGTGGAGGATAGAGGTAAGGGAAAGATTGCTTTGAAGACGGCTGACGGACGATATGTTTATATTGCTGGTGCTGGTTTATCTGGTGATGTTCGTCTGACTTCCGACTCTTCCAAGGCAGATGAGTTTGTATGGCAGGATATGCTTTGTAACCGCTGCATGCTGCTTTCTCTGAAGACTCAGCGTTATGTTGGTAAGAATCCTGTGGATGGGAGCCCTTATTCTGCAGATTACCAAGGTGCTGATGCCGGCATGAAGAACGGCTGTGTTTTTACATGGGAAGTTGTTGAGTAAAGATATCTATTCTTTATAAATTAGAAGAGGCAGACTCTCGCTGTGGGGAGTCTGCCTCATTATTTTATGATATTGTTCGATTATTCGAAATAGAATGTAAGTGCTATTATTTTGCTATGTGCTGACTTAGCAGATAGTGTGTATGGGAGTGTACTCTTGTCTTTTATGTTTTTAATGTGATTTTTATCGTATGTATCTGTTATTCCATACATGAATTTCAATTCAGGGCGAAGTTTGAAATAAGGCAGATAGAAATCACACCCCAATCCCAGTTCTAGGAACAGATCTGTTTTCTTCAGTTTGATATAATCTTCGTTCTTGCTGTTCAGATTCATCATCGGGTTGATTCCTGCCATGATATAGGGGCGGTGATTGTTGAATCTCTGTGCTGCAAATATCAGGTCGAGGGCACTGGAAATGTAAGCCGTCTTCATCTCCTGTTTCTGTTGGATCGGATTACCGGCTCCATCTTTTTCCAGCATGTTGTAGAAGGAGAGATGTCGGGTACCGAAATACATGGCTGGTGCTATGCGTAGCTGGAAGTGGGTGTTGAGGCGGAATTCTCCTAGTACACCTACTGTAAATCCAGTATCCCATCTGTCCTGGTCTACTGTTACACAGCTTTGCTGCTCAATGCCGTCAGCATCAAGATAAGTCACCGGTCCTGCATTCTGGAATTCTATATCCTGGAAGTGGGTGCCTACTAATACACCGAAGTGGAATGGGCGCAAATCGGTATAAGGACGGTTTTCTACCGTTCTTTCCTGTGCGCCAGCCTGGATTGTGATGGCAAGGCTTATGATGAATGTCAATAGTTTCTGTTTCATATATTTATAACGGAATATTCCTCTTCATATTGCTTTCCGTTTTATTTCGATTATGTATAAATTAATCTAATTCTTGAAAATTCTTATACCTAATTGTAGGTATTTCAGAAATTATTATTATCTTTGCACCATAATTATTAGGTAATATACCTGATGTTATGAAGTAAGACAAATTAAAAGTATATTATACAAAAACATTATAAACATTTAAACATTAATAATTATGGCATACGTAATTGGTGACGATTGTATCGCTTGCGGTACATGTATTGATGAGTGTCCATCAGGTGCAATCTCTGAGGGCGATAAGTATTCAATCAACCCAGACCTCTGCACAGAGTGTGGCACTTGTGCTGATGTTTGCCCTAACGAGGCAATCAGTCTTCCTTAATCTATAAGGTAGATACTTTTAGTTACATAAAACATTGAGAGCGGTTCCCTTGGGAATCGCTCTTTTCGTTTTCCGTTGTTTATAGATTTGTTTACCTTTCTTTCTTTTTAACTCATAGTATAATTCATAGAAACGAAAAGGGGATTGCATCAATAACTGATGCAATCCCCAATATGTTGTAGTTAATGTTATGTTTATTCACCTGGCTTGAGACCTGCCTTCTCGTAAGCATCGTTAGCCAACTTGTTCTGTGGATCAAGCTTCAGAAGCTTATCCCAGTATGGCTTAGCTGTGTCGAAGTCCTGCTTGTCGTAGGTATAGATGAAGCCCATATACTGGTAAGATGTCTTCAGGTAGCTGAGTTCATCTTCATCACACTGCTTTGCTTCCAGCTCATTGATTACTTCTGTATAAGCAGCAATAGCCTTGTCGTCCAACTCGTTCTGGAAAGCAGTGTTACCCTCCTGAAGCTTTGCAAATGGCTTCAATGTAGGATACTTCTCTGCCAACTTAGCGTATACGCCGATAGCCTTATCTATATTCTCAACCTTCTTAGCTGGATCTTTCTTAGCCTTGTTTACATAGATTTCAGCAAGCTTCATGAAGTCTGTAGGAGCAGCATTTGGATTCTTGTCCATGTACTGCTGGTTGTACTCCAATGCCTTGTCTTCATCGCCCAACTCCTTGTAAGCCTCAGAGATATACTGCAATGGCTTAGGGTCGTCAGCCTTCATCTCCAATGCCTTCTGGTACTGAGCAATAGCCTCATTATACTGCTTGTTGCCAGCCAAAGCCAAACCATAATAAGCAACGATACTAGCATTCTTCTTGATAGAATCGGTATTCATTACGATGTTTGCATGCTGGAGAGCAGATTCAAAGTTCTTTACGTCAACAGCAGCGCGCATGGCCAAAACCTGCATAGCTGCATCTTTAGGGAACTTCTGGATACCACTTTCGCAAAGGCTCAAACTTTCTTCCTTCTTACCAACGATATAAGCTGTGAATGCATATTCGTACTGAGCATACTCTTCAAGTGTGTTTGGCTTAGCCTTTGAGAAATACTCATAAGCCTTCTCGTAGTTGCCAGCGCTGAAGAAGTTGTGACCTGCTTCTGCCTCGATAGGGTAGTTAGGGTTGATTTCTCTCAGCTTGTTCAAAGCTTCCGCACTAGCCTGTGGGTCAATCTTACGGTAAACGTTAGAATAGCTGATGTATCCCTGAGGATTCTTAGGATCCATTGTCATACACTGACCATACCATGTAGCAGCCTCACCACCATTGTCCTGCATTGCATAGATGTCGCCTTTCAGAATGTAAGCGTCACCATAGTTCTTGAACTTAGCGATGACAGCATCAGCAACAGCGTTAGCCTGATCATAGTTCTTGTTCATAGCAAGAAGGTTGCCCAAAGCTACCAATGCCTTAGGATCCTTTTTGAACTCCTTCTGGTATTCCTTGATTTCCTTGGCAAAAGCCTTAGGATCTGCATTACCAGCCTTTAATGTAGTCTCTATAGGTTTCAGCATGTCCTTATAGTTGACATCCTGTGCCATTGCAGGTGCTGCCAAACCCATGACGAGCAAACCTGCTACTAAATATTTAATTGCTTTCATAATTCTACTTTTTTATATGCGTCTCTTTCTTAGCGTTTTACATTAACGGTCTTTATTGTGATGTCACCTCTGTATGGAAGTAAACCGGTTTTGAACAGGATGAGCTGACCTCTTGGTCCTGAAATGTAGTTTGCGAAGCTCCAAGGCAATGCCTTGTGAGGGTCAACTACAATAGCGTATAATGTTCTAACGAACGGATATCTACCATCAAGCAAGTATGCCTGATAAGGTTTCCAGCTATTCATTGGAGTAGCCTTGTCCTTGATAGAAACCGACATTACATGAATATTCTTTTTGAAGGTAGTGTTTGTGGAATCTCTGCGGTCATTCAACCAGTTAGATCCGATAACACCGATTGAGCCTGGGTTCTGATCCACATAGTCGATAACCTCTTTACTTGTTTTTGCGGCCATGATTTTTGCACCCATTTTAGCTCCGTGCAGTACAGAGTCTACTACATAATTGGTTGTTGCAGAGCGGGTATTATCGAAAATAACTTCGATGTCGCCTCTCTTTGAACCTTTCACAATATCACTCCATTTAGTTGCCTCACCTGTAAGGATACGTTTGATATCTTTTACCGTAATACAAGTATCATTATTCTGCTTGTTTACAATAAATGCCAATCCATCGTAACCGATAGGGAAAACAGAAGGAATTACATTGCTTTTAGACTTCAAGTAGGCTATTTCACTATCTTTCAAATTACGTGTAGTGAATAAAAGCGCTGTTTTGAAATCTTTAATCATCTGAAGTCCGGTGACTTCATCTGTATACTTCGGCTTGAGTTTAGCTTTTGGGAACTCATACTCAAACTGACTTCTTTCTTCGTCAATGATAGGACTCAAACTCTCGTCAGCCACAAATTCAATTGTGCCTGAAGTAGGAGTATCAGTTCTACCATCTTTGGCTTTCTTCTCGCCACATGACGAGAAGAAAGCCATTGATAGTACTGTTAATCCTATACCTAAAAAAATATAAGATGTTCTTTTCATTCTATTACTGCAATCTAAATACAACTGGTACAGTATACTTAACACGTACAGCAGAACCGTTTTGCTTACCTGGTTTCCACCTAGGCATGCTCTTAACGACACGCTGTGCTTCACGGTCAAGTGAAGGGTCTACGGAACGAGCTACCCTAACATCAGAGATAGAACCATCACGTTCTACCACGAATGATACGATAACACGACCCTGTACACCATTCTCCTGTGCAACGACAGGATACTTGATGTTGCTTGCAAGATAAGACATCAGGGCGCCTTGTCCACCAGGGAATGAAGGCATCTCCTCTACGACGTCGAAGACCTTAGTAGCAACCTCAGGTTTTGGTGCTGGTGGTGGAGGTGGAGCTGCCACTGCAATATCATTTCTTACAGCTTCAACTGTACGGTCCTTCACACCTTCCTTGTTTTCAGTACCGACTGCAACTTTGTCATCCAGTTTATCCATCTGCTTAACCTGGTTTTCCTCTTTTACGAGTTCATCCTTCTTAATGACAGGTGCGGTAAACTTCTGAGTTTCGCGAGCCACAGGAATCTCCTTTTTCATTTCAACCTTAGGCTTCACTGGCTCCTTCTTCTTTTCTTCCTTCTTAGCCTGCTGCTGGAGTTTAGCCAACTCCATAGCTTCCATATATGCTTGCTGCTCTTCAGCCTGTTTCTGTTCAATAACCTTCCAAGCTAAAAAACCACCCACGAGAGCTGCAGCAATGACCAAGATAAGCAGAGCCTTGATATTTCGGCCAGAAGTACCCTTACGGAGCTGGTATGCACCATACTCCTTGTTCTTTCCGGCGAAAACCATATCGACCCATTTAGGATCGTAAAGATCAATTTTTGCCATTTCTTTCTTGTTTTAATTGTTAGTACACATCTTACATCTTAACGTTTCTAGACTTGAGAAGCTTCTCATCGTCTCCGTTAATCTTATCGATGACATACGTACCAATGTTCAAAATCTGCATTTCATCGAGTGCATCAACCATATTCTTATATGAAGCATTATCTGTAGGCTTGATGACGATAGTAAGAGTAGGAATCTTTCCGTCCTTCAAGTTACCAGCCTTCAAATCGCTCAACTTCTTCTGATAGATGCTATCAGGATACTGCTTAGGATTCTTCTGACGGTCCATGTTCAACTCCTTGACAGCAAGTGCGATTCTTTCTACAGGGCGTGTGCCGTTTTCTGTAGCGTGCTCTCTCAAGACCTTACGGACGCCCTGGCTTCCCCATGTAGTCTCCTTGATCCATGTTGGATCATCGTACTTAGGAATACCAGCACCATAATAAATCTTGTTATCTGCTGTTACGTAGAGTGTCACAGTTTCAGAAGCCTTAGCTTCGTTCTTCTGATCTTCTTGAGTATTCTCATCATTACTTGGCATAGTCAGCTCCATAGTCTGAGGTTTGCTCAAAGATGTACACAGCATGAAGAACGTGATAAGCAGCATGAGCATATCCACCATAGGCGTAAAGTCTACGCGGACATTCATTTTCTTTTGTTTGCTTTCTTTCTTTGCCATTTATTCGTCCCCCTGTTGTTTTAACTGTGTAATCATATAGTAATGACTCTCGTCCATATCCTGGAGTTCGTTCATCACTCTCTTAACGGTCTTGTAAGGTGTAGAAGCATCTGCCTTCAGGGCAATCTTGATGTCTTCGTTTACGTTACGAGCTGCGTCAACCCACTGCTGGAACTCGCTCATACCGCCCTTAATACTGTCGAGAGGAATACCTTTAGTCTGGAGATACTGTGGACGCTTAGAAGCGTTCATTGTCAGATAAGTACTCAAGTCGCCCATAGGTACGCCGAACAAACCCTCGCTCTTGAATGTCTCAATCTGTTTTGGGTTCAATGACACGCCGAATGCTCCTGTCATTGTGCTCAGTGTAGCTCCCAACTGATCAGTATTATCAATACTCATAAATACTTGGCCCTCGCCGGTAGGATTACCAGCCTTGTCCTTTTCAGGACTAACCAAGATGGTCAAGACACCGTTCTCTGGCACCTTAATCTCAGACACAGAACCTGGTGTATTTACCTTAACTGGCTCATTCTTTACGAAAGTAGAGGTGAGCATGAAGAAGGTAAGCAGCAGGGTCATAACGTCTGACATAGGCGTCATGTCGATCCAGATGTCACTCTTCTTAATTTTTACTTTACCCATAGCGATAAAATTTTAAAGGGTTAGCAAAAATTAAGCCTCTTCTGCGTGGTTAGCTTCGTATGTCTGAGCAATTGAGTAACCTACCTCGTCGAGTGCGTATGTCAACTTATCTACCTTGTTGGTGAATGTGTTGTAAGATACAACGGCACACCATGATGTCAAGATACCGAATGCGGTGTTGATCAACGCCTCAGAAATACCTACAGAAAGTGCTGCTGAGTCAGCGCCACCACCTTCACCCATGGCCTGGAATGACTTGATCATACCGGTTACAGTACCGAGAAGACCTGTCAAAGTACCAAGTGTTACGATTGTAGCGATGATAGGCAAGTTCATTGTCAAAGTTGGCATCTCCAACTGAGTTGCCTCCTCGTGAGCCTGCTGGATCTTAGCTACCTTCTGAGCCTTCTTCAAAGATGCGTTAGCACCAGACTCCATAGACTTGTAAGCGTTCAAAGAAGCCATAACAACGTTAGCTACTGTACCGCGCTGCTTGTTGCAGAGCTGCTCAGCCTTAGCGAAATCATTTGCGTTCAAAGCTGCCTTGATGTTTGCAACGAACTTAGGAAGAGCACCTGTACCTGTAGCGGTCTTAAGAGCCAACCAACGCTCGATTGTCATAGCCAACACTGTGAGCAACAATGTGTGGATAACTGGTACGATTACACCACCTTTGTAGATAGTACCCCAAATGTCTGCTGGGTGATCCTGTACACCAGGATCCTGGAAGTGCATGTCATTTCCGAACCATGTGAAGAACAATGTGAATGCGATGATAGCACATACCACGATGATCCAGAATGCGCCTCTTACTCCCTGAAAGCCCTCAGACTTCTTAGCTGGGGCTGCTTGTTTTGTAGTTGCCATAATTTTACTTTTTTTTAAATTATTAGTTAATAAATTATTAATATTTTCTTTTTTTTCTTTCTCGCTTCGTAGACCTTGAATGTGTCGTTTGTCAATAAACACAGTTGGGTTATCTATTTTGCATTGGCAAAGATAATAAATTAAAGTTTACTATCAGCCTAATTAAGAAGTTTTAACGAGATATTGGCTTATTTTATACCAATATCTCGCATTTTTCTTACATTTTGCCCCTTGAAAATGGTGTTTAAGCCATTTTTATTTCAACTTGCCCAAAGCTTCCTTGATGCGCTTGATAGCTTCAACGATGTTCTCGTCGCTTGTTGCATAGCTCATGCGGAAACAGTCTGGATCACCGAATGCGTCACCACCTACGGTGGCTACATGTGCTTCCTCGAGAAGGTACATGGCAAAGTCGGTTGAATTGTTGATGGTCTTCTCACCATTGCTCTTGCCAAAGTAGCTGTTGCACTTAGGGAAGAGATAGAAGGCACCCTGTGGCATGTTAACCTCAAGACCTGGAACCTCTTTAGCCAACTTTACAATCAGGTTGCGTCGGCGCTCGAAAGCTACGCGCATTTCCTCTACTGCACTCTGGTCGAGTGTGTAGGCTGCTTCTGCTGCCTTCTGGCTGACAGAACATGTACCGCTGGTATACTGTCCCTGGAGCTTGTTGCAGCCCTTGATGATCCATTCCGGACCAGCCAGGAAACCGATTCTCCATCCTGTCATGGCGTAAGCCTTAGATACACCATTGGCAATGATAACCTGCTCCTTTATGCCCGGTTCCTGAGCAATGCTGTGGTGCTTGCCGATATAATTGATGTGTTCGTAGATTTCATCTGCCAACACAAATACTTCAGGATGCTTTTTGAGTACTTCTGCCAGTGCAGCCAGTTCTTTCTTAGAGTATACGCTACCGGTAGGGTTGCTTGGAGAACAGAGAATGAGCATCTTGGTCTTCTCTGTAATAGCATTCTCCAACTGCTCTGCTGTCATCTTAAAGTCCTGGTCGAAACCGGCATTCACAATGACCGGAGTACCTCCTGCCAATTTCACCATCTGTGGGTAGCTTACCCAATATGGTGCAGGAATGATAACCTCGTCGCCTGGATTTACGAGTGCCAATACAGCGTTGCAGACGCACTGCTTACCACCAGTACCAACGATTACTTCATTGATAGTGTACTCCAAACCATTCTCGTTCTTTAATTTGGCTACAATTGCTTTTCGCAAGTCAGGATAACCTGGTACTGGTGAATAACGGGAATAGTTCTCGTCAATAGCCTTCTTTGCTGCCTGTTTAATATTGTCAGGAGTGTTGAAGTCTGGTTCACCTACGCTCATGTTGATTACATCAATACCTTGAGCTTTCATTTCACTACTCTTCTGTGACATCGCCAGCGTTGCTGAAGGTGCCAATCTGTTTAAACGATCAGATAATTGTGCCATAATTTTATTCTTATATTTGTTTATCGTGTGCAAAAGTAAGCAAATTATTTCTTTTTCGGAAGAAAATTGAGCATTATTTCATGTTTTGTATTGAAATAATAACATAATTTTATTATCCGAGGTGCAAAGTGTGCCCCATGCGGTCTCTCTTGGTCTTGAGATAACGCTCATTGTACTTGTTTGGTACAACTTCGATAGGTACATTTTCTACGATTTCTAAACCGTATGCTTCGAGACCTACGCGCTTTACCGGATTGTTGGTGAGCAGACGCATTTTGTGTACACCGAGATGGCGGAGCATCTGTGCACCGCAACCATAGTCGCGCTCGTCTGGCTTGAAACCGAGATGGGTATTGGCGTCAACGGTATCGTAGCCTTCTTCCTGAAGCTTGTAGGCTGCAATCTTGTTCATCAGACCGATGCCGCGTCCTTCCTGCTGCATGTAGACAACAACTCCCTTTCCTGCCTCGTCTATCATCTGCATAGCCTTGTGGAGTTGCTGACCGCAGTCACAACGCTTGCTGCCCAGGATGTCGCCAGTAGCGCAAGAAGAGTGAACACGGACCAGGATAGGCTCGTCTTCTTTCCATTCTCCCTTGATGAGTGCCATGTGTTCTAGACCATTGCTAGACTGACGGAACGGAATGAGGCGGAAGTGGCCGTATTCTGTAGGCATGTCAACCTCTTCGCCCACTTCGATGAGTGATTCTTTCTTGAGTCGGTATTCTATCATGTCTTTGATAGAAATAACCTTGAGGTTCCATTCCTTTGCCATCTTCATCAGTTCAGGCAGACGTGCCATGGTGCCGTCTTCATTCATGATTTCCATAAGTGCGCCTGCTGGATAGAGGCCTGCCATTTTACAAAGATCGATGGCTGCTTCTGTGTGTCCGCTTCTTCTTAACACACCGTTATCCTGTGCGTAGAGCGGATTGATGTGACCCGGTCTGCCGAATGTCTGCGGGGTAGAATTTGGGTCGGCAAGTGCTTTGATAGTTTCGGCACGGTCGTGTGCAGAAACACCGGTAGAGCAGCCTTCCAGTTTATCTACGGTTATGGTGAATGGTGTACCCAATACTGAGGTGTTCTCTGAAACCTGATGAGGCAAGTCGAGTTCATCGCAGCGGCTCAGGGTGATAGGGGCGCAAAGTACACCTCTTGCGTGTTTCAGCATGAAGTTTACTTTTTCTGCGTCTATCTTCTCTGCGGCAATGATGAGGTCGCCTTCGTTTTCGCGGTCTTCATCATCTACAACAATGACGAACTTTCCTTCCTTGAAGTCTTTTACAGCATCTTCGATGCTATTTAATTTGATTTCTGACATTTTGATACCTTATTATATAGTTACATTTTACTTTTTCTGTTCTTTAATCCGATGGAGGATGTCCGTATTGGTCTGACTGATGACCTTGAGGTCACGGAACAAGCGCAGTCGGAATCGCCACATTCTCAAATATAGCAGTGTGCCCACTGGGAAAATGATGGCTGCAATGATGTTGAGCCATTTCCGCTCGAATGGGCGTGTATGTGCCTTGACAGAAAGAACCGGATATTGGTTCATGTCGTGCAGGATATACTTGTTGGCGGTATTGGTCAAGTCTTCTATCACCTCTTCCAATTCTGCATTGATTCTTTCTATCTCATGATCAGGCTCGTATTTGAAGAATACATTGATGACGTTTGGAAGATGAACCAGTTTGTGTTCCTTATTATATAAGGTGATGTCTTGGTTTATTCTTTCCAGTTTCTCTGCATCCGCCTGATAGTCCGGGTCGGTGATAATCACTTCCTTACCGAAGTAATGGCGTTTCTGTCGTAAACCGAGCAGTTTCATGAAGAACTCTTTGTAAACATCCATATTGAATACGGAAGAGTCATTGGTTGCCTTGTAGGTTACGAAGATAGCCAAAGGCGTCAATACTGCCGGTGCAAGACCTTTACCGAACCAGATGGCCCACATTCCGCTTCTTGACATTCTGTATCCTGTATTGTCGAGGATGAAGAAGACGATGAATACAAGTACGGAGATGACGACAGGGAAACCCAGTCCTCCTTTTCGGATGATGGCTCCTAATGGCGCTCCGATAAAGAAGAATATGAGACACGAAAGGGCTAGAGTGAACTTGTTGATAGCCTCAATCTTGTGCTGTCTTATCATGTAGTCTGCATCGCTCGTAGACATCGATTTGAAATCAAGGTCAGAAAGCTCCTGTTGTACGGTAGACTGTGCCTGGTTTACCGCCATGAGTTTCTTGTCCTGTGGCAATTTGTTATATAAGGTGTCGAAAATGAATCTTTCGCCCTTCTTGATTTCTTTGAGAGAGTCCTTCTTGTTGATGCGCTGTGCACCTCCATAGAATCTCACGTTGGCTTCGTTCAGGTAGATTCTTCCGATTGAATCATATAATTGGTTAAGCGAATCGATGTCGTGGTTGATTTTCTCCAGACTTTTACCCTTTGCATTTCCTGAAAGCGAAGCTGCATCGGTCATACTGAAGTCTCCATCAAAGTCGAGAATGATTTTTTTGGAAACGAAAGTCTCTCGTCTGTATGGTACGGCAGCTGTATTGGCAAGTGCACTGCTTTGCATGTTCTCAAACCATTCTCCACTGTAGAGGCTCAGAACAAGATGCTTCTTTTCTGCTGTACTCTGGAGCATGCCAGAATCTGCCAATATGATGGCGGCATCTTCATAGCTGTCGGTCATGCGGTAAATCATGATGCCGTAAAGTTTTCCGGTTTTCAAATCCTTCTTCTGCACATAAAGGTTGCAGTTTGGAATACCATCATAGAAGATTCCTTCCGGAATTTCCAGTTCCGGGCTTTTCTGTTTCATGGAAATCAGAAGTTGTGCCAGTTTCATGTTCGACTTAGGTCCCACATTGTTCTGGAAATAGAATGAGCCAAACATGATGATGACGGTGATGACGATAAGTGAGCGGAAAGCCTGCATCAGTGAAATGCCGGCAGCCTTGATGGCTGTAAGTTCCGAACTCTCGCCGAGATTACCGAACGTCATGAGTGAAGACAGGAGAATAGCCAATGGCAGAGCCTGCGGTACGAGCATCAGGCCCATGTACCAGAAGAATTGAGCCATCACGTCCATCGTGAGTCCCTTACCGATGAGTTCGTCAATATATCTCCATAAGAACTGCATCATCAGCACAAACTGGCAGATGAAGAAAGTTCCCATGAAAAGGAGACCAAACTGCTTGGCAATAAATATGTCTAATTTCTTAATTCTAAGCATTTCAATATTCTGTTGTTTCAGACCTTTTTTTATTTAAAATAATAGCAGGTCTGTTATTCAGCGTGCAAAGGTAATACAAAAAAATAAGAAAACCTTTATTTTTCGTTTTTTTTATATATATAATTAGGTGAAAGAGGGGCTGAAATGTGAGGAAAAAGAGAAAATGAAACTTTTTTTGAAAATTTCTGCCGAAAAATTTGTTCAATTCAAATAAATGTATTACCTTTGCACCCGCAAATGAGAAATCAATTGCTTGGATGGCGGGATAGCTCAGCTGGTTAGAGCGTCGGATTCATAATCCGGAGGTCGAGGGATCGTGGCCCCCTCCCGCTACAAGATGAGAGACATCAACTTTTTAGTTGGTGTCTTTTTTATGCTCTGAACTTTTCCACACTTATTCACTTCTCATAGATAAGTTATCCACATGTGTGTTGATAACTATGTTATTCCGTTGGTTATCAGATGTTTTTCCTGTTGGTAACTGGTGTGGAAAAGATAAATATGAAAGACTTTCCTATGTTTTTCTTGGTGTTTTCAGAATAAAATATTTGTAAAAAACTGACCAATGGGGCTAAAATACAAAAAAAAGTTGTATATTTGCAGCGGTAAAGTTTTATTTTTAGGCATTTGTTGAATGCCCCTTCTTTATAAACAAAGAAATTGTATAAACTGTATGAAACGAAAATTACACCTTATTATATATGTAGCGATCATCGTGTTGCTGACCGGTTGTGCTCAGAAGCCTAGGAAGTTTGTCATTGGCGTATCCCAGTGTTCGGAAGATGTCTGGCGCGATAAACTGAATGATGAACTGAAGATGGGCGAGTATCTCAACGATTCGCTTATCGTGAAACTGGCTTCTTCCAACGATGATAATGTGTTGCAGAATAAGCAAGTTAACCAGTTTATCGATGAGGGCGTAGATCTGCTTATCGTATCTCCTAATCAGCTGAGTGCTATATCCAAGTCGGTAGAGCGTGCTTACGATAAAGGTATTCCTGTGATTCTCTATGACAGGAAGACCAATTCTGATAAGTATACGGCATTTATCGGCTGCGATAACTATACTATAGGTAAATCGATGGGAACTTTTATCGCCCAGCAGCTTCAGGGAAAGGGCCGCATCGTTGAAATCAGTGGTTTGGAGGGCTCTTCGCCTGCTTTGGAGCGTCATCGTGGTTTTATGGATGCTATCAAGCCTTATCCTGGGTTACAGGTTGTAGCCTCGGAGGAAGGAAACTGGAAAGAAGAGGGTGGGATCCAGGCGATGAAACGCATATTGAAACAGACACAGGACTTTGATTATGTCTTTGCCCATAATGACTGTCTTGCCTGGGGAGCTTATGTGGCTGCCCGCCAGATGAGGGTAAAGCGTAACTATAAGTATACCGGAGTAGACGGCATGGCTACCGAAGGTGGTGGTTTGGAACTTGTGCGCGATGGTATTTTCGAAGCCTCTTATCTTTATCCTACCAAGGGTGACGAGGTCATAGCGCTTGCCATGAAGATATTGAAGCATCAGCCTTATGAACGCGACAATTATCTGAGCACTTCTATCATAACCCAGGCAAATGCTGCCCTTACATTGATGGAGGCTAGAGATGCCGAGCGTCAGGCGCACAATCTGAAGACTTTGCATAAGCAGGTAGACCAGTATCTGTCTGATTATAATTCACAGAAAGTCATGCTCATAGGTCTGTGTCTGTTCCTGCTTGTTTGCCTCGCAGCTGCGGCTTTAATTTTCAGAGGTTATCTGATAAAGGTGAGGCTGAACGAAACATTGGCTAAGACAAATGGCGAACTGAAGCGACTGAATGTAGAATTGGGTGAAAAGAATGAAGAATTGAAACGATTGAATGAGGAGGTCTTGGAACTCACTCATTCCCGTCTGGTATTCTTTACCAATATCAGTCATGAACTTCGCACGCCTTTAACCCTGATAGCCGACCCGGTAGAGATGCTGCTTGAAGATTCCGGCATCAAGGGCAAGAGCCGCGAACTCTTGAAGATGGTGCAGCGTAACGCCCTTGCTCTCCAACAGTTGGTAAGTAACATTCTTGATTTCCGTAAGATTCAGAATGGCAAGATGGAACTGAAACTCTATCGCTTCGACATTGTGAAGACCTTGACGATGTGGGTGGGCGACTTCCAGCTTACTGCCGAGCGCAAGCAGATCAGACTGCATCTGGATGTTGATGACTTGAAAGGCAGCCATGAAATGATAGCCGATCAGGATAAGATTTCCCGTATCGTGTTCAATCTGTTGAGCAATGCCTTGAAATATACGCCTGCTGGTGGCGAAATTTTTGTTTCGCTGAAAGATGAAGGTGCCAATCTCCGTCTTGATGTGAAAGATACGGGCAAGGGTATCTCGCAGGATGAGGCTGATAAGATCTTTGAACGCTTCTTCCAGGCCAAGGGTGCTGCCAGCGGTACGGGTATCGGTCTGGCTCTGGTGAAATCATTTGTAGAGTTGCATCATGGTGAGGCTAGGGTAGAAAGTGAACTGGGAAAGGGCTCTGATTTTATCGTTGTCATTCCTCGTGAGCAGGAGGGTGATTCACAAGTTATCCACAATGATGTGGATATTGTGGATAACTCTGTAAATGCTTCTGCGTCAACTGGTAAGAATGTTATAGATGAATCTGTTTTGCAATATATTGACGATGGAGACAGAAGTCGTGAAAAAGTTCAGCGGTTGGTAAGCGAGAATACCAATCGTCCTACTGTTCTGGTTATTGATGATAATACCGATATCCGTCAGTATGAGCGTACACTTTTGCAGGATGAGTATGTTGTTCTTGAGGCTGCTGATGGTAAAGAGGGGCTGGCTGTCGCCTTGAAAGAGGTGCCTGACCTGGTAATCTGCGATGTGATGATGCCTGTTATGGACGGATTGGAGTTGACAGAACAGTTGAAGACGAATACGGCTACCTCTCATATCCCTGTTATTATGCTCACTGCGAAGAACCTGGAGGAGCATCGCGCTGAGGGTTATGAGCATGGAGCAGATTCCTATATTACCAAACCATTCCACAGCAAGGTGCTTCTCGCCCGTATCGAGAATCTCTTGCGACAGCGTCAGCTCCTGAAGAATCTTTATCAGGGGACTAAAGAGGCTGAGAAGGAGATTTCTGAGGCTCATCTGGAAGATCGTGACAAGCAGTTCCTCAAGCAGCTTCAAGCCATTATTCAGAAGAATATTTCTGATAGCGAGTTTGGAGTTGAGGATATGGGACAGCAGATTGGCTTAAGCCGTGTGCAGCTCTATCGCAAGGTGAAGGCGATGACAGGCTCTTCTGTTGTTGACTTACTCCGTAAGGCTCGCCTTGCCAAGGCTAGGCGTTTGCTCGAAACCCGTAGCATGAGTGTCTCTGAAGTAGCCTATGAAGTGGGCTTCTCTGCGCCGTCTTACTTCACAAAATGTTTCAAGGAAGAGTATGGAATGTTACCTGGTGATGTAGGTAATGTGATGAAATAGAGAGAAATACGCTATACCTGAAGTGTAAAATCTGTGAATATATGGATAAAAATCGTTCATTTCCTAGCATAAAAAGTACATTGTATCATTTTTGTCACTATTTGAACGATAATTATAGCTGGGTTTCGCTGAAACTTACTATCTTTGCACCAGAATTTAGAAGTTTATAAATTGTTTCATGCAGAAGTAGTTGCATTTTCATAGGTTTAGGTTTTTAGGTTTTATGTTTTAAGGTTATAGGATTGAGTATTCATTAAGGTAAGTAGTTTTCTTTAAGGTAAAAAGTTTTGTTTTGGGAAATAACTAGTAATGAGAGAAAGCAGCTGTATAGACGGGATGTCTGACAGCTGCTTTTCGCGTATTATCTGGTTTGTTACTTTTTAAGCGGGCATACTATAGCTTTTTAAAGGGGCTTATTCCCAATCTTCGAATTCCAGTTCCAGTTCTTTGTATTCGGGCTTGAAACTGCTGTTCTCCTTATCTTGCTTCCTGGCTTCTTCTGATGAGGCGTTGCTTACGGACAGACCAAGCAGGCGGATGGGATGAGCCGAGGAGTAATCTACCTGTTTCAGCAGCCGTTTGGCAAGAGGTAGAATATCATCCTTCTTTTTCAGAACCTTTTCTTGCGAGATGCTTCGTGTTATCTGGGTGAAATCGGCAAACTTCACCTTCAGCGTCAGGGTTCTTCCTTCGAAACCGCTTTTGGCGATGCGCTCCAGCAGTTCGAGTACAGTATGGTACAGTTCGATAATCACAGCCGTTTTTAGATAGATATCTTCCAGGAAAGTCTGTTCGCAGCCTACCGATTTCCGTTCACGGTAGGTGATGACAGGTCGTTCATCTATCCCCCTTGCGAAATCATAGAAGATGTGTCCGGCTTTTCCGAACATTTCTACCAGATGTTCTTCGGATACTTTCCTCAGGTCAGCTCCGTTGAAGATACCCATAAAATGCATCTTTTGCAGTGTTTTCTTGCCCACACCCCAGAAATCCTCTACAGGAAGCTGGGCGATGAAATCGAGCGCCTTGTCGGGATGAATGGTGCAGATGCCGTCGGGTTTGCGGTAATCAGAAGCCACTTTGGCGAGAAACTTGCAGTAGCTGATGCCAGCCGAGGCGGTGAGTCCGGTTGCCTCCTTGATACGGGTTTTGATTTCTTTGGCAATATCCACCGCCAGTTCTATCCCTTTCTTATTCTGCGTTACATCAAGAAAGGCTTCATCTATGGAGATGGGTTCGATGAAATCGGTATATTCCTGGAATATCTGATGTATCTGATGGGATATTTTAGCATAATAATCATGCCGGCAGGGTACGATGATGAGATTAGGGCAGCGCTGTTTGGCTTGAGCGATGGATTGCGCCGAGTGAACGCCATACTTCCTTGCCTCATAGCTGGCTGTAGAAACCACACCACGTGGTCCGTCGAAGCCAACCGCTACCGGTTTGCCCCGAAGTTCCGGATTGTCTCTTTGCTCTACCGCAGCAAAGAAGGCATCCATGTCGATATGTATGATCTTTCGCTCAGTCATTCCTGCCTTATTTTTCCCAAAAGTACAAAAAAAGATGCGTTTCCACAAAATCTAAGCTGTTTTTTATTGTTCGTTAACGTTTTTGGGTATTAGCCTACATGGTCCATCGAAATAGGCTGCGTTGAGCATCGCAAGTACTTGCGTTAGTCAACTCAAGTACTTGCGTTAGTCAACTCAAGTACTTGCGTTAGTCAACTCAAGTACTTGCGTTAGTCAACGAAGCTATCTGCGTCTGCTTCCGGAGTCGTCTCCGATAGCTTCCGGAGTCGTCTCCGATAGCTTCCGGAGTCGTCATCGATAGCTTGTTGAGTCGTCTCCGTTAATTTAACAAGTCGTCTCCGATAGCTTACGGAACCACTTGAGTAAGCTGAACCAAACACTTGACCTCACAGACTCAAGCACTTGACCTCACTGATTCAAGCACTTGACCTCATTAACTCAAGTATATCATGACACGCTCTTAATTGTCTGTAGTGATCTATATGACTCCCTTTGTCTGAAATAGAAAAGAGTTAGTTAAGAAGTAGAAACTAGCAGAAAAGTGTGAAATTCCGTTCATGCTATATCAATTATGTTGCAATGAACGGAATTTGTTATTATATGTAGAGATTTTTAAAGCCATTATACCTGTTTATATATAACTTTGCAGCAGAAATAAAAAATAGGATTAACAAATTAGAAATTTTAAGTATGCACAACTTTTTAAATGGAAAGAGCGCAGCTATGATGCTTGCACTTTCATTGGTAAATGTTACAGCAGCTTTTGCACAGGATGATAATTCAAGTGCTAAGGAAGAGGGTAATCGTAATGTAATGCTTAATGCAGCCAGTGCGAATGGACCTCGTGAGATTCAGATAGGTTTGCCTTCTGCCGATGTTAACGTATTGGAGAATGGCTTACCTGTAACTTACGCAACCAATCCTCATTCTGTCAATACCATCTGGCGTGGCGATGCAAGTTTGAGCCATCAGGGATTGCTCAAGATTGCAGAGACAGCTATCACTACCGGTAATATCGGTTATGCCGTGAACTCTTTCACCCAGAAGGGTCAGAAAGGATTCAATGGTACTCTGAACTATAAGAGCAATCACTTCGGATTGCAGGAATTCTCTTTGAATATGAATGGCGATTTGGGAAGCGACTGGTATTACAGCTTTAACATGTATCAGGATTTCGACCCGGGAACCTTCAAGATCAAGTCAACTCCTTACCAGGATCGTACTCAGATTTACAAGGCACTCCTCACCAAGAAGTATAACGGCAACCGTGGTGAGTTTACTGCCATGTATAAGTATGCCAACAGTCACAACGTGTATAACTACGCTACCCAGAGTGCTCCATTTATCTATGTGGGCGATGGAAGCGTAAAGGAGTATGGCAACTTCAAGCTCGGAACCACCTCTTATCTTCCTGTAGATAATGATATGACCTATCGTGATATGCGTACTGGTGAGTTGAAGCAGACTTCTCTCTATGATGCCTGTCTGAACAAGGCAAGCGAGGTAACCCTGATGAACAACTATCGTTTTGACAACGGTTTAAACTGGAAGGCTACCTTGAAGTACGATCACTCACGTGGTGCGATGGTTTACCAGTCTCCAATGTCTATCATCGATTTGAAGAGTGCTGCCAATCAGGGCGTATATAATTATAAGTATCGCGATATCGACGGACAGACCAAGGCTTACAACGGTCAGTACATCCAGACCCGTATGTCATGTCTCAATGCCGGTAAGATTGATGAGGCTCTCTTCACCACCGAGCTTAGCAAGAAATTCAGTACATCCACCTTCCGCCTCGGCGTGAATGAGTGGTTCTATCATATTGATTATTGCTCAAATACAACCATGTATGACCAGAGTATTCCTGCAGATGGCAGTTATGCCTTGCGAGTTTGGGATGCAAAACAGCGCGACAGCTACTTCTACGATTTCAACAAGAACGCCTCTGAGTATTACAAGGGAAGCGAAAACAAGCTGGCTCTCTACTTCACTCACGATTGGGATGTCACCAACAAGTTGAATCTCTACTATGGTGCCCGTCTGGAGTGGCAGAAGCTGAAGGGTGAAAACGCAGCAGTGAAGAATGCAAAGGGTGAATTCGTAGGCCGTTTTGCCGATTACTATCTCGGTGCTACGGCACCAGATAAGACTAAGATTGCTCCGGCTGACTTGAGTTACAACTGGTTGAACTACGATTTCTCTGTAGCAGCAACTTATAAGTTGACCGATAACTTTGGCTTCACTGGCGATTTCACTTACATCGTTCAGCATCCTAAGTTCGAGGCTTTTGCCCCAGCTGCATTGCCAAATACGGATAAGATTTCTGTGCCACTCGGTCGTGCAGGTATCTACTACAATAACTCATGGTTGAGTTTGACATCGTTGTTCTCTTACATATCAAAGACCAACAACAACTCAACTCTGAACTTGCAGCATGGCAGTGAGATCAAGGCAGCTCCTTTGACTTACGATATCCAGACATGGGGATGGACAACCGACGCTGTGGCTCATCCATTCAAGGGATTCGATTTCCACTTCCTCTTCACTTATCAGAAGCCAACTTACAAGAAGTATGAAACCAGCATCACCTTCAGCGATGGCTATGTTGGCAACATCAATGCCACAGGTAATATCGTAGCCGAGATTCCTCAGATTCTCATCGAGTTGGATCCAAGCTACATGATTACCAAGGACATCAAGCTCTGGACCAGCTTCCGTTACTTCAGCAAGACCTACGCCAACATCAACGAGGCATATTACTTCAACGGTCACTGGGAGACTTTCGGAGGTTTGAACTGGCAGGCAACCAAGCGCTTGGCTCTCGGCTGCACCGTAGTCAACTTCCTCAATCAGACTGGTGCCAAGGGTAGTATCGCAGGTGCCGAGCTGATTACCAAGGATGAGGCAAAGGGAATCAAGAATCAGATTATGACGGGTAGCTATCTTCGTCCATTCACTGTTGAATTCACAGCTTCGCTGAAGTTCTAAGCGATATAAATATCAATAAACATCATCGACAGCTTCTATATATAATATAATGTATAGGGCTGTCGGTAATAAGACAAACAATAATACGTTATAGATATAAACAATAACAATTAACAATAATAGTACAATGAGAACAAACAATATGATGAAGGCTGCCTGCCTCATGTTGATGGCATCAGCTACAACTTCTGCCTTTGCACAGAAGATGAACATCGAACACAAGGGTGATACTACTATCATCAAGGTGGAGAATCCTACCAAGTATCTTCTTCTCCCTATCCAGGAAGAGAAGGATGAGGCCCAGATTTTGCTCGATACAGGTTCTAAGGATGATACCTGGATGGACGTTCGCCTGGCTCAGAATGGTTCTGATTACTATGTGCCTTTTGCTTTGGGCAAGGGTAAGACTGCTACAGTCAAGATTCTCGGTTTGAAGAAGGATGCCTTGGCACTTAACTTGCTCAAGCTCAGCGATACATTTGATACTACCAACACCGATTACTATCGCCCATCTTATCACTTCACTCCGCTCTATGGTTGGATGAACGACCCTAACGGTATGGTATATAAGGATGGAGAGTATCATCTCTATTTCCAGTATAACCCATACGGAAGTAAGTGGGGCAATATGCACTGGGGACATGCCGTAAGCAAGGACCTGGTTCACTGGGAGCACCTCGACCCAGCCATCGCTCGCGACCCTGTAGGTTATATCTTCTCTGGCAGTTCGGTTGTGGATAAGAAGAATACGGCAGGTTTCGGCAAGAATGCCATCATCGCCATCTATACCAACCACAGTGTAAACCACGGTGAGGTGCAGTGCATCGCTTATAGCAATGACAATGGTCGTACCTTTACCAAGTACGAGGGCAACCCAGTGTTGACTCCATTCGATGGCTTGAAGGACTTCCGCGACCCTAAGGTGTTCTGGTATGAAAAGGGAAAATGCTGGTATATGATAGTTTCTGCTGATAAGGAGACCCGCTTCTACAAGTCAAAGAATCTCAAGAAATGGGATTACGTGAGTGCCTTCGGTAAGGGCTTGGGACAGCAGCCATGTCAGTATGAGTGCCCAGACTTCTTCCAGTTGCCTGTAAATGGTGATAAGAAGAAGATGAAGTGGGTGATGACCATGAATATCAATCCTGGTTGCTGGTTTGGTGGCAGTGCTACCGAGTATTTTGTAGGTGATTTCGATGGCAAGAAGTTCACTTGTCCTGATGCCAACGAAGTAAAGTGGCTCGACTGGGGTAAGGATCACTATGCTACCGTTACCTTCTCAAACACAGGCGACCGAGTTCTGGGTATCACCTGGATGAGCAACTGGCAGTATGCCAACCTTACTCCGTTCAAGCAGAACCGTGGTGCCAACGGTTTGCCTCGAGAGTTGAAGCTTTATGAGAAGAATGGCAAGTATTATGTTTCTGAGAATGTAGCTCCTGAAGTATATGCTTTGAGAAAAGAAACCAAGGATTTGGCTGATGCTTCTGTTGCCGATGCCAAGGATCTGAAGGGTGTTGCTGCCAATATGAATGGTGCCTTCGAAATCGAGGCCGATGTAACTCCAGATGCCAACGGTATTGCAGGTATTGAGATTTCAAACAATAAGCGTGAGCGCACCATGATTTACTTCGATATGAAGCAGGGCAAGGTGGTTATGGATAGGACAGAGAGCGGTTTGACCGATTTCGGCAAGCAGGCAGTTCCTCACGATATCGAGTTGGCTTGGGACAAGCAGCGTGCTGCAGAAGGCAAGGAGCCTGCCCGCATCGCCAACTCCATCAACTACAAGAACGATTTCGCTCTGGCTACCTGGGCTCCGTTGAGTCTTTGCGAGGATGGCAAGAAGACCTATCATGTTGATATTTTCGTAGATAAGTCATCTGTTGAGCTCTTCGTAGATGGCGGTCGCATCGCCATGACCAACCTCGTCTTCCCTGTAGCTCCATACGAGAATCTGAAGCTTTATACCCAGGGTGGCAAGGCTGAATTCAAGAATCTGAAGGTTCACAAGCTTGGTTTGTAAAATCTTTTGTATGATAGAATAGTTTATGTTAATAGTAAGGAGTCGCAACTTGAAAATATTTTGGGTTGCGACTCTTTTTTTGATAAAAAATGATGGCGTTTCAAAAAAGAATTAGTATTTTTGCGCTCATAATAAATACAACTATTGATGGAAAAACTTTATAAAAACTTAACTATACTATTTTGTATGATTCTTCTTCTAGGTTCTTGCACCCAGAAGAATGTGGTGATAGGTGTATCGCAATGTTGCGGTGGAGTTTGGCGCGAGAAGGTGAATAATGAGATGCGACTGGCTCAGTATCAATATAAGAATGTGGATTTGCTGTTTACTACTGCAGAGAATGACGGGCAACGCCAGGCTCGCCAGATAGACAGCATGATAGCCAGAAAGGTAGATTTAATCGTGGTGGCCCCTGATAACGTGAATGATGTTACTCCCGCCATCGAGCGAGCTTATCGTGCGCATATCCCGGTTATTCTCTTTGACAGAAAGGTAAAGACAACCCATTATACAGCTTCCATCGGTGGCGATAATGTAGAAGCGGGTAGGGAAGTAGCCCGCTTTCTTGCCAGTAAACTGGATGGAAAAGGTACCGTAGTTGAGATTACGGGCTTGAAGGATGCTTCCCCTGTCATTGAGCGCCATCGCGGTTTCCACGAGGTGATGAAGAATTACCCGGGAATCAAGGTGGTTACCCTGGAAAGCAACTGGAAGTTAGAGCGTGCCCAGGAGTTAATGAAGCAATATCTGGATAATGGCGGACATGCGGATGGCGTGTTCGGGCATAGCGACTTGGGTGCCATAGGAGCCTTTCTGGAAGCAGAGAGACGAGGCATTGATAAGCAGATGCTGATAGTAGGCATTGATGGATTGCCTGGAGAATGGGAAGGAGTGGATAGAGTGAAGAGAGGACAGTTTGCTGCTTCTTATGTCTATCCTACCCAGGGCGAAAAGATTATGGAATTGGCTATGAATATCCTTCAGAGTAAACCCTATAAGAAGGATAATGTGATGAAATCATTCCTTGCTACCCCTGAAAACTGCGATGCCATCGCTCTGCAATATCAGGATTTGGAAGCCAAGATGAAGAATCTGGATCAGATTTCTGTCAGTCTTGATTCTTATACTGAGGTTTCCCGTATCCAGAAATGGATGCTTGTGGTTGCCTTTGTTCTAGTCTTGGTTTTACTCTTTGTCATCTACTATATATATAAGGTATATAGAAAGAAGCTGCAGAAACAGAAAGCCGTGGCTCGTGGCTTTATCGAGAACAAGGAGGGCTGGGCTGCTGAACTGAATCATCTGGATGAGAGTGAACGTTATTTCATGGACCGTTTCAAGAAGAAGATTCTTGAGAATATGGGCAATGCTGATATGAAGATGGATGATTTGGGAGCCGAGATGCAGTTGAGCAAGGTGCAGCTCTATCGCAAGGTGAAGGCGATGACGGGGAAAACGCCTGCCGAGCTCTTGAAAGAGATGCGCCTGCAGAGAGCCTATACGCTCCTGATGCAGACTGATAAGACTATAGCTGAAGTCTCGGCAGAAGTAGGCTTTGCATTACCGGGCTATTTCTCTTCCTGTTTCAAGAAACAATATGGCGTTCTTCCTACCGATTTCAGAAATGAACAGTTATCTAAAAGGAAATAGTTTTCTAACTCCTTTAAAATAAGTACTTTAAAATCTTAGCAAAAGATAAGAAAATCGTTTCATGTAACATAATTATTGTTGCAGGAACGATTTTTTTTATTTATATAACAGCTTTTTCCCTAATTTTGCAGCAAATACAAGCAATGACAATTTTTGAAACTTAAAACGTTATAATAGTATGAACAATCTTTCAAGATTACTGATGAGCTCTGCGCTCTGTACTGTTTGCACCGTAGCTAGTGCACAACAGGTAAATGTAAATGGCATCGTAAAGGATGCTACCGGTGAGACAGTCATTGGAGCATCTGTTATGGTGAAAGGCACAAAGACTGGTACTGTTACCGACTTTGATGGTAACTTTCATGTAGAATGTGCTCCTGGTTCCACACTTGTTATATCTTATATTGGATATAAGACGCAAGAAGTAAAGGCTTCAGACAATATGGAGGTAACACTTCAGGAAGATGCCAACGACTTGCAGGAAGTAGTTGTAACAGGTTATACCACTCAGCGAAAGGCCGATTTAACAGGTTCCGTGGCTGTGGTTTCAACCAAGAACCTGAAGACAAGTTCAGAGACAGACCCGATGCGTGCTTTGCAGGGGCGTGTTCCTGGTATGACTGTTACTACTGATGGTTCTCCTATTGGTTCAGGAACCGTGCGTATTCGTGGTATCGGTTCTTTCAACTCTTCTCAGGATCCGCTTTATATCATAGATGGTGTACCTACCAATATGGCTTTGAATACCCTCAATACAAATGATATCGAGAGTATGCAGGTTTTGAAAGATGCTGCATCAGCTTCTATCTATGGTTCCCGTGCTTCGAATGGTGTCATCATCATCACCACCAAGAAAGGTAAGAAGGGTAGCAAGGTGGCTGTTGACTTCTCTGCCAACCTAACTGCACAGTTCTATTCCAACCAGTCGAAGATGAAGTTGATGAACTCCAGCCAGTATGCTACTGCGATGGCTCAGGCTGCCCTGAACGATGGACTCGATCCTGTGGCTTATGCTGCCAACTACGGCATCGACTTGAATGCGGCCTCTGGTACTCCAATCACCGTTTGGAATCCTGCTACCAACCAGTATCAGAACTATACTATCAATGGTCGATATGATGGCTACATCAATGCCAAGAAAACCATGCGATTCTCTGATACCGACTGGCTCGATGAAATCTCTCGCACAGGTTTCTCTCAGAACTACGACCTCTCAGTATCTCATGCCAACGACAAGCATAGCGCTATGTTCTCCTTGGGATACAAGAACAATGAGGGAGTCTTGAAATATACCGACTTCGAGAATGTCTCAGCTCGTTTGAACACCTCTTGGAATTTGAACAAGATCGTAACCGTAGGTGAGAATGTAACATTAACTTATACCTCTCAGGTAGATTGCCATCCGATGGAGAATGCCTTGAAGATGCCTTCCATCGTTCCGGTTTACGAAGAAGATGGCAAGACCTTCGCTGGTCCTGTAGGAAGTATGGCCGACCGTCAGAACCCTTGTCGTGAGCAGTATCAGAACCGCAATAACCACCTCGACTACTGGCGCATCTTCGGTAATGCCTTCGTAGAATTGAAGCCTGTCAAGGGATTGACCCTGCGCTCTAACTTCGGTTTGGATTTCAAGACATCGTTTATCAATGCGATGACGAATACTTATCATTCCGATATTGTCAACAATGACATCGCCAAGACAACGCTCTCGAATAACAATGAGACCAACTGGACATGGTCTAACACAGCCCAGTACGTTACCCAGATTGGCAAGCACAACATCGATGTACTCGGTGGTATGGAAGTTTCCAAGCAGTCGGTTATCGATTTCTCTGCCTATTCAGAAGGCTATGCGCTGGAAGATAAAGATTATATGTGGCCAAATGCTGCAACAGGAACGATGCGTAACTCGGGTGCAAAGGTAGGCTATCGCCTGGCTTCTTTCTTTGGAAAGGTGAACTACAACTGGGATGATCTCCTCCTGGCTTCCTTCACTATCCGTCATGATGGTTCATCACGTTTCGGTAAGGCACATCGCTGGGGTACTTTCCCTGCTGCATCACTCGGTTTCAGATTCTCTAATCTCCTGAAGAAGGATTGGTTGGATGATGCCAAGTTGCGACTCTCTTGGGGTCAGACAGGTAACCAGGCTATCGACAACAATGCACAGTTTGGTCTTTATGTAGTGGATTACGGACTAGATCGTGTAACCTCTACTGCATACGATCTCTTCCTGCAAGGTTCAGGTACCTTCCCTTCTGGTTATCGTGCCACACAGTTGGCTAACCCTAACTTGAAATGGGAGGCTGCTACCCAGTATAACGTAGGTTTGGATTACACCCTGTTTGGCAACACCCTCTATGGTACAGTGGATGCCTATATTAAGAATGTGAAGGATATGTTGATTAATCCTGCTTATCTGGGTGCAACTGGTGAAGGTGGAAATTCATGGCAGAATGGTCCTTCGCTCCGCAACTGGGGTATGGAGTTCACCGTGGGTTATCGCAAGACCTTGGCTAATGGACTTGGCATCGACGTGAACGGCAATCTGGATTTCTTCCGCAACAAGGTTACTTATTTGCCAGCAACAACAACAGGTGCTTATGCTCACACATCTAAGGAAAACCTGGTGCAGAGTGGCAAGTCTTATGGTTCTATCGTAGGTTATGTAGCCGATGGAATTTTCCAGAATCAGGAAGAAGTAGATAAGTCTGGACAGCCAAACGCACGTGTCGGTGGATTGAAATACAAGGACTTAGATGGTAAAAATGGAATTACTTCAGATGACCAGACTTGGATTTTCGACCCTGTGCCAGCCTTCTCTTATGGTTTGAATATTGCTCTCAACTACAAGGGCTTTGATTTCAGTATGTTCTGGCAGGGTGTCTATGACCAGGATGTGTATAACAACCAAAAGTTCCAGACCGACTTCTGGGCTATTACTGATAGTGGTTCTAACAAGGGTACCCGTTTGCTCGATGCCTGGAATACCAACAACACTGGTTCTTCCATCCCACGCTTGAGCACCATGAATACAGCCGATGAGGGGCGTGCTTCTACTTACTTCGTTGAGAATGGTTCTTACTTGAAGTTGCGCACCTTGCAGGTGGGTTACACTATCCCAAGCAGCATCCTCTCTAAGTTGAAGATGACCAGTGCCCGTGTCTATCTCTCAGGTCAGAATCTTTTGACCATCAAGAGCAACAGCCTGACCTGTTCAGACCCAGAGAATCCAAACTGGAACTATCCACTTTCAACATCCGTATCATTCGGACTTCAGGTAGGTTTCTAAAATGTTTCATATTTTTTAAAGAGAATTCTAAGATGAAAAAGTTATATACAATGGTGCTTGCAGCAGCACTGATAGGAACATTCACCAGTTGTGATGATTTCCTGGATTACACCCCAACAGCTGTGGTTGATGAAGACAAGGCATTCAGCGAGCCAGACAAGATGGTAAACAGTGCCTATGCGATGTTGGGCAACTGTTGGTATTCTTACCCATTCAACCTTTGGCCATATGGTGACCTTTCTTCAGACGATTGCTTGAAGGGTGGCGGTGGTACCGGTGACACCGGTTATCACGATGTGGAGATTTGGAGTACCTTAACCTCTACTAAGGGCGAACTCGACGAGTTATGGTATCGTCTCTATTGTGCCGTTTCCCGTTGCAACCGTGCCTTGGTTTCTTTGCAACAGAATGGTGAGAGCACACTGGGTGCTGAGGTAACCAAGCAGCGTGAGGCTGAGGTTCGCTTCCTCCGTGCTCATTTCTATTTCAAGTTACTTAGCATGTATCGTCAGATTCCTTGGATAGACGAGAAGGTTTATGAGGATAAAACAACAGAGAGCACATCAAACACTCAGTTTACTTACGAGGAATTGTGGCAAAAGGTGATTGCCGACTTCCAGACTGCATACGATGTACTTCCTGCTAAGCAGAAGGATGGCGGTCGTGTCAACAAGATTGCTGCCGCAGGTTATCTGGCCAAATGTTATCTTACCATTGCCTGGGGTGATGGTTATGAGGCAACCAATGGCGTTGACCATATTAATGAGGAGTATATGCAGAAGGTAGTAGATTACACCGATGTTGTGAAGAATTCAGACTATGGTTACATGGCAGACTTCGGCGACATCTTCCTGCCTGACAATAAGAACAGCAAGGAGTCAGTTTTTGCTGTCCAGGCTTCCGACTATAGCGAGGACCATACCACCTTCGGACGTGGCAACTGGTCTAACGTGCTGAATGGCTGTTGGGGTATGTGGTCTTGCGGATGGGATTTCCACAAGCCTTCACAGGACCTGGTGAATGCCTTCAAGACCAAGAACGGACTTCCTGAGTTTGATGACTACAACAAGACTTGTGATTATCCTGTAAACGGTAAGCCTAATAGTCAGAAGTGGGATCCACGTTTGTTCCATACAGTAGGAATGCCTACCTTCCCATATAAATATGAGTCAGAATACACGATGACTACAGCCAACTCTCGTACGCCAAACGTTTACGGTTACTATACCTCTCTGAAGGAAGTTCCACAGCGTTCTAAGGGTGAAACTTTCAATGGCTCTTGGCAGGCGTTTGCCATGAACGACTATGTGCTCCGTTATAGCGACATCATGTTGATGCGTGCTGAGGCTTTGATAGAGTTGGGCCGTCTGGCTGAGGCTCGTACCATCATCAACGATATCCGTCAGAGAGCCAAGAATTCTGTGGATAAGCATATCGATTATGCCAAGGCTCAGTGTGATATTGCCCTTTATCCGGAGTCTTATTTCCAGGATAAGGAGACCGCAAGAAAGTGCCTGCGCTGGGAACGTCGCCTGGAGATGGCGATGGAGAACGGCCGTTTCTTCGACCTGCGCCGCTGGGGCATTGCTTCTGAGACATTGAACAAGTATTTTGCATCAGAGCAGAACGATAAGTATGGAGAGCAAACATACGCTCAATACCTGAAGGATGCCAAGTTCACACCGGGCAAGAACGAGTTCTATCCGGTTCCATATAACCAGCTGTATTACATTCCTGGTCTTTATAAGCAGAACAAGGGATACGAGTAATGGCTTACCGGCATTTTTAAATAATTAGATGTTTTTTAAATGTACTCAATTAATAAATTGACAATGAAAAAGATTTTTGTTTCAGCGCTTGTCGCTCTTTGCGGTTTCACCGCCAGTTATGCCCAGCAGACTTCCTTCTTGAGCAATAATCACTGTCTATATCGCATCAGCCAGGAGAGTCAGAACCAGAAGTGTCTCTTGCTTCCTGTACAGGAGGATGCTGAGATGGCAAATATCAAGGTGATTGCTGACAACAAGCAGGTGAAAGCCTTCAATGTGAAGTTGGCTAAAGACCACGTAGATTATTTCGTACCTCTCTATATGGATGAGTTTGCTGGCTTGAAAGGCCTGGCTCTCGATATCCATGTTAATGGTGATTATAGCAAGGAAGGACTGAATGCCCTCACTTGCTGGAAGGAGATGAAGTTCTCTGATGCTTTCGATATGAAGAATCGCGAACAGTATCGTCCGGATTTCCATCACACTCCTGCTTACGGATGGATGAACGACCCTAACGGTATGTTCTATAAGGATGGTGTATGGAATCTCTATTTCCAGTATAATCCTTACGGATCACAGTGGGAGAATATGACCTGGGGACATTCTACTTCCACCGACCTGGTTCACTGGAAGTTCCAGGGTACTCCTATCCAGCCAGATGCTGTAGGTACCATCTTCAGCGGTTCTGCCGTGGTTGACAAGAACAATACCTCGGGTTTCGGAAAGGATGCTGTGGTTGCACTTTATACTTCTGCTGCAGAAAACCAGACCCAAAGCATGGCTTACAGTACAGATAACGGCAAGACCTTTACAAAATATGAAGGAAATCCTATTATCACCAGTACTGTGCCAGACTTCCGTGACCCACACATGTTCTGGAACGAGGACATCAAGAAGTGGAATATGATTCTGGCTGCCGGTCAGCACATGGAAATCTATTCTTCAGATAACTTGAAGGACTGGAAATACGAAAGCTCTTTTGGTGAGAAGTATGGTAACCACGGCGGTGTTTGGGAATGCCCAGACCTGATGAAGCTGAAGGTTCGTGGCACCGATAAGGAGAAGTGGATGCTCATCTGCAACATCAATCCTGGTGGTCCATCCGGTGGTTCAGCAACCCAGTATTTCGTAGGCGATTTCGATGGTTATAAGTTTACTTGCGAGAGCAAGCCTGAGGTAACCAAGTGGATGGATTACGGAAAGGATCATTATGCTACAGTTACTTTTGATAACGCACCAGAAGGTCGCCGTGTGGCTATCGCCTGGATGAGCAACTGGCAGTATGCTAATCAGGTTCCTACCCAGCAGTACCGTTCAGGCAACTCTATTCCTCGCGATTTAGGTCTCTTCGAGTATAAGGGTGAAACTTATTGCAGCGTGGTTCCATCTCCAGAGATGACTGCGGCAAGAAGCAAGAAGGCTGGCAAGAAACTCACAGAATCTTGCGAGATGGTAGTGAATCTGAAGGGAAATGCTACTATCACTTTGAGCAACGACAAGGGCGAGAAGGTAGTGATGAACTACGATGCCAAGGCAGAAACCTTCTCAATGGATAGAACCAAGAGCGGTAAGGTAGATTTCAGCAAGGACTTCGCTGCAGTCACCAAGGCTCCAACCTATGGCAAGATCAGCCAGCTGCGCATCTTCATTGACAAGAGCAGCATCGAGGCACTGGATGCTGATGGCAAGATGTCCATGACCAATCTCGTGTTCCCAAGCAAGCCTTACAACAAGGTTACTGTAAAGGGAAAGGGTAAGTATCAGGTTTACGACATCAAGTAACCTCATCTGTTAAGAACTGAATCTATAACACTATTGTTTCTAAGAGTGTTACTGATGTAACAATGCAACATAAATGGTAGCCGATGAACGATATTTTATGATATATTGTATCGTTTATCGCTACCTTTGCACCAGCAAAATAGAAACAATAACGCTAACAATTATGAATAAATCATCAAAGTTATCAATCATCCCGGTGATGCTCTGTTTCTTCGCCATGGGATTTGTAGATTTGGTAGGTATTGCCTCCAACTACGTAAAGGAAGATCTCAACCTCAATGATGCAACAGCCAATCTGTTCCCATCGCTGGTATTCTTCTGGTTTCTCATCTTCTCGGTTCCTACGGGAATCCTGATGAATAAGATAGGTAGAAAGAAGACAGTACTCCTGTCTTTGCTCGTTACCGTTATCTCACTCCTTTTGCCCATCTTTGGCGAAAACTTTGAGCTGATGCTCGTGTCGTTCTCATTGCTCGGCATCGGAAATGCCTTGATGCAGACATCCCTGAACCCTCTGGTTTCGGTGGTGACATCAGGTCAGAACCTGGCATCCACATTGACCTTCGGTCAGTTTGTCAAGGCGATAGCTTCCTTCCTGGCTCCATACATCGCTATGTGGGGCGCCATGGCAAGTATTCCTACCTTTGGTTTAGGCTGGAGAATTCTCTTCCCAATCTATATGGTTATCGGAATCGCAGCTACCTTCTTCCTGGCTGGTACACCTATCGAGGAGGAGAAGAACGAGGGTAAGGCTTCCGGCTTTGGCGAGTGCTTCAAGTTGCTCGGCAAACCTATCGTGCTGCTTTCCTTCATCGGTATCATGTGCCATGTAGGCATCGATGTGGGTACCAATACCACAGCTCCTAAAATTTTGATGGAGCGTCTGGGATGGACGCTGAACGAGGCTGCCTTCGCTACATCGCTCTACTTCATCTTCCGTACCATCGGATGTTTCACCGGTACTGTTTTCCTCCGCATGATGAAGACCCGCACTTTCTTCGTTATCAGCGTAGTGATGATGGCTCTAAGTATGATAGGCATGTGGGTAGGCGAGAGCAAGATGATGCTTTATATCGCCATCGCCCTGGTGGGATATGGCAACTCTAACGTGTTCTCCATGATTTTCTCTCAGGCACTTCTAGCTATGCCTGATAAGAAGAACGAGGTGAGTGGACTGATGATTATGGGACTCTTCGGTGGTACCGTCTTCCCTTTGATTATGGGCTTTGCCAGTGATGCTATCGGTCAGGCTGGTGCTGTGGCTGTCATGGCTGTGGGAGTCGCTTATCTCTTCACTTATATCCGCAAGTTATAATATAAATCATCCGCAATCGTTTATATCGTATATAATAAGGTGTAATTATGGAAACAAAGAATTTAAATACAAAATATTGTGTAGGTTTGGGCGAAATCCTCTTTGACGTTCTCCCTAGTGGTTCTCAACTCGGCGGTGCTCCTGCCAACTTTGCTTACCACGCAGGTCAGCATGGTTTGCATTCTGTAGCTGTCAGTGCTGTGGGCAAGGATGCCTTGGGCGAAACAGCCCTTCGCATTCTCGATGAGAAGAAGTTGAAGTATGTAATGCCTGAGGTAGATTATCCTACCGGTACAGTTCAGGTGCAGCTCGACAAGGAGGGCGTTCCTACTTACGATATCAAGCAGGGTGTAGCTTGGGATAATATCCCGTTCACCAGTGATATTAGGGAGATTGCTGTCAATGCTGGAGCTGTATGCTGGGGTTCTCTGGCACAGCGCAGTGAGGTTAGCCGTAAGACCATTTATACGTTCCTCGATCATACTCCAGAGGATTGTCTGAAGATCTTCGACATCAACCTTCGTCAGAACTTCTATACTCCAGAGGTGATTACCGAGAGCTTGAAGCGCTGCAATGTGTTGAAAATCAACGATGAGGAGTTGATTACCATCGGCCGTCTCTTCGGTTATCCAGGTTTGGATATCGAGAACAAGTGCTGGCTGATTCTCGGCAAGTATAATCTCGATATGCTCGTGCTGACCTGCGGTGTAAATGGCAGCTATGTCTTTGCTCCGGGTGTGAAGTCATTCCAGGAGACTCCAAAGGTTGAGGTGGCTGATACAGTAGGTGCAGGCGACAGCTTTACCGGCACATTCTGTGCCAGCATTCTGAAGGGCAAGAGCATTCAGGAGGCTCACGAACTTGCCGTAAAGGTAAGTGCCTACGTTTGTACCCAGAATGGAGCGATGCCTCAGATTCCTGAGGAATACACCCGTTAACCTCGCTTCCCCTATTGGTTATATAGCAATATAAAATGATAGGTTTAAAGAATAGTTGATTTAAAGTTAATGTTAGTTGGTAAGCTGCATCCTGTTCGCGAAGAATGGGTGCAGCTTTTTCATTTTCAGAAATACAATCTCTCAATTAGAATAAAAGAACCCCCTAAAATGGTAAAATGATGCCCCAAAATGGCAGAAATGAATAAAAAGATAACGTTTTCATTAAAAATATTATAAAAGAGTTGCAGATTAGTAGATTATTTTGTATTTTTGCATCTAAAATATTAGTAGAACATTAAAAATATAGATGTTATGAAAGACTTAGATTGGTCTAATTTGTCATTTGGCTATCGCCAGACTGACTACAATGTTCGCTGTTACTATCGCGACGGCAAATGGGGCGAAATAGAAGTTTGCTCTGATGAGTATTTGAAATTGCACATGGCTGCAACCTGTCTGCACTATGGTCAGGAGGCATTCGAGGGCTTGAAGGCTTATCGTTGCCCAGACGGTAAGGTGCGCGTGTTCCGTATGGACGAGAACGCTAAGCGCTTGCAGAGCACATGTCGCGGCATTCTGATGCCAGAGGTGCCTACAGAAATGTTCGAGGAAATGGTGAAGAAGGTGGTTCGCCTCAACCAGGAGTGGATTCCTACCTACGAGAGTGGTGCTACGCTCTATATCCGTCCGCTGCTCATCGGTACAAGTGCTCAGGTGGGTGTCCATCCTTCTAAGGAGTATTGCTTCCTTATCTTCGTAACTCCAGTAGGTCCATACTTCAAGGGTGGATTCTCTACCAACCCATACGTCATCATCCGCGATTTCGACCGCTCTGCTCCTCTCGGAACAGGTATCTATAAGGTTGGTGGCAACTATGCTGCTTCTCTCAGAGCCAACAATATCGCTCACGAGAAGGGTTATGCATGCGAGTTCTATCTCGACGCTAAGGAGAAGAAATACATGGATGAGTGTGGTGCTGCCAACTTCTTCGGAATCAAGAATAATACATACGTTACTCCTAAGAGTACATCTATCCTCCCTTCTATCACCAACAAGAGTCTGATGCAGTTGGCTGAGGACCTCGGTATGAAGGTGGAGCGCCGTCAGATTCCTGAGGATGAGCTGGATACTTTCGAGGAGGCTGGTGCTTGCGGTACTGCTGCCGTAATCAGTCCTATCAGCTACATTGATGACTTGGATACAGGCAAGCGCTACAACTTCGGTGAGAAGCCAGGTCCTGTCTCTAAGCACCTGTATGATACGCTTCGCGGAATCCAGTATGGTACTATTGAGGACAAGCATGGTTGGACAACCGTAGTTATTGAGTAATCAATGACTTCTTTATTGCGTAAAAACCAATATTAGAAATATAATTATGATCAAGGCACTTTGAGGAGTTCACGCTCCTAGGAGTGCTTTTTTTTATGTCTTTTTATGCCTGGGGGGTAACAGAGTTAACTGTTAACAGCTGTTTTTTCGATACTCCCCTCGCGCGTACCTTATTATAATATAATATATATATACTTATTTTTATATGTGTGTGGGGGGAACCATGCATTTTTGGGGTGTTAACTGTTAACCTGTTAACCCCTCGCTCTTTTTTCCCCGTCTCTGTGCTTTGCGGGGCATAAGTCATAGAGATGCGGGGGAAGAAGCTATGAGTTAGGATTCTTAACACATTTCAGCATCATAAAAGCCTCTTATTTTGCAACTGGGAATACGTAATATTCTCTGTCTACATTGTAATCCAGAACCCACTGGTCAATCATCACATTATCGTCTAAAGCCTTGATGGTTACGTTGTGACTGCCGCCAGGCAGCGTAACGTAGAAGCTCTTCAGCGTCTGTCCGCGCCACAGGTCAAACTGCCAGTTCTTTGAGTTGTAAACCTCCTTCAACTGGCAGATTACCGGTTCGCCACGGTCTATGCTCACACTCACCCTCATATCCTTTACAGCGTTTAGGAAGCAAGGAATTGCGGCGATGGTAAAACGCGCATCACCGCTCTTGTCGCAGTAGAAATCATAGCTCAGACTGGCTCCCTTCGGCAATTTCACAGCCTTGCCGCTGTGACCTAACAGCGGACGGACGGTAATCTTCTCGGCTCCTCTAACGGCAGCCTGGGCAAGCGGTGATTCAGTAGCCTTGCTCCATTCGTAGGCATTCTTGGCAATGATGTCGCCGGTAACTACAGAGAGCGGCTTGAGATCGTTGCTGCGGTCGAAGGCATCAGCTTTCAGCCGCTTGATATCGGCAGCTGGGAGTGTGCCCGGAATCTGCGGAGCCTGCATCTCTGCACCGTTGGTAAGGATGAAATCCTTCCATTTGCCGTTTCTGATGCGACTGTAGTAGGCATTGAGCTGCTTCAGTTTGTTGTAAGCATCGATGCTCACAGCCGCTGCAGCCTTCGCCTCATCGTCTTTATTAAACAGTCCCGGACGGGCGATGTGTCTTGCTTCCTGTGCCTCCAGCTCCTTTTCGGCTACTAAGGCAGCCAGGAATATCGGATATTTCACAACCTCGAAGAAACCGTCTTTCTGGTTCTGAGGCAGCATGCGTTCGATGGATTCAGTCTTCGCCTTCAACAGGTCGTATCGGTAGAGGAAACGCTCCAGTTCGTTGCCGAATTCGCCTGAATGAAACTCAGTATCGCCGTAAGGCATCGCCATATAAGCGGAATGGCGGATGCTGGTAAGACGGTAATATTCTTCCATCAGAGGCATGATTTTCTTGCCCGTAATGGCGCCAAAGAAGGCGTTGAGAGTGTTCTGGATATACGTCTTGCAACCCGCTTTCAGGGCATTTTTATTCCACGCCAGGTTCATCATCATGGCTAGCTGGAAGGTTGACTGCTTCGGATTGGTAATGTTGGCTATCCAGGCACAGTCTTCGTCGTTGTGAGCGGCAGAGCGGTGCGATTTTCCGTGCTGGGCATTCTTGCTCTCCAGATAATCCTTGCTGTTGAGCATTTCGAGCAGCAGGCCCGGCGAGAGGTTGCTCATCTCCATCTGTGCATCCGAGCATACCAGCTTCACATTCTCGATGGTTTTGCGGTGTTTCTTCTTGTGCTTCTTGCCCACAAACTCCGTCACCTTGTAGTTTTCCGCCACGCAGATGTCGAAACTGTCTACCACAGCCTTGTTGTAAGCAGCCTCGTGCCTGCCGTCTACCTGCCACAGCGTATTGGCTCTCAGGCGCAGCATCAGACGGGCGATGCGGCTGTAGTTCTGCGGTTTCATCCACTGGCTGTTGTTCAGGGCAAGTCCTCTGAATTCTATTCTCGGAACCTCAATCCACTGCTGGTCTACGGGTGTATAGAGGCTCTTGCGCTGCGCCGGCTGCAGGTCGTTCCATGCCGCCAGAGGCGAAACGCCAGCCAGCTCAGAGAGTTTCATGATGGCGTAAGCCGTTCCGCGGGCGTTGCTTCCGATAACGATGAGTTTCCCTTTCCTCGTACCGATGTAGAAAGCATCCTTTGCGGTGATAATAAGATGCAGCGGCGCACCGAGTTTTTCTACTGCCGAAAACTCCTTGTTGGTGAGCTGGTCGAGCTGGTAAATCTGTATCGGAGCACCTGATTTTTCTTTCGCATCGAATCCTGTTACGGCTTTCATATCGCCCGCAAACTCCTTGAGGGCAATTTTTACTACCGGCGAAATGATAGAGTTGGTGGTATAAGATACTCTGCCGTAGCCGTCGGTCCAATAAACGTTGGGTGCTGCGGCCTGAGTTTCCGTCTTCTTCACTTTGGTTTCGGTCAGCGCGTTGGCATTCAGGCTAGAGAAGCAGGCCAGAGCCAAGGCAACGCCTAATATAATCTTTTTATATTTCATTTTTCTTATGTTTTTGTCTGTTCGGTTGTAGATTCGCTTTTGCTGAAACTACACATTTCTGCATTTTGCAAAGATACATAAAAGTGTTTAATATCTGAAATTATTTAGTTTTTATTTGCTTATTACATTATTTATTGTTACTTTTGCACCAAATAAATAAAAAGAAATGATGACATTATATCCAAAATTGATTGAAGAGGCGCTTGCTACGGTGATTTATCCAGGCACCAAGAAGAACCTCATAGAGAGCGAGATGCTGGCAGATACGCCTAGCATCAATGGTATGAAGGTGAAGGTGGTTCTTCTCTTTCCTCGTGATACGGATCCTTTCCTCAAGAGTACGGTGAAGGCGGCCGAGGCTGCCATCCATTATCATATTTCGAAAGATGTAGAGGTGGAAATCGTTACTGAGTTCAAGTCGGCTCCTCGTCCTGAGGTGGGCAAGATGCTGCCACAGGTGAAGAACGTCATTGCTGTAAGCTCTGGTAAGGGTGGAGTAGGCAAGAGCACCGTTTCTGCCAATCTCGCTATCGCCTTGGCTAAGTTGGGCTACAAGGTGGGTTTGCTCGATACTGATATCTTCGGTCCTTCCATGCCTAAGATGTTCGGTGTGGAGGAGGAGCGTCCTTATTCTGTTCACAAGGACGGCAGAGACCTCATCGAACCTGTCGAGAAATATGGCGTGAAGCTCCTGAGTATCGGTTTCTTCGTAAGTCCTACTACTGCTACTCTGTGGCGCGGCGGAATGGCTTGTTCTGCCCTGAAGCAGCTGATTGCTGATGCTGACTGGGGTGAGTTGGATTACTTTATTCTCGATACGCCTCCTGGCACAAGCGATATTCATCTTACGCTGCTCCAGACGCTTTCCATTACGGGTGCAGTTATCGTAAGTACGCCTCAGCAGGTGGCGCTTGCCGATGCGAGAAAGGGTATTGACATGTATCAGAATGATAAGGTGAATGTGCCTATCCTCGGACTAATCGAGAATATGGCTTACTTTACGCCTGCCGAGCTGCCTGAGAACAAGTATTATATCTTTGGTAAGGAGGGGTGCAAGAACCTCGCCAAGGAAATGAATGTGCCTCTGCTCGCCCAGATTCCTATCGTTCAGAGCATCTGCGAGGGTGGTGATGATGGTGCGCCTGCTGCTACCAAGGTTGATTCCATTACCGGTCAGGCATTCCTCAGCCTTGCCCAAAGCGTAGTAACGGTGGTGAACCGCAGAAATGCCGAGAAGGCTCCAACCAAGATTGTTAGTACACACAAGTAGTAAATATCCTATTTGATAAGGGTATAAAATAAAAAGCTAGGATTGCCCTCAAGCAGTCCTAGCTTTTTTTTATCAGAGGAGTTAACAGGTTAACAGTTAACAGCTGTTTTTTGCATGGTCACCCCCGAAATTATGCATTGTACATTATCTATTCTCCACGATTTCTTCCGCCTCCTCCTCTTCTTCTGCTACTTCGGCAGTAAGGTCTGCCTTGAGTCTTGCCGATCTCAGTTGCTGCCTGAAAACCAGGCAGGTAGCCAGAAAATAGACACCTGTTTGTATCCAGAGTGCTCTGAATTCCGGCAGAATATCTGAAAGTGAAGCACCCATACTGCTGATTCTGAGGAACCCGCGGATGCCGAAAGTGGATGGGAAAACCCACGAAAATCCTTGCCAAAAGCCCGGAATATTGCTCAATGGCCATGAAACTCCCGTCATAAAAAGCAACGGAACGGAGGTAAATACCACCAGAAGCATCACATTTTCACGATATTTTACCAGACACGACAGCATCAGACCGAAGAAAACGCACGAAAGAATGTAAGGAAGGAGGAAACCGAGAATGGTGGTCCACGTTACCATACTTACAAAACTGAACAGCTTGGGAACTACCAGCGTAAGATACATTCCCATCACGGCATAAACCATGAAATAAACCAATGCCTTGCCGAAAACAATGCGGAAAATACCGCCATAATGCTCGCTTACCGGTATGAGTTCGCGGTTTCTGTTGAGTTCTCTTGATGTTCCCGCTGCCATTCCTATGCCCAGCAGCATCGTCTGCTGCAGGATAAGAACCAGCACAGCCGGCAGAATGGCATTTCCGTAACCTCCTGTCGTGTTGAATATCGGAACCTCATCAAAGGCGAGCGGCTCGGTGGTAATCTCATCGTCTCTATCTGTAAATCCTCCAGCCTGTGTTATCTGGATGCTCGAGTTGATGTGGCTGGCTACGGCCTGCGAGGTCTGATAAATCGCTTTATAGGTCAGCATCAGACTCATATCGCAGTAAACTCCCACATGCGCCTGTTCGCCCCGGTTCAGCTTCGTATCGAAGTCGGCAGGGAAGTAAAGGATTCCGTGAACTGCCTGCCTGCGCACCAGTTCCTTCGCCTCGTCCAGACTGTTGCAGTAATAGGTAGCCTTGGCGTCTGGTGAAGCATCATAATCGCGGATAAACTCGCGTGAACTGTGACTGTGGCTCAGGTCCACAATCGCCGTATCCACTTCTCTCACCACCTCGTTGTTGTAGATCCAAGAGTAGAGCAGCGGATAACCCAGCGGCACCAGAATGCAGAAAATGAGCACACCCTCATCGCGGAAAACATTGCGCATTTCCGTCTTCCAGATGTAGCACATGTCCCAGATGCCATTGATAATCTTATATAATAAACTACTTTTCTTCATTACGGTAAGTATTTATATACCAGCATTGCCTTCTTGATGTTCCAGACAGTGAGCATCGGCAGGGCGCAGAACAGCACCATTGCGCCCCAGTGGAGCACAGCATCGCTCATAGGGAAACCATTGAAGATGTTCATCTGGTAAATCATGTAATAGTGGCGCATCGGGAAAAGCTGGCCGATAGACTGGATCGGAGAATCCATCGAGAAGAGCGGATAGGTGGCTCCGCAGATGGAGAAACTCACCACGCCCCACAACGAACAGATACTCATCGACATACGGAGCGAAGGCATCAGTCCGAAGGCAAAGATGCCGAAACACTGGCAGGAGAGTACGCTCAGAATGCCTAACAGGATGATAGGAAGCGCGCCGCCCGGATGTGGAAACTGCAATACATAATAGATGTAGAATTCGAATAGCAGGAAGATACTCAGGAAGATGAGTGTCTGTGGCAGCATCTTACCCGCAATGGCGAGATAAGGATTGTTGCCTGCCATCCGCATCCAGTCTCTTGCTCGGTTGAACTTCAGTTCCGTACCTATAGAATAAGGTGTAATCAGGAAGATGAACAGCATGATGAGTCCCGGCACCATTACGCTCGAAAGATAATAGTTGTAGTTGGCGTATGGGTTGCCTATCATGTGCAGATCTACGGCGATAGGCTGTAGGAAGGTCATGATTTCATCGTTCGTCTTTCCCAGCGCCGAAAGTTTCGCCATTCCTGCCGCCGCACCTCCCAGGGTAGAGATGGTTTTCAGATCGCGGAAGAGCAGGGAGCCGGCTGCCAGCGATACGCTGCTGTAATAGAATGAAATCTTAGGCTGCTTCTGGGCCATCAGGCCTGCCTCTGTTCCGTCAGGAATCAGCAGGAAGGCGTAGATTTCGTTCTTCTGGATAGCATGTCTTGCCTCTGCCATGTTCTCGTAATGAGCCACTACCTTGGTGGTCTGGAAGGCATCGAGCTTATGTACCAGCTGGCGCGATGTGGCGGAGTTGTCCTGATCTACTATGCCCACAGGCATGTCGGTAGGCACTCCTCCCTTCATCAGCGTGGTGAAGAAAATTACCACCACGATGGGGAAGATGACCATGCAGAAGAGATAAATGGGGTTCTTCCACATGATGCCGCATTCTCTGAGGGCTATATGATATAATTTCTTAAACATAGATGTTATTTAATGATGAGTGACATTCCCGGGCGCAATCCCTCAATCTTTGTGATAGGACGGGCCTTCACCTCGAATGTCTTGCGGTCGTAGTCGCCATTATCCTTGGTTGCCTTCCAGGTAGCGTAAGAGCCCTGGTCTTTCAGGTAGTAAACCTTCATCTTGATGTCCTTGTTGAAGGCAGGAACGTAAGCGGTGAACTCATCGCCCTTGTTCAGCCCCTTGAGATGGTCTTCGCGAACATTGAAGGTTCCCCACATATCGCTCATGATAGAGATGCTCATGATAGGAGAGCCGAGGCCTACCAGCTCGCCTACCTTAGGATAGACATTGCTAACCTCGCCCTCGCACTGGGCAATCTGAACGGTCTCTTTCAGAAGATTCTTCACTACATCCACAGCGCTCTTCGAAGCCTGGGTGTTGTTGGCAGCCATGCGCTTCTCCTGTTCGCGGGCGCCATTCTTCGCCATATCGTACTGACTTCTGGCAGCAGCCACCTGAGCCTCTGTAGCCTTGTAGGCTGCGTAAGCCTCATCGCGTTTCTGACCGCTGATTACACCCTCGTTGAAGAGGTTCTGCATGCGGTCGTAGGTCTTCTTGGCGATGGTTGCGGCAGCTTCAGCCTGCTGAACCAACTGGTAAGCGCCCTGAATCTGCTCCTTGCGTGCACCTGCATCCGTCAGGTCCTTCATCGCCTCGGCTGCAGCGTTGGTAGCCTGGAGCATCTGTTCCTGCGATTTCATTTCCGGCACTTCGAGGATGGCGAGCGTATCGCCCACATGAACGTAATCGCCTTCCTGAACGCGGAGTTCTACTACGCGTCCCGGCAGTTTGCAGGACACTCTGTATTCTGATACTTCTACCTCGCCCTGAATGGTGTCATCCTTCTGTTCCAGGGTGAAGAAACCGATGACGCCTACGAGAATGACTACTGCTGTAAAACCGATTACAGCGAGCAATATGTTGTTATGCTGTGATTTCTTAGACATTTTGCTTAATCTGAATTTAAATTTGTTATTATTATTACTGCAGGATACCGAGCGCCTTGTTCAGCCCAACCTGAGTCAGCTTCACGTCGATTTCTGCATCAATCTTCTGGCTCTGTGCTTTCTGCCAGGCAGTCTGTGCAGCCATCACGTCGGTAACCTCCATCACGCCTTCCTTGAAACCGATGTTGGCGCATCTCAGGTTCTCATCTGCACTGGCGATGTTCTTCATTGCCATGTTGAGCTTCTTCTGGGCTTCCTTTACCTTAAACTGGCTTTGAGTAATCTGCAGATGAATCTTCTCTCTCGTATCATCCAGGTTCATTTGGGCGATATTGCTGGCAGCCTTGGCGGCTCTCACCTTGTAGGCGCCGTCGAACCAGTTCCATACCGGAACATGAACCATCACGCCTACGTTCCAGACTCCGGTAAACTTCTTCTGGAAACCATTGAATACGTTCGGGTTCGAAATCATGTAGCCGCCTGTCAGCATGACGTGAGGCAGATTGATGGCGCGAACCATTTTGGTAGCTTCTTTAGAGATGTCGAGCGCATTCTGCAGCATGCGGAGTTCCGGCCGGGTGTTCAGCGCCGAATCCTGTGCTGCCACTTTCTGCTGCTCGGTGTCAACAGGAGTTCCTGATAAAGCCAGGGATTCCTTATCTTCATCGGCAAGTGTGATTTCCTGGTTCATCGGAATGCCGCAGAGCTGGCAGAGCAGCATCTTCGACAGGGCGAGTCCGTCTTCTGCTTGGGTAATCTGCATCTCAGCCTCGTTCACTTTCACGTCTACCTTCAGTCCGTCTGCCTTGGTGGCTACTCCCTGCTGAATCATCTTATGAACATCCTCGTTCAGTTTCTTTACGAGGTCGCGGTAACTGATGGCGAGTTTCTGCTTCTGCTTCAGCGAAACGGCGAGCCAGTAAGCCTGGTCAATGCTGTAGAGCGTGCTCTGGGTCTGCTGGTCGAGATCATTCTCTGCAATCTGCTCTCCGATGTCGGCAATCTTGTTGGCTGCAATGATGGCTCCACCCATATAGATAGGTTGGCGAACCATCACGCTTCCAGCCCAGATATTGCGGGTGTCGGTGCGGAAAGCATCTACCAGTTTCTCTCCCAGCGCATTGCCTTGCTGCTGCAGGGGTCCCAGTTTCTCATTCAGCAGTCCGCCTATCTGCTGCGCTATCTCCGGGGTAATCATTCCCTGACTTACAAGTTGGCTCATCAGATTGCTGGCTCCTCCCGATATTCCTCCGGTAACGGTAGAGCCGATATTGCTGAATGTTGATTTCTGACCGTCGTTCAGCAGCGAAATCTCCCTGCTGAACCATTCGTAACCGCCTAAAGCATCTACTTTAGGAAGATATTTGGTACGTGCCGATTTCTTCATGTTGTACGCCACGTCTTTCTTGAGCTTCGAGGCATTGAGCTGCTTGTTGTTGCGCAGCGCCATGGCACGGCAACTGTCAAGGCTCAGCGTTTGTGCCTGAGCCCCAGCAGGAATCAATGCTCCCATCAGCATGATAAGAGTTATATATTTTTTCATCCTTTGTTTATAATATTATATAATATTGGATGCAAAATTATGGAATTATTCTTAAATGACAAAGAAATTTTGTTTATCAAATCTTTAAGAATCAAAAATTATATTGCATTATGGAAAAATAGAACATACCTTCTGGTTTTCCGTAATCCCTTAATCGTCTGTTTCTTAGAAATTCACCCGTTCTGTCTCGCCCCAGGTAGGGTCTACGGTAATGCTTATTCCACCACCCGTACTGTCGTCTCCGCCACCGAATCCGTCAGCAATGGAAATCTCGGTATAGGTTGTTTGGTTCTGATGGATTTTCAAATCGGCTTTTTCAAAACTCTTTACCACCTTTGCATCGGCATCCAGAAAGCTGATACTCATCTTGATGTTCTTCTCTTCTTCATGTGGGAAGGTGTAGACGGTAAAGTCTCTGCCGCCATCTTTCATACTGAAATTCTCGGTCTGACGGCTGTTCACGCAGCCGAATCCGGTGGTTGCATCCAGGGTGCTGCTGCCGCCGGTATAATAGAACTTGATGCTCCTGATTTCTTCGGGAATGGTTTCGTCGGTAATATGTAACTTGAAGGCGCCAACTGCTCGCTTCAGGTTGATGTCGGAGGTGGCTCCATCTGCCGTTACGCTCAACCTGCCGTAATAATAAAAGGTGTCGGTAAGCTTGTTGCTCGTAAACTTCACCTTTTCGGGTGCGCTGATAGAGCAGTTTCCCTTTCCGTTATGGGCAATCACCACCAGTCGGTATTCTCCTTCGTCCAGACTTACATAGGCTGTTCCGAAACCGTTGTCGGTAGATTGCTGGTTAATTGACTCCAGTTTGTCTTCTCCATCAAAGATGGCAAGTGTCAGTCTGGAGCACACATCGCCCAGGGCAATCTGCTTGTCGGCAGCTTTGGTTGTCAGCAGACTTATGCCTTCTATTTTCTGCACATGGATAGTTACATTGGCGTTTGCCTCATGTGATTTTCCGGTTGTTTCGTCAATCGAAAACTTCTCGCATGAAGTAAGCGTCGCTACGAGCATCAGCAACAGGGATGCCAGTAACCGATAGGACTTCTTACTCATAACCGTTCTTATTTACTAGTTGCTCTATGCGTTATCTCGGAGTTTCCTCGGGCATAAAGATGTGGCAAATATACGTTTTTTCTCCTTTTGATGCAAGTAAAATCTAATAAATCTTTATATTTTTTGTCATTTATCTGTTTTTTCGTAATTTTGCATCGGTTTTTCTGTACTTACAGAGCCGATTTTGCATTATATATATAATAAGGTATAGAAGATATTGGTATGGATAAGAAGATAAAAGCATTGTTTTTCGATATTGACGGCACCCTGGTGAGTTTCAAAACCCACAAGATTCCGCAGAGTACGGTAGATGCCTTGGAGCAGGCTAAGAAGAACGGGGTAGAGGTGTATATTTCTACCGGTCGTCCGCAGCTCCTCATTACTAACCTCGGTCAGATAGAACATCTCATCGACGGTTACATCACCACCAATGGAGCCCGCTGTTTTGTAGGCGATAAGGTGGTGAGCCAGCACGCCATCCTTCCTGAAGATGTAAAGAAGATTATCGAGGCAGCCGACCGTGATGATTATCCGGCAATCGTCGTAGGAGAGCATCATCTCGCTATCCATCATTATACTGACGAGGTTTATGAAATTTTTGCCAAGGGACTGGGGGTGGATTGTGAAATCTTCCTGACCGATGTGAATGAACTGGGAGATGAGCAGGTACTGCAGGTTACTCCTTTCTGTTCGGTAGAGCAGGAGGCGCTCCTGATGCCTACGCTCCGCAACTGCACCTCGGGCAGATGGCATCCTGCCTTTACGGATATTACGGCAGCCGATGCGGATAAGGGCAAGGGCTTGCATGCAATGGCTGATTATCTAGGTTTGAACATAGATGAAACCATGGCTTTCGGCGATGGCGGCAATGATATTTCCATCGTCCGGGAGGCAGGCATCGGTGTTGCGATGGGCAATGCGGGAGATAATCTCAAGCAGGTAGCCGATTACATTACGACTCATGTGGATGAAGATGGTGTTAAGAATGCGCTCCTCCATTTTGGCGTGATTTAAGTTCCCGGCGTTATTGACTTTTTTTCATAACTCCCTATATATAATAAGGTGTAATCCTGATGAAGCCTTTTTTGATAGGCGAGTTTCATTTTAATAAAATAATAAAGGCAAACATGTTATTTATTGTAATAAATGGCGTGTTTGCCTTTCTGTTTTTAAACCTCCCTTTTGTACCTAGTTTCTTCTTATTATTTACATTTTGTGAGAATAAATACCGAAAATACTTGCGAAAAGTAATAGAATATACGAAAAATATACATAAAGTACTATAAAGTTTATATTTTGTATCAAATTGTTTGCTAAAAAATTGTTTAATTAGCAAAAAGTATGTATCTTTGCACCCGATATTTGTAAGTTGTTTAATTTTTAAGAGAGAGAATTATGGTAAAAAGATTGACCATGCTCATGGGGGGGCTCGTTCTTTCAACAGGAATGGCTCTCGCTCAAACTACTGTTACAGGTAAGGTTGTTTCTCAGGAAGATGGTGAGCCGGTGATTGGCGCATCTGTAAGAATTGTAGGAACTAAGACTGGAACAGCGACTGATGTCGATGGTAATTTTACGCTTCCTAATGCCAGCAAGGATGCTGTCTTGGAAATCAGTTACCTCGGCATGCAGACTAAAACAATGAAAGCATCTGCTAAGATGAAGATTATTTTGGCTTCTGATGCAAGAAATCTTGACGAGGTAGTTGTTACTGCCTTGGGTATGAAACGTTCAGAGAAAACTTTGGGTTATGCTGCCAGTACAGCCAACGCTTCTGAGTTGACTGTTGCTAAGTCTGGTTCCCTGATGAGTGGTCTTCAGGGTAAGATGGCTGGTGTGCAGATTTCTGGTGGTGGTGTTACAGGTACCTCTCAGAAAGTCGTAATTCGTGGTATTTCTTCTGTTTCCAGCAACAACCCATTGTATATTGTTGATGGTGTGCCTATCAACAATGACCGTTTGGGTGATAACTCTGTTGACTTTGGTAGTGGTGCAGGCGACATTAACCCAGAGGATATTGAATCGGTAACTGTATTGAAGGGTGCTTCTGCTACTGCTCTTTATGGTTCCCGTGCAGCCAATGGTGTTATCATGATTACTACAAAGAAGCCACAGGGTAACAAGAAGGCTTCTATCACTTACGATGGTTCTTTGACATTTACTGATGTGCTCCGTGTGCCAATGACTCAGAATCTCTTTGGTCAAGGTTGGGGTTCCTGGTCTAATGAGGAGAATGGTTCTTGGGGACCTCGCCTTGATGGTCGTGAGCACTGGTATGGTTCCACCGGTCTTTCTAACGGCGAGACTTTAACCAAGCCTTTTTCTTATGTTAAGAACAATATCCGTGACTTCTATCAGGTAGGTAAGGAATGGAACAACAACGTATCTCTCCGCTATGGTGATGAGAAAGTAGGTATTGTTGCATCTTACGGTAATGTAAGTTCTAATGGTATTACTCCTAATGATGGTGATACATATCATCGTAATACCTTCTCACTCCGTGGTTACGCCAATATCGACAGATTCCATCTGGACATGTCCCTGAACTATGTTCGCAAGGATATGCGCCGTTCTCGTGATATGTATATGGAGTTGCTTCAGGGTGCTTCTGATGTTCGTTTCACCGATATGAAGGATTACAACCTTGAGCGTAATAATGTAGATAACTACTATACATTGTATGCTACCAACCCATATTATATGGTAGATAACTTCTATTCTACTTATCAGGACGACCGTATTTATGGTAAGCTGGAGTTGTCATACGATATTACCAAGGATATCAAGGTAATTGGCCGTTTCGGTGGTGATTATACCAATTATAAGACCGAGCGCATCGAACCACGTATTATTTATACCGAAGGTTCTTATCAGGCAACTGGTAATGGTACAACTGTAGGTAACCAGGGTTACTATTCTAAGTATCGTTCTCAGCGTGGACAGATTGATGCCAGCCTCTTATTGACCGGTAATCATACTTTCGGTGATTTCTCGGTAGGTGCAACCTTAGGTTGGAACTTGAACCAGAGAAACTATGATAATGTAGGTGGTTATAATGAGCAGTTGGATATTCCAGGTTGGAATTCCTTGAGTAATACATCTTCCTATTCGATTACTGATACTGACTCATGGAATAGAAGATTATTGGGTCTCTTGGGACAGGTTGAATTGGGTTATAAGGATTGGGCTTTCCTGAACCTTTCTGCCCGTAACGACTGGTCTTCTACTCTTCCTATGGGTGATAACAGCTTCTTCTATGGCGGTGCCAATGTGTCTGTGCTTCTGAATCAGGCTATTCCTGCTTTGAAGAATGTCAAGCAAATCGACTTGTTGAAGGTTCGTGCAGCTATAGGTCAGACAGGTAATGATGCTGATGTATATATGACTAATTCATATTATCGTCCATTCCAGTCTTATTATACATATTTGCCAATTTCCGGTGTTTCTGGTTTGACAGAGTATAACCGTTTGCCAAATAAGTCATTGAAGCCTGAGATTACAACTGAGTATGAGCTTGGTTTGAGCGGTACATTCTTTGGCAACCGTTTGAGTTTCGATGTGGCTTACTATGATCGTACAACCAAGAATCAGATTATCTCAGCTACTTTGGCTCCTGAGACAGGTTATACTTCTAACACCCGTAATGTAGGTAAACTTCAGAACAAGGGTATTGAGGCGATGGTTAATTTTACTCCTATCCGTACTAAGGATTGGGAGTGGAGTGTAGGTGCTACATACGCTAAGAACTGGAGTAAGGTGAAGGAACTTTGGGATGGTCTTGATGAATATACCATTCCTGTAGGTACTACAAGTACTGGTTTGTATTCTTCTATGCGTGGTGTATCTTACGTATTGAAGGTTGGTGAGCCTATCGGTATCTTCAAGTTGCCAGCAACACAGAAGGTAACAGATAAAAACAGTCCATATTATGGTTATAGAATCGTAAATGGTAATGGTTTCTTGCAGTCTAGTACTACAGATTATGATTATCTCGGTTCTTCTCAGCCAGATTTCGTAATGGGCTTCACCACACATCTGAAGTGGAAGAACTTGAGTCTTGCTGCAACGGGCGACTGGCATAAGGGTGGATTGATGTATTCTGAGACATCTTATATTACTCACTTCAATGGTAACTCTACAGAGACCGTATTCAATGAGCGTGATGCTTTTGTTTATCCTCATTCTGTAAAGATTGTTGGTGGAGAGTATGTCGAGAATAATATTCCAGTTGCTTCCAACTATATGAATTATGTTCAGGGTAACTATAGCTACAACCCGGAGGTGCGTCGTGATTTCGTTGTAAGCCGTTCTTACTTCAAACTCCGTGAGTTGGCTTTGACATACGATTTCCCTAAGACAATCACAAGTGCATTGAAGATGCAGAAGTTGTCTTTGAGTCTCGTTGGCCACAACTTGTTGCTCATCACTCCAAAGCATCAGAATTATATCGACCCAGAGTCTTCTAACTTTGGTAATGATATCAGCTCTGAGTTTGGTGAAACTATGGGTTCTGTGTCAACTCGCAACTATGGTATTAACTTGAAGGTTGTATTTTAATTAAAGGAGATTTCTTATATGAAAAGATATAAATTTTTAAGCGCAGCATTGCTGGGAGCCCTCTTGACAATGGGCACTGTTACTTCTTGTAGCGATTCCGGTTATTTGGATATCAACTACAACCCAAACTATCCTTCTACAGCTTCCTACAAGCAGTTGCTTCCGGCTGCCGAAGGTTCTATCGTAGCTGTCAGTGGTCTTTATCAGCAAATTACTGGTGACTTTTGGTGCCAGTATGTAACACAGGGTAATAGTACAAACCAGTATAATACATTGTCTAATTATGCTGTAACAACATCAGGTTCTATTCCTCCTGTTACTACGATTTGGCAGAATACATATGCCAACAGTTTGGAAGATTTAAAGCTGGCTTTGGCTTCTGCTGAAGAAAGTAAGGCTTGGAACTATTGGATGGTTGCCAAGATTCTTCAGGCCTATAATTTCTTGGTATTGACTGATACTTATGGTGATATTCCGTTTACAGGTGCTCTTGATGTCGAAAACAATCCACATGCTGCATTTGATGATAGCAAAACCGTAGTATATCCGGGTATTCTGGAGATGCTGGATGCTGCCATTGCCAAACTCGATGATGCAACAGCTGCAGAAAAAGCTTCACCTTTAGGAACTGCTGACTGTTTCTTGGGAGGCAGTATGGATAGCTGGGCAGGCTTTGCAAAGAGTTTGAAGTTGAAGATGTATCTCAAAGACTTCGACGCTCATAAATCTGATATTCAGGCTTTACTTAGTGCAGGTGGTCTTTTGGAGCAGGATTGTGCTTGGGTAAATTGGGAAGATGGCGCTAATAAGGGTAATCCTCTTTATGAATTTAATATCCGTCAGTTGAATACTACTGAGAATATTCGTGCTTGTCATACTTTCTTGGAGTATCTTTTGGATAAGAAGGATCCTCGTATCATCAAGTTGTATGAGGTAACTGCTAATGCCAAAAAAACTCTCGGCTATTCTTCTGATGAGGAACTGGTTGCTCACATGGATGAATGCTACGAGGGCCTTCCTTGCGGAGATAAGCCAACTACTGATGAAACTACAGAGGGTGGTATTGCAATCTCTAAGTCTTCTCGTATGAAACAGGCTTATGATGATGCTGTCTATCTGATGAACGAGGCTGAATGCGAATTGATGATTGCTGAGGCTTATGCTCGTTTGGGTAATGCTGAAAAGGCTGAGGAATATTATAATAAGGGTGTTCTTGCCGGCTTCAGCCGTTGGGGATTTGATGGTACAGCATTCGTTGATGGTGCTTACAAGTTCGATAAGGCTGATATGCTTCATAGTATCGCCATGCAGTATTGGGTAACTTATGCTGGAGCGAATGCTTATGATGGCTGGATGACCCGTAACCGTTTGGGTATTCCTGAGGTGCAGGCTAATATTACTGTTCGTAAATCAACAACTGCTTTGCAGCGTGAATTGTCTGATGGTTATGTGTTAGGCAATTTGGTTGATCCAGGTGCTAGCAATATGAATGCCGGTGAGTATCCTATGCGATTGCTTTATCCTACAGCTACTACATTGTATAACTCTGCTGCTGCCAAGTATGTAGAAGAGAATGGAAACTCGCTGACCAAGAAACTTTGGTGGGAGAAGTAATGATTATTAATGTAATAAACGAAAAGTCATGAAGAAAATATTATATTTTTTGAGCTTTGTTTTCGTAGCATTGTTTACTGCATGCTCTGAGGGAGACGATTTCGATATCGATTATACTCCTATTGCTCCTGTTGGTGGTGAGTATAGAATCAATGTGGAGAGAGGTTATGATGCTTCTAAGACAGATGCAGAGTATTGGGCTTCTAATCCAACAGATGCTGAATTCATCTTTAAGACTGATGGTACAGGAACCACTTCGGGTGTTCTCTATGCCTATCTCAGCAATACTACCGATTATGATAAGGATAAGGCATGGATTCGTGTAGGCTCAACTGCCTCTAAGGCAGCTTACGCCATCAATGCTAAGGTATCTATTGATATGAGTGCTTATACTTTTGGTGGTGAGAATGTGGATGATTTCATTGGTAACTCTGCTACAGCTACCGACAAGGTAACTGTTAGCGGTAAGTGTGGTCACAATACTTATACTACTGTATCTGGTACTGTGACAGATGAAATCAGTTTCACCTATTCCCGTTCTGACCAGCCTGGATATCATTACAGAGTAACAGGCTTTAAGTCTACTGGTTGGGCTGAGGATAACAAGTAATATACTTTTGCTATACATGAATTATTCCTAGATGATGTTTCTAATGATATTGTCTAGGAATAATATTAAAGATATAAGGCAAAGTGATTTGCCTCGTTGTTGACAAAGTCAACACTTATATCTCTCTCGTCTTGGGGACTGGCGGTGGCCAGTCCCCTTTTTGAATTTATAAGAGAGATTTCTTGGTTAATGAGGGTGTGTCATAAGTCTGGATAATTGTTGGTGCATAACAGTTGACTACCGCATGCACAACAGCTGTTGTGCATGCGCATATCAGCTGTTATGCAAGCGCACAACAGCTGTTGTGCGACCGAAGATGCTGACTGTCTCAACAACATATCCTATCTCTTCCAACAACTTATCCTATCTCTTCCAACAACTTATTCTATCTCTTCCAGCAACTTATCCTATCTCTTCCTGCAACATAACCTATATTTACTAACGACACGAAGAGGGTGAATCATAAACTTATGACACATCCTCTTTATTTGTAGATGAAGTAGCTGCCTCCATCACTCTGGCAATACTTCTTCAGAAGTTCGATGATGAATTCGGCATTCTCGCGGACGTGCTGTTCGTCTCCGTCATATCCGTTGATGAGAACCACCAGATGGGTGGTGTCAATACTCATTTTGGTTCGCTCGTTGTCGCTGGTTGGAGTTCCTACACCACCAGTCTTGTCTCTGTAAACAGGCAGACCTTCAATATTAATCATGCCTCTGCCGATGCCTTCGTATGGTTCGCCGGCTTTGCCTACGCCCAGGGTCAGGGTATCGCCTTCAAACTTGTCTGCATCAAATCCGCCGATGCTGTAGCCGTATGCAATGCTCGCCAGGTTCACAAGATCCACCAGCGTATCTCTCTGGTAGAGTTCCTTGCCCTGCAGCATTCTGCGGATAAGGGCTTCTGATGCAGGACGGTAGCGAGATGGATCCTTGCCGCAGGCACGGTACACCTTTCGGGTGGCGGCAATTCCACTCATCTCTTTCAGCGATTCCGTGGTCAGCGTCTGTCTGTATTTCTCACCGAGGGCATTGATTTCATCCCAAAGTTCCTGACAATAAGGGGTGTTTACCACATTGGCTTCCACGCATGCTCCCACAAAGGTGGGACATACCGATTCGATTTCTTCTGATACAATAATTTTCATGATGAATTTCCGTTTTCTGTTAAACCTAACTGATTGATAGGGCAAAAGTACGAAGAAATATTGGAATAGCCAAAAGTTTAGTCTATTTATATATATAATAAGGTGTGAAAAAGATTTAAATGTTTATAACTGTTAAATATTTGACTAAAATGAAACATTTTTGCGAAAAGATTTGGTGGAATGAAAAATAGTTAGTACTTTTGCACTCGCTTTTGAGAAATCAAGCATTACTCAAAGCAATAAAGAAAGAGTTCTTTGAAAGATTTTTCATAAACAGACAAGTAGTACAAGAAGCGGTTAACTTCTTAGAAATAAGAAAGTTGACTGGGTAAAAAGAAACGAACCGTCAAGTAATTGACAAGTCAGGTTTACTAAGCTTCAATAAACGAAAAGAATATTCGTCCTAAGTACAGACAACAAACACTTCGCTAGACTTTCGGGTATAGCAAAGTAAAAATGATATTTTACAATGGAGAGTTTGATCCTGGCTCAGGATGAACGCTAGCTACAGGCTTAACACATGCAAGTCGAGGGGAAACGACATCGAAAGCTTGCTTTTGATGGGCGTCGACCGGCGCACG
>NZ_QSAV01000001.1:0-1806 GCF_003465495.1 Segatella copri | reverse complement strand
GGCGTCGACCGGCGCACGGGTGAGTAACGCGTATCCAACCTGCCCATCACTTGGGGATAACCTTGCGAAAGTAAGACTAATACCCAATGATATCTCTAGAAGACATCTGAAGGAGATTAAAGATTTATCGGTGATGGATGGGGATGCGTCTGATTAGCTTGTTGGCGGGGTAACGGCCCACCAAGGCGACGATCAGTAGGGGTTCTGAGAGGAAGGTCCCCCACATTGGAACTGAGACACGGTCCAAACTCCTACGGGAGGCAGCAGTGAGGAATATTGGTCAATGGACGAGAGTCTGAACCAGCCAAGTAGCGTGCAGGATGACGGCCCTATGGGTTGTAAACTGCTTTTATAAGGGAATAAAGTGAGTCTCGTGAGGCTTTTTGCATGTACCTTATGAATAAGGACCGGCTAATTCCGTGCCAGCAGCCGCGGTAATACGGAAGGTCCGGGCGTTATCCGGATTTATTGGGTTTAAAGGGAGCGTAGGCCGGAGATTAAGCGTGTTGTGAAATGTAGACGCTCAACGTCTGCACTGCAGCGCGAACTGGTTTCCTTGAGTACGCACAAAGTGGGCGGAATTCGTGGTGTAGCGGTGAAATGCTTAGATATCACGAAGAACTCCGATTGCGAAGGCAGCTCACTGGAGCGCAACTGACGCTGAAGCTCGAAAGTGCGGGTATCGAACAGGATTAGATACCCTGGTAGTCCGCACGGTAAACGATGGATGCCCGCTGTTGGTCTGAATAGGTCAGCGGCCAAGCGAAAGCATTAAGCATCCCACCTGGGGAGTACGCCGGCAACGGTGAAACTCAAAGGAATTGACGGGGGCCCGCACAAGCGGAGGAACATGTGGTTTAATTCGATGATACGCGAGGAACCTTACCCGGGCTTGAATTGCAGAGGAAGGATTTGGAGACAATGACGCCCTTCGGGGCCTCTGTGAAGGTGCTGCATGGTTGTCGTCAGCTCGTGCCGTGAGGTGTCGGCTTAAGTGCCATAACGAGCGCAACCCCTCTCCTTAGTTGCCATCAGGTTAAGCTGGGCACTCTGGGGACACTGCCACCGTAAGGTGTGAGGAAGGTGGGGATGACGTCAAATCAGCACGGCCCTTACGTCCGGGGCTACACACGTGTTACAATGGCAGGTACAGAGAGACGGTCCCTTGCAAAATGGATCAAATCCTTAAAGCCTGTCTCAGTTCGGACTGGGGTCTGCAACCCGACCCCACGAAGCTGGATTCGCTAGTAATCGCGCATCAGCCATGGCGCGGTGAATACGTTCCCGGGCCTTGTACACACCGCCCGTCAAGCCATGAAAGCCGGGGGCGCCTAAAGTCCGTGACCGTAAGGAGCGGCCTAGGGCGAAACTGGTAATTGGGGCTAAGTCGTAACAAGGTAGCCGTACCGGAAGGTGCGGCTGGAACACCTCCTTTCTGGAGAGACGATTATCTTTAGCTATTAGTTAATAGTTAATAGTTTATAGTTTTAGTGACTGATTAAAGTTCGCTTCTCTTCTTGTACGCACCATCTGTTTAATTAAATAAGAGATAGAGAATGTTCGGCAGAGATGCTACTCTTTACCAACACAGTCCTATAGCTCAGTTGGTTAGAGCGCCACACTGATAATGTGGAGGTCGGCAGTTCAAATCTGCCTGGGACTACTTCTTTACTTCTCGATTTGGGGGATTAGCTCAGTTGGCTAGAGCACCTGCTTTGCAAGCAGGGGGTCAACGGTTCGAATCCGTTATTCTCCACCATGCCTATTAAGGCAAGAAGATCTTTGACATATTGACACAAGCAAAAC